>NZ_JBDGLR010000004.1:0-563985 GCF_057655755.1 Lysobacter sp. Soil_N_51 | reverse complement strand
CGAGACATCCTGTCTCGGTGGCGCACGGCGCACATCCATGTGCGCCGCCCTTCGGGTGTGCGTTTGCTAACGCGAGTGCGTGACTTCGCGGCGCTGGATGAACTGCGCGGCTTCAGGCCCAGGCAAAAGCGACATGGCCTCCCTGTAGGAGCGGCGCGAGCCGCGACCACGTGGACACAACTACGTCGCATGCCGCGTCATTGCCGTAATGGCGCGGTCGCGGCTTGCGCCGCTCTTACAGGGGGCGGCGAGGCGCTATTCCTGGGAATGCAATTTCAGGTTTTCAACGCGACCAATCGCAATCCAAACACGCAGCGAAAAAAATCACCAATCACCCAAACAACCCCCGCTCACACACCCCGACCACCACCTCCCGCAACCACCGATTGGCCGGATCGAACTCACTGTTCGCATGCCAATACAGATGCAACTGCGCCGCCGGCAACGCGAACGGCACCGCCACCCGCAATAAACGCGAACGGCCGATGATCCGCCCCGCCAACCCCGCCGGCATGGTCAACAAGGCATCCGACTGCGCGACCACCTCGCAGGCCGAATGGTAGTTCTGGCAACGCAGCGCGATCGGCCGCTGCAAACCGAGGTTGAGCAGCGCGATGTCCTCGATCACCTGACCGCTCGCGCGGGTCGACACCGCCACATGCCGCGCCTGCAGGTACTGCTTCAAGCTCAGCCGCTTCGCCAGCGCATGGCCGGCGCGCATCACCACGCAGAAGCCGTCCTGGAACAAGGGCTGATGCCGAACCGGTTCGCTGATCGGCAAGGCCACGTCGATCGCCAGGTCGACCTGGCCGGCGGCGAGTTCGCGGCCCAGTTCGCGCCGCGCCACCGCCACGCTGGCCAAGGTCGCGCCGGGCGCCTGCGCATGCAGCGCTTGCGCCAATGCGGGCAGCAGCGCGGTTTCGGTCGCGTCGGGCATGCCGATGCGGAAGCCCTGGCGGGCCTGGGCGGGGTCGAAGCGATCCCATTGCTGCAGCAACTCGCGCAGGCGGCTGAGCGCATCAGTCAACAGCGGCGCGATGCGCTGGCAGGCCGGGGTCGGGCTCATGCGCCGGCCGTCGCGCACGAACAGCGGGTCGCCGAATTGCTGGCGCAAGCGGGCCAGGGCATGGCTCACCGCCGACGGCGTGAGGTACAGCGCCTGCGCCGCGCGGCTGAGGTTCTGCTCGCGGTAGACGGCCTCGAACACCTTGAGCAGGTTGAGGTCGAGCTGGTCGGTCCGGTTATGAATCTGGTTCATGATGGGAAGTTAGCAAAGATCACTTCATTCATGCCGGCCGGGCGCCTAGGATGCAGACGGGCCGGGCCTTCGCCGGCATCGGGAATTCGTGATGGACTTCGCACCCAGCGCGCGCAGCGCCGAGTATCTGCAACGCCTGCAGGCCTTCATCGCCGAACACATCGCGCCGTTCGAAGACGCGTATCGGCGCGAGAACGCGCAGACCAATGCCGGCGCCGACTGGCGTCAGTGGCGGGTGCATCCGCGCATCGGCGAACTCAAGCGCAAGGCGCGCGAGGCCGGGCTGTGGAATCTGTTCCTGCCCGATGCGCAGCTCGGCGCCGGCCTGTCGGTGCTCGATTACGCGCCGCTGGCCGAGGCCATGGGCCACTACGAATTCGCCGCGGAAATCTTCAACTGCAACGCGCCCGACACCGGCAACATGGAAGTGCTGCATCACTTCGGCAGCGACGCGCAGAAACAACAGTGGCTGCGGCCGCTGCTGGACGGCGAGATCCGCTCGGTATTCTGCATGACCGAGCCCGACGTGGCCTCGTCGGATGCGACCAATATGCAGGCGACCGTGCGGGTGGACGGCGATCACTTGCTGCTCGACGGGCGCAAGTGGTGGTCGACCGGCATCGGCCATCCCGACGCGAAGCTCGCGATCTTCATGGGCTTGTCCGACCCGGACGCCGAACCGCACAAGCGCCACAGCATGGTGCTGGTGCCGCTGGATGCGCCGGGCGTGCGGATCGAACGCATGCTGCCGACCTTTGGCGAGTTCGACCCGCCGTACGGCCACGGCGAGGTCGTGTTCGACAACGTGCGCGTGCATCGGGATCAGTTGATTCTCGGCCTCGGTCAGGGCTTCGCGATCGCGCAAGGCCGGCTCGGTCCGGGCCGCATCCACCATTGCATGCGCGCGATCGGCGCGGCCGAGCGCGCGCTGGAACTGACCATCCGCCGCGGCGCATCGCGCCAGGCGTTCGGCCAGCCGATCCTGCGCCTGGGCGGCAATCTCGAACGCATCGCGCAGGCGCGCATGGCGATCGATCAGGCGCGTCTGCTGACCTTGTACGCGGCGTGGAAGATCGAGAAGTTCGGGGTCAAGGCGGCGATGACCGAAATCTCGGCGATCAAGGTGGTCGCGCCCAACATGCTGCAGGACATCGTCGATCAGGCGATCCAGATGCACGGCGGCGCCGGGGTGTCGAACGATCTGCCGCTGACCGGATTGTTCATGATCGCGCGCGCCTTGCGCATTGCCGACGGCCCCGACGAAGTGCATCGTGCGATGGTCGCGCGCATGGAACTGGCCAAGTACGGTTTGAGTTCCAGCCAGAACCGCCAACACCAGAAAGAACGCGCTCACAAGGAACAGGCATGACCACCGCAACCCGCGTCTTCATCACCGGCGGCGCCTCCGGGCTTGGCCGCGCACTCGCAGAAGGCTATGCCCGCGACGGCGCGCGCGTGTGCATCGGTGACGTCAACGCGGCGCGCGGCGAGGAAACCCTCGCGGCGTTGCGCGCGGCCGGTGCGACCGCGCATTACCTACATTGCGACGTGACCCGCGAGGAAGATCTGCAGGCCGCGGCCGACTGGTTGCTGGCCCAGTGGGGCGGGGTCGACCTGGTGTTCAACAATGCCGGGGTCGCCGACATGGGCCCGGTCGAGGCCATGCCGATCGCCGACTGGCAGTGGATGATCGACATCAACCTGCTCGGCGTGGTGCGTGGCTGCAAGGTGTTCGCGCCGCTGTTGCGAAAGCAGGGCAGCGGCCGCCTGGTCAACATCGCCTCGATGGCCGGGCTGATCCATCCGCCGTTCGCGGGCGCGTACAACGCGACCAAGGCCGCGGTGGTGGCGCTGTCGGAAACGCTCAAGGCCGAACTCGGATCGGCCGGCATCGAGGTCAGCGTGGTGTGCCCGGCGTTCTTCCGCACCAACCTCAGCGAAAGCCTGCGCAGCACCGATCCGCGCTATGCGCGCTGGATGCGCAAGCTGGTCGACGAGTCCAAGATCGGCGCCGACGAAATCGCGACGATGATCCGCGCCGGCGTCGCGCGCGGCGAGTTCCGCATCCTCACCCATGCCTCGGCGCGGCGGTTCTGGATGCTCAAGCGCTTGTTGCCGTACAACTGGTACGAAGCGGCGATGCGTCGCGCCGGCCAGGGCGGGGCGAAGAAGAAGCCGCGCCGGTCGGCAGCAAGGCGTGACGGTGACGGCCGAACGCAACAGCGATGGCTCGCGCGCGGTGCGCGTGGGCGAGGAACTCGACGCGGCCGCGGTCGACGCCTGGCTCAAGCCGCGCCTGCCGCATCTGCAGGGCATGCCGCAGGTCACCCAGTACGCCGGCGGTGCGTCGAACTGGACTTATCGTCTGCACTACGACAACGACGATCTGATCCTGCGCCGCCCTCCGGCCGGCAAGAAAGCCAAGTCCGCGCACGACATGGGACGCGAATTCCGTATCCAGCAGGCGCTAAAACCGGTGTTCCCGTTCGTGCCGGCGATGTACGCGCATTGCGAAGACACCGCGCTGATCGGTGCGGAGTTCTACGTGATGCAGCGGCTCGACGGGCTGATCCTGCGCAAGAACCTGCCGCCCGGACTGGAGCTGAGCCGCGACAAGGTGCGGACCTTGTGCATCCATGTGCTGGATACCTTGATCGCCTTGCATCAGGTCGATCATCGCGCCGCCGGTCTGGAACATCTTGCGCCGGGCGCCGGTTACGGCCAGCGCCAGATCGACGGCTGGAGCAAGCGCTATACCGATGCGCGCACCTGGAACGTCCCCGGCGGCGGCAAGATCATGGCCTGGCTCCGCGACAACCTGCCGCGTGACGAACGCATCTGCCTGACCCACAACGACTTCCGTTTCGACAACGTGGTGCTCGATCGCGACGATCCGGCGCGGGTGATCGGCGTGCTGGACTGGGAGCTGGCGACGCTCGGCGATCCGTTGATGGATGTCGGCAATCTGCTCGCCTATTGGGTCGAAGCCGGCGACGATTTCATTGCTCGCGATACCCGGCGTCAGCCGACTCACTTGCCGGGCATGTTCACGCGTCGCGAAGTCATGCAGTACTACAGCGAACGCACCGGCATGCAGCCGCGCAGTTGGGCGTTCTATGAGGTCTATGGCTTATTCCGCCTGTCGGCGATCGCCCAGCAGATCTACTACCGCTATCATCACCGGCAGACCCGCAACCCGGCGTTCAAGCGCTTCTGGTTGTCGGTGAATTACCTGCATTGGCGTTGTCGACGCGCGATCGCGCAAGACCGGCGAGGGCGTTGAGATGGCTGCGAGCATCCATCTGATCCGCCACGGCCAGGCCGCGTTCGGCGCGGCCGATTACGATCAACTCAGCGAGCGCGGCCGCGAACAGTCGCGCCTGCTTGGCGCCGCGCTGGCGCCGCTGGCGGGCCAGGGCGATATCGCCATCTGCGGCGGGATGCGCCGGCATCGGCAGACCGCCGAGGAATGTCTGGCGGCGATGTATTCGTCCGCCACAACGTCACAACACGCCGCGGCCGAATCGAGCCCCTCTCCCGTTGACGGGAGAGGGGTTGGGGTGAGGGGCGCCCCGCAAATCGATCCACGCTGGAACGAATTCGACCATCAACAAATCATCGCCCGCCACAAACCCGAATACAGCGACCACGAACACCTCGTCGCCGAACTCAGCCGCGCCACCGATCCACGTCGCGCCTTCCAGTCGCTGTTCGCCGCGGCGATGACGCGCTGGTCGGGCGGCGAGTTCGATCACGAATACAGCGAACCGTGGCCGGCGTTCGGCCAGCGCTGCCGCGATGCCTTGCAGGCGGCGGCCGAAGCCGCGGGATCATCGTCGAACATCTGGGTCTTCACCTCCGGCGGCCCGATCGCCGCGATCGTCCAGCACCTGCTGCAGGCGCCCGACGCGCAGGCGATGAAGCTCAGCTGGACTCTGGTCAACGCCGGCGTCACTCAAGTGCATGTCGCCCGCGGCGGCCCGCGCCTGTCCACCTTCAACGGCCACGCCCATCTGTACGGACGTACCGACCTGATCACTTATCGCTGAGGCCTCGTGCCTCGACCGGAACCGGAGTTCGCCGCATGCGCAAACGTATCCTCATCACCGGCGCCAGTTCCGGACTCGGCCGCGGCATGGCGCGCGAGTTCGCGCGCGCCGGCAGCGACCTGGCCCTGTGCGCGCGGCGTCTGGATCGCCTGGAGGCGCTCAAGGCTGAATTGAATGCCGCGCATCCGGATATCCGGGTCAGCATCCACAGCCTGGACGTGACCGATCACGAGCAAGTGTTCGCGGTGTTCCCCGCCGCGCGCGACGCGCTCGGCGGCCTGGACCGGGTGATCGTCAACGCCGGCATCGGCCAGGGCGCGCCGGTCGGCAAGGGCCAGTTCGCCTTGAACCGCGGCATCGTCGAAACCAATTTCCTGGCCGCGCTGGCGCAGTGCGAAGCGGCGGTGGAAATCTTCCGCGCGGCCGGTCAGGGGCACCTCGTGTTGATTTCCTCGATGAGCGCGATGCGCGGCATGCGCGGCGGCCTGACCGCCTACGCCGCGAGCAAGGCCGGCGTGGCCTCGCTGGCCGAAGGCATCCGCACCGACATGCTGCGCAAGCCCTCAATAAAGATCAGCACGATCTATCCCGGTTACATCCGCACCGAAATGAACGACGGCGCGCCGGCCAAGCAGACGCCTTTCATCATCGACGAGGCGACGGGTTGCCGTTTGCTGGTGCGGGCGATCGATAAGGAGAAAGCCAAGGCCTATGTGCCGTGGTGGCCATGGGCGCCGTTGGGGTGGTTGATGAAGCGGATGCCGTTGGCGTGGGTGGCGAAGCTCAATTGAGCTTGCGCAATCGTTCGCGTTGTTTCGTCTGCCCCCTGTAGGAGCGGCGCGAGCCGCGACCGCGAATTGCGGTCTGCGGTGAGGGTTTCGTCGTAGTCGTCGTGGCGCGATCGCGGCCTGCGATGGAGGTTGCGACGTAATCGTGGTGACGCTGTCGCGGCTTGCGCCGCTCCTACAGGGAGATAGCGAACATGCGCATGCGCGCCTCTTCGGTTACGACAAACCTCTCCAGAACGTCATTCCCGCGAAGGCGGGAATCCAGTGACTTCAAACGTTCTCGCACGAAAGGCCCTGGATGTTCGGCTCCGCCGAAATAAAGCAGAGCCCGCCTTCGCGGGAATGACGTTCTGAGAGTGACGCGACAACCCACGACCCTACGGCCGTTCGTCACTCAGCGACCTTTCTTCACGGTCTGCCGCCCGGGCGCGGATGCCTCATCACCGCGCTCCGCATCCCCCGATCCCCCACAACACTCATCCTGAGCAAGATCCTCAAGAATCGGGCACTCCGGCCGATCGTCGCCCTGGCACCGCCGCGCCAACTGTTCCAGCGTGTTCTGCATCGCCTGCATCTCGCGAATCTTCGCCGCCAGTTCCGCCGCGTGATCCAGCGCCAGCCGCTTGACCTCGCCGCTTTCGCGCGAGCGGTTGTCCCACAATCCCAGCAAGGTCTCGATCTGCTTGATCGAAAATCCCAGCGAGCGCGAGCGCTTGATGAAACGCAGCCGGTGCAGGTCGCTGTCGCGGTACAGACGATAACCGGCGATGCTGCGGCCAGCGGTCGGAATCAGGTCGATGCTCTCGTAATGCCGGATCATCTTCGCGCTCACCCCGCTGAGCTGGGCGGCTTCGCCGATGTTGTGCAGGCCGTCGGCCTTGGCCTGGGCGAGTTCGGGCGCGGTGCGGGTCATGGCGCGGTTCCTGGTTCCGGTAACGAAGGGTACATAAGCGTCCATGCGCGTCGTGTTCATGCCGGCCTCCAGCGCCGCAGCAGCAACGTGTTGCCGATCACGCTGACGCTGGAGAAGGCCATCGCCGCGGCGGCGACCACCGGGTTCAACCAGCCCAGGGTCGCCAGGCCGATGCCGATGACGTTGTAGCCGAACGCCCAGAACAGGTTCTGGCGGATCTTGCGGCTGGTGCGGCGCGAGATCTCGATCGCGTCGGCGACCAATCCCGGTTCGGCGCGCATCAGGGTAATGCCGGCGGCCTGCATCGCCACGTCGGTGCCGCTGCCCATGGCGATGCCGACATCGGCCGCGGCCAGCGCCGGTGCGTCGTTGACGCCGTCGCCGACCATCGCCACGGTGCGGAACTGGCCGAGTTCGGCGACCGCGGCGGCCTTCTGTTCGGGCAACACGTCGGCGCGGACCTGATCGATGCCCAGTTCGGCGGCGACCGCGCGCGCCGCGCCGATGTGATCGCCGGAAATCATCGCGGTGCTCACACCCAATGCATGCAGGCGTTCGATCGCCGCGCGGGCGTTGGCGCGCGGGGTATCGCGGAAACCGAGCAGGCCGAGCAACTGCGCGCCGTCGGCGCCGTCGCGCGCCAGCCACGACACGCTGTGACCGCTGTCGGCCAGGCGCTGCGCCGCCTCGCGCAGAGGCTGCAGATCGACACCGGCTTCTTCGAGCATGCGGGTGCTGCCGAGTAGCAAGGTGCGGCCTTCGACCTCGCCGCGCAGGCCGCGTCCGGCCAGCGCCTGCAACCGCGACACCGGCGGCAGCTTCAGCGCACGCGCGGCGTTGAGGGTGGCGCGCGCGAGCGGATGCTCGCTGCCCGATTGCAGCGCCGCGGCGAAACGCAGCAGCGCGTCGCGATCGCCGTCGAGCGCGGTCCATTCGCTCAGCACCGGCTTGCCTTCGGTCAGGGTACCGGTCTTGTCGAACGCGACGATTTCGATCCGATGGGCGATTTCCAGCGCTTCGGCGTCCTTGATCAGAATGCCCGCGCGCGCGGCCACGCCGGTGCCGGCCATGATCGCGGTCGGCGTGGCCAGGCCCAGCGCACACGGACAGGCGATCACCAGCACCGCGACCGCGTTGAGCACGGCCTGGCTCCAGTCGCCGGCATACAGGCCCCAACCGATCAGGGTCAGCAGCGCGATCGCGATCACCACCGGCACGAACACCGCGCTGACCCGGTCGACCAGATGCTGGATCGGCGCCTTCTTCGCCTGCGCGTCTTCGACCAGACGGATGATGCGGGCGAGCGCGCTCTCCGCGCCGACCGCCACGGTCTCGACCACGATCCGGCCTTCGCCGTTGATCGCGCCGCCGGTGACGCGGTCGCCGGTCTCGCGCGCGACCGGCAGGGATTCGCCGGTGAGCAGGGATTCGTCGACGTGGGTGAGGCCTTCGACGATGCGGCCGTCGGCCGGCAGGCGTTCGCCCGGACGCACCACGACCAGATCGCCGACCCGCAGTTGCGCCAGCGGCAGTTCGTGCTCGACGCCGTCGCGCAGCACCCGCGCGCTGCTCGGGCGCAGCGCCTGCAGCGCGCGGATCGCCGCGGTGGTCTGGCGCTTGGCGCGCGCTTCCAGCCATTTGCCGAACAGGATCAGGGTGATGATCACCGCCGAGGTTTCGAAGTACAGCTGCATCTGATCGCCGCGCAGCAGGTGATACAGGCTCAGGCCATAACCGGCGGTGCTGCCGAGCGCGACCAGCAGATCCATGTTGCCGCTGCGCGCGCGCAACGCGCTCCAGCCGGCGCGGTAGAAGCGCGCGCCGAGCCAGAACTGCACCGGCGTGGCCAACGCGAACTGCAGCCAGCCCGGCAGCATCCAGTGCTGGCCGAACAACAGGCCGAGCATCGGCGCGACCAAGGGCAGCGACAGCGCGGCGGCGATCAGTAGATGACGGGTTTCGCGGGTCAGCGCGGGCTTCGTATTGCTGTGGGTGGCGGCGGAAGCTGTGCTGCTGTGGGTGCGCGGCGCGTGCGAGCTGTCGCCAGCGGATGCGGTACTTGCACCGCCGCCGGATGGATTGTCGGGATCGCTGTCGGGCAGGCTCGCCTCGTAACCGGCGCGTTTCACCGCGGCGATCAGCGCGGCCGTGTCGGTGCCGCCGAGCATGCGCACCTTGGCGCGCTCGGTGGCCAGATTGACCGAGGCCTCAAGCACGCCCGGCACCGCGTTGAGCGCTTTTTCGATCCGGCCGACGCAGGAACCGCAATTCATCCCGCGCAGCGTCAGCACCAGGTCCTCGCTGGGGACGCGGTAACCGGCGGCGGCGATGGCGCGTTCGATCTGCGCGGCGGAGACGCTGGCGTCGTGAACGATCTCGGCGATTTCGGTAGCCAGATTGACGCTGACCTCGGCGACGCCGGGCAGGGCGGACACCGCCCGCTCGATGCGGCCGACGCAGGAGCTGCAGGTCATTCCGGCGACCTGCAAACGCAGGCGCTGCGGGGTGGGGGCGACGTGGTGCGGGGCGTTCATGGGGGTTCCCGGGAGACTCGATGCCGGGCAGGTTGTGGGTTCCCATGATGGTAAGGTCAAGCTTGGTGGTGGGTTGTGAGTGAAACGGCGCGTTTGGTGTTGAGCGTTAGGCGTAGCGATTGCGGTTGCTAGGCAGTGAGTGGCGCTGCGGGCCGACAGTTCGTGGTCGCGGCTTACGCCGCTCCTACGGGGAGATACGAAGCTTCAACCATCCCCCTGTAGGAGCGGCGTAAGCCGCGACCGCGCCACCACAGATACGTCGCAAGCTGGAAGCCTCGCGACCATCGCAAATCGCCCCGTTCAGCCCCCTGCAACGCGCCCACCGCAGCCGTGAACAATTCAGTCGCACGCCCTGAGACACACCGCCCGCACGCTGGCCAATGCCAGAATCGCCCCCATCTAGTTACGGTCCCAGTCACCGCTCCCCAATCGGCAGGCCGTCCCCACTCATGGCGCTAGACGATTTCCATCCCGCAGTCGCCGCCTGGTTCCACGCGGCGTTTCCGGCGCCGACCCAGGCGCAGGTGCTGGCGTGGCCGAACATCCGCGCCGGGCGCAACACCCTGGTCGCCGCGCCGACCGGTTCGGGCAAGACCCTGACCGCGTTCCTGGCCGCGATCGACGAACTCGTGCGCGAAGGGCTCGAACACGGCCTGCGCGACGAAACCGCGGTGGTTTACGTCTCGCCGCTCAAGGCGCTGTCCAACGACATCCATCTGAACCTGGAAGCGCCGCTGGCCGGCATCGCCGAACAGTTGCAGCGCATGGGCCTGAGCGATCCCGGCATCCGCACCGCGGTGCGCACCGGCGACACTCCGGCCGGCGAGCGCGTGGCGATGCGCAAGCGGCCGCCGCACATCCTGGTGACCACGCCCGAATCGCTGTACGTGCTGATGGGGTCGGAATCCGGCCGCGCCATGCTGTCGACCGTGCGCTCGGTGATCGTCGACGAAATCCACGCGGTCGCCGACGACAAGCGCGGCAGTCATCTGAGCCTGACCCTGGAACGCCTGCGCGGCCTGTGCGCGAAACCGCCGTTGCGGATCGGCCTGTCGGCGACGCAGAAACCTATCGTCGAGGTCGCGCGTTTCCTGGTCGGCAGCGACGCGGTCGACGCCGACGGCCAGCCCGATTGCGCGATCGTCGATATCGGCTACGCCAAGCAGCGCGATCTCGCCCTGGAATTGCCGGGTTCGCCGCTGTCGGCGGTGATGTCGCACGAGCAATGGGACGAGGTGTACGCGCGGCTGGCCGCATTGGTCGGCGATCACCGCACCACCCTGGTGTTCGTCAACACCCGGCGCATGGCCGAACGCGCCGCGCGCCATCTCGCCGACCGGCTCGGCAAGGACGTGGTCGCCGCGCACCACGGCAGCCTGTCGCGCGAACTGCGCCTGGACGCCGAGCAGCGGCTCAAGAGCGGGCAGTTGCGGGTGCTGGTCGCGACCGCGTCGCTGGAACTGGGCATCGATATCGGCGATGTCGATCTGGTCTGCCAGCTCGGTTCGCCGCGCGCGATCGCCGCGTTCCTGCAGCGGGTCGGACGCGCCGGCCACCACGTCGGCGGCGTGCCGAAGGGCCGCCTGTTCCCGCAGTCGCGCGACGATCTGGTCGAATGCGCGGCCTTGCTCGACAGCGTGCGTCGCGGCGAACTCGATGCGCTGCAGATTCCGCAAGCACCGCTGGACGTGCTGGCGCAGCAGATCGTCGCCGAAGTGGCCGCGCAGGAGCGCAGCGAAGACGAGTTGTACGCGCTGGTGCGCGGCGCCTGGCCGTATGCGCAGTTGCAGCGCAAGGACTTCGACGCGGTCGTGCGCATGCTCGCCGACGGCTTCACCACCCGGCGCGGGCCGCGCGCGGCTTACATCCATCGCGACGCGGTCAACGCGCGGCTGCGCGCGCGCCGCGGCAGCCGCATGACCGCGGTGATGTCGGGCGGCACCATACCCGACACCGGCGATTACTCGGTCGTGCTGGAACCGGAAAACCACACGATCGGCAACGTCAACGAAGACTTCGCGATCGAAAGCTCGGCCGGCGACGTGTTCCAGCTCGGCAACGCCAGCTACCGCGTGCTGCGGGTGGAACCGGGCCGGGTCCGGGTCGAGGACGCGCAGGGCCAGCCGCCGAATATTCCGTTCTGGCTCGGCGAAGCGCCGGGCCGCAGCGACGAATTGTCGTCCAGCGTGTCGCGCCTGCGCGGCGTAGTCGATGCCTTGCTGGGCGAGAGCGTCGGCGCGTTCGGCGCGCTCGATATCGGCGGCGCCGCGCGCAAGCTCGGCGAACAGATCGATATCGATCCGGAAAGTGCGCTGCAGGTGGTCGATTATCTGGGCCGCACCCGCCAGGTGCTCGGCATCGTGCCGACCCAGGACACGTTGGTGTTCGAGCGGTTCTTCGATGAATCCGGCGGCACCCAGCTGGTGATCCATTCGCCGTACGGCAGCCGCATCAACCGCGCCTGGGGCCTGGCGCTGCGCAAGCGCTTCTGCCGCAAGTTCAATTTCGAATTGCAGGCCGCCGCGACCGAGGACGCGATCGTGCTGTCGCTGTCGACCAGCCACAGTTTTCCGCTCGAAGACGTCGCGCGTTACCTGCATTCGGCCTCGGCCCTGGACGTGTTGATCCAGGCCTTGCTGGACGCGCCGCTGTTCGCGGTGCGCTGGCGCTGGAACGCCACCACCTCGCTGGCGTTGCCGCGTTTCGTCGGCGGCCGCAAGGTCGCGCCGCAGTTGCAGCGGATGAAGAGCGAAGATCTGCTGGCGACGGTGTTTCCCGATCAGGTCGCGTGCGCGGAAAACCTGGTCGGCGAGCGCGAAGTGCCCGACCATCCGCTGGTCGAACAGACCCTGCAGGACTGTTTGTACGAAGCGATGGACAGCGCCGGCTGGCTGCGCATGCTGCGGCGCCTGGAGGCGGGCGAGGTGCGGGTGATCGGACGCGACGTGACCGGCCCGTCGCCGATCGCGGCCGAGGCGCTCAACGCCAAGCCGTACGCCTTCCTCGACGATGCGCCGCTGGAGGAACGCCGCACCCAGGCGGTGATGGCGCGGCGTTACGCCGAAGCCGACAGCGCCGACGATCTGGGCCGACTCGACCCGGAGGCGATCGACGCGGTGCGCGCCGAGGCCTGGCCGGAAGCGCGCGACCCCGACGAAATGCACGAAGCGCTGATGGGGCTGGGCTACGTCACCGTCGACGAAGCCGCGGCCAATGCCTGGAGCGATTGGCTGAGTGCGCTGACCGCCGACGGCCGCGCCACCGCTCTGCGCCTGCACGCCGCCGACCCGGCGCCGTCGTGGTGGGTCGCGACGGAAACCCTGCCGCAGGCCCACGCGATCTTCGCCGAGGCCGTCGCCGAACCGGCGGTCGAGGTGCCGCGCGAATACGCGCAGGTGCAGTGGAGCGCCGAAGACGCATTGATCGATCTGCTGCGTTCGCGCCTGACCGGGCTCGGCCCGACCACGATCGCCGCGTTGGCGCGCGACAGCCATCGCGAGGCGAGCGAAATCGAACTGGCTCTGCTGCGGCTGGAGCAGGAAGGCTATGTGATGCGCGGCCGCTTCAGCCGCGCCAGCCTGCTCGCCGGCGACGAGGAGTGGTGCGAACGCCATCTGCTCGCGCGCATCCATCGCTACACGGTCGGACGTTTGCGCCGCGAGATCGAACCGGTCGCGCCGCGCGATTACGCGCGCTTCCTGTTCGACTGGCAGCACCTGTCCAAATCCACCCGCATGAGCGGTCCGCAGGCGCTGCGCACGGTGCTGGAACAACTCGAGGGCTACGAGGCGCCGGCCTCGGTGTGGGAAAGCGAACTGCTGCCGGCGCGCATCGGCGACTACGATTCGACCTGGTTGGACGAGCTGTGCACTGCCGGTCGGGTGACCTGGGCGCGGTTGCGTCCGAACGCCGGCGGCACCGACCCGGCCGCGCCGCAAGGCGTGCCGAGCGTGCGCCAGACCCCGATCGTGTTGCTGCCGCGCCGCGCCCTGGCCGACTGGAGCCTGAGCGCGGTGCGCAACACCGATCCGGCGCCGGTGTCCTCGCGCGCGCAACGCGTGCTCGCCGCGCTGGAATCGCGCGGCGCTTCGTTCTTCGACGAACTTGAACACTCCGCGCATCTGCTGCGCACCGAACTGGAAGAAGCGCTCGGCGAACTGGTGACCCGCGGCCGCATCACCTGCGACAGCTTCGCCGGTCTGCGCGCCTTGCTGGTGCCGCCGTCCAAGCGCGCTTCGGCGCACGGTAGCCGGCGGCGCCGGGCGATGTTGACCGATCTGCAGGACGCCGGCCGCTGGTCGCTGACCCGGCCGCTCGATGCTTCGACCGAACTGACGACCGCGACACCGGCCGCGACGCCGGCCGAAGTGGCCGCCCGCAGCACCGAGGCGACCGAGCACATCGCCTGGCGCCTGCTCGAACGTTATGGCGTGGTGTTCTGGCGGCTGATCCAGCGCGAAGCCGGATGGTTGCCGCCGTGGCGCGATCTGTTGCGGGTCTACCGACGCCTGGAAGCGCGCGGCGAAATCCGCGGCGGCCGCTTCGTCAGCGGCATGACCGGCGAGCAGTACGCGCTGCCCGATGCGGTCAACGCCTTGCGCCAGGTCCGCCAGCGCGAGCACAGCGGCGAAGTGATCTGCATTTCCGCCGCCGATCCGCTCAACCTCACCGGCAGCGTGCTGGCCGGCGCCAAGGTGCCGCGCATTCCCGGCGCGCGCATCGCGTTCCGCGACGGCGTCGCGGTGGCGAGCCTGCTGGCCGGGCAGGTCGAGGACATCGAAACCCTGCCGCCGGACGCGCAACGCGAGGTGCATCGTCTGCTGATGCGCCGGCCTGGCGGTGCCGCGGCCGCGGTGGAGTCGACGATCGACGACGTGCTGCGCAATCTCGGGCGGATCTAGGCCGAGTCAGGCGCGTCACGTCGATAGCACCTCGGGTTATCGCGGAGTCTTTCATAGCGCCACATCGCCGTGCCGGATCGTCATGCGGCATCGTCCACACGATGTGGTTTCGCGCAGCATTCGCATTCATTCGCGCATCACGTGGTTCGAACGCCGCGAATAGACGCCGATCCGACCAACGGCGCCGGCCGTATTCATCGATATCGACACGATCGATAGAGTGAATATCACTCGTGTGTCGGGTTAAGCGCGTGTGTTCGACAAATGAATCTCGGGTTAGATTCGGCTGTGTCAGTTTCGCTGTTCCGTCCGTGTGAGTGCGTCGTGTTGCGTCAACGCACCGCCGCGGAATTGCGTCACAGTTAGCGACTGAATGCTTCATCGATATCGCGTTACGACGCTCTGCGCCCGATGCAGCTTGATGAATGAAAATGAAATCGTGCGCAAACGCACTGACGCGATCTTCGCGCGCCAAGGTGGCAAGGTACGGCACACACCGATCCGCGCAGCGCACAACCGATGTCGCCGATCCGGCCTGTCGCGCATTGCTCGCGGACTTCATCCGTCCAGTCCATGCAGTCGTCATTCGATCGCCTGCGCCCCGTTCGCCAAGAGGATTCGATCATGCCCGTAGACAGCTACCGAACCAGCGATTCCGAATCACTCGCACCGCATGTCGCTACTCACACGTCCGCCGACGCGTCCTGCATGGCGGCAACTTCGGTCTCCGTGTTGGCGCACGATGTCGTCGACATGGATTCGGAACTGCTGTACTGGCGCGGCGAGTACCGCGTCCTGGTCGATCGGCCGGGATTGCGCTACAGCGATTACGAACCGGCGGTAAAACTCGGCCTGGACGCCTACATGCGTTCGCACGGCCGCGATTTCCGCGAAATGGAGGACGACCTGATCCGCTGCTACAAGCGGGTGCGCGGCGTATCCAAGCTCGATTGGGACGAAGCGCGCCCGATGGTTCAAGCGGCCTGGCATCGCCTGGAGCAACGCGATCGCCTGCGTCCGCGCGGTGGCCATCACGCATGAGCCTGCGCCACGCCTTCGAGCGCGGCGCGAAGGCCGCGGCGCGGTTCACCGGCCATCCGACCTGCTTCGGACTCGCGGTCGGCGTGGTGGTGGTATGGGTGGTGTCCGGTCCGCTGTTCGGTTTCAGCGACACCTGGCAACTGGTGATCAACACCGGCACGACCATCGTCACCTTCCTGATGGTGTTCCTGATCCAGAACTCGCAGAACCGCGACTCCGCCGCGGTGCAGATCAAGCTGGACGAACTGATCCGCGCGGTGCGCCGCGCCGACAACACCTTGCTGGACATGGAGGAACTGGACGAGGTCACGCTGGAACAGTTCCGCGCGCGTTACGAGGCGCTGGCCAAGAAGGCGCGCGACGGCGGAGCGAAGGCGGCCTGCGAGGATCCTGCGTTCGGCATGGATGACGACGACGATCGCGACGATCCGCCACGCACCGATCGGCAAGACGCCGACACCCGCGGTCGCGACGGCGACCGCCGCTCCAACACCCAAGACGAGGTTTGACCATGGCCCGCCCGATCTGGACCGGAACCCTGTCGTTCGGCCTGCTCAACATCCCGGTCAAGTTGATGACCGGCGAGCGCCGCGTCGACCTGCATTTCCGCATGCTTGACAGCCGCAACAAGGCGCCGATCCGCTACGAGCGGGTCAACGAGGAAACCGGCGAGGAAGTGCCGTGGAAGGAAATCGTCAAGGCCTTCGAATACGACAAGGGCAGTTATGTGGTGATCGAGGAGGCCGATATCGCCGCGGCCTCGCCGGACAATAAGGAAAGCGTCGACATCGACACCTTCGTCGACGCCGACACGATCGGCGCGCAGTTCTACGAAAAGCCCTACATCCTGGAACCGGGCAAGAAGGCCGAGAAAGGTTATGTGCTGCTGCGCGAAGTGCTCAAGCGCAGCGGCAAGGTCGGGATCGGCCGGGTGGTGATCCGCACCCGCGAATACCTGGCCGCGGTGATGCCGCACGGGGACGCGTTGTTGCTGATGATCCTGCGCTATGCCCAGGAACTGGTCGATCCGGCCGATTACAAACTGCCCGAGGGCGGCTTGGCGAAGTGGAAGATCTCGACGCGCGAGATCGACATGGCCGAGCAGCTGATCAAGTCGATGAGCAGCCAGTGGCAGCCCGACAGCTACAAGGACGATTTCCGCCAGCGCCTGCACAAGGTGATCGAGCAGCGGGTCAAGTCGAAGAAGGTGGTGCGCGGCAAGGACACCGACGAAGCCAAGCTGCCCGAGAACGCGGCGACCAACGTCATCGACTTCGCCGAACTGCTCAAGCGCAGCCTGAGCAAGAAGGGCGGCGGCGCTCAGGCCGCGCCGGCGCAGGCGGCCAAGAAGACCGCGAAAAAGGCGACGAAGAAGACCGCGCGCAAGGCGCCGGCCAAGAAGCGCGCGCGCAAGTCGGCCTGAGGCCATGGCTGGCGTGCGCCGGATGGACCGTTGTCGATGAGCCTGCGCGACTACGTGCGCAAACGCCGGCTGGAAGCGACTCCGGAACCCGGGGTCGAGCAGGCGGGCGCGAAGGCGGGCGCCAGATCGCGGCGCACCCGCGCGCAACCGATCTTCGTGGTGCAACTGCATCACGCCCGCGCCCGCCATTACGATTTCCGCCTGGAAGCCGACGGCGTGCTGAAGAGTTGGGCGGTGCCGAAGGGCCCGTCGCTGCGCGCCGGCGAACGCCGGCTGGCGGTCGAGGTCGAGGATCATCCGCTCGACTACGCCGGTTTCGAAGGCGACATTCCGCAGGGCCACTACGGCGCCGGCCATGTCGATATCTTCGATCACGGCACCTGGCACAGCGACGGCGACCCGCTGGAACAGATTGCCGCGGGCAAGCTGGATTTTGAATTGGACGGCGACCGCCTGCACGGCCGTTTCACTTTGGTCAGGACCCGGCCCTCGGGCCGGCAGCGGCAATGGCTGCTGATCAAGCGCAGCGATGAACATGCGCAAGACAGCGATGCCGATGCGATGGTCGAGGCGATGGGGGCGGGTCTAGATACGCCGATCAGCACTGCGCGTTCGCGTGGCGCGACGAAGACAGCCAAACGGGCCGTGAAAAAGTCGGCGGTGAAAACGGCCGCGAACGCTAGCGATAAAAATGTATCGGAGCCGACGACACGAGCGGTGAAAGCCAGGCCCGTGTCGAAGGAATCTGTCGCGAAGAGATCATCCGCGAACGCATCGACCGCAAGCACGGAGTGGCGCAAGCAGGCGCTGGCCTTGCCCGGCGCGGTGGTTGCGACGATGCCCACGCAGATCGATCTGCAACTGGCGACGCTGCGCGAGCATCCACCTGTCGGCGGCGATTGGCTGCATGAGATCAAATGGGACGGCTACCGTTTGATCGCGTACCGCCAACGCACAACCCGGCTGGAGTCGCGCAACCGCCTGGATTGGACCCGACGCTTCCCGGCCTTGACCGAGGCGGTGGATGCGCTGCCGCTGCGCAGCGCGATCGTGGACGGCGAACTGATCGCGCAGGACCGCGCCGGCCACAGCGATTTCGGCGAACTGCAGCGGCGGCTCGAAGCCGGGCAGGTCGATGCATTGCGTTATGTCGTGTTCGATCTGTTGTACCTGGACGGGATGGACCTGCGCGGCGCCGCGCAGTCGGCGCGGCGCGATCTGTTGCGCGCGGTGCTGGCGGCGGGCGAGGCCTCGCCGCTGGCCTTCAGCGAGCACGTGCAAGGCCCGGCCGATCAGGTGCTCGCGGCCAGCGCCAAGGCCGGGCTGGAGGGCATCATCAGCAAGCGCGCCGATGCGCCGTACCGCGGCGGCCGCAGCCAGGCCTGGATCAAGCTCAAGCACAAGGCCGACGAGGAATTCATCGTGGTCGGCTACACGCCGCCGAAGAACAGCCGGCAGGGCTTCGGTTCGTTGCTGCTGGCGCGTCCCGAGAACGGTGGGCTGGTGTATGTCGGCCGGGTCGGCAGCGGCTTCAACGACGACACCTTGCGCAGCCTGACCCGGCGCCTGCGTGGCCTGCACACCGAACAAGCCGCGGTCGAATTGCCCGAGCACGTGCCGTTCTCGCGGCGCAGCGTGCATTGGGTCGAACCGCAACTGATCATCGACGTGCATTCGCGCGGCCGTGGCAAGGAGGGCCTGATCCGGCAGGCCAGCTTCGCGCGCTTGCGCGAGGACAAGCGCGCCGCCGATCTCGACGCCGCATCAGCAAAGAAAGATCGGGCCGGACGGGCGCGCGCCGCCGTCGTCGATGTCCGCGCGAAGTCGGTTGCGAAATCCGCGGCGAAATCGCCGGGCAGGTCATCCACGAAAGCGTCGGCCGCCGAGGAGCAGGGCATGTCCGAACTACGCATCACCCATCCCGAGCGCATCGTGTTTCCGGGCGCGAAGATCAGCAAGGGCGAAGTCGCCGACTACTACCGCGCGGTCGAGCGCTGGCTGTTGCCGGAACTGATCGACCGGCCGGTCTCGCTGCTGCGCTGTCCCGACGGCATCGGCTCGCAGTGTTTCTTTCACAAGCACCACAGCGACGGTTTCGGCCCCGATGTGCACCCGGTTAGCCTGCGCGAATCCGCGGGCCAAGCCGATTACGTCTATGTCGACGATATCCACGGCGTGCTGGCGCTGGTGCAGATGAATACCCTGGAGTTCCATCCCTGGGGCGCGCGCCGCGACAAGCCGGACAAGCCCGATCGGCTGATCTTCGATCTCGACCCGGCCGAAGGCATCGCCTGGACCGAACTCAAGCGGGCCGCGCGCGAAGTACGCGACCGTCTGGCCGAAATCGGCCTCGAAAGCTGGGTGCGTCTGTCCGGCGGCAAGGGCGCGCATGTATGCGTGCCGATCCAGCGCGGGCCGGACTGGCCGCAGGTCAAAGCGTTCTGCGAAGCCTTCGCCGACGCGATGGTGGAGAACTCGCCGTTGCGCTATGTCGCGACCGCGTCCAAGGCGGTGCGCAAGGACCGCATCTTCATCGACTGGCTGCGCAACTCGCGCGGCGCGACCAGCGTCACCGGCTGGTCGCTGCGCGCGCGCGAGGGCGCGCCGGTGGCGATGCCGCTGCGTTGGGAGGAATTCGCGCGCAGCCGCGCTTCCACCGATTTCGATCTGGGCAAGGCCCTGAGCAGGGCGAAGCGATTGCGCAGCGATCCGTGGGAAGGGTATGCGGCGAGCCGGCAGCGATTGCCCAAGCTCTAGCGGAATGCCTTGGCCCGAAACCGTAGAGTCGACCTACTTCCGCAGTGCACGATCTCCCACCTTGCGACTATCCCGCTCTAGCTCCCTCTCCCGCTAGCGGGAGAGGGCCGGGGTGAGGGAAGCTCGAAGCCCGGTCCCGCCTGCACGAATTCGATCCGTCATAGCACTCTATTCGTCGCGTCGCGTCTGATCGCGTGCCGCATCTCCACCACTATCGTCGTCGCCCTGCACCCGGGTCATTCTCCCGAGCCCGAAGCGACGCTCGCTCCAGTTCAAAACGGTCAGCACCAGCAAAGTCAGCACCGTCGCGGCCACCGCGAGCAGGTGATAGCGCAGGCCGGTGCACGCGCCGATCACCGCGACCATCAGCAGCGAGGCCGCGGTGGTGATCCCGGCGACGTCGCGCCCGCCACGCCAGGCGAAGATTGTGCCCGCGCCGATGAACGACACGCCGCCGATCACCGCTTCGACCAGGCGCATCGGGTCCATGGTCACCATGAACGGCAGGCGGAAGCGCGGGTCCATCATCGCCAGTTGGCCCATGCCGATCAGCAGCGACGAGGCGCCGGCCACCAGCATATGCGTGCGGAATCCGGCCGGCCGGTTCTTGAGTTCGCGTTCGAATCCGATCGCGCCGCCGAGCACCATCGCATACGCGGCGCCGCCGACCACCCACAACTGATCCATGAGTTGCATGAATGCACTCCGCTCGATCGCCGTTGACGATTCATGGATAACGGCGGCGCCGTTATTCGAATGTGACCGGCATCTGCCCGCGATCAACGTCGTTCGCTGAAGGATTCATCGTGACGCGACGACGATGAACCGCACACCTCGCGCTAACACCGCACTGGCCTGCTCTTAACTTGAGCGCGCGTAGGTTCGGTGGCGTACCCACAGGCTTCAGGGAGAGCGACCATGCCGCGCGGCGACAAATCCTCGTATACCGACAAGCAGAAGCGTAAGGCCGAGCACATCGAAGCCGGCTATCGCGAGCAAGGAGTGTCCAGGCAGGAAGCCGAAGAGCGGGCCTGGCGCACCGTCAACAAACACGATCACGGCGGCAAGAAGTCGGGATCAGGACGCAAGGACCATCACTGACCGCACCGGGCGCATCGCATCGCGCCTTCGATGCAAGCAGCAGCAAGCGACATCTTTCCAAGCGACAGTTTCAATGAGCGACCTTCGAGACCAAGCGTCTCAGCCAACGAGGAATACCCCGATGAACAACACTCATACCCACTCCATCCGCATCGCCACCGCCGTGCTCGCCCTGGCCCTGTCGGGCGGCGCGTTCGCGCAGAGCGCGGGCACCCCGACCGGCAACGATCCGGCCACGGCCGCGGCGAAGAACGACTCGGCGCAGCCGGTCAGCGACACCTGGATCACCACCAAGGTCAAGACCGAATTGCTGGCGTCCAGCGAGGTATCGGGCACCGACATCAAGGTTGAGACGGTCAACGGCGTGGTCAAGCTGTCGGGTACCGCCGACAAGGCCCAGGCCGAGAAGGCCAAGTCGATCGCGCACAATATCGACGGCGTCAAGAGCGTGGATACCAGCGGGTTGATGGGCGGCAAGAGTGCGAAGAAGTAATCGGCCCCTGAAGAGAAAGTAATCAGTGCTGAGAAGTGAGGAACGAGAGTAAGGCAAAGGCGAACCAGGTAAGTCATCGGGCGTCGGCGCGTGAAATGTCCATGCGCGCCGGCGCCTGTCGACTGACGTGGTTTCGGCGCTATTCGCTTCACCGGCATGCCCGCTTCGGCGGTATGCGTTCAGCGGCAAGGGCGGGCCGGAACCTCCGGTCCGCCCGCCACGGAGAATTCGCGATGACCCAGACAGCCGACCGCGTCTACACCGATCCCGCCGATATCGAGCGATTGCGCCAGTTGATCGCGCGCTTGCCGGACGCGGGCCTGGTCGACATCGTATTGATCGATGGAAGCCGTCAGTCCGCGGTCGTGACCGTGCGTCCGAGCCTGCAGACCTTTCTCGACAGCGACGGCAACGAAGGCATCAACGCGGTCGTGCGGCTGGACGATCCCGAGATCGCCAACGGCAGCCGTTATCTGTGGATCGACGAGATTCTCGACATCCATCCCATCCAGTCCGACGAACGCGCGTTCGCCGAGCCCCCGCAGCGACCGTGACGGCGCGGCGGCAAGCTCGGCCGCTGAGACGCCGATGCGGAATCATGCCGGTATGTCGTTCCTGCACACCCGCAATCCAGACACCGGCCCCGGCTGCAGCGAGGGCGTTTGCCATGTCTACGTGTTGCCCTGCGCTTACGAGGATCTGCTGAAGCTGGGGTTCTCGCGCAATCCCTTGGCGCGGGCGCAGGCGCTGCAGGCGCGCTATTTCGAATTCTTCGACCTGGACCGCGCCTTTCTGATCGAAACCGAGACCGTGCGCGATGCGCGCGACCTGGAGCTTCGTTTTCGCCATGCCTTGCTCGAGCACAACGCGCCGGCGCCGTTGACGATTCGCCGCGAAGCCGGCGGTCACAGCGAGTGGTATCGCGGCGCTTACGCGGCCTTGGCCGGGCAGGCCGATTTGCTCGAGGCTCAGGGACACACCGTGCATCGGCCGTCGCGCGGCTGGTTCGCGCGTGAACTGGCGGCGCAGGGCGATCAGTTGTTCGAACGCGGCTCGATGCTGCTGGCGCAACTGCAAGGCGACCTGGACTGGCTGCGGCGCCCGGAACTCGGCCCACTGCGGCGCAACCTGATCGACGCGCTCGATGCGCATGTCGCGCTGGAGATCGACCTGGAACCGCGCCTGCCGCAGGCGCTGCTCGACTGGTATCGCGGCGATCGGCCGGCATAAACCGCCGCACCGAGCTCACTCATTGGAGCCTACGATCATGACCCCGCTCGACAGACCCTTGCGCCGTGAAGTGGAGATCGACGGCAAACCCTACACGCTGATCCTCGATCGCGAAGGCCTCAAGCTCAATGCGAAAGGACACAGAAAAGGGCTGGCGCTGAGCTGGACCGATCTGGTGTCCGGCGATGCGGCGCTGGCGGTGGCCTTGCAGGCTTCGACGGCCGACTGATTGCGGCGGATTGATCGCGGCGGGTTGGTTGCTCGGTGGCGTGGGGCCGCGGTCAGAACCTTCGCACCCGAAACGCCAGGCTGATGCGCGGATCCAGCACGCCCGGTGCCTTGGGAATGCCGTGGTCGTAGTGGAACTGCGAGGCGTGGCTCATCACCACCAGGCTGCCGGCTTCCAGCTGCATATGCCAGCACTCGCGCGGTTCGCGCTTGGCGCGGATGGTCATGCGCCGGGTCGCGCCCAGCGACAGCACCGCGATCGGTTGGCCGGGCGCGAGGTCATGCACTTTGTCGTTATGCGGCGCGACGCTGTCGTGGCCGTCGCGATACAGGTTCAGGCCGACGCTGTTGAACGGCGCGTGCAGCACCTGCGCGACCCGTTGCGCGGTGTCAGCCAGCAGCGGCGGCAATGCATCCTGGTCGAGACGGTAGCTGGCCATGCGTCGCGGCACCTCGACCAGTCGCTCGTACATCATGCGTTGCTGCGAGGTCCATGCGGCGTGGGTCAGCAGGATGTCGAACAGGCGTTCGCACCACCGCGGATCGAACACGCCGGGCAGATAGCGCAGGCCGCCCTCGGCGTCCTGCACCGGTTGCTGCGGTTCGCTGTCGAAGAAGGAAGCCTGATGCATGCGCCATCGTGCCCGGCGGTAATCCCGCTATCTGAGACACGAATCTGTGGGCGCGCGCGCGGCTTGCAAGGCGCGCGCTTCGACAGACGCCGCGGTCAGCCCGGATGCTTCTCCAGCTTGGGCAGGAACCACGCCATCAGGCCGATCGCCGGCAGGTAGGCGCACAGGCCGTAGACCGCTTCGATGCCGATATGGTCGGCCAGCTGGCCCAGCGCCGCCGCGCCCAGGCCGCCCATGCCGAAGGCGAAACCGAAGAACAGGCCGGCGATCATGCCGGTGCGGCCGGGGATCAGCTCCTGCGCGTACACCAGGATCGCCGCGAACGCCGACGACAGCACCAGCCCGATCACCACCGTCAGCACCGTGGTCCACAGCAGGTTGGCGTGCGGCAGCATCAGGGTGAACGGCAACACGCCGAGGATCGAAAACCAGATCACGTAGCGACGGCCGATGCGGTCGCCGATCGGCCCGCCAAGCAACGTGCCGGCGGCGACCGCGCCGAGGAACACGAACAGGTGCAACTGCGCATCGCGCGCGGTCAGATGGAATTTCTCCATCAGGTAGAAGGTGTAGTAGCTCGACAGGCTGGCCATGTAGAAATACTTGGAGAAGATCAGCACGCCGAGCACCGCCAGGGTCATGGCGATGGTCTTGCGCGGCAGCGTCGGCCGCGCGACCGCATGCGCGCGCGCCTTGCGGTGGGCCGGGATCTGTTCGCGATACCACAGGCCGATGCGGCTGAGGATCACGATCGCGGCGAGCGCGGCGAACGCGAACCAGGCGACGCTGCCCTGGCCGCGCGGCATCACGATGTAAGCCGCGAGCAAGGGCCCGAGCGCCGAACCGACGTTGCCGCCGACCTGGAACAGCGACTGCGCAAGACCGTGGCGGCCGCCGGAGGCCATGCGCGCGACCCGCGAGGATTCGGGATGGAACACCGACGAGCCCGAACCGACCAGCGCCGCGGCCAACAGCAGCATCGGGAACGTGGTTGCGCGTGACAGCAACAGCAGGCCGGTCAAAGTGAAACCCATGCCGATCGCCAGCGAGTACGGCATCGGGCGCTTGTCGGTGTAGATGCCGACCAGCGGCTGCAGCAACGAAGCGGTGACCTGGAAAGTCAGGGTGATCAGGCCGATCTGGCCGAAATCGAGCTGGAACGATTGCTTGAGCAACGGGTACAGCGCCGGCAGCAGCGACTGGATCATGTCGTTGAGCAGATGGCAGACGCTGAGCATCGCCAGGATCGGCAAAGCGATCTTGTTGGCGGTTTCGGCGGCCGGCGCGGGCGCGGCGTCGAATGGCGGAACGTGAGCGACCGTCGGCGCGTCGACTAGGTCGGCCGTTGCCGCGGCGGGGGCATCCAGGGTGGTCATGGGCGGGGCCAGGAGAGAACGGGACTGCGGTCGGCGGCTGTCGGGCGAGGGCGTCTGAATCGGCGTCGCGTTCGAGAGGTACCTGCTGCGCTGACCAGTAGACGCCGTCGCGACACTGCCCGCACTATCATTCAGGTCAACAATCTGCGAGATCGGGCCAATGCGCAACGTGCAAGCGATCCTGGCCGACCAATTGCCCGGCCGTATCGTCGCGACCTCGAACGAGTACCCCAGCCACCACCGCATCGCGCGCCACAAGCATCGGCGCTCGCAACTGCTGTACGCCGCGCACGGGATCATGGTGGTGGGCACCGAGACCGGGCGCTGGATCGTGCCGCCCGAGCGCGCGGCCTGGGTTCCGTCCGGCATGGCCCACGACGTACATGTGCTGGCGCAGATCAGCACGCGCAGCATCTACATCGAACCCGAGGTCAGCGCCGCGTTGCCGCGCGATTGCCGGGTGATCGGGGTGTCGCCGCTGATGCGGCAATTGCTGCTGGAAACGCTGGATCTGCCGTTGCAGAGCGAGTCCGGCAGCGGTTCGCGTCCGGACCTGATTTATTCGTTGATCGTGCATGAGATCGAACGCGCGCCGGTGCTGCCGCTGGACATTCCGTTTCCGGCCGATCCGCGCCTGGCCAAGCGTTGCCGCGCTTATCTGGCGCATCCGTCGCCGCACGACAGCATCGACGACTGGTGCGCGGATCTGGCGATGAGCCGGCGCACCTTCACTCGGCGTTTTCGCGCAGAAACCGGGACGAGTTTCGCCCAGTGGTGCCGGCAGGCGGCGATCTTCGCGGCCTTGCCGCGGCTGGCCGCGGGCGAGGCGATCACCGCCTTGGCGCTGGACCTGGGTTACGAGAGCGCATCGGCGTTCACCACCATGTTCAAGCGGCTGATCGGGATGCCGCCGAGCCGGTATCTGGCGGTATCGAATCCGATGCGGGACGTGGCGGTGCCGATGCGGGCGACGATGCGGGGGTTGGATGGGTGAGCTGGGTTGGCGTTTGATTAGGGTCGGTGGCGAAGCATCGCGATGCGTGTTGGCTATGCGACATCGTGTTTGCGTGGACGTTGTAGATTCGCGGTCGCGGCTTGCGCCGCTCCTACAGGTAGGGCATGTAGTTCGGCTTGCGCTTGAAGTCGCGCAGTTCATCCAGCGCCGCTTCAGGACCAGGCAAAAGCGACATGGCCTACCTGTAGGAGCGGCGCAAGCCGCGACCGCGAACCTACAGCCACGACGCCAACCACATCGCCGAATGTCCAGAGGCTTCAGCGTCATCTATCCAGAAGTCATTCCCGCGAAGGCGGGAATGAAGAACTGAGGTGTCGCGCTGAAGTTCTGGACGATTCCTGCTTCCATATTTCCGGCTCCCGGCTCCCGGCTCCCGGCTCCCGGCTCCCAACTACCAATCCCGAATCCCGAATCCCGAATCCCGAATCCCGAATCCCGAATCCCGAATCCCGAATCCCGAATCAAAACCCCACCCACCTCACTTAGCCACCAACACCAACACCGACCTCCCCTGCATCGCATACGTCGTATTCTCCCCGCCGATCAGCGTCTCGCTGCCAGGCAAGGCCACCGTGTTCGGCCCCTCGTTCCAGGTCGCCGTATCCGTCACCCGATACCACTGCTTTCCGGTTCCCGCCCACGGCAGGACGAAATTCACCGGACCCGACCAGCCGTTGTAGGCGACGTAGATCGCGCTCGCGCTGTCGCCGAACTCGCTGCCGTCGATACGCCACGCCAGCGCATGGTTATCGCTGCCGTTGAAGTACGCGCTGTCGGCCTGGGCGCCGTCGGGCTTGAACCAGCGCAACTGCTCCATGACGTTGCCGTTGTTGTCCACGCCGGAATAGAAGCCGATCGGACGCAACGCCGGATGCGCCTTGCGGAACGCGATCATGCGCTTGGTGTAGGTCTCGTGGTCGGCCTCGATGCTGCTGCGCGTCCAGTACAGCCAGTTCGCCGCCGAATCCAGGTTGTAGGTATTGTTGTTGCCGAACTGGGTGCGCAGCGCTTCGTCGCCACCGGTCATCATCGGCACGCCCGCGCTGAGCAGCACGAAGGCAAGCCCGGTGCGCGCGGCCTTGCGCTGTTCGGCGACCACGCCGCCCTGATTCCAGCTCAGGTTGTGGTCTTCGCCGCCGTCGGACGGGCCGTACGGCCAGGGCTGGTTGTTCTGCTTGCTGTCGTAGGCGTACAGATCGTTCAAGGTGAAGCCGTCGTGGGCGACCATGAAGTTGATCGAATGCCAGGGCTTGCGGCCGTCGTCGCCGTACAGATCGCTGGAACCGGAAAAGCGCGAGGCCAATGTGCCGGGCGTGACCGTTTCGACCCCGAGCTTGTTCTGCTTCTTGCGCAGCGCGTCGCGGTACAGGCCATTCCATTCCGCCCAGCCGGCCGGGAAATTGCCGACCTGATACGAATTGCCGCCGATCGCCCACGGTTCGGCGATCAGGTCGATGCCGGCGCCGCCGCCGGCCGCGCGCGGCGGCAGCTCGGCGCTGATGCGGTTGAGCGCGTTGCCGCTGTCGGTCTTGTCGAAGTTGAAGCAGCCGTGCTGGCAGCTGTTGCCCAGCACCGAGGCCAGATCGAAACGGAAGCCGTCCACGCCGAGCGTATCGCGCCAGTAGGCCAGCGAATCGACGATCAGATTCTGCGCGATCGGATGGCGGGTGTTGTAGTTGCCGCCGACGCCGGTGTTGTCCCACGGGTACTGGAAATCGCTGCTGAGCGAGTAATAAGCCGGGTTGTCCAGGCCGCGGAACGACAGCAGGTTGTACACGGTCAGACCGTCGCTGCCGCCCCAGGGGCCGCCTTCGCCGGTGTGGTTGTAGACCACGTCGATATAGACCTTGATGCCGGCGTCGTGGAACGCCTTGACCATCGCCTTCCATTCGCGGGTCGGGCCGCCGGCGCTCTTGTCGAAGGCGTAGCGGCGGTCGGGCGCGAAATAGTTCAGGGTCATGTAGCCCCAGTAGTTGTCGCCCGTGGTCGAATTCGGATCGACATCGTTCTGGTCGTTCTGGGTCTCCTGCACCGGCAAGAATTCCACCGCGGTGACGCCGAGCGCGGCCAGCGCCGCGGCCTTGCGCGCGGCGCCCTGGTAGGTGCCGCGTTCGGCCGCGGGCACGCTTGTGTCGTTGCGGGTCAGGCCGCGCACGTGCACTTCGTAGATCACCTCATCCTTGAGCGCGCGCGTGGGTTTGCTGCCGATCGAAGTGGTGTCGGCCAACAGCGCCACGCCCTTGCTCGCGCAGGCGCCGCTGTCCTTGTTGCGATGGGTCGCGCCGCTGGCGTAGATGGTGCCGTCGGTGCAGGCGGCGGTGTTCGGGTCTTGGCTGATCTCGCGCGCATACGGATCGAGCAGCAGCTTGTTCGGATTGAAGCGGTTGCCGGCGCTGTCGACATCGCTGAGGAAACCGGTGCCGCTGCCCTTGGTCCAGGCCGCGTTGTACGGCCAGTTAGGGCCCCAGGCGCGATAGCCGTAGTAGACCGTGCCGGTGATGCCGTAGCTGTTCTTGATCGTCGTCACCGCGACCGACTTCGACCACACCTGGCTGGCCGCGTCCTTGGTCAACACCAGCTTGGCGACTTCCTGCGCGCCCGACGGCGTCTTGTACAGCCACACTTCGATCCGGGTGGCGCGCGAGGAATACACGCGGAAGTTGAGATTGGCCTGGCCCGCGTCGTAGCGCGCGCCCAGTTGCTGGCTGTCGATCGCGGCCCGCGCCGCACCCGTGTGCAGGCCAAGGAGCGATGCGAGCATCCATCCGGCGGCCATGATCCATGCTTGCATCCATGTGTGCTTGGCAGTGTGCATCGCGCTGAGTTCCGCTACGCGCCCGGCATGGCGCGCGATCGACTCTACGGCGTAGCCGCAGTGCAGCACCGGCGGCTGCAATCGTATTCAATGGCCCATTGCGTGATCGATGGCCGTGTTGCGCGATGCGCTAGCGCGCGGGCCGCGCTGACTAGCCGCCGCGGCGGTCAGCGCGGCGGCCGGTCCCAACCGATCTGTTCGATCCTTCCGTCGAAGCCCTGCCGCACCGGCATGGGGAAGAATGCCGCGAGCCGCTCGATATCGCCGGCATCGTGGCGCAGCGCCGGCAACTGCGCGCGCCGCGCCGGCACGATCACCGACAGGTTGTAGCCGTAGGTCTTGAGCCGCGCGTCGCGGCAGTCGATGCCGGCGACGATCAGGTTGTACAGCAGCAATCCGGCGTTCCACAGGGTCAGGTGCCCACCGACGATGCGCGGCCGCGCCGGCGGCACGGTGATCGCGAGCAGCCCGTCGGGCTTGGCGAAATGCAGCAGCCGCTGCAGAAAGCGGCCGACGTTGGGCTGGTGCTCCAGCGCGTGCGAGCACCACACCACATCGAAGCGCTGCTCGCTGGCGTAGTCGTCGAAATCGCCGACGAAGTCCGGAGCGAAGCCGCCGTAGGCTTCGAACGAGATCGTGGTGACCTGCTTGCCGTGGGCGCGCAGGTGCTGGGCCTGACGGCCGTTGCCGCAGCCGACATCGAGCACGCTGTCGAAGCTGTAGTCTCGCAGCAGCAACGACAGGGCCTGGTCGCCCAGCCACGGCGGCGCCGGCGATTTTGTAACGACGCGCAGCAACCGTCTGGCGCGGGCGGGACGGGCCAGCGATTTCATGCGACCGCCCGCTGTTTGTCTTCGGCTTGGCCTTGCGCCAGTTCCGCCGCCAGACGCAGGTTCGTATCGAGCCACGCACGCATGCCGAACTCGGGGCATTGCGGCGGCATCTGTTGGCGGCGTTGCTGCCAGATGTCGCGTTGGGCGACGACCTCATCGATCGCCTGCGCCATCGCGGTCACGTCGTCGACCAGCTGGCCGCGTTCGCCGTCGCCGAGCCATTGCGGCGCCCAGCCCACATGCGGCGCGATCACCGGCACGCCGGCACGCAGCGCGTCGAACAGCGGCCACGGACTGCAATCGGTGCGGCCGTTGACGACGACCGCGTCCAGGCGCGCGATCCACTCCGCGCAGCGCGACAGTGGATGCCGCGACACCGGCCACAGCGCGCACTCGATGCCGGCGCGCTTGAGTTCGCGCGCGGCCGCATCGAGGCGTTCGCCGACCAGCACCACCCGCAGCGGCCGGCGTGCGAGTTTCACCGCGGCGACGAATTCGCTCAGCCCGCTGGGATCGTTATCCGATGTCGCATCGGGCGACCATTTGCCGGGCCGTCCTACCCAGCCGAGTTGCGCCGGCCCATCGCGATTGATCGACAACGGCGCGCCATCGCCCCAGCCGACCGGCTGCATGCGCCAGCGTCGCCGCGACAGATCGATGCCGGCTTCGGCGAGCACGCGCTGTTGATCGGGATGCGCGAGCATCAGGCCGCCGCAACGCGCGACATCGGCGCGCACGCCGCCGGAGCGGTACAACTCCGCGTCGCCCAGATCGTGCAGCTGCACCAGGCTGCGCATCGGATCGGGCGCGCGGCCGGCTTCGCTGGCGCGCAGGAAGATCCACGCATCGGCCTGGGCCAAGGGCCGTTCGCTCGCCGCGACTCGATACCCCGGCAGCGGCGTTGCGGCCAGCGCCTGTTTCCAATGTTCGAACAGCCAGCCTTTGTGTTCGGCGACCACGTTGACGACCGGCGGCGCGGGCGGCTGCGGTTTGGCCGCGCGGGTCACGATCGCGCGCGGCGGCGGCCGCACGATCACCGAGCCGGTGCGCGGCATCGGCCGTTCGCGCAGCGCCAGTTCCAGCAGGCCGGCGACACGTTGCGGCTCGGCGGCTTCGGCCAGGCTGATCTGATGCGCGATCAGATGCCACGCATAGGCGCGGCGACAGGCGCGCGCCTGTGGGTCGTCCACGCTGGCCTGCAACTGCGACCAATCGCGCGGCGCTTCGGTGAGGAACGGATCGTTGATAAGCGGCGGGTTCGCGCCCCGGCTCGGCCACACATTGCGCCCCAGCACGATCGCCGGCACGTCCCACAGCAAACCATCGTGGGCGACATTGCTGTTGAGGGTGAGAATGCCGCGGCAGGCGCCGCTGCGCAGCATCTCGTGGATATTGCCGCGGGTCTGCGGCCACAGCAGATCCTGCCGGCGACGCAGCTGCAAACGCAGATGCCGATTGCCGGTGCGCGCATCGGCCGGATGCTGCTTGAAGATCACCGGCCACGGCGGGTCCATGCGCGAGACGTGATCGATCAGGGCCTGCATCGTGCGCAGACGCGCCGGCGCATGACGGACTATGTTGGTGTCGGACTCGATCTGCAGCGGCACCAGCAGGAACTGCGCGGGCAGGTTGCTCGCGGCCGGGCCGCTGGCCTGCATGTACTGGTAGTAGCCGCTGAACGCGGTCGACTTGATCGCATCCAGGCGCTGCTCGAGTTCGGCATCGCGTTCGGGGTCGAGCGGCTGGCCGTCCCACGCGAACGGCGCGGCATGCGAATCGGCGTTGATGCCGCGCGGACTGATCTGGTAATCCCAGCGCGGCAACCAACCGTGCTCGCAGTACAGGGTCGGCCCGGAAGTGCTGTAGCCGCGCCCGTTCCAGACGATCGACAGCACGCGCGGGTTGCGCGCGCTGGCGCGCGGATCGCGCACCACGCTGTGGCCCAGTTCGGCGGCCGAGCGGGCGAGGGTGTCGAGCAGATCGCCGACCAGGCCGGCGGAACGTTTTTCGATCGCGACTTTCATGCTGGGACTCCGGGCCTGCGCGATGCGGGCGGGTGCGGGAAGGGCGACAGGTTCGGCCGAAACGGCAGCGCGCGTCGTCGCCGCGGGGCGTTCGTACCAGCCTGGGTCGTCGATACGGCCGCGCGGCAACGCGGTCAGCCGGCTGACCGAACTGAGGTTGATCAACTCGACGCCGCCTCGCCGCAGTGCCGTTGCCAGGCGGCCGTACTGCGCATCGATTTCCTTGAGGCGGCCGGCCAGCGAATGCCGCCCGGTGATGGCGAAGAAATGATCGTCGGTGAAGTCCACCCCGATCAGGCCGATCCGGCGCGCGCCCATCAACGCGGCCAGGCGCACCGCCACATACGGCGAGTTCTGGCTGTAATGCAGTACGCCGTCGGCCTCGGCGTCGACGCCGCCGTACTGGCCCAGGCGGAAACGCACCACCGGCGGCCGCACCGCGCCGAGTTCGAGCTGGGTGAACAGGACTCGCGCATTGGACCGCTCGACGAAGGCGTAGCGATCGCCCTTGAACTGCTGGCGCGGATTGAGCACGACCAGACAGGTCGGATCGAACAGACGGCCGACATCGTTGACGCCTATCGTCAGCAGGTCGTGCGGACGGTGCAGTTCCAGCAGCGACGGGCCGCAGCCGCAGACCACGATGTCGGCGCCGCGCAGGGTGTCGCGGTAGTCGCGCAAGGCGGGTGTCGGACGGCAAGACGGCAGGGTCGCGTCCATGGTCACAACTCGGAAATGTTCATCGACGGATCGATCGCCCAGGACCGCTTGATCCGGCGCACGTGATTGCGCAGCTGGGTTTCGGCCATGTCCGGGTGCCCGGCGTCGAGGTGCTGCTGGATCGCGCTGTTCTCGCGGCTGTTGCCGATGAAAAGGTTCTTGGTGTAGCCGAAGAAGTTGCCGTAGCGCCGGGACGCGGCGTCGACGATCGCGGCCTGGTTGAGCGGCGAGTTGACCGGGGTGCGCGCTTCGCCGATCGAGGCGCGCTGTTCCAGCAGCATCTTGCCTTCGGACCATTTCTTGCCGACCAGGAACGAAGCGTAGTGAGCGGACATGTCGAACGAGGACACGATGTGGCGGCGCGCAAGGCCCTTGCGCAGGTTGATCATCTCCTTGTCGGCATTGCGGCGCAGATCGGTTTTCTTCGTGTGCTGGGCGGCGACCTTGCGTTTGTGCTCGACCGAGAAGGTCGAACGCGGCAGCGAGAACTTCTTGATCGGCTCGTCCTTGGCGCCCCAGGTGGTCAGGGTGCCGGAGATGTGCGCGCTCATCGTGCCGAGCTTGCTGTCCAGGTCGCCCATCAGCTTGTCGGCCTCGTTGGCCGACTTGCCGGCCGCGGCGGCCTTGTTGTTGTCGTCGAACACAGCGAGCTGTTTCTGCAGGCTGGCGATGGCCTTTTCGTGGCTCTTGGTGGTGCCGATGGGCCCCTTGCGCTTGGCCGCGGTGACGCTGCGCGCGTCGGCGGCGCGGTCGAGGAAGGTCGAGGGTTTTTCCGGGGTCGAGCGCAGCACCAGGCGGGCGCCGCCGCCGCTGCCCTCGAAGGTCAGGGTGTGCTGTTCGCCGCCGCCGCTGACCGGTTTCTTCTTCTTCCACCAGTTCAGCACCTTCATCACCCCGGCCTTGATCGCGCCGAGGAACTTCTTGATATAGGCGACCGCCTTCTTGATCACCTTGTCGATCGCCTGATCGACCTTGGCCTGGACCTTGAGGATGAAGCCCTTGATCTTGGCGCTGATGCCGCCCAGGCCGATCAATGCGGCCAGGAAGCCGATCAGGATCGGCACCGCGTTGCCCAGCGCCTGTTCGACCTTGCTGATCGCGCCGCCGATCGAGCCGGTGGCGATGGCGTGGATCGAGTTGATGACCGATTCGACGAATTCCATGATCTGCGCGGCGCGTTCGATCACGAACATCACCACGTTGATGATCATCATGATCGCCTGGATGATCGCTCCCGCCGGGTTGAACATCGACACGACCTTGGCCACCGCCTTCTGCACGATGGTGGTGACGATCCAGTCCTGGATCGCGCCGATCACCATCTCCTTCAGGTTCGACAGGTCGCCCTTGATCTGTTCCCACAGCGCGGCCGGGCCGCCGCCGATCAGGGTCTGCAGGTAGCCGACCAGTTTCTCTATCACCGTCACCGCGGTCGGACCGAGCAGTTTCACCGCCTTGGCGCGCATGCGGTCGTAGGTGATGCCGAGCACGCCGAGCACCAGCTTGAGGATCGAGACCAGCGACAGGTCGCCGGGGATCTCGATGCCGGCGCTGGCGAGCGCGCCGAACAGCCACTTCATGAAGCCCTTCTTGAGGTGGTCCCAGATTCTGCCGGCGAACGCCGCGAAACCGCCCTTGACCGCGGCGATCAGGTTGGACAGGAAGCCGCCGGGGTTGTCGAGGATCAGGTCGATGGTTTCCTGGCCCTTGCGCAGGATGCCCATCAGCTTGTCCTTGAATTCCATCAAGGCCTTGGCGACTTCGGCGATCTTCTCCTTGGCCTGGGTGACCAGGCCCTTGTTCGCGTCCTGGATCGCCTTGAGCGCTTCGTCGGCCTTGTCGAAGGCTTCCTTGTACTTCTGCGCGAGGCCTTCGGCGAGCTGTTGTTTCTTGTCGTCGATACCGGACTTGAGTTCGCCGAACTTGTCGGCGTACTCGGCGGTGAGTTGCGCGCCGCGCGCGCGCACCGCCGGCGACAGCGCGGCCTGGGCGGCGGCGATCTTGCCCTGGGCCTGGGCGACGTCGTTCTTGGCCGCGGCCAGTTCGCGCTCGACCAGGTTGGCGACCTTGACCGCCAATGCGTCCATCGCCGAGGTGAACAGCTTGCGTCCGGCCGCGTAGAAGCGGTTGACCTCCGGCGGCAGGTCGAGGATCTGGTCCCTGATCCACAACAGCGAGCCGCCGGGCATCAGCAGATAACGCTCGAGCTTGTACTTGAACAGTGCGTCCTCGACGTAGCTCTTCATGCTGTTCAAGGCCGCGTCGGTGCCTTGATCGAACAGGGTATTGACCGTGGTGTCGAGCCTCTCCAGGCGTTTGTCGACCGCGGCCTTGGCGGCGTTGAAGGTGGCGACGACGAAGTTGCTGAACTTGCTCAGTTCCAGTTCTTCGCGCGCCTTCTGCTGTTCCTGCTTGGATGCGACCTTGGTCTTGCTGCCGCCCTTGGTCGCCAGCAGGCTGCTCACGCCCTTGCCGGCGACGCCCTTGGCCTGCGCGCCGGCCTTGCCGAGCGTCGCCGCTTCCTTGCCGCGGTATTGCGCCGGGCCGGCGTCGGCCTGTTTGTGCACGGCTTTTTCCGCTTTCATCACCGCCGAGAAACGCGGGTCGTTGGCGTTGCTCAGGCGGGTTTCGGTCTGCTTGGTCGACTTCTTGGCCTCGGCGACCTCGGTCTTGCTGTCCGCCAGCGAAATCTCCGCGGCCGGCTTGGGCGCGGGCATGGCCGCGGCGGCGTCGACCTGCGGCGCGGGCGTGCCGGGTTCGGGCGGAATCGGCGTGACCGGTTTGGCGGCGACGCCGGCTTCCGACGGCGCGGCGCCGGAGTTCTGCTTGAGGTCGCCGGTCGCGGCTTGTTTCTGGTTGCCGACTTCGCCCTTGAGCGAGCTCTTGATGTCGTTGCCCGAGCCGCCCTTCATGAATCTCTCGGTGTCGCCCAGGGTCTTGGGCATCACCTTTTCGATTTCCGCGCGCAGCATCGACAGGAAGCTGGCGGTCTGCGGCTTGGGCGTGTCGCTTTGTTCGAGCTTGTCGACCTGCTTGGCGCGCGCGCCGGCGGCTTTTTCGTTGGCCGGGCCCTTGGCGGCCTTGGCCGATTCGTCGGACTTGCGCGCCGGCGGCGGGTGTTGCTTGAGTTTTCGGGTGTCGGCCTCGAGCTTGGACACCACGCGCTTATAGCGTGGATCGGAACGCGGATCGGCCCGCTTGGCGATGCGCGCGACGGCCATGGGTCAGGCGCCCGGAATCGACGGTGTGATCGAGGGTGTGACCGAACGGGCGAGCGAGGATGCGAGCGGGCGCTGCTCGCGCTCGCTCACGCGCATCGGGCAGTTGCCGCCGATCTTGCGGTACTCGCGCGCCAGCGCCGCCTGCAGGTGCGCGGTGCCGAGCGGCCCGCCGCTGCGCAGGGCGAGCAGGCGCGCATGCACGACCACGTTGCGCCACTGGCCGCCGCTGAGCGCGCAGCGGCTGGCCGCGTCCTGCAGCCAGGTCTCGTCGCAGTCGCTGTCGCCCAGGTGCAGGCGCACGATTTCGTAGCGCCGCCACGCGTCGGGCGCGCGGAAGTTGATTACCACGTCCATGCGCCGGGCGAAGGCGCGGTCGATGCGATCGGCGGCGTTGCTGGTGACCACCAGGATGCCTTCGAACGATTCGATCCGCTGCAGCAGGAAATTGGTTTCCAGATTGGCGTAGCGGTCGTGCGAGGAGCCGACGTCGGTGCGGTTGGCCATCAGCGCGTCGCCTTCGTCGAGCAGCAGCACCACGTCGAGTTCCTCGGCGGCGCTGAGCGCGCGGTCGAGATTCTTCTCGGTTTCGCCGAGGTATTTGTTGACAGCCGAAGCCAGGTCGATGCGGTACACGTCCTTGCCCAGTTCGACCGCGAGCATGCGCGCGGCCAGGGTCTTGCCGGTGCCGCTGGGGCCGGCGAACAAGGCGCGCACGCCGACCCCGCCCAACGCGACCGTGGCTGACGCGCCAGCCAGCGGCTCGCGCCATTGGCAACGGGTGACGAGCGCGTCGATCTCGTCGCGGGTGAGGTCGTCGACGATCAGTTCGCTCAGTGAACCTTCGGCCGGCAATCGCGTCGCCAGCGTGTCCAGGCGCGCGGTCGGCAGGCCGCGGCAGGCGCGGCGCAGGTCCTCGCGCAGCGGTTGCTCGCGTTGCGCCAGTCGCGCGAAGGCGCTCGCGCTGGCCGCGACCTGACGCAGATGGCCGCTGGACAGGCGCCGCCATCCGGCCAGTTCGCTTAAGCTCTGCGCCGACGCCTGCGGCAGGCAGGCACGCCAATGCGCCGTCCGCTGCTCCGGGCCTGGCAGCGGTAGTTCCACATCGAGCACCGGCCGATTGCCGGCGCAGGACCAGGCGCCCTGACGGTTGGTGACCACCAGCAAGGGCGCGTCGACCAGGGGCAAGGCGGCCAGTTGCCGGGTTTCGCCGGGCACCGAATCGGCTTCGATCGCCGGCACCGCGTCGAGCATCGCAGCGAGCACGCCGAACAAACGCCAGCGGCTTTCGTCTTCGAACACGCTGGCGTCGGCCCACAGCAGATCCTTGCCGAGGGCGTGCGCGAGCACGCCGGCCAGGGTCTTGCGGCCGTTGCGCAGCGCGCCGCGGATCAGCAGGGTCGGCGCCGCCGCCTCGCTGCGCAGCGCCTGCAACAGCAGTTCGCAGTGCAGGTCGTCGGTGGGCGCGATGTAATCGTGCAAGCGCGGCAACTGCGCGCGCGGCAGATGCCGCAGCCAGCGGGTGGCGGTGAGTTCGCCGCGTAATCCGTCCCACACGGCCAACTGCACTGTGGGCGTCCAGTCCGGTCGCGGCGCGTCCTGGTTGGGCAATTGCAGCAGTCCCAGTTCGATCAACCGGTGCAGCGAACGCCGCACCGGATCGACGCTGTCGCCGCCGTCGTGGTCGCGCCACCAGGCCATCAACAGGCCGAAGCTGGGACGGCCGTCGCGGCGCAGGCCGGCGTCGAATCCGCCGTGGCGCTCCTGCGCCTGGTCGCGATGGGCGTGTTCGAACAGTGCGCCGAAGCGCGGGTCTTCCTCGATCAGGCCGACCGCGAGCAGCAGTTCCAGATCCAGCGAACACAGGCCGGCGCGTTGCAAGGCGAGCAGGGGCAGGGACGTTTGGCTGTCGTGCGCGGCTTGTTCCCAGGCGCTCAGCGCCGCGCGCCAGTGCAGCGCGAGCGCATCGACGTGACCCAAGGTGCTTACGATTTCCTCGACGTAGTCGGCCAGGAACGGATGCAGTTGTATCGCCGTGTCGACGTCCTCGGCGCAGGCTTCGGTCAAGCGCGCGATCACCACGTACGAGGCGAGCTTGAGGTGTTGGTCGGCGCGATAGGGACAATCGGCGAAGACGTCGGCGGTGGTCGCGGCGGGCAGGGCGTTCATGCGCGGTCTCCAACGCGGACGATGCGGTCGGGGCTGATCGTGTCGGAGCCGGTGCTGTCGAAGCCGGCGCCATCGAAATGGAAGCGGATGCTGCGTCCGGCCGCGGGAATCCAGCCCGGATCGCGATCCAGCCCGGCGATGCGCAGCGACAGCGGCAGGCTGGCCAGCGACAGATGCACGTCCAGGTGGGTGAGGTCGCAGCGCACCCGCGCGCGATGGCGACAGACTTGCGCCGGAAGATCGGCGTCGCCCGCGTCCAGGCCGAGTGCGAGTGCGATGCGCGCATGCAGGTACGGCAGCAGGCGATCGAGCCAGCGCTGGGCCGGTCGCCGCGAATGGGCCGGCGATGGCGAACGGAGCATGCGTTGCAGCGTGGCGCCGCGCAGAGACTCGCGCGTGGCGCACAGGTTCGCGGCTTGAACGGCGGGCGAGAGCGCGCGATCGCGCGGCTGGTCGAACACGACGAAACCTTGCGGGTGCCATATGAGCAGTCGGTCCGCGTCGGCGCGATAACCGAGGCGATCCATTTCGCCCCAGGGCCGCAGCCAAGCGTCCGGCATCGAACCGTCGCGGCCGGGCTCGAAATCGGCGCCGGGTGATTGATGTGCGCCGCGACCGGCCAACTTCGCCAATACGGCGTCCAACGGGTCGTTGCGGAACGCGGCGCCGAACCAGGCGCGTGCGATCATCGCCAGCCAGTCCCATGGCGAAAGCGCGATGCCCGGCGTGCGCGGCGAAGTGAAGTCGCCGTACAACTCGAGCGCCAGGGCGACGTTGAGTAGATACAACAACCCGCCGAACTCGGTGTCGATGGCGTGCGCGCTGTGTTCGTCGCCAAAAGGCTCGGGTGGCGACGGCGTTGGCGAGTCATTGATTTGCGTCGCTGGATCGAGGGTGGGCGAGGGGATGGTTCCGGTTTCGGCGGCGTCCATGTTTGTTGCGCGGTCGGAAGCGGTTGGTTCGATCCTTTCTTGTGTGTCGGGCTCGCTCGTGGCTGCGGGCAGTCCAGCCTGCGTGGATGTTGCCGGCAGATCCGGTTCTGTAGCGATTACACGTGGCTGGACCGTGGTTGCGGCAGATCGACGAAGCACTTCCCGATCAGACGCAGCCGCCTGATACGTTCGAGACTGCTCTGCCACGAACGCCTCGCGTGCGCCGATGATGCGGACAGGCGGTGAAGCGCCGGGTCTCGTATCGCGGATGTCGCCGATCGCAGGTTCATGGCGCGCGGGCGCGGCGGGTTCGATCCCGGCGGCGGCCTGCGAATCGATCCAGCGGTTCAAAGTGTCGACGAATTCCCGGCTGCGCAGCCAGTTCGGATCGTGCATCGCCACCCGCGCATGCGCGAGCAGACGTTGCGCCTGCGCACCCAAGCGGGCGCTGAGCAACTCCGGCGCGGCCGCAAGCAGGCGCGCAACGGCGCGCGGCGAGGCGGAGAGTGAAGTCGAAACCCGTGCGGTATGCGTTGCGGCAGTCGTTGATGCCTTCGCTATCGGCGCGGTACTCGCGATACACGGGTCGGGCATTCCCGGCGCGACATTGATATTGCGATTGTCGAGGTCGGGCGAATGCGATCGCCGCGTCGGGCACTCCACCGAGGACACCGCGTAGTCGCGTACCAGCGCGTCCAATCCACGCGCCGCATCAGGGTCCGGCAATCGCCGCAACCACGCGACCGCGTCGCCGCGAGCGCACAGCATCGCCAGCAACGACACCACGCGCTCACCATGGTCCAGCACGTGCTCGCGCAGCCATTGCCCGGGATCGCGTCCTTCCAGAACGCCGGGCCACCACCATCGCTGCGAAACCCGCCCGCGCAATGCGTCGCGGGCCAGGCAGGCGGCGAGTTCGCCGCGATCGAACCACACCGCCTCGGCGTCGACGGCCTGTTCGTCCAGCCACGGCCGGCGCGCGTTGCGGCTGTGTTCGTGCAGCGCCTGAGTCACCGTGCGCGCCAGCGTGGTACGCCCGCCGCGCGCCGCGACCAATCGGCGCACCAGCAACAGGCCGCCGGCGGGCAGGCCGCGCGGCGTCCAGTCGACCGCATCGAGCGCGCGTTCCAGCCGCAGCCGGGCGAGCAGGCGATCGCGCTCAGTGCCGCGCAGCGTGACGCTGCGCAGCCTGATGCCGCCAAACTGCTTCAGATCGCGATGCGCGTCCGGCCGCATGCCGTGCTCACTTGCGCCGCAGCAGCAGGAACAGCAGCAACAGCACGATCAGGATCACCCACCACCAGCGCTTCCACCACGGCTGGCCCGGACCCGTCGGACCATTGTTGATGATGTCGTCGCCGATGCTGTTGCCGGGTGTCAGGGTGCCGGCCGGCGGCACGAAGCCGTCGGGGCGATAGATCGGTTCGGGCAGGAAGTGCAGCGAGACCTTCGGCGGCGTGCCGGTGAACGGAATCTGCACGGTGTAGGTACCGTCCAGATTGTCCTTGGGCTTGACCGGCGCCTGGCCCTGCGCGTTGAACCAGAAGTAGTTGGCCCAGCCCGGACCCATCTTGCCGCCGAGCACGTTCTTCGGCGTGGCGATGATGACCACCGCCTTGCCGCCATCGGTCGTCACGATATTGCTGCTGTACTGGGTCTTGCTCGGATCGGGCAGCGAGCGCACATGCACGGTGCGGATCTGCTGGCGCACGAACTGGCCGCCGGATTCGGATTTGCCTTCGACCAGGAACACGAACTGGTAGTGGCCTTCGAAATCGGCCGGCACCAGCGCGCTGTAGCGGCCGTCGTCGGCCTTGCTGTCGCCGTTCGCGGCGGCGCCGTTATCGAGCAGGGTGATGGTTTCGTTGGCGTGCTTGAGCGCGTCCGGATCGGCCGCGAGCAAGGCCTTGAGCTTGAGCTGCGCCGCGCTGGCCTGGTCGCCTTGAGGCGCCGATCCGCCTTGCACGTTGGCGTCGGACAGTACGTCGCCCAGGTTGTTGCCGGGCTTGACCACGAACACCTTGACCTGCGCCGCGGGCTGGCTGTTCAAGCCGCGCAACGGCTGGTCGAGATCGTTGACCTGCGCGCTGAGCTTGATCTTGCCGCCGACCGCATACTCGGCCGCGACCGGGCCCAGCACCGAATTGACGTCGGAGTCGTCGCCCAGCAGCGACAGATTGAACGCGACCGGCTTGCCGCCGCCCAGCACCTGCAACTTCCACACGCCGGCGCTTTGCGCAACGCCCACGCGCGGGAACGCGACATTGCCGATCAGGCGCCCGCCGAGGGTCGCGGTGGAGGGAATGAAGTCGATCGGCGCCGCGCCGGCCGGCGGCGTCAGCCGCACCCGCAGCGAACCCATCGCCGCGTTCCAGTTCAGATTGAACGCCAGACTATGGGTGCCGGTGGTGACCGGGAAGCTGGTCTCGAACGACGTGGATTCGGTGGTGACGTCGCTGATGACCCGCAGCGTTTCCACCGAACTGAAGCGGACCGCGTTCTGCAGCACTTGCACGAACAGGTTGGGCAGGATCGCCGCGTCGTCTTCGGTATTGAGATAGAAACCGTTGCTGGCGATCGAAGCCTGCTGGTTGATGGTTGCGTCCACCGCCACGCCGGTGCCGACGGTCACGCCGTAAATCTGCACCGGCGGCTGATTCGGCAGCGCGACCGGGGCGCCGCCGCCGGTGGTGGTCTGCACCTGCGATCCGCTCACCTGCGCGAGCGGATCGGTGTTCTGCTGGCCGTCGCTCATCAGCAGCACGATCTTGCGATTGGGTTCCGACGGAGCCGGCGCCAGCGCTTGCGCGCCCTTGAGCAGGCCGCCGCCGATCGAGGTGGCGCCGGCTGGACCGACCGCGGCGATCGCGGTCTTCTCGGTGGCCAGGTTGAGGTCGCCGAATTCCTTGAGGCCGTCGATGCCGGAGCTGGCCTGCAGTTCCTTCAGCCACTTGATGTCGTGATCGAAATAGACCACGCCGAGCCGGTCCACCGGCCCTTGCACCGCCGGCGCGCCGCCGTTGGCCGGGCAGGCGACGGCGAAGTTCTGGCATTCGTTGTCGCGCAGCGCCTTCCACATGTCGATGAAGGTGGCGGTGGCTTCGTGCAGGCGCACCATCTTGGTCGGCGCGCCGGGCGAGGCGCTGACCGCGTCGGACATGCTGCCGGAATGATCCAGCACCATCACCGCGTCGACGCCGATCCGGCCGCCGGACAGAATCTGCGGCGTGCCGCTGATGCTCGCGACCGGCCCGTCGTTGCGCGGTATCGGCCGGAATGCGGTGCCGCAGGCGGGATTGCCGGCGCCGACGGTCTGCTTGTCCAGGCTCTGGACCGAAGCGGCGACGATCCGCGCCGCGCCGCCGACCACGCTGACCGTCCAGGTTTCTGGAGCGAGCAGGGTGGAGGTGCAGCCGCCGCCTTCGTTCAAGTTCGAACGCAGGCGCAGCACCAGCACCAGCTTGTTGTCGGCGCCGCCGGGATCCGCGCCGGCCTGCTGCGACTTGATCACGGTCAGGCGGTCGGCGCTGACCGCTCCGGCCGGCGTGTTCGGAAAGGTCTTGAAGCAAGCGTCGTCGGGCGCGAGAAAACAATCGTTGTTCGCGTTGGTCAGGACCATGCTCTCGGTCGCCAGCGCGCCGCTGCCGGCCTCCTGCAGGTTCACCGCGATGTTGGCCGAGGTGTCCAACTGCAAGGTGATCTTGAGCGCGCTGATCTGCAATTGCCCCGGCCCGTTGCGGTTGGGCACGGTGATGTCGAAGCTCGAAGCGGGCGCTGCCGCCGCCAGGCACGACCAGGCCGCCAGCGCGCACGCCAGCAACAATCGTGGCGCCAGAGTAGTGAATAGGGTGCTCATCGAATGGTCCTCGGATATTTGCGCGGGGTGCGTGCGGTGGGACGGTGCGGTGTGGATACGACGACGGGTGATGCCGTCATGCGGTGCGTTCCAGCGAGATGCCCAGGGTCGCGGCGACGTTGGCGTTGGGCACGGTCACGCTGAGCGTCGCCGGCGCGGAATCGCCGATCGCGATGCCGTGGGCGTTGGTCAGCGCCGGCATATCGACCAGCAAGGTCGAGGGCAGCGGCGCGGTCTGGATCTGCGAACCGGCCTTGACCACGAGCGGGAAACTGACCTGGGCCGGGCCCGGATTGAGCACCAGGCTGACCTGATTGCCGGCGGCCGGCGTGGCGAAATTGAGTCCGGTGATTCGCGCCTCGCGCGACGAACGCAAGATGGCGTTGCCGGAGGCGACGTCGCGCGCGTCGCTGATGCTGGGATTGGGCGCGCCCGCCACCTGCGGCAGCAGCACATAGGGTTTTTGGTCGGTGCCCTTGGAATTGACGATGCGCACCAGCACCGACTTGGTCTGGCCCGACGGCACGCTGAGGTTGGTCGGAATGGTGAAGACCAGCTGGATGTTGTTGCTGCCGGCGAGCAGCGCGGCCGGCGAGATCGGCACGCCGTCGATCGAGACGGCGTTGGTCGCCAGCGGGAAATCGAAATTGCCGAACAGGGTCAGGTTCTTGCCGATGTTCTGCTGTTGCGCCGGCGAGAAACCGGTCAGCAGCAGCCCGGTCTGGGAGCCGCCGCCGTTGCCCCCGGCCAGCAACGCATCGTGCTCGTTGAGCAGCCCGATGATCCGGTTGAGCAGATCCGAAGAGATCACGTCCCCGGGGCGTACGGTGTCCAAGATCGCCATAAATCCTCCTGATCGGTTGTGCTACGCGCTTTCGCAGCAGTTCGCGTAGTTGCTGTAGTCGAAGCGCGCCATGTCGAGCCTGGGCGACGCGAAGTCGGGCAGTTGGCCGCTGGCGAAGGCCAGCATCGGTTGTACGGATTGGTTGTCGTGCAGGGCCTTCGCGTTCTGCCAGGGGCGCCAGACCCACAGGAATTCGCGTTGCCCCAGGTCGACCGGCGCATGCTCGAGCGCGCGCTGTTGCACGGCGCCGAGTTGACGCACGTCGATGAACGGCGTGCCCTGTTGCGAACCCGGTCCCGGCCGTCGCGCGATGCCGTTGAAGAACGCCGCATCGTCGAATCCGCGCAGCGGAAGCCGTTGCAGCGGCACCATCCCGAACGGCGGCAGGTAGCGGAAATATTCGCTTGCGTTCAATGCCGCGGGCGCGCCGCTCGCGGCCAGCACGTCGCCCAGTTGCTGCTGAAACTGCGCGCACATCGCATGCGCCTCGACCAGCCGCCGTGCGCGCGCGACGAACGCGAACGAGGACAACTCGCCGGGAACCAGCGGATTGCGCTGGAACGAGAAGCCCGACAGCGCGTCGGGTTCGAGCAGCGCGCGCCGCACCGCCCAGGTGTCGACGAAGTTCAGTCCGGCCGTGGTCCAGTACACCAGCGCGATCGGTACGTCGCAGTCGCTCAGCGCGCCGCTGCGCAGTTCGTCGATCAGGCCGTAGCTCGGCGGGTCCACCCGCCACGGGTCGAATGCATTGGCGTCGCGCGCTTCCACGCCGAAGCAGCGGTAGGCCAGGCGATTGCGGAACAGCGGCGAGGACGGGTCGAGATCGGCGAAGCGCAGTGGATTGATCGCGAGCAAGCGGAACTGCACCGCATCGACGGTGGCGTCGGTGTTGCAACGCACGTTGGACGGGTCCAGGCCGTTGCTCGGCGCGCGGCCTTCGCTCGATTGCGCCGGCGCGATCGTCAGCACGTACACGCCGGCGCCGGCGACGTAGGTGCCGTCGGCGAGCGGGTTGCATTGCGCGAACACGCATTGGCAGCCGTCGCCGCCGTCGTCGGCATCGTAGCGGCGGGTCAGCGCGACGCTGGTGTCGGCGCCCAGGCGCAAGGTCTGGCCGAGGCGATTGATCGCAAGCCCGGCGCGCACCCGCAACACCGGCGCGTTGGCCTGATCGAGATCGGCATCGCGCGCGGCTTCCAGGCCGAACGCCACGCCGTCGCCGAGTGCCAGGCCCAGGCGCGCATCGGCCTGGCGATGGGCGAGTTGTTCGCGCGCCAGGTCCTTGCCGGTCAGCAGTCGGCCGTTGAAGAAATTGACCTGGCGGATGCCGCCTTCCTTCAAGGGCTGCTGCAGTTGCAGGACGTTGTCGAGAGTGCTCATGGCCGCCTCACGCTGTCGCGATCGAATGCCACTGCCCGGCGCCGTCGGCGATCAGGGTGATGGCTTTCTTCTTCTTGACCGACAATTCGGCCAGGCCGTCGATGCCGTCGCCGGACTGCGCGTCGGGTTGCAGGATCAGACTGGTTAGGTCGGCGTTCTTGACCACCACCTGGCGGCCGGCGTTGGCCGGCGTCGACGGCGGCAGGGTCAGCGCGGCCTTGCCGCCGCCGCGTCCGATCACGATCCGAGGCTGGCCTTCGAGTACGCCGTCCTGTTCGAGGAACTGCACCGGCGGCGGCAGCGGCGGCGGGTCCAGCGCGAGGCCTTCGAACGAATCTTCCGAAGACGCCTGCATCAGCGCCATCGGCCCGCCGAATGCATCGTCGCTGCCGGCGCAATCGCAGCCGCACAGCGCCCATTCCTGCAGCATCCGCTGATGGATCAGATAGGGCCGCGCGCTTTCGTCGAGCTGCAGACTGGCCGGGCTGCCGTCGACCTGCCACACCCCGCTCGGCGAGCCGCCGATCCAGCTGATCTGCATGGTCAGCGAGGCGAGGAGTACGCAATCGCTGTCGGGGTACTGCGGGCCGTGACAGCGCATCGCCATCCACAGCGGGCGCAGTTCGCTGATCCAGAAACCGAAGGCGACGCGCAGGAACTCGCATTGTTGCTCGCGCGCGATGTCCAGGCCGGGCGAACCCAGGTCGAACAGATAATCGCCCAGGCTCTGCGCGCTGGCCGGCGGCGACAGCGGCGGCGACGCGCTCTGCGCGTCGATCCACGGTTGCACCGCGCTGCGCAACGCGGTGCGCCATGCGTTCGGATCGGGCGACAGCGGCGGGCTGGTGTCGATCACGTTGATGTTGCCGCGCAGCCAATGGACGAAGTCGCGCAGCGCCTCTTCCTCGACCTGCACCGGCGGGTGTTCGCGCAGTTCCAGACGAAAATCGTCGGCCACGCGCGAGGGCTTCATCAGCTCGTCCTCGGAGCGGCAGGGTTCGCCGGGAATCGGCACCGGCCGGGTCTGGCAGTCGGCGTAACACAGACCGAGGTACAGCGAGACCGCGCCGGCGGTCACCACCGGCGGCGAGTTCGGCGGCAGGGTGGGATCGAGCATGCGCGCGACCATCGCCGCGTTGTCGGTCTTGGCCAGCCAGCGGTTGATCAATGCGCACTGGTCGGCCGGCACGCAGATCAGGCGGCCGCCCGGCGACAGCGCGGAGCCCGCGCTCACGTGCAGGCGCGGACCATCGCTGCCGTCGTCCTCCAGGTACACGCGCAGGCCGCTGAGCGTGCCGTAGCCGAGCGCGTCGCGCGCCAGCCATCGGTCGCGTCCGGCCAGATAGGCGAACTCCTGTTTGAAGTCGTCGACGCCGAGCACCATGCCGCGCTCGTAATTGACGTGCTGTGCGGGGTCCGCGGGCAGGCCCGTCAGAGTGGTCACCGGTTCGTTGCAGCAGCCCATGGTTCAACTCCTGGAATCTTTAGCGCTCAGCATTCGAGCGACAGCCGGTCGCGGCCTGACAGGCGCGCGCGACCGCCGACGAAACTGGCGCCGAGGTAGGCACGGCCCACCACGGCATCGGGGATCAGCTCGCTCGCGCGGCTGCCGGCACCCAACTGTGTATCGAGCCCAAGCCGCGCTTCGCCGACGCGGTTGAAGGCCCAGTAGAAGCGCACGTCGAACACGGTGTGCGCGGGTTTTTCCAGTTCGACGATGCGTCGCGCCACGCCCAGGCGTTGCTCCAAGGCATACGGATCAGCGATCACGCTGGCGACCGGCAGCAACACCGAAAAGCGGTGCGCGGTGCGATGCATCGCCAGCAACTGGCGTTCGAACTGCAGCCAGTCGGTCTGCGCGGCGAAACTCGCTGGCAGGCGATCGGGCAGCGGCACGTGTTCGAAATCGGCCCAGGCATTGGCGTGCGCGGCGCGCAGGCGTTCGATCCGGCGATAACGGCGGGCGAGGAAGTCCTGCCACAGCTTGCGTTCGCGCGAGCCGGCGCTGCGCGCGCAGTAGTCGCGCCAGTCGTCGGTTGCGGCCTGCTCGGTCGGCGGCGCGGCCGGTAGCAAGACATCGTCGAAGCCGGTCCAGGCGCTGGTATGGGCGCGGTTCAAGGCGTCGATCTGGACGTAGCGCGCTTGCAGGAACGATTGCCAGCGCGCGCGTTCGGCCGCGCCGACGCCGGGCACGAAGCCCAGTTCGGCGCTGGCGAAGGCGCGCCAGTCCTGCGCCGCATCGGCGTCGCTTGGCGGCGCCAGCGAGAACGGCGTGATCTGTTGCAGCGGCGTGGCCGTGCGCTGCTGCCAGGCCGCATAGCGATCGGCGAGCCCGGCATTGCCTTCGGCCGGCGTCCACAAACGTCCGCGCTGCACGGTGCGTGGACCGCTGTCTTGATCGAAGCCGACCTGCACGGGCGGCAACGCCTGCGCGACCAAGGTCTCGACCAGACGCGTCTGGTACGCCTCGACGATGCGGATGCGCCCGGCGCCTTCGTCCTGCGCGCGCGGGCCGTCGAACACGATCGGATCGAAGTCGCTTTCGAACGCCAGCGACAAGGCGATGCGCAGGCCGTGCACGGTGCCGCGCCAGCGGAAGAAATCCATCGCGTGCTGGACCAGCAGGCGATGCCGGCGTTCGTCCCAGGACGGGTCCAGGGCCAGATCGAACCAGCCGGCCAGCCACGGCAGCGCGTCCTGCGGGACGCTGCGCGCGTCGAACAGTGATTCGACATTGACGATGCGGTCCTCGATCTGGGTCAGGCTGCTTTCGCAATTGGCCAGCCAGCGTTCGAGGAAATCGCCGTTGTCGACGTCTTCGCGGTACACCGCGGGAAGAAAACGTTGCGGGTAGGAGAACCGCGGCGCCCACAGCCGCAGCGCGCGCAGGCGCGGCGCGGTGGTGCCGTTGCGGCTGCGCAAAGTCAGCCGCAGTTGCAGATAGCGGCCGCGCGCGTGTTGCAGCAGCAGTTCCCAGGTGCCGGCGCCGGCTTCGCGGCGGGTCGCGCGCGCGGCTTCGCGACGCAGCCACGGCAGTTCCGGACCATCGCTGCGCAAGCGCGGCTGTGGTTCGCGTTGCCAGCCGCCGATCACCTGCGCGTCGTCGGCCGGTTGCAATTGACCGTCGAACCAGCCGCTGAGCTCGTCGCCGGCGCGGCTTTCGATCTCGACCTCGCAATCGGGCGGCACGCTGCCATCGAACAGCAGCTTGTCCCAGACCGTGCCGAGTTCGTCGGCGTCGAACACCGGCGTCACCAGTACCGCCTGCGCGGCAAAGCGCTGGCGATGCTGCTGTACGACCGGAGTCCAGCGCGGTTGCGCGGTGCCGCAGTCGTAGTGCGCCTTGCCGGCCACCGCGACCAGGGCGCGGCCGCCGTAGCGGCGCAACGGATACAGTTCGGCCGGCGCGCGCAGGCTGAAGCGGCCGTCGTGGTCGATCACTTCGAACCCATGCACCTGGTTGCCGATCTCGCTGGCGATAAACAAACGCGCTTCGTCGCCGCCGCCGCCTTGCCCCAGGCCCTCGGCGTAGACCATGTCGTGGGCGAGCGCGGGCAGGGCGTCGAGCCATTGCGAGGCATCCACGCCCCAACCGTCGCCGTCGCGCTGCAGGCGCACGACCTGCGAGCGCTGCCCGGCGAGATCGCGATTGAGCACCATCACCCGGCCTTCGCCGTGCGACTGGATCGCGATCGGGTCGAGCAGCGCAACCGCGGTCTTGGCCAGATCGAGGCCGCCGGGAAAGCGCTGTGCCGTTTGCTCGCGCGGCGGTCCGGACAGCGGCTGGAAATCGTCGACCTGCGCCGGCGCGACTTCGATCATGCCGTGGCCGGCGTTGATTACGGCCAGGGTGCAGTCGAGTTCCCACAGCTGCCGGTGCGCGCGGTCGAGCACCCAGGCGCCGCCGCCGTGGCGTGAGCACATCGCGAACGGCTCGAACGGGATTGCGTCGGGCCATTGGGTCTGCAGCGGCGGGCCGCCGGAGATCAGGTCGAAACTCATCAAGCCGCGCAGCGTGCCGCGGGCGAAGGCGATCACCAGGTAGTCGTCCTGGGTCGTGGTCAAGGCCAGGTACCGTTCGGCGATCGGTTCGCGCGACGGCTGCGCGGCTTCGAACGCGAGCCGCAGTTCGCCGCGCTCGGCGCCGCAATCGGCCGGTTGCGCCGGCCAGAACGCGCTTTCGTTGCCGCTGCCCGAGGAGGTCACGAGCAGCGAGCGCGCATCGTCGGCGATGCGGTAGACATTGCCGTTGCGATCGGCGCTGGCGCCGCGGCGCGCGTCCAGGGTCAGGCGCAATTCGCCGGAGGTGGCGGGCAGTTCGATCAGCTGCGGCTGCAGTGAAATCTCCGAACGGGTTTCGTCCCAACCCGGCAGGTCGTCCGGCGGCAGCGGCATGGGGCTGACCAGCGCATCCCACCACAACGCCAACGGCTGCGCGTCGCTGCCGCGGCAACGCGACCAGTCGTCGTGGCCGAACAGCATCTGGAAGCGCGCGCCGTTGACGTTCATCAGCAGGTCTCCGGCACGATCGGCACCGGCAGCACCGGCCTGGTGCTGCCGCTGGAGCCACCGCCGCCGCTGCCGCTGTTGCCGCCGCCGCGCAGCGCATCGATCGGCAACGGATCGCCGACCACCACCGAGATGCCGAGAATGCGCGGCAATTGCAGGCCGGTCATTTCGATCACGTCGCTCTGACTGCGTTCGCCTTCGGCCAACAGCACATCGGCGACCGAGGTCACGCCGGACACGCGCGCGACTTCGGCCAGCAATACCCGGCTCGCGACCGCGGTGCGCAGCGGCCAGCCGCGCGCGGGGTCGGCGGTGCGCGGCGCGAACAGCGCGGCCTCGCGCGGCATCGCCCCGGCCGGGCCGATCGGCGCGAGCGCCTCGCGCAAGCGGCGCTTCACGTCGTCGACCACTTGCGCGATCGCGTAACCGGCCGCGGCCTCGATGCCGACCGAAATCCACAGGCCCTTGTAATCGGCGCCGCGCACGACCAGTTCGGTGGTGACCAGACGGCGCGGGTCCAGATGCCGGCACAGCGCGTTGAGGAACGGACGATCCGCGCGCGGCGCATCGGGCTGGCCCGGGTCGTGGCGCGGAATCGCCAGCACGGTGACCACGCCCGGCGCCGAACCCGGTTCGTTCGGAGCAAGATCGGGATGGAACGCTGGCAGCACTTCGATGCGGCCGATCTGCACGCCGGGCGCGCGGCAGGCGATCGATTCGAAATCGTCGACGCTGACCATGCGATCGCGATGTTGCAGATAACGGCGTACCTGTTTCTCGCCGCTGTCGGTGCTCTCGGCATCGGCGCCGCCCCAGGTCCGCACCGGGTTGGCGACGGCGAAGCCCGACGGCAGTTGCGGCGCGTTATCGATCGCCGCCTCGGCGACGTTGCCTTGCGCGCCGAGGCAGAATTCGTACGAGGCGAACACCCGCGCGCCCAGCGGCAGGCGGCGGCCGCGCAGGCCGTCGCCGAAACGCAGTTCGCCTGCCTCGGGATCGAGTTCGAACACATCGGTCGGGCCGGGCGTGGTGCAGACCGCATCGCGCGCGCTGCTGCGCGGATCGGCGATCGGCACTTCCGGCGCGGCCGCGGCGAGATCGTCGATCTCGCTCCAGCGTTGCGCGCTGCCGTCGCCGAGCCGGGTCAGCACGTTGACCGAGCCGCGCAACACCGGACGACGCGACAGGCGCCGCAGTTGATCGGGGCGGCCGTCGCCGTCGGCCAGCGGTTCGGCGGCGATGCGCTGGATCTGCCGGATCGGGGTGGCGTTGATGCCGGCCCAGCGCAAGCGCGCCTGCGCCGCGCCGTCGGCGGAGATGCGCAGCCAGGTGATCGCGCGCGCGGCCAGCGCCGGATCGTCCAGGCTCGGCGGCATCGCGCCGACGCCGCCTTCGAGCGGGTCGATGTCGCGCCACACCCGCAGCTGATCGGCCGCGGGCAGACTCAGCTGGACCACGCCGGGCACCGACAGCAGATCCACGTCGGTACGCGGTTCGAGTTGCCGATACGCCGGCGCGGGGCGGTCGTCGCCATCGCGCGGCACCCGGCCATCGGCGGGCACGTTCGGCAATTCGAAGCGCAGCAGATTGCGGCTTTGCGCGTTGCCGGCCGGTAACAGCTGCGCGCTGGTCGCGTCCAGCGCCGGCACCAGGCCGAGGGTCAAGGTGCGGCCGCCGAGCTGATCGCGCAGGTGCTTCCACGGATCGTCCGGATCGCCGGGCGTGTCGTTGGCGCGCGCGAGCAGCGCGATCCACAGCGAACGGTCGACGGTGTCGGCGTTGAGATCGACGCTGTCGACGACCTTGCGGTCCAGCGCCAGGGTCTTGTACAGCTGCACCTTGCCTTCGCCCGGGAACGGCAGTTGATAGGACGCGTACAGCAGGCGGTAGTAATCGAGCAGTTCCTGCGAGGGATCTTCGATCCGCCGCTTGAAATACACCCGCGCCTCGACCGGCAGCACGTCCAGGCCGAGCTGGGTGCGGAACGGTACCGCGCCGGCGCGCACTTCCAGATCCGCCGGCAGGGTTTCCACCCGCGCTTCGCCGCGCGCGTTGTCGATTGCGATCAGGCCCTGCGCGGCCGAGGCACTGGCCAGCGGGATGCGCAGCATCTGCAGGAACTTGAGCCGGTTGCGTTCGGGGGTGAGGTTGGCGCGGTACAGCAGGTTCTCGGTCAGGAACGAGAACAACTGCACCAGGGTGACGCCGGGGTCGCTCTGATTGAAGTTGGTCCACTCCGGCGTGTGCACGCTCGCGCGCGCCAGCGTGTCCTCGACCAGTTGGGCGTAGCGGCGATCGTCGATGGGCGGGGGTGCGAGCGGCATCGGGGCGGCCTCAGTTCACGGCCAGCGGAATGGCGAGGCTGATGCGCTCGCGCGACGCGGTGGCGACCAGCCGGTAGGTGATCGTCGCCAACGCGGTCTCGGCCTCGCTCGGATGCGCGATCACCTCGACGTCTTCGACTTGAATGCGCCGTTCCCAGCGCGCCAGCGCGCGCTGCATGGCCTCGCGCATGCGCGCATGGGTGCCGGCGTTGTTGGGTTCGAACAGGAACCGCGCCAGACCGGCGCCGTAGTCGGGCTGGCCGACGCGTTCGCCTGGCTCGGTCTTGAGGATGATCGCGATCGATTCGCGGATATTGGTTTCGCCCGACGACCACACGAAGCCGCCGTCCGCGCCGACCCGCGGCGGAAACGAGAACCCGCGTCCGAATACGCTGTCGTTCATGACGCCTCCTTCTTGCCTTTCAGGCCCGGCACCGGGAAGCAGATGACGAAGTACGGCAGCCAGCGGAAGATCAGATCGAACAGGGTGACGATGATGATCAGCAGGATCAGCGCACAGATCGTGATGATCGGAATCGATATCGAGCAGATCATTCCGATGTTGATGCCGCCGCTCTGACACGGCCCGCCGTCGCCGGCCGGCAGATCCTTGTGGAACGGCCACGGCAGCACCGACAGCACCAGATCGACCAGGCCCATGCCCTTGGCGCGCTGCACCTGGCCGCACAGCATGTCCGACAGCACGAACGCGGTATTGCGTTGATGCTTGCGCAAACCGGACGGACTGGTATCGGTCGGCAGCGAAATGCGGATCGGCCGCGCGGGCGCGTCGGAATCGAAGAAGCCGGCGAGGCGGAAGCGCTGGGTCGGCGCCGACAGCAGCGGCGGGTGCAGCGGCCCGCAGTCGCGGCGCGCATGCACGAAACGCAGCACGAACCAGCCGCCGTCGCCGAGATTGGCACCGAGGTTGTTGCCGAGCGCGTTCTTGACCTGCAACGCGAACGGCACCGGTGGTGCATCGGTTTCGGCCGTGGCCACCAGCGCGCGCGCGAACAAGGCGGTGAAGCGATCGACCTTGCGCGCGACATCCTGGCCCGGCACGGTGCCGGCCGATGGATCGGGATCGACTTCGGGAGTCGAACCGTTGAGTTCGTCGAGCGCGAGAAACGGCCCGGTCGCGGCGAGCGCGGTGTCGACGCCGGCCAGGCAGAAGTGGAAACGCGGCCAGTCGGGCAGGCCGCGGGTGTCCTGGCCGGGCTTGGTCCCGGTGGCGTAAGTCGCGGTGCTCGCTTCCAGGCGCGCGCCCACGCCGTCGGCGCTGATCGCCTTGAGCGCGGCGCGCATCGAGGCCATCGCCGGATACTCGCCGCCGCTGCCGAGCGCGGCGATCAGCGCCGGGCTCATCGCCGGCTTGCCGAGCCAGTCGTACAGCTTCTTGCGCGCATCCGACATCGCCGCATAGCCGTTGCCGTTATCGACGATCACTTGCCACAGGTCGGGCAGGTAGGTCTTCAGATGCTCGGCGCAATCGAGCAGCACCAGCCACGACGCGCTTTGCTGTTGCAGATTGAAGTTGAGTGCGCGGGTGACGCGATCGGCCGGCGGCTCGCTCTCGTCGCCGATCTGCGGTGTGGACTCGGGCGCGGTGGATAGTTTGTAAGCCGAGCGAATCAAGGTCTTCCACGGTTCGCTGACGTCGATCTGGAACTGCGACATGCGCGCGAGCTTGGACAACGCTGGCGCTGCCGTCGTCGTGGCCGCATCGAGTTGTTGCCGTTGCGCGGTGGCGAAGCTCTCGACCGGGCTTGGATCGACCCGCACGCCGAGGTATTCCTCGCGCCGGCCGACCGGAACCGTGCCGGCCCACAGGCTGCGCCGATGCTGGTTCTGATCGAGGAAATTCAACGAAAACGCGGGCAGGCGTTCTTCGCCGGGAACGAAGCCGGCCTCGTCGCATCGCTGCCAGCGCGCGCCCTGCGCGTCCTTGATATAGGCGAATTCGTGCAGTGCATCGGCCGCGCCGCCGGGCAGGGGCAACAGGCGCCGCAGCACCATGCCGACTTCTTCCGCGCCGCCGCGCACCAGCGCGTGTTCGGGCAGGCCGTGGATGCCGCAGACCAGACTGGCGGTAGCGAGGTAATGACGTTGATGCGCGGGCTGATACAGCTTCAGCGGCAGCGCGTCGGCGAGCTCGGGCGCAATCCGCGGCTGCGCGGCTTTCGCGGTCGTGCTGCGCCGCGCACTGCGCACCAGTTGCGGCAGCGGCGCGCGTTCGACCAGATCGGGCGGGTCGACCATTGGCTTGCGCCAGGTTTCGCCGCGCGCGAGCAGACGGTCGATCCGGGCCGGATCGTGGGCGAGGGTGCCGAGCAACTGTCCCATGAATTCGTCGCTGGCGAAGCGCAGGATCGCCGGTCGCGACTGTTCTTGCTCCAGCGAAGACGTAGCGGCGTCGTCGCCGAAACGCGACCACAGCGGCTGCGGACTTTGCCAGCGCAGCGGATGATGGTTCATCGCGGCCTCCTGCCATCGGTGCGGCGGGCGAACGGGGAATGAGTGCGGGTATCGACGGTATTCACCAGATATTCCCCGCGCCCGGCGTGTACGACGCGCTGACGATGCTGTTGCAGATGACCGTGTCGGCCTTGACCACGCCGGAGAAACTCGACATCGCCGCATCGACCGTGACCATGCCGGCGCTGACCGCGACCTGGCTGGCGTTGACGGTGACCTTGACCGCGGCGGTGATGGTGATGCCGGCGGTTTCGAGCTTGATCGAGTTGCCGTTGCTGTCGGCGATCTCGACCGCGCCCGGGCCGTCCTTGAGGGTGAAGGTCTGGCCGCCCGGGGTTTCCAGCAGCAGTTGTTCGCGGCCGTCCTGATCGTCGAGGGTGATCTGCACGCCGTTGCGCGAACGCAGCACCTTCTTGTAGTTCTTGCCGGCGCCATCCATCGAGGCCGGCGGTTTATCGCGGCCGTTCCAAAGGCCGCCGAGCACGCACGGCCGGCACGGATCGCCGTGTTCGAAACCAACCAGCACTTCGTCGTCGACATCCGGCACGAACCAACTGCCGCGGTTATTACCGCCGAGCATCGTCGCCAGTCGCGCCCACGCTTCGAAACGTTGCCCACCGGCATCGGGCGACCACGGCAACGCGACCTTGACCCGGCCCTGGTTGTCCGGGTCCTTGATGTCGGTGACCAGCGCCACGAACACGCCGTACCAGCGTCCGCCCCAGCCCATCGGCAGGCGTTCGTCCAGCAGTTGTTCGTAGGCGGGCAGGTCGACGATGCGCATCGCTCAGCCTCCCCGTCCGATCATCGGGCGGTCGCACCAGAACTCGGTGCGCATGCCCAGTTTGGGATCGAAGCGGATCTGCACCTGCGTCACGGTGTAGTCGCCTTCGAACAGCGGGCCGATGCCCTTGATGGTGAGGCGCGTGCCGACGCGCAAGGTATCGCGCGTTTCGGCCACGCCATGGCCGACGACGAAACGCCGCGCCATATGCCGGAAACTCGATTCGGCCAGCACCCGTGCTTCGCCGTCGGACAGCGGGCAGGCGTGGACCAGGGTGTCGGCGCGTTTACCGAACGCGCGTTGCAGGGTCTGCGCGCCGCTGTCCTTGCCGCCGAGTTCGGCGCGGATCGCCGCGTCGTCGGCGTCGTGTTTGGCCGCGCGCTTGTCGGTCACGCTCCAGCCGGCGCCAGTCAACTGGGTGCGTTGATTGGCGAGGTCGGCGCGCACTTCGAATTCGCGCAGCGGCCCGGCCCAGGACAATTCCACCGACGGACCGTTGCGGCGCGCGCGCTGCACCGCCTTGAGCTGGGTGCCTTCGACCCAGATCTGCGCGTCTTCGTGACGGGCGAGGTCGCGCAGGAAGGCGAGGTCGCTTTGATTGACCTGCGCCAACAGCTTGTGACTCTCGCCGCTAAGATCGACCTGCGCCTGCAAACCATGATCGCCGGCGATGCTGCGCGCCACGTCGGCCAGGCTGGCGTCGGCGAAGCCGCGGGTGCGCCGGGTCATGCGCAGGTCCTGCAATCGGTCTTCGGCGCATACGCCGATCTGCGGCGTGCCGCCGTCGGGATACGTGGCCGAGATCGCCGAGATCCGGCCTTCGAACAGTTTCGCGTCGCCGAGCTTGATCGTCAGCGGCTTGCCGAACTCCAGCAGGTCGCGGCCGAAATGCTGGAAGCCGGGCGTGTCCGCTCCGCCCCAGTTGCCGAACACCAGCTCGCAGCACGCCAACCCCGCTTCCGATTCGCTGATGTCCAACGACATCAACGAACTGGTCAGCGTGTCCTGGCGCCGGCCGTCGATTTCCACCGAGGGTCGCGAGGGTTTGATCGGCGATGTTCCGCTATCGGCCATGGAGCGTGCCTGTCCTTGTGACTAGTGCGCCCAGATCCGCAGCGCGCGTCGCTGCAACTGCCGCTGCGCGGCTTCGAGGTCGTGCGGGTCGAGCTTGGCCGGGGCTTCGTCCTGGCTCTTGCCGGCGCCGCCCGCGTCGTTCTTGTCGCCGCCGCGCGGATCGCTCAGCACTTCGAATTCGTTGATCACTACGCCCATCGCCATGTCCTCATCGAAAGTCGTGTCGCGTCGAAAGCTCTCATCCGAACGAGATCGAACCGCTGGCGCTGCCGCCGAGCGAAGCGTTCAGTCCAACCGAAGTTTCGATCGACGCGCTCGCTCCGAAACCAGCGCCAGCCCCAACCGAAGCCCCGCCCGAAATTCCGACATCCAGGCCGCCACCGATCCCGCCGCTGAAACCGCCGCCAATCGAAGCCCCGGCCGAAAGATTCAGATCGACCAACTGCCCCGCCGGCATCCGCAACGGATCCTCGATCCCGTTCGCCGACGCAATGCCCTGCCAATCGCCCTTGCCGTTCTTGCCGGCCATCGATTGCAGCGAGTCGCCTTGCTTGGCGCTCTTGAGCGGCGCCTGCCCGGGCTGATTCGGCACCTTGCCTTCGCCCTTGAACTCGGCGGCGAGGATCTTCTGCTGCGACAAGGTCATGGTGATGCTCGAGCGCAGCGGCTTGCCGTCCTGGGAGAAAAACTCCAGGGTTTCCTCCATGCCCTCGACCATGCCGTCGAACAGGAAACTGCCCCAGTGAAAACGCACGCCGGGCGGCGCGAGTTTCTTCGGGTCCTGCTCGGACGGTTGCGGGGTCATGAAGTAGACGACGTGCTGGGTCAGCCGGCGCACGTCGTCGACCGCGTCCTTTTCCATCGCGGTGACGTCGAACCACAGTTGCAGCGCGAGCTTGGTAGTGCCGGCGCCGACGAACTGGCGGCCGGCGTTGCCCGCGGCCTGGTCGCCGCCCTGCGGCTGCACGATCTGGTTGGCGAAGGTGACCTTCAGCGTTTCCGGATTGAACTGCACCTCGACCTTGCGCCCGCCGTCCTTCTCTTTGGCGAAGCTCTGATCGAGTTCGTACAGATGGGCTTTTTCCAGGGCCATGCGCGTTCTCCCGGCCTCAGCGATCGCCCGGGCGCTTGAGCGCCAGGGTTTCGTAGGCCATCTGGAATTCCTCGATGGCGATCTGGCCGTCGCGCGCGTTCATCGCCGGCGCCTTGAGCTTGACCGGCACGCAGCGCGACAACACGAAGCGCGCGCGCACGGTGTTGCCGTCGGGCGCAAGCAGCACCACCTCGGCGTTGGCGCGCAGGCGCGGATCGGCGACGCAGTCGCGGAACCAGTCCCACAGATCGAAGTTCTCGCTCATGCCGCGCTTGAGGGTGAGCTGGCCGTAGCTGACCGCGCCGTTGAGGCGGATCTGCCGGCCGTTGTCGCCGCCCTGGCGGATGGTCTTGACCTCCATGCTCATCTCCAACCCATCGCATTCGGCGAACGCGGCATTGGCCAGCGGCTTGGCGTCGCTGCCGCGGTTGATCTCGACCGAGAAATTGAAATTGGTGAACGGGTAGGGCTGCGCGCTCATGTCACAGTTCCTCCTTGACCGTGAGGCGCTCGCCGCTTTGCGCCAGGCGCACCGCGATGAAACGCATCGGCAGCGACGGCGCCACCCGCAGTTCGACCACGAACCGCCCGGACTCGACCGATTGCGGCGGATTGACGCCTTCGTCGGTCACCACCCGGAACGATTGCTCGGCGGTGGCGCCGGCGAATGCGCCGCGCTGAAACAGATCGCCGAGCAGCAGATCGAAACCGCGCTGCACCGAGCGCCACAGCACCGGGCCGTTGGGTTCGAACACGTAGCTGCTGCCGCGCCGCAGCGCCATGCGCCGCAACAGGATCAGCAGGCGGCGCACGTTGATCGGGCGCAGTTCTTCGTCCAGCGCCAGGGTGTCGGCGGACAGCGCGAAGAAGCCGCGTGGATCGTCGCGCAGCAGATTGATCTGCGCGTCCTGCAAGGCGGCGCGATCGCCGTCGGCGATGCGCGGGGTCAGCGCGACCACGTCGCGCATCGGTTCGTTGGCCGCGGCGATCCAGGCGCCGCGCTGCGAAGCGCGCGCGGCGAACACGCCGGTGGCGACGCCATCAGGCGGAACCACCCGCAGACGGCGTTGCGGATCGCGATCAGCGCCGGCTTGCGCGGCCGCGCCCGGCGAGAGTGCGCCGAGCGAGCCGGCCCCGAGCGCGCCGCTGCGTGCATCGGATTGCAGCCAGGGGAAATACAGCGCGCCGTAACTGAGCGCGCGCGCTTCGTCGAAGGCCAACGCCAGCGGATCGATCGCCGCGCCGGCGCCGCGCACCGCGCGCAGGCGCTGGCTGTAGCGCAGCGCCTGCGCGGTGCGGAAATGCCGCGGCATCGACAGCACCACGAACAGATCGCCGCAGGCCGCGCCCAGGCGCAGCGCGCCGCGATGCACGGCCAGCCATTCGGCTTCCATGCCGGCTTCGACCGTGGCCGCGGTCGGCAGCACCCATTCGTCGGCCCGCACCCGCACCGTGACCGGATTGGAGGGCAGGCTGTATTCGCCGCCGACCTGAGCGACGACGCGGTAGTGATAACGGCCTTCGCGTTCGCTGATCGCGACGTATTCGCTCAACTCGCCGTTGTAGATTTCGCGCTGGTCGCTGAAGTCGGCCAGGCCGGCCTCAAACAAGGCATAACGCGCGCCGGCTTCGCTCTGGGTCCAGCTGAGTCGAAAGCGGCCCGGCGACACCGGTGCGTCCGGGCCATCGAGTACCGGCGCCGCGATCAGGCGCGTGCTGCAATCCAGGAAGCGGCTGAAATCCGGCGCCGACAAAGAATCTTGCGAAGCCGGATCGCCCAGGCAGGCGCCGCGGTGGTCGCGCCAATGCGGCGGCGTTGTCGGCGTCGTTGCGGGCGTCGGCTCGTCCGGCGGATCGAGCCGGCGCTGCCAGCCCAGATGGATCGCATCGGGCAACGACAACAGGCTCGCTTCGTTGAACAGGCCGCCGGCGCCGATGCCGAACACCGCGTGCAGGCCGTACAGCGGCCGCGGCGAAGGACGGATCAGGCGGATGTCGTCGGCATGCGCGATCAGGGTCTGCACGCTGTCGGCGGCGAGCGCGGGATCGAGGAACAGATCGCGATCGAAGCGGGCCAGGCCGTCGCGTTCCAGCGCGGTCGCGGTTTGCGGCAGCGGACCGACCGATGCGCCGAAGTTTGCTTGCACGCCCAGCGGCAACCACGCCAACGGTCGTGGCGCATCGTCCGGCGCCAGCGGATAGCGTTGCAGTTCGGCCGGAGGTACCGAGGCCAGATCGTCGCGCTGACGGTAGTAGTCCTGGTCGCGTTGCTGTTGCCAGAAATGGCCGCTGGCCAGCGGCGTGAGCGCGAGCGAACGCAGGCGCGATTGCGCGCCGTCGGCGCTCAGCGCGCGCAGTTCCAGTTGCAGCCAGTGCGCGGACTCGACCGGACCGGTCCAGGCCGTGGCCGGATCGAGCTCGCGCCAGGCCGGGCCTTGCGCCTTGATCAACACCGCGATGGCGTCGTCGGCGATCGGGCTGATCGACAGGTCGGCGACGCGATCGAGTTCGTCCACGCGTAGCCAGACGGTCTGCGCACCCGCGGCGAAGCGTAGCCACGCGCCGACGCTGAGTTGTTCGGAGGCCAGCGGCGCCTGCAGTTTCAAAGTGGCCGGCCCCCAACCGTCCGCGAGCGGCTTGGGCGAATGCAAGGTCGCCGGTAGTTCGTCGTCGAGCCCGGCGATGCGCGCATCGCCGCTGATTTCATCCGGCGAGCCGTCGCCGATCAAGGCTTCGAACGCAGCCAGAACACGGACTTCGACGCGGTACGGCGCGGCCGGCGTGGTCCCCGCCGCGGTCTGTTCGACCCGTGCATACAGCTTGATCGCCGGGTCCTGGTCGAACTGCAGCAGGTCGCCGACGCTCAACGGCTGCCGAGTCAGAAAGGCGAAACGATGGGCGGCGGGCGAGCCGATCAGCGACCACGAGTCGAGCGCGAAACCGCGCTGCTGGGTCGCGGCGTCGACCCGCAAGCCATCCGACCACGAGCCCTCGCAACGTGCCGCGACGATCGCAGGAGCGATCGCATCGGTGCCGTTGATCGCGAGCATGCCGGGCAGGGCGTAGCGGTTTGCGGTCGCGACCGCGCTAGGCAGCGGCGCGTCCTCGCCCAATCGCACCCGCTCCATCGCCGCGCTGCGCGCGACCCGCAGCACCCAGCAGCGACGCCCGCCATTGGCGAAGAACGCGCGCACGCTCGGGCCGAGATGAGCGAACACGCGTTCGCCGCGTTCGCTGTCCCAGGCCAGCGGCGCATCGGCGCCGAACACGGCCGCGTACTGCGCCACGCTTTCCACCGCCACCGGCAGATGCAGCGGGCCGGTCGCGGCGAAGCCGACGAACACCGCCACGTCCAGGCGCGGCAACGCGTCCGCCGCGGGCGGCGGCGCCACGTCGACCTGGATGCCCGGCAGCCGGCGCGCGGTGGTCACGGTCTTACTCCATCTCCAGCCGTTCGTACGCCAGCACCAGTTCTTCCATCGCCACGTCGGTGCCCTTGGCGTTGAACGGGCCGCTGGTGTGCTTGATGATCCGCGCGCGCAACAGCTTCCAGGTCTGCACGATCTGGGTGTGGTCCTCGTTCTGCAGATGGATGGTGACCGTGCGCATGGCTTTCTGGTCGCCGTTGCGGATCTGGTCGAGCCACTGGTAGAGGTTGAGCGAACCGATCACGCCGCGTTTCATCGTCACGTCGGTGGATTTGTTCATGCCGGTGATTTTCATCACGCTGTTTTCTTTGGCGTTGCCGGTGCGGTATTCGGACACGGTGACTTCCATGCCGATGCCGCTGAGTTCCTGAAACCCGGCCTGCGGCCCGTCGGTGACCCCGTCGCCCAGGTCGACGAGGAAGTTGAATTGCACGTACGGGCGATCGCGAAGGGTGGCCATGTGCTTGCTCTCCGATCAGACTTTGCGGTCGGCCGTCCACTGGCCGATGCGGAAGATGACGAACTCGGCCGGACGCAGCGGCGCGACCCCGATCAGGCAGATCAGGCGGCCGTTGTCGAGGTCGTTCTGCGACATCGTCGAGCGGTCGCACTTGACGAAGAACGACTTCTCCGGCTTGTCGCCGAGCAAGGCGCCGTTCTGCCACTCGTTGAGCAGGAAGTCCTCGATGGTGCGGCGCACGTTGGCCCACAACTGTTCGCCGTTGGGCTCGAACACCGCCCACTGGGTGCCCTTGTCGATCGAGCGCTCCAAATAGGCGAAATAGCGGCGCAGGTTGACGTACTTCCATTCCGGATCGGAGCTGATCGTGCGCGCGCCCCACAGGCGCATGCCGCGGCCTTCGAAATAGCGGAAGCAGTTGATGCCCTCGGGATTGAGCACTTCCTGCTGGGCCTTGTTGAGGAAGCGTTCGAAGCCAAGCGCCAGGTTGACGACTTCATTGGCGGGCGCTTTGTAAACGGCGCGATTGACGTCGTTACGCGCATAGATGCCGGCGACGAACCCCGACGGCGGCATATGCACCTCACGCTGGGTCAGTGGATCGAGCACCCGCACCCACGGGTAGTACAACGCGGCGTACTTGGAATCGAGCTGCGCGCGCATCGCCCGCACTTCGCTGATCGCCATATTGTCGCCGCTGTCGAGCACCGCGATGCAGTACTTCATGCGTTCGGCATGGCGGATCAGCGCGCGTACGATCGATGGGGCCTGCAGCGCGTAGCTGTCGCTGTAGCCGTAGGTCGAACCGGGCGCGGCGACGATCGAGATGTCCTCGAGGTCTTCGAACTGGCGCAGGCCGGTCTTGCGGTCGGCGCTGTCGACGTCGCCGCCGTAGGCGTCTGCGGTCGGACGCGAGCCGTCGTTGCCGTCGCTGAGCAGGATCGCCAGGCTGCGCTCGGCGGCGGTGCTGTCGCTGATCTGCAGCGCGGCGCGCAGGCCGAGCGGCGGCGAGGTCGAGGCGTTCGGGTCGGCGTCGAAGAAGGCGTTGAGCAATTCGGTGCCGGTGCCGATCGCGGCGACGTCGTCGGCGCGGATCACGATCGGCAGGGTGCGCGCGCGGCTCTGGCTGGCCGGGTTTTCGGCGAAATAGGCGAACAGAGAATCGGGACTGCCGGCGCGCTGATGCTTCGGGTCCAGCGGCAGATCCGGAGCGACGAAGGTGTCGCCGCCGTTGAGCGGCTGTACCACCACGGTGGTGGTGATCACCCGCAGTTCGTAATCGGCCGCGCTCAGGTCGGTCAGGCGCGCCTCGGCGGTGGTGATGTCCTCGCCGCTGGAGACGAACGCCCAGCTCTCGCTGGCCGCGTCCCACAACGCCAGGTAATAGCCGTCCTCGATCGCCGGCGACGGCGCGCTGGCGCGTGGACGGATCCACACCACGTCGCGCGCCTGCAGCGAATTGGCCAGGGTCACGCCGCCGACATCCGACAGCAGGCTCTGGCCGACATTGAACACGAAGCTGACCCGCGCATCGCCGGCGCGGCCGGGGAAACGCGCGAACACCATCATCGACGAGGGACTGCCGGGCAGGCCGCCGCGGGCGCAGCCCGGACGCGTGTCGGTGGGGTCGAGCGGCGTGAACACGCGGCTGATGTAGATGCGCTTGCCGCCTTCCTCGAAGAACGCGCGCACGCCGTGCCACATGTAGTTGTCGATTTCGACGTTGGAATCGAACACCAATTTATCGCGGCCGCCGTAGGTGCGTTCGAACTCGACCAGGCTGGTGACGATTTCCGGATCGATGTTGAGCGGCCCGTAGCGGGTCGGACCGACGAAGCCGGTGGTGGTGGTGCTCACGCCCTCGATCGATTTCGCGCGGAACGACACTTCCTCGACGAAGACACCGGGAGCCAGGTACTCAGACATAGCAATTCTCCTTGCCAAGAGCGGCATGCGAAGCGGCACGCGGGCGCGGCGCGGTCGGGCGTGCAGTCATCAGGTGGACAGCAACAGCCAGGACGCGTCCGCCGCGTTCTGGCCCTCGGTCTTGGCCAGGTACGGCCGGCGGTAATCCAGTCGCCGCGGCGGCGCGGGCGAGGACAGCGAATCGATCACGCCGCGGGGCGCGGCCAATTGGCCGAGCACGTGGGCGAGATCGGGAGTCGACGGAATCGGATCGAGCGGCGGCGAGGTCGTCGACCAGTACGCGCTCAGCTCGAGCGTCCAACGGAAATCGCTGCGCGCCTGCGGCGGCGAAGCCAGCACGGCGCGCGGCGGTTCGGGGTAGGGGAACATCACCGCGACGCGGCCTTCGCGATCGGCCATGCCCAGGCCGCAGCGCACGCCGTCGATATCGACCGCGAGCAGGCTCCAGGCCGGAACGTGGCCGCTGCCGGCTTCGCGCAACTGCGCGTAGACCACCGCCAGCGGTTGCGGCGGCGGGCGCGAGGGCGAGGAGAACAGCGGGATGCGTTCGATCAGCAGCAGCGGCGGCGAGGCGGCATCGCCCGGCCAGACGATCGGCTGCGGCGGCGACATCCACGGCGCGAGCCAGGACAACACGCCGCGTGCGGGCAGGTCGGCATCGAACGCGATCGGCAGATAGCGGCCTTGCGGATCGCTGACCTCGACGCGGTAGCGGCCGCCCAGCGGCGGTGAGGCCGCGGCGGCGTCGTTCCACGCCTGCAGCGGGTCTGCGGATGCATCGAATTCGAAAGATGTCAGACCATCCACGCGATGGGCCACGTACACGCCGCTGGGATTGGGCAGCGCCGGCTTGCGCGCGTTCGGGCGGGTGAGCGGATACACCTCCACCTTCAAGCCGTCGATCAATGACGTCGCCGCGGCCACGTCCCAGAAGCGCAGGCCGAGCGCGGCGTTGCGCTGTACGACTTCGCCATCGAGCAGGACCGCGCTCATGTCGCGGTCTCCACGTGGAAGCGCCGGGTCTGCACCGCGGGACCGTCTTCGATGGTCACGTCCGAATCGATCAACACCATGCGCAGTGCATACGTCGCCGACGGTGGCAGCCGGCGCAGGCGGTCCCACAAAGTCAGATAGTCGGCCAGCGACAGCGGGTCGCAGATCAGTTCGACCGCCTCGTGCGGCGCGAAGGTATCGGTCTCGGGCATGTAGTGGTTGAGATGGCCCGCGCTGAGCACGCCGGTGTCTTCCATCAGCCGCATGGCCCAGCCGAGCATGCGCAGCTGACGCTCGGTGTCCTGCGCCCACGGCGTGATCATGTAGTGCAGGTCGATCGGCAGCGACGGGCGGAACCGTTTGCCGTCGGGCGAGCGGCGCAGGGTGAGGTTGCGCACCGCGCCATTGATCGCGGTGCGGAACAGGTAGACCGAGAAGCCGTCCTGCATCGGGTTTTCGAAATCACGGGTCTGGTACAGGCTCACGTCCAGCCCGGCGCCGAATTCCTCGCGCGGATAACGATCGCGCAGCAAGCCGGCGAGGGCGGTGCTGGTGGCGGCGATGGCGCGATAGTTGGCCACTCAGTCCTCGCGCGCCGGGTTCGAGCGATGCGCCTGCGACAGCACGTCCAACTGGGCGTCGTCGCCGAGCCGCCGATAACGACGGCGACCGTCGGCGGCGACGATCTCTTCGATCGCGCCGCAACGTTTCATCCACTCCAGTGCGTCGTGCAACTCGTTCATGGCGACCTCGTGTTCGGTTCGCAACCACCAGCGGCGGATGCCCTCGGCGGTATCGCATGCGAGCGGATTGGCGCGTAGATAACCGGCCAAGCTGCTGACACATGCTGATGCCGCGTTGTTGTCATCCATCGCGAACCTGCCTCTGTGCGAGTAATTCATTGCAAGAGCGATGCCAAGTTCGCGCGAATGGGTAAATGCTTGAAATCGTTGACGCGGGTCTTTCGCGCGAAAACAACGGCAGGATGTTTTCGTCCTGGCTGGAGTCGGCAATCGGTCACGCCGGTCGCTGGCGACGGCTGGCGCTCAAGGGTTTGCAGCCAGGATGTGTTTGTCCTGGTGTCGGGATGGTTTTGTCCTGGGGGCGAAAGCGGGTCGGATCGATGTCATCCCTTCTCCCGCGCGCGGGAGAAAGTGCGCGCAGGGCGGATGAGGGCGGCCAGGCGTGGCTTCGTGATTGTTGCGATTGCGCGTGCCCTCACCCCAACCCCTCTCCCGCAAGCGGGAGAGGGGCTTCGAGTTCTCGTAAAAATGACGCAACCTCGTCCCTTCTCCCGCGCGCGGGAGAAGGTGCCCGCAGGGCGGATGAGGGCGGGGGGCGTGGCTTCGTGATTGTTGCGATTGCGCGTGCCCTCACCCCAACCCTCTCCCGCAAGCGGGAGAGCGGCTTCGAGTTCTCGTCAAAATGACGCAACCTCGTGCCTTCTCCCGCGAGCGGGAGAAGGTGCCCGCAGGGCGGATGAGGGCGAAAAGATACCCGCAGGCCGGATGAGAGCGACTGAAACCCGCCCGAGCGACCAACCTCAGCCTGAGCCTCTACCCCGGCTCATGCTCGAACGACCTAAACCGACTCGGTTCGATCCGATGCTTGCGCATCAACTCGAAGAACGCGCGACGGTCCTTCTTCGCCGCCAGTGCGGCGTGGGTGACATTGCCGCCATGCACGGCCAGCAAACGTTCGACATAGCCGCGTTCGAAGTCGTCGACCACGCGCTGCTTGGCGCTGCGGAACGAGGCGCGTTCGGCATCGGCGATCGACGCCAATGCGGCCGGGTCAGGCTCGCCGCCATGCACGCCGTCGATCTGAATGTCCTCGCGCGTCAGCATCGAACCGCGCGCCAGCAACACCGCGCGTTCGATCACATGACGCAGCTCGCGCACATTGCCGGGCCAGTCGTGGGCCAGCAGCAGCTCCATCGCGCCGGGCGTGAACGCCGGCCCGCAGCGGCCGTGGGGACGGCCGAACTCGCGCGAGAAATGCGCGGAGAAATGCCGCGCCAGCAAGGCGATGTCCTCGCGGCGCTGGCGCAGCGGCGGCAAGGTCAGGTTGAGCACGTTGAGCCGGTAATACAGGTCCTGACGAAAACCGCCGTTCTGCGCGAGCACGCACAGGTTGCAGTTGCTGGCCGCGATCACCCTCAGGTCGGCGCGCTGCACGGTATTGGAACCGACCGGCCGGTACTCGCGCTCCTGCAGGAAGCGCAACAGCTTGGCCTGCGCCGACAGCGGCAGACAGTCGACATCGTCGAGAAACAAGGTGCCGCCCTCGGCCTCGCGCACCAGGCCGGTGCAGGCGCTGTGGGCGTTGGTGTAAGCGCCTTTGACGTGACCGAACAATTCGTTCTCGACCAGGTCGACCGGGATCGCGCCGCAATTCACCGCCACCCACGGCCGATCAGCGCGCTTGGACAAGTAATGGATGGCCTGCGCGCAGACCTCCTTGCCGGTGCCGGTCTCGCCGACGATCAACACGCTGGCGTCGCAGCCGGCCAGCACCGGCAGGCGCGCGGCGATGGCCGCGCAGGCGGGACTGGCGTGGACGAAGCCGCGGATCGCGGGCGACGACTCGGCGGCGGATGGCCCACCGGTCTCGATCTGTGGAGAAGGGGTAGCGGTATCGCACGCCGACATCGCCTCGGCGCCGGCGCGCTGCAATCGCGCGCCCCATTCGGCGCAGGTCGCGGGCAGCGAGACGAAATCGCTGACGCCGGCGCGGATCACCGCGTCGAGTTCGAATTCGTCGGCATCGCGCATGCTCACCACGATCGCCATTCGCGGGCGTTCGCGCCGGATCGCGGCGATGCATTCGAGCACCGCGTCCAGGTCATCGGAACCCGATACCAGCACGATGCCGTCGGCGCCGCGTATCGCCGTCTGCAGATAGCCATCGGGCAGCAACCGCAGATGCGCGCAGTCGGCAAGCGCGGCCTGCACCGCGCGTCGTTCGGCCGTCGCGTTCGCCAGCGGCACCACCGCCCAACACGGCACTTCCATCGCCAGCCTCCCTGTCCGTGCCAGTCCGCCCCGCGCGGCGCCGCCGAACCTCGCCGCGCAGCCGTGACGGCTGGCCGGTGAAGGGCCGGTTCGATGCGTTTCGGGGTGTTGCAGCACGATCAACGCGGTGACCGCGGCCGGGCGGTCACCGCCCGGTGTTCGGATTTGCAACATCGGCCGATCGAACCCCGGTCTTCGCCATCGAGGCGGCCGGGCGGTGAGCCGGCGTGAGCGAACCTCGCTGGTTCAAACTAGCGCTGACGTTCGCCGAACGGGGCGCGATACCAACCGATCAGACCGGCGAGCAGCAACAGCGCGCCGAACCAGCGCAGGGTGCTCGGCCAGGCGGGCGCGGCCTGCAACAGCTGAACCTCGCGCACGTACAGCGTCTCGCAGGCGCCGTTGCCCTGGTCGTCGCGGTGGGTCGAGGTGCCGCGCTGGAAATCGAAGCCCGAATGATGGCTGTAACTGGCGAGCTGCCCGCGCAGGCGCACCTGATCGCCGACCTTCAGCCCGCGGATCTGCCGGGCGACATCCTCGTTGTCGGTCAGGATATGGTTGTTGGAAATCGCGCGCACATGCGCCGGCCCGACCTTGTTCGTGTCCGTATAACTGATGTAGCAGACCCATTGGCCGTTGGAAAAACTCATGACCTCGTAGGCGCCGTCGGCGGCGTTGGCGCCCCAGACCATGCACAGGTCGGCGACATTGAGATAATCGCGACTCTGCTCGTGCTCGCGATCCCACCAGGTTTCCGAATCGTGCCAACTGACGATCAAGCCGGAAATGTCGTACTCGGCGACCGGGGTGATCTCGTAGTCGACACCGCCCGCGTGCGCCGCGAAGGCGGGCAGGGCGGTCGGGGTCTGCAACGGATCGTGCAGCACCGACGGCGACAACGCGCCCGGCGCCGGCCGTTCGCCGTCGTAATAGAAGCCGGCCGCCAGCAAGGCGACGCCAGCGAGCAGCAACAGACGGGCGATCAGGCTCAGCATAGGGTCCGTATCGCGGTCGACTGCGAGAAGCCACGACGGGCGCGGTAATGGATGGTGTTGACGATGGATTCCCCGAGGATGCGGCCGCTGCGACGTCGGTGCGATGGCATCGAGCCGCCATCGAGCACGCGCGGGCCGAACCGGCTAGCGACCCGCGTCTTTGGACAAGTGTAGCGTTTGCGCCAGTTTCCGCGTGTACCCGGCGATCTTATCCCCGATCTTGGCGATGAGCGTGCATTCACCGGGGGGCGTCAGCTGCCGTCGGAAGCGATCGCCCGGTTGCTTTGGTCCGGTTGGGCCAGTCGTGCACAACAAACGGATCGAAGGGCATATCGGTCCGTCTGTTGTCGCAGTATGCAGACGTAATCATTCCGTACCGTATTAGATGGTCATTGGCTTGACCTGATCCTGGTTAGCCTGCGATGGCGCATTGGTGTGCTTGGGAACGTCCTGACTCAACTGTTCCGTAGTCTTCTCGACCGGCTGCTGCACCGCCTGGGCCTTGTCGGCATAGACGCGTTGATGGGCCGGGTCGTTCAATGCGCCTTGTACCGCGAACAGACCGGTGCCGCTGGCGTTCGGGACGACGTGATCGATCTTGGTCAGGCCGCTGACCTTGGCCTCGTACGTCAAGGTGGCCGCGGCGCGCTCGCGTTCGGTCTGATCCTTGAAAGCATTCGGGCCCAGCTTTTCGATGCCGGCCAGCGCTTGTTGGTACAGGCCGTGATCTGGGTGGTTCGGGTCTGAAAGCAAAGGGCCGTTGGCTGCTTGCGCTGGCGCATGACCTTCCTTGACCGGTTGGGCGGGCTGGCTTGACGACGGCGGCTGTTCTGATGCTGGCTGCGTCGGAGTAGGCGCTTCTTGCGCGGGATCTTTTGGAGTAGCAGTCTTCAGTGCGGCGAGCGTGTTGGAGCCGGCGATGCCGTCGACGGTCAAGCCGTCATGATCTTGCTGGAAGGCTTTGACGGATTCTTTGGTTTTTTGACCAAAATTGCCATCTGCGCGCAGGGGCTGGCCGCTTGCGTCGGTGTAGCCGAGTTCATTCAAGCGCGTTTGCAGTTCGCGCACTTCCTGGCCATTGTCGCGTAGGCTGAGTACGCCGTCGGCCATAGGTGCTGCGGGAGTGGTGCTACCTCCGCTACCCGGATAGACCTGGCGGCGATCCGTGGATAAATTGGTGACAATGGATTCACCAGTTAGATTTTCTGAGTGGGGCGGGCGTGTATCTGTCGTGATCGTACCGTTGTCTATGTCGCGGACATAGCGTTCCATTTGCGGCAGGTACTGCGTATTTATGTCTATATGTACGTGAGGTCCGAACGCCTTAGGATTGCCGTTGTTATAGCCGCCTTGCGGCGCTAACGGCTGCCCATATTCGATCGGCATATCCGGCTTTAGCTGAGTGTTGCTCAGGTCGAGATGACGATATTTGGCGATCAGTTCTCTATTCGGATCGGTGCTGGGTCGATCGTAGATCTCAACGATCCCATTTTTTGGGTCGATCGCGCCGATGTAGCCATTCGCCACGGCCGGCACAGGTACGTTTTTGCCATCGTTGAGGATGAGGTCTTTGGATACGAAGTAGTCGTTGTCACGCGTAACATGCGCAGTGCCATTGTAATTTCCCAGCAGTTCCTCGCGCTCACCATTGACCGTTCCGTAGACACGCCCCTTTTCATTTCCTCTGCTGGGATGATGGCGTTCGATGTCTTCGTAATCGTGGATGTCGTTGATGGTGTTTTTCGCGTCGATGGACTCGGCCATGGTGTACTTTGGCATTTCACGGCTCCTTGTGAATGTTTCAGCGCAACTCTTGTGTCAGTTGCCAACAATTGTTCTTGCGCTCAAACACGTATGCGCCTTTGGCGCCATATGTTCCTGTTAGCGTGTCATCGTTTGTGTAACGACCTCTTATGAAGTCAACTTGCATGGTTTCGCCTACGCGATGAATTTTTATTTCTATTCTGTCGAACTTTTCTGCTTTTTCGTTTGAGGTGACGTAGGACCAACGATAGTTGATCAAGCCAATTTTGAACGGTTTGTTCTGTTCTTTGGTTTCTACGCCAATTTTCTTGTTTTTGTCTGCAAACTGACGGATTTCAATGTTAGGCGATGTGTGCTTGGGCCGAAGTTCCGGGCGGTAGATGTAAGCATTGAAGAAGTTATCGAAATCTTGGTCGCTGTTTCCGCACGCGTCGGCATCCATCGTTTGAGCGGCTGGCGTTTCTTGTTTTTTAGAGCTGTTCTGGGTCTGCGATGTTTGCTGCCTAGATACGACTGCGGCTGCGGCGGGTTTGTCTGCATGGCTGGGTGCTGAGCAGCCTGTGACGATGGTCAGGACAGCGACGGCTTTTACGCTTAACAGGCGCATAAGGTTCTCTTTATTAATTTAGGGCTGCGATTCCATCGGGTGCTGATTGATGAATATTGCGTTGACGTAACCCGCTTTACTCGTCGATTTTTACGGGTAGGCTGCAGCCGGAGTAGAACGTCCAGCACTTCTGGCCATTGTTGTTCGGCTTGCAATCTTCGCTTGCAATTTTTATGGCCTTTTCAGTCGTTTCAGCTCTTGCTGTAGTGGCGTGTACCCCGTTTGTAACCACAGCGGCGCACTGATTGAAGTAGGTGATTGATAGCTTGCAGTTCACGCCATTCCTGGAGCGACACTCACTGAGTGCTGCGGAGTCAGCTTTCTGTTTGCTTGGCATATCGGACACGATGCCCCAGTTGCCTTTTTCATCATTGGCAATCGCTCCCCATCGTTTGGCCCAAGCTGGTTTCTGTGGGCCGCTCGATGGAATTGGTGCGCATCCAATCGGCCCTTGGGCACCGGTTGGCGTGGTTTGATAATGTCCGCTTGGACAGGCGCCCTCTGCATACAGAAAATTAGAATGAAGTAAGGCGCTAGCGATAAAAAGATATTTGCTTGGTCTGTTCATGGGAGGGCTCAATCGTCTTTCCTTTGATTCTTACGAATTTCGTCAGGATTTATCGTCGGACCGGTACCACTCACTCTATTGTTGTTAGGGTTATAGGTAGCGCCCGGCGCGCTTGAGTCGCCGCTGGAATTTTTGTCCGATGATTGCGTCTGGCTTGAAGACGAATCAGTGTTCTTATCCTTACCTTGCTCTTTCCCAGCAAACGCCGAATACGTCATGAAATTGCCCAGCGTGCCCTGGAAGTAGCTCGCCGCCAGCGGCGGGATCGTCACGATCAGCAACGTCATGAGGATGCCGATGCCGCCCTGGAACATCGCCTGTGTCGTCAAGCCTTCCGCCGCGCTACCCAAGATGCCGTTTAGCGCTTTATTGACCCATAGCAGAACTGCAATCTTCGCCATCAACTCCATCACCCACCCGGTGACGACGCTCAACAAGGACATCGAGAACAGCGTGCCTATGGTGTAGAGCAACCATCGTCGGAACAGGTCCTTGGTTTGTTCGAAGACCAGGCACAGGATGAATAACGGCGCCAGGCCGATCGACAATGCAATGGAGAACTTGAACAACAGATGCATCGCGCCGGCTGCCATCGGCGGGCTGGCGGTGCCAATGCCGGCAAATAGCATGGCCTGCTCTTTCTTGCGTTGCAGGGCCGGGTCTTTGTCGGGCACTTGCACCGCGTCGATCGCGCTCAGTGCGACCTGCATGAAGGCGAGGTTCTTGTCGATCGCGTCGCTGCTGCTCTGCGCGCTGCCGACGAACAGCGAGTGGATCTCGCGGTCCAGGTCGACGGTGACGAAGCGGTGCAGGTTGGTGCCGCCCCAGGACATGCTGGTGGCGACGCTGATGATGACCGCGATCTTGGCCATGCTGACGACCATGGACATCATTGAATCGCGCGATTGGCCGGTGGCCATGCGGTAGCCGGCGATCATCACCCACAAGGTCACCAGGGTCAGGGCGATGGCGCCCACCCATTTCATCATTCGCGCCATCAATTTCAGGCCGAACTGGTCGATTTTGTTGTCGAAGTACCCGCTGATCAGTTTGAAAAGGGCGAAGTCGCCGACGCCCTGGATGTGCGGGTTGAACCAGTCGTGCAGAGACAGCAGTGCATCCATGAGTCGTTCCTTCGAGCAAGGGGATGGCGGTCGACAGGTTTAGAGCGAGAACGCGCTCTCGATAAGTTTGGTGCCGATCACCCGACCGATGCCGCTGCCGCTCTTCTTTCCTTCCAGTGCCCGACGGGCCAGCCGGGACTGGTCGTTCTGCAGCGCCAGGATGTAGTCGTCGTAGGCGCGCATGCGGGCCTGCCAGTAGTCCAGGTCCATCTGGGTGCGGATCACGAAGCGTTGCGCTTCGTTGGAGTTGGCTTCCAGGGCGCCGGGGTTTTCGCCGACTTCGTTCTGGCGTTGCTCGTCGATCCTGGCGAACTCTTCATTGCGCTTGATCAACGTCCTGAGCATCTTCACCGAGTCGTTGTACTTGGCGTTTTCGGCCAGTACGGCTCGTTGGCACAGGGTGCGCTGTTGATCAACGATATTGCCATCCATTTGTGGCATGAACCGGCCTTTAAGCCCCTCCAATCCACCAGCGGGGCCGGGGCAGCGGTCTTCCATGCCGTAGTCGACGGGGCGGTCCGGGAAGTCGTCGATCATCGTCGACTTGCCGAATTGCATTTGTTTCACGTTGATGAGCAGGCGCTTGTAGTGGTCGGCCGTCTCCTCCCAGCGTTTCTTTGTTTGCTCGAATTCTTTGTAGTCCTGACCTATCTGCCGCATTTGCGTCATGAACCCGCTGTAGTCGAAAACGGGCATGCCCGCGTTGGCTTGCGCTATGAACAAGAAACCACTCAGCGCGAACGCAAAGCGACTGATGCGGTGTCTGACTTCTGCACCGGAAGATGATGGTCGGATGGTGGTGATTTCGGCGTGTTGTCGCGGAGCGTTCATATGGTTCCTCCCCTGGTGATAAACCCGCGGTCCTGCGGGTCCGTGCTTGCGAGTACGGCGTCCTGCTTTGCGCAATAGAAACCAGATGAGGGGAACGAAAGCAACAGCACGACGATTTTTTTTGATAATTGGCGGTTGTTGTAGACATACGTCTACAAGTGCGTTGATTTTGTGTGTTTTTAATGTTTCTTCTTTGTGCTCGTCGTGTTTTTGTCCAAGCTGAATGCGCGATGAAATATGCAATTTTCGCTGCGATTCGAAACCAGGAGTTGCGATTGAATCGCACGGTTATGCGTCCGATCATGAGCGGGTAACGGCTCGTCGTGACGATCGGCGAGCGACGGTAAGAAGACGTGCCCCAGCGCGCCGATGTTTTTCGCTTGTTCGTTCTAGCGCGAGTCGGGGCTAATGCACGCCTTCACAAGGACGCGAGGCCGGCATGATTCATGTATTCGTGGTCGATGACCATTCGTTGGCGAGGGTGGCGCTGCGCTTGACCCTCGAACGCGAGGGCGACATCAAGGTGATCGGCGAGGCGAGCGACGCCGACAAGGCGTTGCGGATGATTCCGCTCTCGGCGCCGGACGTGGTGGTGAGCGATTTCGATCTGGGCGCGAGCGACGGGCTGACGGTGACGCGCAGGCTGCTCGATGTCGATCCGGGCATCCGCATTGTGATCGTGTCGATGCGCGAACCCGGGCCGGTTTCGCGGATGTTGCTGGCGGCCGGTGCGTTGGGTTTCGTGTCGAAGTCGTCACCGCCCGGCCGATGGCTGGACGCGATCCGCGAGGTGGCGCGCGGGCGTCGTTATCTGGATGACGCGGTACCGTAATCGACCATGCTGGCGCAGTCGCCGTTCGAACGCTTGAGCGCGCGCGAGTTGATGGTGATCCGCATGCGGCTGAAGGACGCCGATACCCGCGGTACCGCCGAGGTGCTGAAAATATCCGTATCGACCGTGCGCGCGCTGCGGGCGAGGGCGATGGACAAGCTCGGCGTGCGCACGCATACCGGGCTAGTGCGGTTGGCGTTGGAGCATAGGTTCATCTGAGTCTGGGGCCGGTGCTGCATGTGCGTCGCTTCGGGTGTATGGGCGGTAGCGACGCTGTCAATGGGCGTCGTGCGACGCCTGCCTTTGCGATGTGAAAACTCCGTCCCCAACTCGCCTGGCCGACCCCATGTTGGCCGGGTTTTCGCGCCAAAGGGCACCGGCGGATGCCGAGCCGGCAGGCGGTTGGGGAGAGGTCGAAGTTCGGGTGGCCGGGACCGTTTAACGCAGCCGCCTGGCAGCGTATTCTCGCTATAGGTTGTCGGCCTGGCCTGCTCGCGAAAATGAATGAGTCAGCTGCGGATCGGGCATTGGATAACTGGGCGCGGGGTTCCGCTTGGCCGCCGCGGTTCGAATCGGATTAATGCGCGACTTCACAAGGAAGGCTGGCCGGCATGATTCATGTGTTCATGGTCGATGATCATTCGCTCGCGCGCATGGCGCTGCGCCTGATGATCGAAGGCGATGGCGACGTCAAGGTGATCGGCGAGGCGAGCGACGTCGACATGGCGTTGCGGATGATTCCGTTCTCGGCGCCGGACGTGGTCGTCAGCGATTTCGATCTGGGCACGAGCGATGGATTGACGGTCACGCGCAAGCTGCTGGATTTCGACCCGACCTTTCGCGTGCTGGTGGTATCGATGCGCGAACGCGGGCCGGTGTCGCGGATGTTGCTGGCGGCCGGCGCGATGGGTTTCGTGTCGAAGTCGTCGCCGCCGAGCCGGGTATTGGAGGCGGTGCGCGAGGTGGCGCGGGGACGCCGTTATCTGGACGAAGCGCAGCCGGGGTCGACGAGCCTGGTGGCGCGTTCGCCGTTCGATCGCCTGAGCGCGCGCGAGTTGATGGTGATCCACATGCGCCTGCAGGGCCGCGATGTCCGCGGCATCGCCAGGTTCCTGAAAATGCCGCAGGCGGCGGTGCGCGCGCTGCGGGCCGAGGCGATGCAAAAGTTGGGCGCGCGCAGTCACATCGGGCTGACGCGGCTGGCGTCGGAGCATGGGTTTATTTGAGGCGAGTGTCGACGGCCGCAATCCAGCTCGGCGCGGCTCGGGCGTTTTTCAGGCAGCGTGACGAAGGCGAAGCGAATCGGCCGCGCGTCGACGCAATTACTTGACCCGATGCTTGCCGAGCTTGCGCGCCAGGGTGCGCCGGTGCATGCCGAGCCGGCGCGCGGTCTCGGAGATGTTGAAGTCGGTGGCGGCGAGCATCTCGTGGATGCGTTCCCATTCCAGGGTCTTGATCGAAGTCTGGCGTTCGGTCAGTTCGACCGTGGCATCGCCGGCGGCGCGGCCGAACGCGGCTTCGATGTCGTCGGTGTTGGACGGCTTGGCCAGGTAATGGCAGGCGCCGAGCTTGATCGCTTCGACCGCGGTGGCGATGCTGGCGTAACCGGTCAGCACCACGATCAGCATGTCCGGGTCGTGTTCGTGCAGGGCCTGTACGCAGGTCAGGCCCGAATCGCCGCCGGCCAGTTTCAGGTCGACCACCGCATAGCCGGGGCTATGGGTTTCCAGCAGCTTCTCCACGTCGGCCAGATGGGTCGCGTTGTGCACGATGTAGCCGCGGCGTTCGAACGAACGGGTCAGGGTGCGCGCGAACGCGGCGTCGTCCTCGACGATCAGCAGGCGGCGCGCGTCGTCGCCGTCGATGGCGTCTTCGTCGAGGGGGACATCGGTGTCGTCGTGTTCATTCATGCTCGGCCTCGCTTACGCTCAAGGACGACAGCGGCAGGCTCATGGTCACCACCGCGCCGCTGGGTTCGCGATTGCGCGCGGCGATACTGCCGCCGAGCTGGCGGACCACGTTGAGCGACAGGAACAGGCCCAGGCCGCCGCCGGGGCGGCCCTTGCTGGACTGATACGGCTTGCCGAAATGCGACAGCATCGCCGGGGCGAAACCCGGGCCGGCGTCGCTGACCCGCAGCACCAGCTTGTCCTCGTCGCGCCAGGCTTCCAGCCCGACCCAGCCGGGCGAAGCCTCCAGCGCGTTGTCGAGCACGTTGCAGATCATCTGCTTGAGGCCGGAATCGGAAATGATGACCGCATCCTCGCCGAAGCTGTTCTGGTAGTCGAATCCGCGCACCGGACGGGTGCTGCGCCATTCGCCGACCAGGTCGTCCAGAAACGCCGCGACGGTGGTTTCCTCGGGCGCCTCGCCGCGGGTTTCGCCGGCCGACAGCAGGATGCCGGTGACGATGCTCTTGCAGCGGTGCAGCTGGGTCTGCATTTCGTCGAGTTCCTGCAGCAGTTCGGGCTGCTGGGTGAACGGCGGCATGTGGCGCCAGTCGCCGAGGATCACCGACAGGGTCGCCAGCGGCGTGCCGAGTTCGTGCGCGGCGCCGGACGCCAGCAGGCCCATGCGCACGATGTGTTCTTCCTCGGCGGCGCGCTGGCGCAGGTCGGCCAGGCGCGCGTCGCGCGCGCGCAGGATCCGGCCGATGCGGGTGATGAACACCACCAGCAAGGTCGCGTTGAGCACGAAGCACAGCAGCATGCCCTGCACGTAGGGATCGGCGAGGCCGCGGGTCGGGTCGGCCGGGATCACCACCGGGCCTGCGAACGTGGTCAGGGCGATGAAGCAGGCGCTGGTCACGAACACCACCGCCCAGCTCGCCCACGAGCGCAGCAGCACCGCGGCCAGCACCACCTGCAGCAGGTACAGGAACACGAACGGATTGGCCGCGCCGCCGCTGAGGTACAACTGCGCGGTCAGGGTCAGCACGTCGACCAATAGGGCCAGAAACAGCGCGCCGTTGGTGACTTCCTCGCGATGTCGCCAGCGCAGCATGCTGACCAGGTTGAACGCGGCCAGGCAGGCCAGCACGATCGCCATCGGCATCAGCGGCAGGCGGATGCCGAAACCGAAATGCACGAACACGATGGTCGCGACCTGGCCGATCACCGCGATCCAGCGCAACTGGATCAGCTGGTGCATGTTCTTGACCCCGGTACCGTCCTGCGAGGCGGTCAACGGGGCCATGCCAGGCGCGGGGCCGATGCTGGGGCTGTCCTGCATGGTGTGAGGGCCGGTAGCGGAAGCGGGGATGGTGCGCGGAGCGACGGTAACGCTGATCGGATCGAATCGTTACGGCTTGGGTTCTGGTTCGGTTCCAGTTCGATTTCAGGCGCCGTGACTACGTCGTCGGCGCTGCTCTTCCAGATACACGCGCCAGGCCGCGAACACGACCATCAGCGCCAGCGCGAACCAGGTCAATGCGTAGGACAGGTGGCTGTTCGGAAACTTTATCACCGTCAGCCCGCCGACCGGCCAGCTCGGCTCGACCCTGGGATCGCTCGGCAGCGCCGCGCCGCGATCGGCATCGATGAAGTAGGGCGCGACCGGTTTCAGGCCGAGTTTGGCCGCGATCGCCTGCACGTCGCGCGAGTACCAGCGGTTCTGCGCCGGCGCGTTCTTGCGCAGGAACCCGCCGCCGGGCTCGCTCAGGCGCAGCAGGCCGGTGACGCGGGTGTCGGCGGGCGCTTCGCCGGCTTCGGCGGCCTTGCGTTCGTTCGGCGCGAAGCCGCGGTTGATCAGGACGATGTCGCCGGTCGTGGTCTGGAACGGTTGCAGCAGCCAGAAGCCGGGGCCGAGTTCGGTGACGGCCTGTACGCGCGTGGCCGCGACCGGCAGGTATTGGCCTTCGAGCTGGACGTGTTTGTATTCGTCGCGCTCGGCGCTGACGGTGGCCCAGTCGGCCGGGCCGGGCGCGGCGCCGGGCGGGGCGTGCACGCGTGCGTCGACGCGCTGGATCAGATCGAGTTTCCAGGCGCGGCGCTGGATCTGCCAGACGCCCAGGGCGATCAGGCCGAGGAAGGCGGCGAGGAAGAGCAACGACAAGGCCGCCAGGGCGAAGCGGCTGCGCGGGGGCTTGGCGGGGGGCGCGGTCATGTTCGGGACCTCTTCGTGAATCGCCGGTTGGGGCGTTCGGCATTGCTCGACTTCAGGGTGATACCACTTCGGTCGTCATCCTTTTCGCTTGTCATCCTCGCGAAGGCGGGGATTCAGAGACTTCAGAGTCGTGCCGCTTTTGCCGTCATTCCCGCGAACGCGGGAATGACGAGCAAAAGCAAAATGCCGCCGATTCCCGATTCCCGATTCCCGATTCCCGATTCCCGATTCCCGACTCCCGACTCCCGAATCCCGAATCCCGAATCCCGAATCCCGAATCCCGAATCAAGGCATGTTCCGCATATCGTGCGGCATCGGCATCATGTTGGCATTGAGGTGATGCATGACCCACAACGAGCCGGCCAGCATGATCACCACCAGCACCAGGGTGAAGATCAGCGCGAGCATGTTCCAGCCGCCCTCCGACTTCGTGTTCATGTGCAGGAAGTAGACCATGTGCACGACGATCTGCACGACCGCGAAGGCCAGGACCACGAACGCGGTCATGCCCGAGCTCGGGATCACCTTGGCCATCACCAGCCAGAACGGGATCGCGGTGAGGATCAGCGACAGTACGAAACCGATCGCGTAACCGCCAACGGTGCCGTGGTAATCGTCGCCGTCGTCGTGGGCGCTGTCGTGGCCGTGCGCGCCGTCGTGCGCATGATCGTTGTCGTGGTGTTGCGGGGCGACCGGGTGGCTCACGGCAGCACTCCCATCAGATAGACGAAGGTGAAGACGCCGATCCACACGACGTCGAGGAAATGCCAGAACATCGACAGGCACATCAGGCGGCGGCGGTTTTCCACGGTCAGGCCGTGTTTGCCGAGCTGCGCCATCAGCGTGACCAGCCAGACGATGCCGAAGGTGACGTGCAGGCCGTGGGTGCCGACCAGGGCGAAGAACGAGGACAGGAACGCGCTGCGCTGCGGGCCGGCGCCTTCATGGATCAAGTGCGCGAACTCGTACAGTTCCAGGCCGATGAAGGCCAGGCCGAACACGCCGGTGATCGCCAACCAGCCCTGCACCGCGGCCAGCTTGCGCCGCTTCATCGAGATCATCGCGAAGCCGTAGGTGATCGACGACAGCAGCAGCATCGAGGTGTTGATCGCGACCAGTTGCAGATCGAACAGATCCGCGCCGGACGGACCGGCCGCGTAGCTGCGGCCGAGCACGCCGTAGACCGCGAACAGGCAGGCGAACACCAGGCAGTCGCTCATCAGGTACAGCCAGAACCCGAGCAGGGTGCCGTTCTGGGGATGATGCTTGCCCTGGGCGTCGAAGAAGACCGGACGTCCGTCGGCGGTGTGGGTGGCGATGGCGTGTGCGTCAGACATGGGCGGCGGCCAGTTGCTGCGTGTACTTGTCCTCGGTGGCCGTCACTTCGGCCGCCGGGATGTGGTAGTCGCGCTTGTAGTTGAAGGTGTGCACGATCGCGGCGATCAGCATGGCGGCGAAGGCCACGCCGGCGAACAGCCACATCTGCCAGATCAGGCCAAACGCGCAGATGGTGCTGAGCACGGCGATGACCAGGCCGGCGGCGGTGTTCTTCGGCATGTGCACGTCGAGGAAACCCGACTGCGGACGCTGATAACCGCGCTGCTTCATGTCGTGCCAGGCGTCGTTGTCGTGCACCACCGGGGTGAAGGCGAAGTTGTAGTCCGGCGGCGGCGAGGAGGTCGACCATTCCAGGGTGCGGCCCTGCCACGGATCGCCGGTTTCGTCGCGCAGCTCGTGACGGCGGCGGATGCTGACGTAGAACTGGATCAGCATGCTGGCGATGCCCAGCGCGATCAACACCGCGCCGAACGCGGCGATGATGAACCAGATCTGCAGGGAAGGATCTTCGAAGTGGTTGACGCGGCGGGTCACGCCCATCAGGCCGAGCACGTACAGCGGCATGAAGGCGAAGAAGAAGCCGGTGATCCAGAACCAGAACGAGCACTTGCCCCAAAACGCGTCGAGCTTGAAGCCGAACGCCTTGGGCCACCAGAAGTTGATGCCGGCGAACAGGCCGAACAGCACGCCGCCGATGATCACGTTATGGAAGTGGGCGATCAGGAACAGGCTGTTGTGCAGGACGAAGTCGGCCGGAGGCACCGCCAGCAGCACGCCGGTCATGCCGCCGATGGTGAAGGTGACCATGAAGCCGATCGTCCACAGCATCGGCACTTCGAAGCGGATGCGGCCGCGGTACATGGTGAACAGCCAGTTGAAGATCTTCGCGCCCGTGGGGATCGAGATGATCATCGTGGTGATGCCGAAGAACGAGTTGACGCTGGCGCCCGAGCCCATGGTGAAGAAGTGGTGCAGCCACACCAGGTACGACAGGATCGTGATGACCACGGTCGCGTAGACCATCGAGGCGTAGCCGAACAGGCGCTTGCCGCTGAAGGTCGAGACGATCTCGGAGAAGATGCCGAAGCACGGCAGGATCAGGATGTAGACCTCCGGATGGCCCCAGATCCAGATCAGGTTCACGTACATCATCGGGTTGCCGCCGAGATCGTTCGTGAAGAAGTTGGTGCCGGCGTAGCGGTCCAGCGACAACAGCAGCAGCACCGCGGTCAGTACCGGGAACGCGGCGACGATCAGTACGTTGGTGCACAGCGAGGTCCAGGTGAACACCGGCATGCGCATCATGGTCATGCCGGGCGCGCGCATCTTGACGATGGTCGCGATCAGGTTGATGCCCGATAGCAAAGTACCGACGCCGGCTATCTGCAGCGCCCATATGTAGTAATCGACCCCGACCCCGGGACTGTAGGCGATGCCCGACAGCGGCGGATACGCCAGCCAGCCGGTCTTGGCGAACTCGCCGACGAACAGCGACAGCATCACCAGCCCGGCGCCGCAGGCGGTCATCCAGAAGCTGAAGTTGTTGAGGAAGGGGAAGGCGACGTCGCGCGCGCCGATCTGTAGCGGCACCAGGTAATTCATGAAACCGGTGACCAGTGGCATGGCCACGAAGAAGATCATGATCACGCCGTGGGCGGTGAAGATCTGATCGTAGTGTTCCGGCGGCAGGTAGCCGGCGTTATCGCCGAATGCCATCGCCTGCTGCAGGCGCATCATCAAGGCGTCGGCGAAGCCGCGCAGCAGCATCACCAGGCCCAGCACCATGTACATGATGCCGATCTTCTTGTGATCGATGCTGGTGAACCATTCCTTCCACAGATAACCCCACAGCTTGTAGCGGGTGATCAGCGCGAGCACGGCCAGACCGCCGAGCACGACCATGGCGAAGGTGGCGATCAGAATCGGATCGTGCAGCGGGATCGAGTTCCAGCTGAGCCGGCCGAAGATCGACTGGGTGAGGTTGGATTGGTCAGACATCTTCAACTCCGGAAGTCCGCTCACGGACTCGGCGCGCGGTCTGCGCGCCTTGCTTGAATTCGATTCGTTGCGATCGGTTCGACAGTGCGATGCGCCGCGATCACGGCGCCAGCGAGGCGACGCCCCAGTTCGGAGTCGCGGTCGGTTCGGTCACGCACATCGCCGAGGTCACCACCGGGCCGCCGCGCAGGTCGCCCTTGCGTCGCGGCGCCAGCGCATTGGTGTTGAGGCCGAGGCCGCCGCTCGCGTCGATCATCATCATCTCGTCCATGCACATCTTCGACGAGTCGACGCAGCGGTTGAGGATCGCCTTGTACAGGCCCGGCGCGACCGCGCCGTAGCGGCGCACCGGTTCTTTTTCGCTGGGCAGTTCGAGCTTGAGATAGTCGGCGCGCTGCAGGGTGTTGCCGCTGGCGCGGTTCTGCGCGACCCACTGGTCGAAGCCGGCCTGGTCCATGCCGTGAAAACGGAAGCGCATGCCGGAGAAGCCGGCGCCGCTGTAGTTCGCCGAGAAACCTTCGTAGTTGCCGGGTGAATTCATGACCGCGTGCAACTGGGTTTCCATGCCCGGCATGGCGTAGATCTGGCCGGCCAGGGCGGGGATGTAGAACGAATTCATCACGGTCGAGGCGGTGATCTTGAAATGGATCGGCCGATCGACCGGCGCGGCCAGTTCGTTGACCGTGGCGATGTTCTGTTCCGGATACAGGAACAGCCATTTCCAGTCGAGCGCGACCACTTCGACCACCAGCGGCTTGACGTCGGCCGGCACCGGACGGCCGGGGGCGACGCGATGCAGCGGGCGATACGGATCGAGGGTGTGGGTGCTGACCCAGGTGATCGCGCCGAGCACGATGATGATCAGCAGCGGCGCGGCCCAGATCAGCAGCTCGAGCTGGGTCGAATGGTCCCAGTCGGGCTTGTAGGTCGCGCTCTTGTTGGAGGCGCGATAACGCCAGGCGAAGAACAGCGTCAGCCCGATCACCGGCACGATGATCAGCAGCATCAGCACGGTCGACACAACGATCAGATCGCCTTGCTGCGCCGCGACGTCGCCGGGCGGATTCAGCACCAGGGTGTTGCAGCCGGCCAGCAGCGCCAGCGCGGCGACGGCGAGCAGCGGACGCCACGCCCTGGTCAGAAACGTCGTGTTTGCGGGCGTGTCGTTTGAGCGCGGGCCGTGGCAGGGCGCGCCAGCACGGAGCGGGCGGCGCGAAAACAGGCGGCTTGACAGAGATTTGACCATGGTCATCGGGGCAGCGCGTCGCACGAGCGAAGCCGCGGCAGGGCGGCGATGGGCGCACTGTAGAGCCGCGAGACTGTGACGACGATTGGACGTTTTGTCCTATGGCAGCGCCGGGCGGGTGGTGGGAAGCTAGCGGCGTTCCCGGGAATGGGTGGGATGGTGTTGGGTGGTGTAGTGCTGGGTGGTGTGGAGGGGTGATGAATGATCCGCCCGATGTCGCGTCGCCCACCAGGACGTCATTCCCGCGAACGCGGGAATCCAGGGTCTTTCGTGCGAGAGCGCCTGAAGTCACTGGATGTTCGGCTCCGCCGAAGTAAAGCTGAGCCCGCATTCGCGGGAACGACGATAGGTAAGGATCGCAAGGTCTGACAACTGCGTTGCTTCGGGTTATTTGCGTATTTTGCAGATGCAGCGCGCTACGCTCTTCCCGATTCCCGATTCCCGATTCCCGATTCCCGATTCCCGATTCCCGATTCCCGATTCCCGATTCCCGATTCCCGCCATAACTGAACGTATCCGCCTGCATCAGCAAACACCGCAGGCCCGATCGCTCCACGCACCGCAAGCCGACTCGACGATGCATACGCCAAATCTCGCAAACCCGGATTCCTCCCAGACCGTGTCGGTCCACGACACCGGTTCGCATGCCGAAGTGGCGCCGGGCGACATCGCGGTCGGCGTGGTGATCGGCCGCGCCTCGGAGTACTTCGACTTCTTCGTCTACGGCATCGCCTCGGTGCTGGTGTTCCCGTCGATCTTCTTCCCGTTCCTGGGCAAGCTCGAAGGCACGCTGTGGTCGTTCGCGATCTTCTCGCTGGCGTTCATCGCGCGGCCGATCGGCACGGTCGCGTTCATGTGGATCCAGCGCCGCTGGGACCGCAGCACCAAGCTCACCATCGCTTTGTTCCTGCTCGGCACCTGCACCGCCGGCATCGCGTTTCTGCCGAGTTTCGGCACGGTCGGCTCGTTATCGATCATCTTGTTGTCGCTGTTCCGGATCGGCCAGGGCATCGCGCTGGGTGGATCGTGGGACGGCCTGCCGTCGCTGCTTGCGCTCAATGCACCGAAGGAGCGCCGCGGCTGGTACGCGATGCTCGGTCAGCTCGGCGCGCCGGTCGGCTTCATCATCGCCGCCGCGTTGTTCGCCTATCTCAACACCAGCCTGCCGCGCGCCGACTTCCTCGACTGGGGCTGGCGTTATCCGTTCTTCGCCGCGTTCGCGATCAACGTGGTCGCGCTGTTCGCGCGGCTGCGCTTGGTCGTCACCCACGAGTACGCCCGCGAGCTGGGCGAGCACGAACTCGAACCCACGCCGGTGCTGGAATTGTTCCAGGCCAAGGGCCGGCACGTGGTGATCGGCGCGTTCGCCGCGCTGGCGAGCTATGCGCTGTTCCACATCGTGACGATCTTTCCGCTGTCGTGGATCCTGTTGTACTCGGACCAGTCGGTGAGCCAGTTCCTGGTCGTGCAGATCGTCGGCGCCTGTCTGGCCGCGGGCGCGGTGGTGGCCTCGGGCTGGATCGCCGACCGCTTCGGCCGTCCGCGCACCTTGGCCGCATTGGCCGCGGCGATCGCGATGTTCAGCGGTTTCGCGCCGACCCTGATGGGTTCGGGCGAGCTGGGCCAGGACGTGTTCATCCTGATCGGCTTCGTGCTGCTGGGCCTGTCCTACGGCCAGGCCGCCGGTTCGGTGACCGCGAACTTCGGTTCGAAGTATCGCTACACCGGCGCGGCGTTGACCTCGGACTTGGCCTGGTTGATCGGCGCCGCATTCGCGCCGCTGGTGGCGCTGGGGCTGTGCGCGCACTTCGGGCTGGGGTTTGTCGGCGTGTATCTGCTGTCGGGCGCGGTTTGCACGATGGCGGCGCTGGGGGTTAACCGGGCTTTGAATATTCGTAGTTGATGTGCGTGAGCGGTTGCTCCCGCATCGGCTTTAGACAAGGCGTATTGATCAAGATGCGTTGATCCGTTTGTACGGCGCTATCGCCTTTGCTAAGACGCCTAGCGTTCGGACCAAATGGCGTCGTCAATCGTCATCGTCATTCCCGCGAACGCGGGAATCCAGTGTCTTTCGTCGACGAGCGGCAGAAGTGTTGCTACGCCGCGCCGTCACCTCAGACCACGTCGCACCTGGATGGAAAAGTCACTGGATTCCCGCGTTCGCGGGAATGACGAGTAGGTGGGGGCGCTGATCGGCGCGTTGTCTTCTGCCTTGATGCGGGCGAGTACTCGATGCCGTCATCCCCGCGAAGGCGGGGGTCCAGGGCTTCACCGCGACAGGACTCTGAAGTCTCTGGATCCCGCCTGCGCGGGGACGACGAGCAAAAGCGAACGCCCTCAACCGCCATGCTGCTCCATCGCCTTGATCAGGCTCAACGGACGCATGTCCGTCCAATTCTTCTCGATGTAGTCCAGGCAAGTCTGGCGCACCGCCGGGCCGTGGACGCTGCGCCAGCCGGCCGGGATTTCGGCGAATTCGGGCCATAGCGAATGCTGGTTCTCGTCGTTGACCAGAACCAGGAACGTGCCGTTGGGGTCTTCGAAGGGATTGCTCATGTGCTGCTCCTGCGGGATGTCGTGAAAGAGAGTCGGTGCTGCCCGACGGACCGGATCGCATGATCCGCCATGGATCAGGTTTCAGTACGCGACCGTGGTCCGCGATTGCGAACGCAGCGCGCCGCGTTCGCGTTGGTGGACGGCGCGCTCCAGGTCGTTCAGATACGCGTCCATGCTCTGGTCGTGGCCTGGGGTCAGGGTCATGTGCAAGGCGGCCGGGTTGGACAGGCGGCCGACCGGCCAGCCGCGTGCCTGCATCGCGTCGCCGATCAGGTGGATGTCGTATTCGTCCGAGCCGAACGCGATCACGCTCAGGTGCGGCGCGCCGAGCAGGTGCAATCCGGGAATGCGTTCGATCCCTTCGATGTAACGATCGCGGATGTGCATCACCCGCTGGGCCAGGGCGCGATAGCCCGACTCGCCCAGGTAATGCAGCACCGCCCAGGCCGCGGCGACTGCGCCGCCCGGACGCGTGCCGCTCAGGGTGTCGGTGCGGTACACGCCCTTGGGCCAGTCGAAGTATTCGAAATGCTGGTACTCCTGGTCCTCGGCGTCGGCGTACAGCAGCACCGACGCGCCCTTGGCGGCGTAGCCGAACTTGTGCAGGTCGGCCGACAGCGAACGCACGCCGGGAACGCTCAGGTCGAAACGCGGCAGCCCGGGCAGGAAGCGCGCGACGTGCGGAGCGAGGAAACCACCGATGCAGGCATCCACGTGCAGCCACACCTCGTGCTCGCGCGCGAGTCGGGCGATGTCCTCGACCGGGTCGATGGCGCCGAACGGCAGCGACGGCGCCGAGGCGACCATCATCATGGTTTCCGAGGAAATGCACTGCGCCAGCACGTCGACGCTGGCGCGGTAGTCGCCGCCGATCGACACCCGCACCACGTCCACGCCCATCAGATCGGCGGCCTTGTCGTAGGCCGGGTGCGCGCTGGACGGCAGCAGCAGGTGCGGGCGGCGCACCCCGGGATGGCGCGCGCGGAACGCGCGATGGGCGCTGCGCACCGCGAGCATGATGCTTTCGGTGCCGCCGCTGGTCATCGTGCCGACCGCGTCGTCGCCGCCGCCGAGCAGCGACAGCGAGATCGCGATGATGTCGTCCTGCATCCGGCGCAGGCTGGGAAACGCCGCCGGTGCCATCGCATCCTCGCAGATGAACATGGCATAGGCGCGGCGGGCGACGTCGAGCACGTCCTCGCCAGCGTAGTACACGTTCAAGGGCGGGCCGTAGCGCCAGTCGGGATCGTCGCCGCGCAGGTCCGACATGGCGACCTGCAATTCGTTCCAGGGCTGGCCCCGGGCGGGCAGGGTCTTGCGACCGTGAAGATTGAGCAGAGTCATGATGCGCTGTCTCGGTTCGGGTCGAATACGGAAAGTGCGGGAGTTGCAACACGCCTCAGGATCGCAATCGGCGCGTGGGGGCGGCTTGGCTCACCGGCGATGCGGACGCGGCATCGCTGCGCGCCATGCGCCCGCTGAATCGCCGCGACGACGTCTATTGCCTCGCGACCGCGGTCGACGCTCGCGCAGGCTTCGCAGATTCGCGGCGATGAGCGCGGAGGCAGGGCGCGTGCATTCCACAGCGGCGCGAACACGCCCGTGGCGTGCGCAAACGCAAACCATCGGCCGACTGACGGGATCCACGGCGTCGAACGGGGCGTGGGATTTCGATGCGAATCCGCCGGCGCCGCGTTATCGCCCGCGGGTCATCCTGGACAGCGCTGCGGCGCGGTGCGGATACCGCTTGCGTCGATGCGTGCTTGCGGCCGCGCGACCGACGGCGCGGTCGGGAAGGCAGGCGGAGTCGGGCCAGGTGGAACCGGACGTAAGCGGGATCCCACGCGTCGCAGGTTGGAATTCTTCAATCGACTTGCTCCGTGTCACGAGAAGGGTGGTCGCGCACTGGATTCGGACGGTGCGGACGGGTGTGGCGAAGCGGTTCGCTGTTTTTTTAGTTAGTGAGCGAGCCGCTGTGGTGCGTGTTGTTGCGTTGCTGCACGTTGCCAACACAGTGTTACGTCCTGTTGTCAGGCCGGTCAACGATTCGGGTCGTTTGCTGCACGAAGTAGCGATGCGTATCGCATTGGCCGGCGTGCTGGATCACAGAATCGACGTTGTTATCGCGGCGTGAATGCGGTTGTTGGAGCGGCTGCAATGTCCCTGGTTTTAAGGGAGGTTCGCGATGTGTGATAGCAGGTGTGAAACGCGCTTGCCGTTTCTGAAAATGCGTGCAAGTCGGCGCTTGCATTTTTCATCCGCAGGCCATCTCGGTGTTACGGATCCGATGACCATTGATGTCGAGATGAAAATGTCTGCGTTCTCGTTTGCGTAGTGCGACGCCGTCCGTGACGAGAAGGGTCGCGAGCGACTTGTTTCACGATGTACATTCGGCGGCGCATGGCGATATCCATCCGATGCGGCGGGCAGGCGTGGGCAAGCCGTCAACTGTCGGGCTTCGGAGCCCGGTTTTGGCGGTCGAGGCCTGGCTTGCGTATGCTCGGCGTTCCCCGGGCCACTCGCGCGACCGCGTCGCACCATGACCATGTTGTTGATCGTGCTGATCGCATTGATCGTCGCCGTGCCGTTGATCGCGATCCCGGTTGGCGCGTTCGCGATCATGAAGCTGCAAAGGCGGGTCATCGACAAGGTCTCCAATGTTGCGCTCGAGCAACGTCTGCAACGCGAGGGAGTGGCGACGACCGCGCGGGTGCTCGATGCGGCCGATACCGGCGGACGCATCGACGCTATTTATCTTTTGGTGCGGCTGCAGTTGCAGGTCGCCGCCGCTGACGGTGTCGAGGGGTTCGTGGCCGAGATCGTGGCGGCCTTGAGTCCGGTCCGGGTGGCGCAGATCGTGCCCGGCGCGACGGTAAAGGTGCGGGTCGACCCGCTCAGTCGCGAGGTCGTGCTGGATCAGCCGCGGACCTGATCGGCGCGTTCAGTCCTCGATCGGGATCGGCTATCTGGGCATCTGGGCCTTGTCTTGAGGCGCATCCGCCCCGTCGACAGGACAGAGCGTCCTCAGCGGCAGGCCGTCCTTGAGGCTGAAGTATTCCTTGCAGCGCAAATCGCCGCGTTCGGTCCAGCGCACGCCGATGTCGCTTGCGGCGATCCGTTCGGAAGCCGAAGTGACGCCGTCGAGATTCCAGTCCATGTCCGACCAGGCATGGCCATGTCGAAGGCCGGTAGAGAGAAGAATCACGCAGCTCCCGACCAGCGCGATCGACACGATCAGCGTTGAAAGCCGCAATCTCTTCAGGCCCATGGCGTTGTACGTCCTGTACGGATGGGATGAGGGCTTCGATCTTAACAGTCCACCGATGGCGCCTCGTTCTGGCGCCAACCGGCTGAACGCACACTCAGCGTTGGCCTCGAGCACGTGATCGAGATGACAAATGGCATGGGACGGCGTTGCGCGCCTCACTGAAGCTGCCTCGCACGGTCTAGACCCTCTCTCTCATTTCATAGTCAGGATTGCCCCGCATGCTGCGTCAGCTAACGCTTGCCGTCTCGCTGTACTTGTTGACGACCGGCATGCCGGCGCACGCGACCGCGCCGGTCGACAGCTTCGACATGAGCGTGCCGCGGGCGCCGGTGCCGGTGCGAGTCGAGGGCCGGCAGCGTCTGGTCTACGAACTGCATCTGAGCAACTTCGGTCGGAGCGAATGGAGCCTGTCGGAATTGCAGGCGATCGATGCGGACACTCAGGCGAGCGTGGCGGCCTGGAGCGGCGCCGAGCTGGCCGCGCGCACCCAGGTGATCGGCCGCGCCGCCGCGCCGGCCGCGTCGGTCAAGCCCGGCGAACGCGCGGTGGTGTATCTGGAATTCGACACGACGCAGGCGTTGCCGAAGCGTCTGCGGCATCGACTCGGCTTCGCCGCTGTCGACGGAGCGGCGGCCAAGGATGCGGCGCCCGCGGCGCCCGCGGCGGCAACACAGACCGTGATCGGCGCCGAACTCGACGTCGGCGCCGCCGCGCCGTTGCAGCTGGCGCCGCCGTTGCGCGGTGGGCCGTGGGTCGCGATTCACGCACCGCAGTGGCCGCGCGGTCATCGCCGGGTGTTCTACACCTTGAACGGCCGCGCGCTTTTGCCGGGCCGGCATGCGATCGATTGGGTGCGGGTCGATGCGGACGGGCGGGTCGCCAAGGGCGATGCGGACATCGCCGCGAACAGACTGGGTTACGGCGCGGAGGTGCTGGCCGTGGCCGATGCGCGGGTCGCGGCGGTGCGCGACGGTCAGGCCGAGAGCGTCAAGGTCTCGGACAATCCGCGCCACGATTTCGATCAGGCCGCAGGCAATTACGTGGTGCTGGCCTTGGCCGACGGCCGCTATGCGACTTACGAGCATCTGCGCCCGGGCAGCATCAAGGTGCGCGAAGGCGATGCGGTGCGGGTCGGCCAGACCATCGCCGCGCTCGGTTTCACCGGCGATTCGACCGGGCCGCATCTGCATTTCCATCTCGCCGACGGGCGCGTGCCATTGGCGTCGGAAGGCGTGCCTTATGGCTTCGCCGGGTTTCGTTTGCTTGGGCATTATCCGCAGCTCGATCAGCTGGGGTCGAAGCCGTGGCAGGCGTTGGGCGGCGAGGTTGCGGCCGAGCGCGTCGATGAACTGCCTGGGTCTAATAGCGTGGTTGAGTTTCCGCGCTAAGCGCGAAGGGTGGTGTCGTCGCAACCCGGGCCCTCACCCCAACCCCTCTCAGCCTTGCACTCCCTTCGGTCGCCGCAAGCGGGAGAGGGGCTCCAGAGTTCGCCATTCTGTAAGCGGCACAATGATGGTTCCCTTCTCCCGCTTGCGGCGACCGAAGGGAGTGCAAGGCTGAGAAGGTGGCCCGTAGGGCCGGATGAGGGCGCGCGCCTCCAGCAACCCTCAATCCCGCCGCCGCCCGAACGCCGCATACGCCAGCACCGCGGTCAGCACGAACAGCCCGACCACCACGCTCCAGAACCCATGCGGGTTGTCCGACAGCGGCACGCCGCCGACGTTCATGCCGAACAGGCCGGCGATCAGGTTGATCGGCAGCGCCAGCACGGTGACCACGGTCAGCACGAACAAGGTGCGGCCGGTCTGTTCGTTGACCAGGGCGGCCAGTTCTTCCTGGATCAGCTTGACCCGCTCGACCAGCGCGGCTGAATCGCCGATGGCGGTGGAGAATTCCTCGGCCGCCTGTTGCAGGTCCTGGATGTCGTCGCGGTCGATCCAGTCCGGCGGACGATTGAGCAGGCGGAACAGGGCGGTCGGTTCCGGCGCCATCAATCGCTGCAAGCGCACCAGCGAACGCCGCAACGCGCCCAGTTGCTTGCGGTCGTCGGCGATGCGGTTGGCGAGCAGTCGGTCCTCGATGCGATCGACCTGGGCGGTGGACTTGCGCAGGATGTCGCCGAGCACGCTGGCCTGATCGCGCAGCAGGTGGGCCAGCAGTTCGACCGGCGAGCGGAAGATCTGGCCGCTGCGGACCGCCGCGCGCAGTTGATCGACCGAGCGCAGCGGCCGCAGACGCGCGCTGATCAGCAGGCGCGGGCCGATGCACAGGCTGGTGGTGCCGACCTCGGAGGCGTCGAAGCTGGAATCGAACAGCACGTCGTGGATCACCGCGATCAGCGCGCCGTCGTCGAGTTCCAGCCGGGTCGAACCGACCTCGCTGCGCAGGCTGTCGAAGAACGCATCGGGCAGGTCGAGCGCGCGGTGCAGGTAGCGCTCGGCGCCGACGTTCGACAGCGAGAAGTGCAGCCACAGGAACCCCGCAGTCGCACCCGTATCCGTGCCGTCTCCCGACGGGGCCAGGAACGCCGCCACCGCGTCGGTGCTGATCGGCTGCGCCGGCGCGCCGGGCACGAAGCGATAGCCCCAGATCAGGCCGTCTTCGTTGGAGCCGTAACTGGCGTCGGTGATGCGCATTCGAAGATTGCACCGTCAAGGCGGGATTGCAGCGCATACGCTAGCTCAAAGGGCTTGCAAGTCCCATCGCTGCGTGGGCCCGCGGCGCGGCGGACCGCCGCGGCGAGGCTCAGGCCGGGTGCTTGCGACGCGTGATCGCCAGCGCCAGCAGCCCGGCGACCATGCCCCAGAACACCGAGCCGATCTGGAACGCGCTCACGCCCGAGGCGGTGACCAGGAAGGTGATCAGCGCCGGTTCGCGCTCCTGCGGGTCGTGCACGGCGGCGGCCAGGCCATTGCCGATGGTGGTCAGCAGGGCGATGCCGGCGATCGCCAGCACCAGTTCCTTCGGAAACGCGGCGAACAGCGCGGCGACGGTGGCACCGAACAGGCCGGTCAGCAGATAGAACACGCCCGCGGCGACCGCGGCCACGTAACGCCGACGGCTGTCCTCGTGGGCGTCGCTGCCCATGCAGATCGCCGCGGTGATCGCGGCCAGGTTCAGGGCGAACGCGCCGAACGGCGCCAGCACCAGGGTGACCAGCCCGGTCCAGCCGATCAGCGGCGACACCGGCGTATCCTGATAGCCGTGCGCGCGCAGGATCGCGATGCCGGGAATGTTCTGCGAGGCCATGGTGACCACGAACAGCGGGATCGCCACGCCGATCACCGCCGCCAGCGAGAATTTCGGGGTGATCCAGATCGGTTGCGCCAGGGTCAGGCGCACATCGCCCAGATGCAGCTGGCCCTGGACCGCGGCGATGGCCACGCCGATCGCCAGGGTGATCACCACCGCGTAGCGCGGGCTCCAGCGCCGCGCCAGCAGCCAGCCGAGAAACATCGCGAACACCAGCACGAACTGCGCCTGCATCGACGTGAACACGTTCAAGCCGAAGCGCAGCAGCACCCCGGCGAGCATGCCCGAGGCCAGGCTGGTCGGCAGGCGGCTCAACGCGCGTTCGAGCCAGCCGCTGAAGCCCAGCGCGGTGGTCAGCACCGCGCTGACCACGAATGCGCCGACGATCTCCGCCAGCGGCAGTCCGGCCGCGCCGGTGATCAGCATCGCCGCGCCCGGCGTCGACCAGGCGGTGACCACCGGCACCCGATAGCGCAGCGACAGGCCAATGCACGTCGCGCCCATGCCGAGGCCCAATGCCCACATCCACGAGGCGATTTCCGCATCGCTGGCGCCCGACGCCTGCGCGGCGCTGAACACGATCGCCGCCGAACTGGTGAACCCGACCAACACCGCGACGAAGCCGGCGATGACGGCGGACAGGGACAGATCGCGCAGCAGACGCATGGTCGAAAGGCGGTGAGGGCGGAGCGCCATCATGCAGCAAACCCGCGCGGACCGGCTTGTACGTGGTTGCGCTTTGGCGGTTGCGACGCGGGTTGGGACTGTGCGCGATCGGGCAGTCGTTTCCCGATCCCGATGTGGCGGGATGTCTCGCTGTAAGTGGCTTGGGCCCCGGCGCTGTTAGATCAGATCGCCGACAGCACGAACAACGCGTATTCCTTCAAGGTTTCGCCGCTGCGCCGCGCGGCCTGCAGCGAAGGCCGCCACGCGGGAGCGGCGGCGATGCGCGGCTCGGACGGCGCCATCGGCAGCACCTGCAGCCCCTCGCGCTCAAACAGCCGCGCCGCCCGCGGCAGATGCAGCGGCGAGGTGATCAACAGCACCCGCCGCCAACCGCGCTGGCGCGCGATCGCCGCGCTGTTGCGGGCGTTGTCGCGGGTGCTGGTGCTGCGATCCTCCAGCACCATCGCCTGCCCGGGGACGCCGAGCTTGCGCAGCACGGCGGCCATGATCCGGGCCTCGGCGACCCCGCGCGTGCGCGCCGCCGGTCCGCCGCTGAGCAGGATCGAAGCAGCGCGTTGTTCGCGCCAGACCCGCGCCGCCAGCGCGACCCGGTTGCCGGCCAGGGCCGGCGCATCCGCATCGCCCTGATCGAAGCGGCTGACCGGGCCGATCGCGCCGCCGAGCACGACGATCGCATCGGCGCGCGGCGATTGCGGCTGTGAGGATTGCGGCAGAGGCAACGACGGACGCTGTCGAACCAATGAGTTGCGCAGCGCCTCAGAGGCCACCGGCAGCGACCACAACAGACCCCAGCCCAATCCGGTCGCGATCAGACCCATGCCGATGCAACGCCGCCATCGCCAGATCACCACGCCGAGCGCGATCAAGCAGACCGCCGTATGCAGCGGATCGATCAGCCAGCTCAGCATGGCGGCACGCGCGGCATGTCGCGCCTACTTGCCGACCCGCAACAGGTCCTGGGTGTCGTCGCCGATCAATCGCGCCAGCGCGTCGGTCATCAACCGTGCCTGACGGTCGCGCGAATACGTCGGCGCGGCGGCGACGCTGGCCGCGCGCAGCCGCTGCATGCGCGCCGGGTCCTCGGCCAGGGCGACGATCGTCGCGGCCATCGCTTCGGCATTCTCGGCCGGCACGCACACGCCGCAGCCGGTGCTTTCGACGATCCGGGTGGCTTCGCCGCGCGGCAGCGACATCAGCGCGGGCACCCCCATGCCCATGCCTTCGAACAGCTTGGACGGGATCACCCCGGCGAACACCGGGTTGTCGCGCAGCGGGATCAGCGAGACATCGCACAGTCCCCACAGCTTGGGCATCATCTCCTTGGGCTGGCGCGGAATCATGCGCACGTTGGCGAGCCCGCGCTGCGCCACCAACTGCTCGACCCGCGCGCGCTCGGCGCCGCTGCCGGCGAAGAAGAACGCGATGCGCGGGTCGTGCTGCAGCCGCTGCGCCGCATCGATCACGGTTTCCAGGCCATGCGCCATGCCGTGGGTGCCGAGATAACCGACCACGAAACGCCCATGCAGGTCGTAGCGTTCGCTCAGTTCCGGATCGCGCGCGCACGGCGCGTAGCGTTGCAGGTCCACGCCGTTGAGCACGACGTGGATCTTGTCGGCGTCGACGCCGCGCTCGATCAGTTCCTCGCGGAACGACTGGGTCACCGGCACGATCGCATCAGCGCTGCGGTACAGGAACATCTCCACGCGTTCGAGCACGCGGATCGCCAGGCTGCGTTTCATCGCCCCGACCGCGGTGATCGAGGCCGGCCACAGGTCGCGCAGTTCGAACACGAACGGTCGTCGCCGCAAACGCGCCAGCGCCCAGCCGCCGAGCGCGCAGAAGAACTGCGGCGAGGTCGCAACGATCACGTCGTGGCGCGGTTCGAACAGGCCAGCCACGACCGACGCGGCCATGAAGCTGATGTAGTCCAGGCTGCGCTTGACGAAGCCCTCGTTGGCGGTGATGTAGGTCTTGACCCGCACCACCCGGATGCCGTCGACGGTTTCCACGCTGCGCCAGGCATTGCGATAGCCGTCGAACAATCGGCCTTCGGGGAAGTTCGGCGCGCAGGTGATGACCGTGACCTCGTGCCCGGCGCGCACCCAGCGCACCGCGTGCTCGTAGGTGCGGGTGGCCGGCGCGTTGCCTTCGGGCGGGAAGTTGTCGGACAGAAACAGGATGCGCATGCGGGTTCAACCGTCCCAGCGGAAGGTGGCGACCGATCGGCCGGAGGGTTCGAGCGCGACTTCGATCACTTCGCAGGCCTGGCTCAGTCCGAATTCGGGGTGATAGGTGCTGACGTCGATGCGGGTCAGCGCGGACGGCGGCTCGACCTGCCAGCGCAACACGTCTTCGCTTTTGCCGCGCACGCGATCGCCGTCGACGCGCAGGTCCGGTGCGATCCGGAAACGCGCGACCGCGCGCTCGAAGCCGCCTTCGATCGCATCCTCGATACGCAGGCAACCGGCCTGCAGGCGCCAGCAGCGACGGTGCAGCGGCCGGCCCTTGAGCCGACGGTAGCCGTCGTGACTTGCGTCCAGCCACAAGCCGTCGTCGTCGACGCCATGCACGACCGCGAACGGATGCGCGCGCCGCGCCACCCGGAAACTGCTCCAGACCTCGGACGAATCGCGACCGTCGATCTGCACCGTGTTATGCGCCGCGGTGCCGCGCTGCCACAGCCGCTGCGCGCCGATGTCATAACGCGAAGTACCGGCGTTGACCAGCACGCGCCGGCCGTCGATCGACAGTTCGAAACTGAGCGTGTCGGCATGGGCGTGGCCGGGCAGGTAGTCCGGGCCGATTTCGCCGACGTCGGCGATCAGCACCGCGTTGCCGGCCTGCATCCGCACATAGCCCGAAGCGGCCAGCACTTGCAGCGGTCGTTCGGACGCCGCGGGCACCTGGATGCCGAGCGCGTGGGCGTACGCCCGCAATTGCGCCAGGGTCGGTGCGATGCCGAACGCGGCGTCGTTGAAGAAGGCGATGCGTCCATCCGGATGAGTCATCACTGCGAGCCAGGCGAACATGCTCAAGGCGCGCTCGCGCCACAGCGCGACCTCGTGCATCGGAAATGCGTTCGGAAACCGCTCGGCCAACTGGATCAGATCCAGCAGGTCTTCGAGCAGGATCGCGTGATACATCGGGCTGCGTTCGAAGTGGCCGCCATCATTGAGAATCTGTTCGCCGATCTCACGCCGCAGCCCGTGCAAACCCAACTCGCGCCATTGCTGCGCCTGTTCGCCTTCGAAGCAGGCACCGGCGAACAGCAGCGCCTTGTAGTTGGCCCACAGATGATTGCCGAGCAGATGCCGTTCCAGGCGGCCGCGCAGGTAGCGGGTCTGGGTCGCCAGGCTGTCGAGCATCGCGTGTTCGGCGCTGTCGTCGCCCAGGCCGTGACCAGCGCAGCGCCACTTGATCCAGTTGACGATGCGCAACGACAGGCAATACGGCTCCCAGCCGTTGCCCGCGGCCGGCGGATTGGCCGCGATCCATTGCCCGATCAGATCGCGATGCCAGCCCAGGCGCGACTCGGCGCCGTCGGCGTTGAGATCGTCGAAGTAGTGCAGGTTGTACAGCCACAGCTTCGGCAGCGCGGCGCTGTTCCAGCCGTCGGCGGGCAGCTCGTGCTCATCGTTCAAGAAACGGAAGCGCCGCGCGGCCAGCATCGTAGGCATGCGCGCGCAAGCGATCCAGCGCCCGCGCAAGGCCGCGGTCGCCGGTGCCTGCGACGCGTCCACGCGAGGGCGGTGCAACCGATGCCAGGCACGGCCGTAGATCTGTACCGGGCGCAGATGGCGCACGGTATGCCACATGCGCGGCAGTCGCGATAACGAGGTCATGGCGTGCTCAGACGCAGGCGTCCAGTTCGATGGTCACCCGCGCGACTTCGAGAATCTGTTCGATCGGAATCGGCGCCGGCGCCTGACCCTGTACCGCCTGCATGAAGGCCTGCGCACACGCCGCCTGGCCCTTGTCCTGGCGCCACAGGTTCATGCGGGTGAAACCGGGCCAGCCGTAGCCGCGCAGGCGGCGGAAGTTGTCCAGTTGCAGCACGCGTCCGGCGGCGAACACTTCCAGGCGTTCCTTCGGAAACGATTTGTCGCCGTTGGCGAGGTAATGCACGGTGCCGAACGAACCGTCGGCGAAGCTCAGGGTGAAACTGACCCGGTCGCTGCGGATGCCGACGCCGGCCACGTTGCCGACCGCGGTGAGCTGGTGGCCGACGATCGGCGAATCGGCGAGGAAACGCAGCAAGTCGACGAAGTGACAGGCTTCGCCGATCAGGCGGCCGCCGCCGAGTTGCGGGTCCTGGGTCCAATGATCGGCCGGGATCGCGCCGGCATTGACGGTCATGACAAAGGCCTTGGGTTCGCGCACGCCGGCCAGCAACGCGTGCATCTTGCGCACCTGCGGGGCGAAGCGCCGATTGAAGCCGACCATCAGCACCGGCGGAATGCCGTACACCGATTGCTCCGAATGCGCCTTTTCGATGGTCTGCAGTTCTTCCAGGGTCAGGCACAGCGGCTTTTCGACGAACACGTGCTTGCCGCGGCGCAGCGACTTGAACACCAGTTCGGCGTGGCTGCCGTGCTGGGTCGCGATCACCATCGAGCCCACGCTGGCATCGCGCAGCACCGCGTCGGTGTCGGTGCTGGCGTTGCGGAAGCCGAACTTCTTGCCGTAATGGACGCTGCCGACGCCGTTGTTGGTGATCAGCGTGTGCAGCTTGGCGCCGGTGCGCGCGAACGCCGGGATCAGCACCCGGCCGGCGTAATTGCCTGCGCCGACGAAGGCGATCGCGCCGCCGCCGGCCTCGCTGGGCACTTCGTTCGCGGGCGGCTTGACGTGCAGCGGCACCTTGCGTCGCATCAACTGCTCGGGAATGTCTTCGCCCAGGCCGTAGTCGAGCACGATGCCGAGCGAAGGTTCGCCGCCGCCGAGCACGGCGTAGGCGCGTTCGGCTTCGGCTATGCCGTAGCGATGGGTCACCAGCGACTGCACCTCGACCGCGCGGCTGCTCATCATGTCGAGCACGGCCTCGAAGTTGCGCTGCTCGGTCCAGCGCACGAACCCGACCGGATAATCGTTGCCGCGTTCTTCGTAGGACGGGTCGTAGCGGCCCGGGCCGTACGAGCACGAAACCTGAAACGACAGCTCCTTTTCGTAGAAATCCGCGCGCGACAATTCCAGGCCGGTCACGCCGATCAGGACGATGCGGCCGCGCTTGCGGCACATGTGCGCGGCCTGGGCGACTGGTTCGTTGCTCTTGGTCGAGGCGGTGATCAGCACCGCATCGACGCCGCGTCCGCGCGAGAACGCCGCCGCGGCCGCGAGCGGGTCTTCGTTCTTGGACAGGTCGACGGTTTCGGCGCCGTATTCGCGCGCGATCGCGAGCTTGGCCGGGTCGTAGTCGATGCCGAGCACGCGGCAACCGTGCGCGCGCAGCAACTGCACGGTGATCAGGCCGATCAGGCCCAGGCCGGTGACGACCACGGTTTCGCCCAGGGTCGGCTGGACCAGACGAATGCCCTGCAGCGCGATCGCGCCGAGCACGGTGAACGCGGCGGCTTCGTCGCCGACGTTGTCGGGAATCTTCGCGCACAGGTTGACCGGCACCGCTACCACTTCGGCATGCTTGCCGTTGGACGCGACCCGGTCGCCGATCTCGAAACCGCTGACCCCGGGGCCGACGCCGATCACCGTGCCGACGTTGCAATAGCCCAATGCGAGCGGCTGATCGAGTTTGCTGCGTACCGCATCGAGGGTGGTGGCCAGGCCGTCGGTGCGGACCTTCTCCAGCACCATGCGCACCTTGTCGGGCTGCTGGCGCGCCTTCTGCAGCATGTTGGCCTTGCCGAACTCGACCAGCATGCGCTCGGTGCCGGCCGACACCAGGGTGATGTGGCTGCGGATCAGCAGATGGCCGCGGCGCAGGGCCGGGGCGGGCACGTCGGCGACTTCGGTGCTGCCGTCGCGCAGGTTTTGCAGGACTTGTTGCATGGTGATTCCAGTGCGTGAGCGAGTATTCGGGAAGGGACAGGGCGCGTAGCGCGCGCTCAGCGCTCGGGCGCGGCGCGCGTGGCCTTGTCGAGGAAACTGCGGGTGACCGGCACCCAGTCGCGGTCGCCGCCATCGACGCGCTTGCTCCAGATCACCGCGCCATCGGCGGCGCGCTGGAGCTGATCGAGCTGAAAGCGCCAGTAGTCGGCCGGCACGAACTGCGCGCTGCGCGGGGTGGCGTCGTGGTACTGCGGCCAGATGAAGGCCAGCACGGGTTTGTTCGGATCGAGCTTGCGCGCCGCCGCGACCATGTTGTCCATGCGCCGGCGCCAGCGGTCGCGGTCGTCATCGACGGTGTACAGCGAGGGAAAGAACAGATCGACCGAAGCCGCCAATTGCTTGGCGCGTTGCGGATCGGCGTGGTCGATCGCGCCGGGGAAACCGTAGTAGCCGATCTTGCGCCCGGGCGCGGCCTCGTGCGCCCAGCGCGCCAGGGTCTGCAGCATCTGCAGATGCTTGGCCGACACCTCGGCGTCGCGGCTGAGGTTGATGTGTTCGAAATCCAGCACCAGCGGGCCGGGGTTCTTCACGTTCGCCTTGACCGCGGCCTTGAAGCGTTGCTCGTCGGGCATGATGCCGTCGCGCAGTTCCGGCAAATGCGGTTCGCCGACCAGATTGGAGCGCGCGATCGCCAGGCGCTGATCGACCAGATCGGTGTACTTGGTGTTGTTGTACAGGACGAAGCCGCGTTCGCCGGCGCGCGCGCCGAGCGGCGCGGTCACCAGCAGCATCGTCAGCAACAGCGTGCCGCGCCGGCTCATGGCGTCAGCCTCACGCACTCAGCGATCACCCGCGCCATCGCGGTGTCCCAGGCTTCGTAACGCAGTTGGCGCAGGCCGGCGCGGCGGGTTTCCAGCAAGGAACGGTCGGCGGCGATCTGCAGCAGTTGCGCGGCCAATCGTTCGCCGTCGCCGTACTCGCACATGAAACAGGCTTGATGCTGCTCGAACGGCGCCGAGGTCAGCAGGCCGGGGTTGGTGACGAAGGGAATCTGCAGCGCCGCGCAGTCGAACCATTTGTTTGGTTCGGCCAGGCGGTTGATCTCCAGGGCCGGATCGTAGAACGCCAGCACCAGGTCGGCGCTCAGCAGCAGCGCCAAGGCGTCCTCGTTGCTGACGATGCCGCGATAGTCCGGACCCATGCGCTCGGCCAAGCGTTGCGCGTCCTCGCCGAGCAGACGGCCGGCGCCGATGAATTCGACCTCGCCCTTGGTGCGTTCGATCGCCTCGCGCATCATCCGCGCGCCGCGTTCGGGCGAAATCAACCCGCTGATCAGCACCCGCAGCCGGCCGCTGCGCGGCGGCAGGCGCTCGGCGAGACTGCGTGCGCGTTCGATCACCTCGGTGTGCGGGGTGTTGCGCACGATCCGCAGATTGTCGCTGTCGTTGTCGCCGGCGCGCGAGGACCCGGGCACCACGTGCAGGCTGGCGCGACGACCGACGAAACCTTCGATCGCTTCGATCATGCGTTTCACTGGCGCGGGCCAAGCATAGCTTTTGGAAAGCTTGTCGCGGTCGAGGAACACATACCGACAACGCCGCACCGAGGCGACGAGCGCGCACGGCAACGCGGCGTCCAGGCGCGAGCAGAAGTACACCCCGGCGCGCGGCTGGGCGAACACGCGCACGGTCAGCCAGGCCACCCACAGCGCGTAGCCCAGCGCATTGACCGCGCCGCCGCCCCAGGAGCCGAAGTTCAGCAGCACCTTGACCTTGGGCAGATCGGCGGGCTGTTTGTCGCGGCTCCATATCCAGAACTCGTACGGCACGCTGGCGCTGTCGAGCACTTTCGACAGTTTGCTCAGGTACGGATTCTTCAGGTAAGGATTGCCTTGGCCCAGGATGATCGCTTGCATTTTTGGCTCGGGATTCGGGATTGGGGATTCGAGATTCGAGATTCGGGATGGGGCGGTTCGCTCAGGTCGGGGTGGGGTGGCGAAATGGAAGTGATGGCGGCGATGGCATCGGCGTCGGCTGCGGTACTCGTCGCACCACCAGCGCGGTCGACAGCGCGAAGAACAGACACAGGTACAGTTCCTTCGGGCTGGTGATGTCGCCGCTGAACATCGCGTTGGCCAGCGAATAGATCGCCAGCGCGCACAGGAAGGTCGGCACCAGTTCGCGGCCCTGGTCGCGCTTGGCGGTGAGGTAAAGGCGACGGATTGCGTAGGCGATCAGGGCGAAGAACAACGCGCTGAAGATCAGGCCCGGTTCGATCAGCGCTTCGATCAGCAGGTTGTGCGGATACGGCTGCAGCGCGCCGCTGGCCTCGAACGCGCCGAAACCGTGGCCGAACAGCGTTTCGCGCAACATGCCGAACGAGACTTCATACAAATTCATGCGCAGCACGTCGCTGCCGCTGTAGTTGCTGACGAACAGGCTGGCGAGGCGATCCTGGATGCCCTGCGGCGCCAGCACCACCGCCGCGATCGCCAGCAGCACGACCAGCAATCCCGCTGCCCAGAGCTTGCGCGACAGCAGCAGCGCGCCGCGGTTGGTCATCACCACCAGCGCGCCCAGGCCGAGCAGCAGCGACAGGATCGGGCCGCGCGAACCGGCCAGAATCAACGCCGCCACGCACGGCAGCAGCGCGAGCAGGCGCAGGCCGCGGTGGCGCGGTTCGATCAATAATCGATAGGCGAAGTACATGATCGCGGTGCCGGCCGCGCGCGCGATCCAGATCGGGTTGCCTTCGCCCTGCATCAGCCGCTGCGCGCCGGTGTCGGCGGTGCGGTTGAAGCCGAGCGCGGCCAGGCTAAGGGCGAAGCACAGCGCCACGTAGATGCGCACGAAATGCTCGGCGGCCTTGCCGCGCAGCACGAAGCAGGCGCAGTAGGCGCAGAACACCAGGATCAGATAGAACTTGAGTTCCTTCGGCGGATGCGGCTGGCGCGTGTCCAGGAAGGAAATCTGCGCGAACACGATCAGGGTGGCGATGATCGGCAACAGGAACGCGAACCGGTTCAAGCCCGAGTACGACAGCGAGAACGCGCCCAGCCCGATGGTCGCGGCGATCGCCGCGTACTGCACCACGTCGGTATCGACGCTGAAGAACACCGACGCCCAGCCCGACAGCAGGAACGCGCCGAGCGCGGCCGGCGCCAGGAACAGGCGGGGAGCGGGAATGCGCATGCGCGGCTCAGGCCTCGCGGCCCTTGCGCAGCGACTTGTCGACATAGTCGCTGACCGATCCGACGATCTGGCTGGGGTTGCCGATCACGATGCTCAGCGGCGGAATGGTGCCGCGCACCACGGTGCCGGCGCCGACGATGCAGCCCGCGCCGATGTCGGTGCCGGGCATGATGATCGAGCCGGTGCCGATGAAGGCGTGGCGGCCGATCGAAATCGGCCGGATCCGCCCTTGCGGCGTATCGAACTTGAGCCCGAGTTCCTTGGCGACGGTGTGGATCGCCCAGTCGTGGGTGAGGATGCGCACATTGCTGGAGATCGTGCAGCCGCGGCCGAGGCTGATCAGCGAATAATCGGTGCCGTCGAACCAGATCTTGGCCGACAGATAGTTCGGATCGGCCTCGACGTTGGCGCCTTCCGAACGCAGGAACCAGGCGTACAGACGCGTCACCAGGCCGGGTTTGATGAACCAGCCGACCCGTATCACGGTCAGGACCACGGCTTTCTTGATCAATCGCAGCGCTTTCATAGGAATGTTCTCATCGGCTGCCGCCGGTCGCCGAGTTCCAGCGAAACTCGTGGCGGTTGCACAGGGAATAGGTCGCCAGCTGCAGGCTCGAAGCGATCAGATAGGCGATCGCCAGCCCGGTCGCGCCGCCGTGCAGATGCAGCGAGGCCACGCTGGCGCCGATCAGCGCGAGCGCGAACACGCCGTTGCCGGCCAACAGCACGCCGGGCCGTCCGTCGGCGGTGGCCTTGCGCATCAGCACCGTGGTCGGCGCGGTGGCGATGGCCGACAACAGCAGCCATTGCAGCGGCACGATCGCGTCGATATAGGCCGGCGCGAGGCGATGGATGAAGAACGGCGCGGCCATCGCCAGCACCATCGCGATCGCGCTGGTGGCGATCACCAACAGTGCGATCGAATGGCGCAAGGCGCTACTGGCCTCGCCGCTGGCGCCGCGCGCCGCGGCCGACGCGAGCAGGGGCAGGGTGGCGTTGGCGACCACGCCCATGCCGAACAGCAGGATCGAGCGGGCCTGATTGCCGAGCGAGAAATTACCCAGTTCGGTCGCGCCGCCGACGCTGTGCGCCAGCATCGCCATCGACAGCCAGATCGCCGGCATGGTCAGAAGGCCCGACAGCGACGAGGGCAGGCCCAGCCGCCACACCACCGCCCACTCCTCGCGTCGCGGCGCCGACCACGACAAGGGACAGTCGTGCTCGCGCCGGTAACGGCGCAACACGCGTTCCTGACCGATCACGATCAGCCATTGCGCGGCGATCGAGCCGTACACCGCCCAGCCGATATCGCGCCGGCTCGCCGCGAGCAGCATGATCCCGAACACCAGCGGCGCGGTGATCAGGTTCGCCAGCGCCTGCTGCTTGACCTTGTGCAACGCCAGCGCGACCCCGTTCTGGACCGCGCCGATGAAACCTGTAAGCACCAGCAACGAAGAACTCGCATACACCGCGACCAGATCCGCCGAGCCGCCCACCCGCAACGCCAGCGGCTGCGAAAACACCAGCAGCAAACCGGCGAACAACAGCGACGCCAGCAACGCCGAACCGTAGGACACGGTCAGCGCCGCGGCGATGCGTTCGGGTTTCGTCGCCACCGCCTCGGACACGATCTTGGTCGCCATCTGGCCCAGGCTCAGCGCGCAGAACGTGGTGAACAACAGCGCGGTGGTCTGGATCAGGGTGAACTGGCCGAACGCGGTCGGGCCGAGGAAATGCGCGGCCGCGAGCACGCCGGCGAACAGCGCGCCGCGCGAGGCGAGCGCGCTGAGCGCGGACAGACTGGCGGTGCCGATCAGGCGTCGCATCATGGGCAGTGGTCCGGATCGAGCGCGCCGGCGCTCAGGTCCAGATGCCCTTGGTGTCGATGATCTTCATGTGGCCGGGCAAGCTGTGGTCCTTGAACGGTTTGTGATCGACCAGCAGCACCGCGATGTCGGCCTGGGCGCTGGCGGTCGGCAGATCGACCAGGATCAACTTCGACGAATCGAGCTTGGCCGGCAGCACCGAGATATGCGGCTCGACCGCGAGCACGCGGCCGGGATGGCGGCCGGCGAGTTCGACCGCGATGTCCAGCGCCGGGCTTTCGCGCAGATCGTCGATGTCGGGCTTGAACGCCAGGCCGAACACCGCGATGGTCAGGTCCTCGTGTTGCTTGCCGTCGGCCTTCGCCTGCGCGATCGCTTCGTCGATCTTGTTGATGACCCAACCGGGCTTGCCGTTGTTGACCTCGCGCGCGGTGCGGATCAGCCGCGCTTCCTCCGGCGCGCTGTCGACGATGAACCACGGGTCGACCGCGATGCAGTGGCCGCCGACGCCCGGGCCGGGCTGAAGAATGTTGACGCGCGGATGGCGGTTGGCCAGGCCGACCAGATCCCAGACGTTGATGCCGAGCTTGTCGCAGATGATCGACAGCTCGTTGGCGAAGGCGATGTTGACGTCGCGGAATGCGTTCTCGGTGAGCTTGCACATCTCGGCGGTGCGCGCGTTGGTGACGATGCATTCGCCGCGCACGAAGCTCTGGTACAGCTCGCAGGCGCGCTGCGAACAGCGCGCGGTCATGCCGCCGATCACCCGGTCGTTCTCGATCAGTTCGCGCATCACATGGCCGGGCAGCACACGCTCGGGGCAGTAGGCGATGTTGACGTCGGCCTGCTCGCCGGCGTCCTGCGGAAAGCTCAGGTCGGGGCGGGCGGTGGCCAGCCATGCGGCCAGTTGTTCGGTGGCGCCGACCGGCGAAGTCGATTCGAGCACCACCAGGTCGCCCTTGCGCAACACCGGCGCCAGCGATTTCGCCGCCGCTTCGATGTAGCTCAGGTCGGGTTCGTGATCGTTCTTGAACGGCGTAGGCACCGCGATCAGGAACGCGTCGGCGGCCTCGGGCCGCAGCGAGGCGCGCAGGAAGCCACCGGACACCGCGGCGCGCACCGCGGTGTCGAGCTCGGGTTCGATGATGTGGATCTCGCCGCGGTTGATGGTGTCGACGATCGAGGCGGTGACGTCGATGCCGATCACGCGCTTGCGCGCGGCGGCGAAGGCGGCGGCGGTGGGAAGGCCGATGTAGCCCAGGCCGATGACGCTGACGGTGTCGAAACTCATGGAAACTCCGGTAGGCCCCGTGGGGAGGCGCAATGGGTGTCGTATCCGCCGCGGACGCGACGGTCCGCGGCGAAGGGAAGGAAACTCAGGCGGCCAAGCGCGATTCGCCGTGCTTGAACAGAGCCAGCGCTTCGACGATGCGCTGACAGGCCTTGCCGTCGCCGTAGGGGTTGTGGGCGAAGCTCATCGCCTCGTAGGCGGCACGATCGTCGAGCAACGCGGTGATGCCGTCGGCGATCAGCTTGCGGTCGGTGCCGACCAGCTTGACCGTGCCGGCCGACACCGCTTCCGGACGCTCGGTGGTGTCGCGCATGACCAGCACCGGCTTGCCGAGCGACGGCGCTTCTTCCTGGATGCCGCCCGAGTCGGTCAGGATGATGTACGCGGCATTCATCAGGTAGACGAAGGGCAGGTAGTCCAGCGGCTCGATCAGATGGATGGTCGGAATGTCGCGCAGCAGGCGGTTGACCGGTTCGCGCACCTGCGGATTGAGATGCACGGGATAAACGATGTCGACATCGGGATGGCGCAGCGCGGTGTCGCGCAGCGCGTGGCAGATGCGTTCGAAACCGCCGCCGAAGCTTTCGCGACGATGGCCGGTGACCAGGACGATCCGCCGCTTGGGATCGAGGAACGCGAACTGCGATTCGAGTTCGTGACGCAGCGACGGCGTGTTCTCGATTCGCAGCAGTACCTCGCGCAAGGCATCGATCACGGTATTGCCGGTGATCTGGATGCGCCCGGTCGGGATGCCTTCGTCGAGCAGGTTGCGCCCGGACAGTTCGGTAGGAGCGAAATGCATCGATGCCAGCGCGCCGGTGAGCTTGCGGTTGGCTTCTTCCGGCCACGGCGAATACAGGTTGCCGGTACGCAGGCCGGCCTCGACGTGGGCGACCGGAATCTGCTGGTAGTACGCGGCCAGGGTGGTCGCCATGGTGGTCGAGGTGTCGCCGTGGACCAGCACCACATCGGGCTTGAGTTCCGACAGCACCTTCTTCATGCCGGTCAGGATCGCGGTGGTGATGTCGGTCAGGTCCTGGCCGGGCTTCATGATGTCCAGGTCGAAGTGCGGCTGGATCTCGAACAACTGCAGCACCTGGTCGAGCATCTGCCGATGCTGGCCGGTGACGCACACGCGCGCGTCGAAACGCGGGTCCTGCGCCAGCATCAGCGCCAACGGCCCCATCTTGATCGCTTCGGGACGGGTGCCGAACACGCACAGGGTCTTGATCGTGCGCGCGGCCTGCGGCATCGCTCCGGCGGGTATCGGCGCAGGCATCGGCGCGGGCGCGGCGGCGAGCTCGCCGGCCAGGCCGTTGCGGGCATACGCCAGCGGCGCCGGCACTTCGGCTTCGGGCAGTTTGCCCGGGTTCTGCGGCGAAAACGCCAGTTCGTTATCGCTGTCCGCGGCCGGCTCAAGCAAAGCGCGCTTGAGCTTTCCGCCGTACGACAGGCTGATCGCATACACGCACAGCGCCGCGGCGAACAGCAGCAGGCCGATCCCGACCGGTTGCTGGCGCAGCGCATAGCCCAGCGCGATCAGGCTGCAGGCGATACCGATCATGGTCAGCAGCGCGTTGTTCGGCGAACGGCCCTGGTCGATCAGCATGTAGTGCAGGTGCTGGCGATCGGGCTTGAACGGCGACAGGCCCTTGCGCACGCGGCGGTACATCACGGTGAGGGTTTCGAACACCGGCAGGGCCACGCACCACGCCGCCTCGGCCGCGTCGATGCGCGGCGAGCCGCGCTGGCTCAGCCAGATCAGGCTCCAGGCGAGCACGTAGCCGATCAGCATGCTGCCGGCGTCGCCCATGAACAGTTTGCGTCCGGGCACGCCGCCGAGATTGACGAACAGGTACGGCGTCAACGCGGTGAACAGCAGCAACAGCACCGGCAGCGCGCCGCTGGCGCCGGCGCTGCCGCCGCCGAACAGGAAGATCGCGCCGATGCAGACCAGGGCCAGACTGCCGGCGAGTCCGTCGATGCCGTCGAGCATGTTGAAGGCGTTGATCATGCCCACCACCGCGATCAGCGTGACCGGAATGCCGAGCCAGCCCAGACGGATCGCGCCGGTGCCGAACAGATCGCCGAGCTGATCCAGGTACAGGCCGCTGCCGGACATCATCAATGCGGCCGCGCCGGTCTGCACCAGCAGGCGGGTGCGAACGCTCAGGTCGCGGGCGTCGTCGACCGCGCCGACCAGCACGATCAGCGCGGCGCTGCCGAGCAGGCACAGCGCGAAGCGATCGTGCAGGCCCAGGTAGACCGCGCCGGCGAGCAGGCCGGCGAAGAAACACAGACCGCCGATCACCGGCACATGGCCTTTGTGCTTCTTGCGCGCGTTGGGACGGTCGATCAGCCCCAGCGCGTTGGCGGCGGGGTACATCGCATACATCGCGATGCAGGTGACCAATAAAGTCAGCGTGCACGCTATGACGAATTGTTCTTTCAACATGACCGTGAGTCCAAGGAAAGTCTTCGGTGTGACCAGCCGACGACCGCCCCCTCGGTCAATCCTGTTCTTTTGCTTTTGGTGCTTTTGTTCTTAACGCAGCTACGCGTTGCTCCTGTTGATCTGGCGGAGCGTTCGATCTTGTTGAAACCTTATGGCGATGCCGGCTTGTTATGGATGTTGTTGCCGCCGCATTCCTGCAGCCGTATGTGCACGGTGCTCAAGTCGATGCGGTGCGCGTCGCATCGGGTGAATCGGATCGGAAGAATCGGATCGGAAGAATCGGATCGGAAGAATCGGATCGGAAGAATCGGATCGGAAGAATCGGATCGATTCGTCTCGAATAGCATCGTGCCACTTCGGGTTGCGCGATACTGTGAGTTGGTAAGGAGTTTATCGCTGTTTTCACGATTGCTTGCCGAAAACGTGCGCGAAGTTCATAAGCTGTAAACAGATGTTTCGTGGTTGATGGTGTCGTGCAAATGTTTCTGTTGTTAGAGATTGATGCGCGCCGGGCATGCCGTCATCGCGATGCGTTATGAAGCGCTCATTTTGATTGCGATCGCGCGCGTGGAATCGCGCGATCCCGTGGCGGCGGTCGCGCTGCGTCCGGGCCGCGCGACGCGGCTTCGCGAACGTCTTGTCCGCGCGTTCAGCCATCGGCCTTGCCCTGGTACTGATAGCCGTAGACGTAATGGGTGTCGTGGCGCCGCTCGACCGCGTTGAAGATCGCGCCGCGCAGTTCGATGCCGTTGTGTTCGAAGCGCTGTTTGGCCAGCGCCAGTTCCTTGGCCGGATTGAGGCCGAAGCGGGCGACCATCAGGCTGGTCGCGGCGTGGCGGCCGATGATCGCCGCATCGGTCACCGCCAGGATCGGCGGCGTGTCGACGATCACCAGGTCGTACTGCTGCGCGGTGGTCTGCAGCAGCGCGGCAAGGTTGGGGCGCATCAACAGTTCCGACGGATTCGGCGGCGCCTCGCCGCGCGGGATGAAATGCAGCCCGTCGATGGCCGACGCGCGCGTGGCGGTGGCCAGATCGATCTTGCCGGCCAGCAAGTCGGCCAGGCCGTTGTCGTTGCTGTGTCCCATCACCCGGTGCAAGGTGCCGCGGCGCATGTCGCCGTCGATCAGCAACACCCGCTGGCCGCCCTGGGTGATCACCGCGGCGAGATTGGTCGAGACGAAGGTCTTGCCGGCGCCGGGGCTGGAGCCGCAGATCATCAGGATGTTGTTCTTTGCTTCCAGCCGGGCGAAATGCAGCGAGGTGCGCAGGCTGCGGATCGCTTCGATCGCCAGATCCGACGGCGCGTCCAGCGCCAGCAGCTGCGGACGGTTGCTGCCGCGCGCGTTGCCGGCGTGCAGTTTGCGGCCGTTGCTTTCGTGGTCGCGCTGGTAATCGCTCATCGGGATCGAGGCGTACACCGGCAGGCCGAGGTCCTCGATCTGCTTCACGTCCTCGATGCCGCGGTTGAGCATCTGCCGCAGGAATACCCAGGCGACGGCGAGAAAACCGGCGAGGAAGGTGCCGATCACCAACAGCTGCAGGCGCTTGGGCTTGATCGGCTGACTGACGTCGACCACCGACTTGTCGACCACGCGCGCGTTGCCGACCGTGCCGGCGCGGGCGATGTCGAGTTGCTGCGCCTGGTTCAACAGGTTGGTGTAGGTGAGCGTGCTGACCTGGACCTCGCGGGTCAGCCCGAGTAACTGTTGCTGGGTCTGCGGCAGGCCGCCGATGCGGTCGTTGATTTCCTGCTTTTTGCCTTCCAATTCGCCCAATTGCGCCATCAAGGCGCGATAGGCCGGATGCTGCGGGGTGAAGCGGCGGCTGACTTCGGCCTGTTGCAGCTTCAATTGCGAAACGTTGTTGTCCAGCGCGACGACCTGATCGAGCAGCGACTTGGCTTCCAAGGTCACATCGACGGTATGCGCCTGCGACTGATACTCGGCCAGCGCGTGCTCGGCCTTTTCCAGATCGGCGCGCACGTTCGGCAACTGCTTCTGCACGAACTGCAGGCTGCTGGCGGCTTCGGCGGAATTGCGCTCGACGTTCTGGCGGGTGTACTGGCGGGTAATCGCGTCCAGCGTCGCCACCGCGAGATCGGGATCGCCGTTCTCGTAGCTGAGCTGGATGATTCCGGAGTCCTTGGCCTTCTCGCTCGCGGTCAGGTTGTTCTGCAGCGCGGTCAGAATCGCCAGACGCGGCAACTGGGTGATCTCGAAGCGCATGCCCGGATGCGCGCTCATCTGCTGCACCCGCAGGCTGACCGCGCCGGCGCTGGCTTTCTCGCCGACCTTGCCGTTGAGCAGAAGATTGTCTTCGTCGTCATACAGTGCGTATGCGCCGGCTTCGGCGGCGACCAGCACCAGCGGCTTGGCGACCAGTTCCTCGGGCACGCTCAACTGCGACAGCGCCAGGGTTTCGCCGCCCCAGCCGTAGCTGTTCATGCCGAGCCACGGCGAGGCCAGATCGCCCGGCGCGGCGGGCTGAAAGCGGCGCGCCAACAACGAACCGATCAAGGGAAAGCGCTTGGGCTCGACCTGTACGTCCAGCTTGAGATCGTCGACGGCCTTGCCGACCACGGTGCGCGAGGTCATCAGCGCGATCTCGGTGACTGCCTGCGGCGCCGAATCGGTCAGCGCCTGCGATACCGCGGTCAGGCCGGGCAGGGTGGGCGAGTTCGACTCCACCTGCACCATCGCATTGGCCTGATACACCGGCGAGGCCAGCAGCACGTACATCAGGCTCAGCACGAAGCCGGCCGCGGTGACGATGCCGATCAGCCAGCGATGGTCGAGCAAGGTGCCGAGCAACGCGGCCAGATCGATCTCGTCGTTGCTGTCCTGGCGCGAGCCAGGTGGCGTGGATACTGCCGACATTAGGGTGAGTACCTGTCAAGTGAAGCCTGCCGCGAACCGCGATGCGACAACTTATAGATAGCCCCGCCAGCTACTCACCCCTGAGCTGATCAACTGGTAGGACTGTTCGAAAACGCTGCGCGACTGCCGGTACGGATCGGGGATGCTGGCGTTGTCCAGCCATTTCCCGAGCAGATACGTCTTGCCTCGCGCATGCGGCGAAATCCGGAGCACGGCATCGACATGCCATGGTTCCATGGTCAACACCAGATCGGCCGCGTCGATCATCGCGCGGTCGATCTGTCGAGCAACATGCGATTGCCCCGACATTCCATGTTGATTGAGCACAGCCTGCGCTGTGGCGTCGATCGGGTGGCCCTTGACGGCGGCCAGTCCCGCGGATTCGACGGTGACGTCCAGGTCGTGGAGTTGTTGGCGCAACAGCACTTCAGCGGTGGGACTTCGGCAGATATTGCCGACGCATACGATCAGAACTCGACGGAACACACGTTATGAGACCTCAATCGTTGCGGAGCTATCGTTTCAGAACTTCGATTACACAACGGCGACGATCGCGAAGATTTCTTGTCTTGCGATCGTGCGTGCATCGATGTGCGGCACATCGGATGTGACGGCCGAAAATGTAAGAGCTGTCCATGACAGGGTCAACACGCACGTGAATTTTCGCGATGAGGGCGTGACGCAAGTCACCGCGATGTTTGCGGCATGAGTGCACAGGCTTGCTGGGCGGGGCATGCGCGACATCTGATGTCGCATCGACAATGCGATGCCGCCGTTAAATAAACGTCAAATGCAGCGTAAAAACAGGCGTATTCCGAATGCAAGCTGTACCTGGGTCGCATCCGATGGCGAAAACGTGATCGCGTTCCGATCATCGCGGCGATGAGGTGAGAGCGCTCGCTATACTTTCGCGACAGGGCGACAAGATCGATTTCATCGTTGAGGTTTCATGCAAGATCCGTACCGCGACTGCCTCGCCCGCGCAGTCGATCCTCTGCATCGCTCGCCGCGCATCGCCACGCCGGCCGCGTCCATCCATCGAATCGCAACGTCGCGTCGACAGGATCGTCGATTCAGCGCGCGCGTCTGACCTTGAGTGCTCACCCAGAGTTCTCACCTCGAATTCGCGACTTAGAGACGATCCACTCATGAGAAAGCTTTCGCGCGCTCTGGCCCTCACGGCCATCGCCGGACTCGGCGGCTGCATGTGGGCGCCCGGGCAGTACATGTCGCCCAAGCAGTTCGCGCCCGGCAAGACGATCGAGGACGGGCATATCCAGCTGGTCACGATCACCCCGCAGTTCCTGGCGAGCGAGCACGCGGCCAGCGCGACCGCGGCGCTGCCCACCGAGTTGTTGAGCTATCAGCCCGAGCCGTATCGCATCGGCGCCGGCGATACCTTGTACATCACCATCTGGGATCATCCCGAACTCACTTCGCCGGCCGGCACCCAGCAGCAGCCGGCGGCGAACGGACGTCTGGTCCGGCCCGACGGCACCTTGTTCTATCCCTATGTCGGCGTGGTCGAGGCGCGCGGCAAGACCATCGAGGAATTGCGCACGATCATCACCCAGCGCATCGCGCGGGTGGTCGAAAGCCCGCAGGTCGACGTCAGCATCATCGACTACGGCAGTCAGCGGGTGACCTTGCAGGGTGCGTTCGTGAAGACCGAACGCCAGCCGATCACCGCCACGCCGTTGACCTTGTCGCAGGCGATCGGCGCGGCGACCGTCGATCCCTTGCGCGCGGACCTGTCCGGACTGGTGCTGACGCGCGCGGGGCGGCAATACCGGCTCGATCTGGATGCGCTCAATCGCGGCGACAACAACGCGCCCGACATCTATCTCAAGGCCGGCGATCATCTGTTCCTGCCGTACAACGACCGCAAGGAAGTGTATGTGGTCGGCGAGGTGATGCGCCCGCAGGCGCTCAACTTCAAGACCACCGACATGACCCTGACCCAGGCGCTGGGCCGGGTCGGCGGGCTCAACCCGCAGACCTCCAAGGGCGAGGCGGTGTATGTGATCCGCGGGGTCGAGGACATGCAGCAAAAACCGGCGACGATCTATCACCTCAACGCCAAATCGCCGGCCTCGTATGCGCTCGCGAGTCAGTTCGCGGTGCGGCCCGGCGATGTGGTGTTCGTCGGTCCGGCCGGGGTGACCCGCTGGAACCGCTTCGTCAATCAGCTGCTGCCGTTGTCGAACGTGATCAACAACGCGGCCAATACCCAGGATCTGCTGGGACGCTGAGTCGCGCCGACGTCCGGCTCGTCGATTCGAGCCGGCGCGGGTCGGTATGCGGTAAACCGCGCGGCGAGCCTGCGCGGTTCGCGGCGCGGGCGTTTTTCACAATTCCGGCACGATGCCGGGCGGCTCGGGTCTGCTAGCCTGCGCGCAAACCAAGCGTCGCCCGCGCGGGCTGCTGCATCGCCCGCAATGCGGACCAGCGACTATCGGTGTTGTTACCTCTCGTGACGGAGCGCAACCATGAAGGCAGGCGTCGCAAGCTGGATGCTCGGCGGACTCCTCGCATCCGCGAGTCTCGTGTCCATGAATGCATGCGCGCAGGACGCCAAGCCCGGAGCCAAGCCAGAAGCCAAGACTGAGCCCGGACCGTTCGATTTCCGCTGGGACGTGCGTATCCCCTTGCGCGACGGAGTCAAGCTCAGCGCGACCCGATACCTGCCGCGCGGACAGAGGCGCGCCGGCCCCTGCGTGTTCTCGCTGACCCCGTACACCGCGCAGCGCAATCACGAACGCGGCAAGTACTTCGCCAGTCACGGCTACGCCTATTACGCGGTCGACGTGCGTGGACGCGGCAACTCCGAAGGCGAGTTCACTGCGCTGCTGCAGGAGGCGCGCGACGGTCACGACGTGGTCGAATGGCTGGCGCAGCAGCCCTCGTGCAACGGCAAGGTGGCGATGAGCGGCGGCTCCTACCTGGGCTATGCGCAATGGGCCACGGTGAAGGAATTGCCGCCGCACCTGGCCACGATCGTGCCGATCGCCTCGGTCGGGCCGGGCGTCGACTTCCCGATCCTCAACAATATTCCCTACACCTACAACATGCAGTGGCTGACCTTCGTCAGCGGCCACACCTCGCAGGACCGGATCTTCGGCGACTTCGGCTTCTGGGCCTCGCAGTACCGGCGCTGGTACGAGGCGCATGCGCCGTACACGCAGCTCGACGAATACATCGGTAACCCGTCGCCGACCTTCCAGACCTGGAACGCGCATCCGTACCAGGACGCCTATTGGGACAGCCACCGTCCCACGCCGGAGCAGTACGCCAAGCTGAGCGTGCCGATCCTCAGCGTCACCGGCCATTACGACGACGATCAGCCCGGTGCGATGAGTTATTACAAAGGCCATATGCGCTACGGCAACGACCGCGCCAAGGCCATGCATTACCTGGTGATCGGACCGTGGGACCACACCGGCACCAGCAGCCCGCGGGCCGAAGTCGGCGGCTTGAAGTTCGGCGAGGCCTCGCTGGTCGACATCAACGCGCTGCATGTCGCCTGGTACGACTGGACGATGAAGCAGGGCAGCAAGCCGGATTTCCTCAAGGACAAGGTCGCGTTCTACGTGGTCGGCGAAGAGGCCTGGCGCTATGCGCCCTCGCTGCAGGCGGTCACCGCGAGCACTCAGGCCTGGTATCTGGATTCGCACAACGGCCGGGCCAACGACATATTCGAATCCGGCCAGTTGCGCGCGACTCAATCCGGCGGCGGCATCGATCGCTACGTCTACGATCCGCTCGACACCAGTCCGCTGGAGTACGAGGACCGGCCGGAGGTGCTCACGCCGACCTATGCCTATCTCACCGATCAGCGCGGGCTGATGATGTCCTCGGGCAAGCACTTGGTCTATCACACGCCCGCGCTGGAACGCGACACCGACATCGCCGGCTTCTTCAAGCTGTCGGCGTATATCGCGCTGGATCAGCCCGATACCGATTTCGCGGCGAAGATCTACGAGGTTAAGGCCGACGGCGGCAGCGTGTTCCTGGCCCAGGAACTGATGCGGGCGCGTTATCGCAAGAGCCTGCGCGAGCCTGAGTTGGTCACGCCCGGTCAGGTCGAACGCTACGACTTCGAGCGGTTCAACTTCACCGCGCGACGCCTGGCCAAGGGCAGCCGCCTGCGTCTGGTGATCGCGCCGCTCAACAGCCTGAGCATGCAGAAGAACTACAACAGCGGCGGCGTGGTCGCGGAAGAGTCCGGCAAGGACGCACGCAAGGTCACGGTCGCGCTGTACCACGACGCGCAGCATCCCAGCGCCTTGTACGTTCCGATCGCGGCGAAGTCGTCGGTGGGGAAATAAGCCGGACGCAGGCATCGAGCCAACCGGTCGCCCGAAGCCCACCCAGGTCTCCCTGGTCTGCCTGTAGGAGCGGCGTAAGCCGCGACCACGACACCGCACCCACGACGCAAGCACATCGAGCGCCCATCGCCCGCGCCGCCTGCAATGCAAGCGCGAACACCCGCGCAAACCGCTGGCCGATCCGACCGGCCGGCCCGCCCAGCCGACCCGCCGCGGCGACCGCCGACGACGTCCGTGATGCTCGGCCGCGCCGCCACGCGATCGGTCAACCGCGCGCCCGACACCACCCTGAGCCGCCGCGGTTCGCCCGCAAAATTTCACAGCGCCGCAACGGCCGCGTTCCGCTCCGCGTGCGCCGCACCCGTGCGCAGCCCGGTTTGGGGAATACACCCTTACCGACCGGACCGACATCGGCCATAGTGTCGATAAGACTCATAAACTAAGTATTTAAAGTGCCAATTACTGGCGTCAGGTATAGCTTATGCTGCAAGAATATACGTAGTGGAGCAGGTCGGCGTTGCTGGCCTGATGCGACCGGACTCCAGTCGAATCAAGTACATACCTTAATCGGCGTGGCCGCCGTTCGGCCATCGCCAGGGCCCGCGGGCAGGGCGTTCGGACGACACAACGGGAACCGGTCATGAGCCAATTCACGATCCGCCAGCGGATCATGTTCAGTTTCGCGATGATTATCGCGGTGACGGTGCTGATGGGCGGACTCGCCCTGCAGCGGCTGAATCACATCCAGATCGAAGAAACCGCCTTGCGCAGCGATTCGATTCCCGGCTTGTATTCGTCGGGCGCGATCGAGACCGAATGGCATGCCTATTACAGCGCGCTGCACGGGCTGTCGGCGCCGGCCGCGAGCGACCGGGCGGCGGCGGTGGCCGGCCTGCGCGACCGCCGCGACGCGTTCGAGGAGGCGATGGCACGTTATCGGGCGACCATCCATGCGGCCGACGACCGGCGCAGCTTCGAGCAGTTCGGCCGCCTGGCCGCCTCGGTGTTCGCCCTGCAGCCTGAGTTGATCAAGGCCGGCGACACCAGCGATCAAGCGCTGCAGCAGGCGCTGCGTTCGCGGATCGGCCCGACCTTCCGCCAGTCGGCCGAACAGATCCGTTCGATCATCCAGTACAACTACAAGCAGGCGGTGGCGTCGGGCACCCGCATCGACGACGCGGTCAAGTCGGCCCAGTTCGGCATCGCCCTGGCCTTCGCCGGCGCGCTGTTGCTGGCGGTGCTGGCCGGGTTCTTCCTGTGGCGGGCGATCACCCGGCCGCTGGACCAGCTGGCGCGCGCATCGGCGGTGATGGCCAAGGGCGATTTCAGCCAGCGCCTGGGTTTCGCCCGCAGCGACGAGTTCGGCGCGGTCGCGCAGGGCTACGACCGCATGAGCACCGATCTGTCCGAGCTGGTCGGGCAGATCCAGACCTCGGGCATCCAGGTCAATTCCTCGATCAACGAAATCACCGCGACCCTGCGCGAACAGCACGCCACCGCCGCCCAGATCGCCGCGACCACCACCGAGATCGGCGCGACCTCGCGCGAGATCGCAGCCACCTCCAAGGAGCTGGCGCGGGCGATGCGCGACGTCGCCGGCAGCGCCGAGCAGACCGCCGACCTCGCCGGCGACGGCCAGGAGGGCGTGGCGCAGATGGAAGACACCATGGGCCGGATGATCGACGCGACCGCGGCGATCAGCAGCAAGCTCGCGGTGCTGGCCGAGAAGGCCAGCAACATCAGCCAGGTCGTCACCACCATCACCAAGGTCGCCGACCAGACCAATCTGCTCTCGCTCAATGCCGCGATCGAGGCCGAGAAGGCCGGCGAATACGGCCGCGGCTTCTCGGTGGTGGCGGTGGAAATCCGCCGTCTCGCCGATCAGACCGCGGTCGCCACCCTCGACATCGAGCAGATGGTGCGCGAGATCCAGTCGGCGGTGTCGGCCGGCGTGATGGGCATGGACAAGTTTTCCGAGGAAGTCCGCCGCGGCACCGGCGACGTGCAGAAGGTCGGCGGCCAGTTGTCGAAGGTGATCGAGCACGTGCAGGCGATGGTGCCGCGTTTCGAGACCGTCAACGAAGGCGTGCAGGCGCAGACCGCCGGCGCCGAGCAGATCAACCTGGCGCTGGCTCAGCTCAGCGAGGCCGCGCAGCAGACCGTCGATGCGCTCAAGCAATCCAATCAGGCCATCGACGAACTGCATCAGGTCAGCGCCGGTCTGCGCGACGGCGTGTCGAAGTTCAAGTTGCTGGCTTGATCGCGCGGGTTGAAGCAGGTTGGTCGAAGCAGGCGCAGTGATGGTTACGCGGACTCAGGCTCGGGAGAACGATGCCGTGTTATTGCTGGTGTTCCATCTCGATCGCGACCGCTACGCCATCGACGCGGCGCAGGTCGTGTCGGTGCTGCCGCTGGTGCGGATCAAGGCGATTCCGCAGGCGCCGCCCGCGGTGGCCGGTCTGTTCGACTGCCGCGGCGAACTGGTGCCGGTGATCGATCTGTGCCAACTGGCCCTGGGGCGCGCCGCGCGAGCGTTGCTGAGCACGCGGATCATCGTGGTGGACTACCCGGGCGACGACGGCCGCATGCGCAAGCTCGGCCTGATCGCCGAGCAGGTGCTGGAGACCCTGCGCCGCGATGCGCACGAATTCGAAGCCAGCGGCGTCGACAACCCCGACGCGCCTTATCTGGGCACGGTCGCCAGCGATGCGCGCGGGCCGATTCAACTGATCGGCGTGCGCGAGCTGTTGCCCGAATCGGTGCGCGAGCTGCTGTTCCAGGCCGCGGCGGCGCAGGCATGAAACTCGACGGCTTCCAGCAATGGCTCAAGGACACGATGGGGCTGGATGCCAACACCATCGGCCCGACCCTGGTCGAGCGCGCGGTGCAGCGGCGGATCACCGCCTGCGATCGCGCCGGCCTGGTCGATTATTGGCAGCTGCTGCGCGATTCCGCGCTGGAGCAGCAGGAACTGATCGAAGCGGTGGTGGTGCCGGAGACTTGGTTCTTCCGCGACGCGCAAGCGTTCGCAACCCTGGCCCGGCATTTCGATCCGCTGTGGGCCGTCTCTCACCCGGGCGAGCGGTTGCGGCTGCTGAGCCTGCCGTGTTCGAGCGGCGAAGAACCCTACACGATGGTGATGAGCCTGTTCGAAGCGGGGTTTCCGATCGAACGGCTCGATATAGACGCGATCGACATCAGCGAACAGGCGCTGGCCAAGGCGCGGCGCGGGCTGTACGGCAACAATTCCTTCCGTGGCGGCGACCTGGGATTTCGCGATCGGCATTTTCAGGCCGTGGCCGGCGGCTGGCAGTTGCCGGCCTCGATCCGCGCGCGGGTCAACTTCATCCAGGGCAACGTGCTCGACCTGGGGTTCCTGCCGGGCGAAGCGCGTTACGACGCGATTTTCTGCCGCAATCTGCTGATCTATTTCGATGAACCCACTCAGGTGCGCACGGTCGAGATCCTGGCGCGGCTGCTGAAACCCGAAGGACTGTTGTACGTTGGTCCGTCCGAGGCGAGCCTGCTGCTGTCGCGCGGCATGACCTCGGCGCAGTTCCCGATGGCGTTCGCGTTTCGCAAGGCCGCGTCGGTGCCGAATCCGCAGGCCGGCATGGCGCCCGGTGCAAACAAATACGTCGCCGACAAGCGCGTCGCGAGCGAGCCGACGCGTCGCGCGGCCACGCCGCTTGCGTTCGCGCCTGCGTCGCCGCGGCGGGTTTCGTCGGCATCGCAGCGCAAGCCCGCGCCGCCGAGACTTACCTCGACCTCGGCCAAGCCGGCGCCCGCCGCCGCCACGCAATCCTCGCTGCTCGATACCGCGCAATCCCTCGCCGATGGCGGACGTTTCGTCGAAGCCGCGGCGGCCTGCGCAGCGCATCTGCAGGCGCAGGGGCCGTCGGTGCGTGCCTTGTACCTGTCCGGCCTGATCCACGGCGCGATGGGCCGCGATGCCCAGGCCGAGGACCATCTGCGCAAGGTCTTGTACCTGGACCCCTGCCACGAGGAGGCGTTGATGCATCTGGCCCTGTTGCTGGAAACCCGCGGCGATGCGGCCGCTGGCCGCGTGCTGCGACTGCGCGCGCAGCGTTGCCGCACGGCGGCGAGCCGATAGGACCGCATCGATGACCGATCATTCCGCCATCGACGCCTCGGCCAGCGCGGTCGCGCAACTGCTCGGCCGCGCGCCCGATTCCGACGCGCTCAGCCGCGCCACCGGCGAGGTCGCGGCCAAGGCCGATGACCTGCGCGCCTTGACCCGCTCGCTGTTCGTGTTCCGCCTGCGCGGCGAATGGCTCGGGCTGCCCGCGGCGATCGTCGACGAAGTGCTGGAGCCGCGCCCGATCCACAGCCTGCCGCATCGCCGCGAAGGCCTGGTGCGCGGCTTGGTCAACGTGCGCGGGCAGCTCACGGTGTGCGTGGCGCTCGAATCGCTGCTCCAAATCGAGGTGTTGCAAATCGATGCGCCGCGGACCGATCCGGAGCGCTCGTCCGCCGGCGCGGCCAGCGTGCTGGGCCGGCGGCTGGTGGTGCTGTCGTGGCAGGATCAACGGCTGGCGTTCGAATCCGACGAAGTGCATGGCGCGCATCGCTACGATCCGGCGCTGGTCGGCGCGGTGCCCGGCACCGTCGCCCTGGCCAGCGCGGCCTTCAGCACCGGCGTGCTGGCGCTGGAAGGCCGCAGCGTGGGTTTGCTCGACGACGGCCTGATGCTGAGCGCAATCAATCGGCGGTTGGGATGAGCACAGGCGATCTGCGCGATTTTTCGCTGCACGACCTGTTCCGCATGGAGGTGGACGGGCAGGCGCAGTTGCTGACCGACGGCCTGCTGGTGCTGGAAGCCCAGCCCGATGCCGCCGCGCAACTGGAGTCGTGCATGCGCGCGGCGCATTCGGTCAAGGGCGCGGCGCGGGTGGTCGGGCTGTCGGCGGCGGTGACCATCGCGCATGCGATGGAGGATTGCCTGGTCGCGGCGCAGGAACGTCGGCTGGTGCTCGATCATGCCGCGATCGACGCCTTGTTCAACGGCATCGACCTGCTCAGCCGCATCGCCGCCACGCCGGCCGAGGAGGCCGAGCCGTGGATGCGCGACGACGCGCCCGAAGCCAAGCGCTATTGCGACGTGTTGGCCGAGGCGTTGCGCTCGGGCGTCAGCCCCGCGCGTGTACCTGCCGCCGCGCCGCGCATCGAGTCACCGCTCGCCAATTCATCTCTCGCTCAAGCAGACAAAGCCGAAGCGCACCAAGTCCAATCGCAACACACCGAAACGCCGCGCAATGAAGTTGTCGGCGATCCGATCGGCGAAGAACGCGTCCTGCGCATCACCGCGCGCAGCCTCAATCGCCTGCTCGGATTGGCCGGCGAATCGCTGGTCGCGTCGCGCTGGCTGGACCCGTACATTCATTCGCTCGGACGGCTCAAGCGCCTGCAACGCGACAGCGCGACCGCGCTGGACCGACTGGCCGAAGTCGCGCCCGCCCTGGCGCGCGATCAACATGCCGCCGCGCTGCTGACCCAGGCGCGTTCGCAGATCGCCGAATCGCAGCGCCTGTTGGCCGATCGCATCGCCCAGCTCGATCTGTTCGAACGCCGCGCCGCCAGCGTCGCTCACCGGTTGTACGACGAAGCGCTGTCCAGCCATATGCGCCCGTTCGCCGACGGCACCCGCGGCTTCAAGCGCATGGTCCGCGATCTGGCGCGCGAACTGGGCAAGCAGGCGCAACTCGAGATCGCCGGCGACAAGACCCAGGTCGATCGCGACGTGCTCGCGCGCCTGGAAGCGCCGCTCGCGCATCTGCTGCGCAACGCGGTCGATCACGGCATCGAAGCGATCGAGTCGCGCCGCGCCGCCGGCAAGCCCGACGCGGGCACGATCCGGCTCGAAGCCCACCACGTATCGGGCCTGCTGGAAATCGTGGTCGAAGACGACGGCCGCGGCATCGACCTGGAACGCATCCGCGAGACCGTCGTCGTGCGTCGCCTTACCGATGCCGACACCGCCTCGCGCCTGAGCCCGGCCGAACTGATGGAATTCCTGTTCCTGCCGGGTTTCACCTTGCGCGAGGTGGTCACCGAGATTTCCGGACGCGGCGTCGGCCTCGACGCGGTCCAGACCATGGTCAAGGAACTGCGCGGCAGCGTGCGGCTGTCGTCGCGGCCCGGCGGCGGTTCGCGTTTCCAGTTGCAACTGCCGCTGACCACCTCGGTGTTGCGCGGCCTGGTGGTGGAGATCGGCGGCGAGCCGTATGCGTTCCCGCTGACCCAGATCAGCAGCACCGCGATGGTTCCGCGCGAACAGGTGCAGTGGCTGGAAGGGCGGCAGCATTTCCAATTGAACGCGCGCAGCATCGGTCTGGTGTCGGCGGCGCAGGTGCTCGGCGGCGCCGAAGCGCAGGCCTCGCCGGAGCAACTGCAAGTGATCGTGGTCGCCGCCAGCGGCGGCGGGCACGAATACGGACTGGCGGTCGAACGCTTCATCGGCGTCAACGAACTGGTGGTGCAGCCGTTGCCCGGCCAGCTCGGCAAGGTCAAGGACATCAGCGCCGGCGCCTTGCTCGACGACGGTACGCCGGTGCTGATCGTCGATGTCGACGATCTGGTGCGTTCGGTCGAACGCCTGGTGTCCACCGGTCGTCTGACTCAATTGCGTTACCACGACCACGCGCAGACGGTGACCCGCAAGCGCGTGCTGGTGGTCGACGATTCGCTGACCGTGCGCGAACTCGAGCGCAAGCTGATCGAGAACGGAGGCTATGCGGTCGAGGTCGCGGTCGACGGCATGGACGGCTGGAACGCGGTGCGCTCCGGGCATTTCGATCTGGTGGTTACCGATATCGACATGCCGCGCATGGACGGCATCGAACTGGTCGGCCTGATCAAGAAAGATCCGCGCCTGCGCGCGTTGCCGGTGATGATCGTGTCGTACAAGGACCGCGAGGAGGACCGCCGCCGCGGTCTCGACGCCGGCGCCGATTTCTATCTGACCAAGGGCGGGTTCCATGAAGAGGCGTTGTTGCAGGCGGTGGTCGACTTGATCGGCGAGGCCTCGGCATGAGGATCGCCATCGTCAACGATCTGGCCCTGGTGGTGGAGGCGCTGCGCCGCGCGATCGGCGTGCGCGGCGAACACAGCGTGGCCTGGACCGCGTCCAGCGGCGAGCAGGCGGTCGAGCGCTGCGCGCAGGACGTTCCCGATCTGGTGCTGATGGATCTGCTGATGCCGGGCATCGGCGGAGTCGAAGCCACGCGCCGGATCATGGCCGCGAGCCCGTGCCCGATCCTGATCGTGACCGCCAGCGTCGGCGGCAACGCGCCGCTGGTGTTCGAAGCCATGGGCCACGGCGCGATGGACGCCACCGATGTTCCCTCGCTGGGTGTCGACAACTCGGTCGGGGTGCGGCAACTGCTGGCCAAGATCGACCTGATCGGCCGCTTGATCGGCGATGCGCCGGCGCCGCCGAAGCGCGCACCGCTGGTGCGCAGCCCGGGCGCGCGGCGCCTGATCGCGATCGGCGCGTCCGCCGGCGGCCCGGCCGCGTTGGCCGATCTGCTCGGGGGATTGCCGGCGAAGTTTCCGGCCGCGATCGTGATCGTTCAGCACATCGACGAAAAATTCGCCTTGAGCATGGCCGATTGGCTTAATCGCTTCTCGCCCAATCCGGTGCGCCTGGCCATGGCCGGCGACCGGCCGCTCGCCGGCACGGTGCTGCTGGCCGGCACCAACGAACACCTGATCCTCGACCAGCGCGGCGCGCTCGCTTACACGCCCGATCCGGTCGAGCAACCCTATCGTCCGTCGGTCGACGTGTTCTTCGACAGCATCAACGCGAACTGGCCCGGCGACATCGTCGGCGTGCTGTTGACCGGCATGGGCCGCGACGGCGCCAAGGGCTTGCAGGCGTTGCGTCTGCGCGGCCACCACACCATCGCCCAGGACCAGGCCAGCAGCGCCGTCTACGGCATGCCCAAGGCCGCCGCCGACCGCGGCGCCGCGGTCGATATTCTCCCGCTGAACGCAATCGCTTCGAAGTTGGAATCCCTCTTCGGAGACACCAGGAACGCAAGCTCATGACCCTGCCTCCCAGCCTCCGTCCCGCGGGATTGCCGCACGAACGCCGCATCGTGGTGTTGCTGGTCGACGACCAGCCCTTCATCGGCGAGGCGGTGCGCCGCGCGCTGGCGAAGGAACGCGACATCGATTTCCACTACTGCAGCTCCGCCAGCGATGCGGTCGCGATGGCCGAATCGCTGCAGCCCACGGTGATCATGCAGGACCTGATCATGCCCGACGTCGACGGCATGACCCTGGTGCATCTGTACAAACTGCATCCGGGCCTGAGCAGCGTGCCGGTGGTTGTGCTGTCGAGCAAGGAGGACGCGGCGGTCAAGAGCCAGGCGTTCGCGACCGGCGCCACCGACTATCTGGTCAAGCTGCCCGATCCGATCGAACTGATCGCGCGGGTGCGGCATTACTCGCAGTCCTATCTCAATCAGGTCGAGCGCGATCTGGCCTATCAGGCGCTGCACGAAAGCCAGCAGAAACTGCTGGAAATGAACGAGACCCTGCGCCGGCTCAGCGACGTGGATGGCCTGACCGGACTCAACAACCGGCGTTACCTCGACCGTTATCTGGATCAGGAATGGCGCCGCGCCGCGCGCGAACGCCGCGATTTCTCGATCCTGATGATCGATGTCGACAACTTCAAGGCCTACAACGACGTCTACGGCCATCTGGCCGGCGACGAAGCGCTCAAGACCGTCGCCAGCGAGATCCAGCGCTGCGCGCATCGCCCGGCCGACGTGGCGGCGCGCTTCGGCGGCGAGGAGTTCTCGTTGATCCTGCCGGCGACTTCGATGGAAGGCGCCAAGCAGATAGCCGACCTGATCTGCGCCAGCGTCTATCAACTCGGCATTCCCAATCGTGGCGCGCCGCTGGAACGCGTCACCGTCAGCGTCGGCGGCGCGACCTGCTCGCTGAGTCAGGTCGAATCGCACGAGACCTTGCTCGAAGCCGCCGACCTCGCACTGTACGAAGCCAAGCGGATGGGCAAGAATCAAGCGATCCTGCGCGAGTTGGGATGATCGCGGCGATCCACCGATGCGCGATCACGCTTCAGCCGGCGGCGATGGCGTAGTCCGAGCAATCAAATCCGATATTCATCACAGTCTGCCGCGTCCGCGCGAGCCCGGCGCGCATCCACGCTCGCATCGCGCGCATCGATGGCCGCCGGTTCGCGCCGATCGCGTTTGTGCAGACATCAAAGCCAGAGGATCCCCAGCGAATGGGCACCTATCGACAAACCCTCAGCGGCGGCGGCCAGGTGCAGCTCGCGACCTGGGACGACCTGCAGCCGCCCGTGCACGGCCCCGACCTGCAGCAACGCGCCTGGAATCCCGACGCCAGCCGCACCGGCCTGGCGTTCTACGATTCGACCGTGCACTACATGCGCAACGACTGGGCGAGCGCGCACATGGACGTGGTCCCGGTCAGCGCCGGCCAGCACAATCTGCTGCTGTACCGAAATCGCGAAAGCGATACCTGGCATACCGCCGAAGCGCTGGATATCGACCACGTGCAGCCGTGGAAACAACACCTGCGCGACGTCGGCACGGTCAGCATGGCCGACGCCCAGCAGGCCTACAACGACGTCGGCAACCTGCGCGCGCTGCCCGGCGTGATCAACCGCGCCCGCACCAGCGCCGAGCGCGCGCTCGAACAGGGCCTGGACTCGGACGCATGGCGCAATTGGTCCGATCAGCATTTCCGTTACGACCCGAACGAAGCGCATCCGGCGTTCGATCCGCAGCGCGACGCCGCCCGCCGCACCGCCACCACGCTCAACCAGCCGTGGACCCTCGACGACGGCCGCTCGACCTTGAGTTTCGATACCCGCGTGCAGGGCAAATGGTTCGAACACCAGTTGTCGCAGTACTACGCGGGTTCGGTCGAAATGGTCTCCGACGAGGACGGCTCGCGCCGCAACGTGCATCTGTTCCAGTGCCCGGCGACCCGGCAACTGGTGACCCGCGATGCCTTCGACATCGACCATGTGCGGCCGTTCGAGGACGTGGCGCGCGAGCGGATCGAGCAAGCCGGCGGTGCGATCAGCAAGGCCGAAGCCTTGAACCTGTACAACGACACCAGCAACCTGCGCCTGGTCAGCCGCAGCGCGAATTGCTCGCACGAGTGGGAACTCGACGCGCAAGGCGAATACCGCGACCGCGAGGCGCCCGAGACCGACGAGGATCGCGCCTTCATCGAACACGGGCCGGTGACCGAGGAGGATCAGCACGCGCTCGACGACCTGCGCGGCATGCTCGACCGCAACGCGCATCCGCCACGGACCTTCGGCGACGACGCGCCGGTGCATACGCCGCAGGTGCATTACCGGCTCAACGATGCGCGCAATCCCGATCACGCGCTGTTCGGCCAAGCGCGCCAGCAGATGGGCGTGTTGAACGGCCAGCACGGCTGGAACCTCGGCGAGCAGCAGCTCGACAACGCCTCGGCCGCATTGACCGTCGCGGCCAAGCACAATCATCTGCCGGCGATCGACAGTGTGCTGTTCCAGCAGCCGGACAAGTTGTTCGCGGTGCGCGGGCAGGGCGAGGCGATGCAGTGGGCCGGCGTCGACGCGCAGACGGCGATCAATAAGCCGATCGCGCTGAGTTCGCGCGAGGCGCGCGAGATCGCGCCTACCGTGCAGGGGCCGCCGATCGCGCAGGCGCAAAGCATGGACGTCGACGTGCAACCGATGCAGATGGGTCGCCACGGCCACTAGGGTCTGCCGGACGGATGGATCGAACGACCCGCGACACGGCGCTATCGCCGCGTCGCGGATCGATGCGGCCTCGATGCCGACAGGTAGCGCCCGGGCAGGCCGGGCAGGGGGTGTGAGCAACGCCTGCCGCGCCGCGGGACAGGGTGTCCCGCGGCCGCCGAATCTCTACTGGGCGCCTTGCCGAGGACGAAAGCGTCCGTTTTGCCCAGACCCCGGATTGGGCGGCGATCTTGCTGGTGAAAATACTCAAGTTGAAGCCGTCGTTCTCGATCGAACCTGTCGATGGGTCGAAGAACGGCCGCCATCTGACTCACGCGCGGATCCAGGAAATCAAGCAGGAGGTGACCGGTCTGGGCTATGTGATTTCCGAAACCTGAGCGGGGTTTCTGCGCGGATCGGGCATCGATCCGCGCGTATTCGACCGCTCAGGCCTGCGCCTTGATCGGTCCATGCACAGCGCTTGCTGAGTGTGATCGTTGGCGCGAGCGCGCTCGTTCGATATCTCGTGGCCGCCAAGCGAGCGTCAGGACCCAGATCCTGTATCGCGCGCGGCTTGTGGAGCACGCACGGTCGAGTCGATAGACATTCGGAATAGGCGCGGCCCTTGGCGCTTGTTGCGCCCGCGCGGCTAACGCGCCTGGTCTGCGGTTTGAGCGAGGTTGGGCAATCGTCGGCGATCTCGATCTAATCGGGTTCACAGAGCCTGCAACTCCGCATTTTCCTTGGAGTTGGGGCGCGGCGACGCCTGTTGCGGCACCGCCGTCTGTGGAACAGTCCCGGCAGCCACCGGCACCTCCAGATACGGCAAACGCAAGGTCTGACTGGTCATCGCCCGAATCTCATTGGTCAGCTGCGCGCTGTCGTTGAGACGCCGCCCGTACGACGGGATGATCGTCTGCAGCCGCGCTTTCCAGCCGGCCGCCATTTGCTGTGGGAAGGCCTTGCCTAGCAAGTCGAGCATGATCGGCGGCGAGGTCGACGCGCCCGGCGAGGCGCCGAGCAGGGCGGCGAGGGTGTGGTCCTTGTCGGCGACGATCTCGGTGCCGAACTGCAGCACCGGGCCCTTGACCGGATCGCGCTTGATGATCTGCACGCGCTGGCCGGCGGTGACCAGTTTCCAATCTTCGCGTTTGGCGCTCGGGTAATACTTGCGCAGTTCGGCGTGGCGGTCGTCGTCGTTGAGTTGGGCCTGGCTCAGCAGGTACTTGACCAGGTCGAGGTTTTCGCCGCCGACGCTGACCATTTCGCCCAGGTTGTCGTGGGTGACCGAGGAGTACAGATCGAACCACGAGCCGTGCTTGAGAAACTTGGTGCTGAACAAGGCGAACGGCCCGAACAGCACCACTGGCTTGCCGTCGAGCTTGCGCGCATCGAGGTGCGGCACCGACATCGGCGGCGATCCGGTTTCGGCCTGGCCGTAGGCCTTGACCCCGTGCCGGCTCGCGATCGCCGGCGCCTGGAACGCCAGGAACTGGCCGCCGACCGGGAAACCGGCATAGTCGCGCGCTTCGGGAATGCCCGACAGTTGCAGCAGCTTCAGCGCCGCGCCGCCGGCGCCGATGAAGACGAAGCGCGATTTGACCGTCGACTCGGTATCCGATTTGAGATTCTTGACCGTGACATTCCAGGTCTTGTCGCCGTTCTGGCGCAGCGCGGTGACTTCGTTGCCCAGGTGCAACTGGAAGTTCGCGCTGCGCTGCAGGCTCTGAGTCAGCTGGCGGGTGATGACGCCGAAATTGACGTCGGTGCCGATCGGCATATAGGTCGCGGCGACTTTCTGCTTGGGATCGCGACCTTCCATCAGCAACGGCGCCCACTTGCCGATCTGGGCCGGGTCCTCGGAATACTCCATGCCGTAGAACAGCGGGTTCTTGACCAGCGCATCGCGGCGCTTGCGCAGGTAGGCGATGTTGTCGTCGCCCCAGACGAAGCTCATGTGCGGGGTCGGATTGATGAAGTCCGACGGCTGCTGCAGGCGGCCTTCGCGGACCTGGTGCGACCAGAACTGGCGCGAGATCTCGAATTGCTCTGCGATATCGACCGCGCGCTTGGTCTCGATGCTGCCGTCGGGCAATTGCGGGGTGTAGTTCAATTCGGCGAAACCGGAGTGACCGGTGCCGGCGTTGTTCCAGCCGTCGGAGCTTTCCTCGGCCACGCCGTCGCGGCGTTCGTACAACTGGATGGTCCAGCTCGGCTCAAGCTCCTGCAAATAGGTCGCCAAGGTTACGCTCATGATGCCGCCGCCGATCAGGACCACGTCGACCGGTTTGTCGTTGCCGGCCGCGGGCACCGAGCGCTGGTACACCGGCCAATACAGGAACAGCACCGATCCCAGAAGTCCGAGCACGATCAGGGTGAGGAGGAACTTGCGGAATTTCTTCATGATCGGATCCACTCCGAATGGGATGCCGAGGGTGGGGGAGGCGCATGAACAGGCATGTCCAGGCACTACATACACCTTTGGCCGTCACGACGGAATACGCCTGGCCCAAGTCGCTGAGTCGGAAGAGGGCCACGGGCGGCGGGGCGTTATGCCGCCGCAGCCCGCATGCGTTCGCCCACGCCGGTCTGCCGTTGCGCACGGCGATGCCGCGGCGGTTAGCTCGCCATGGAGAATGTCGTGATTGGGCAGCCTAGGCGCCGCGTTCGCTTGCCGCCGGGATCGCATCGGGCAGGGAAGTGCCCGGGACGGCAGCCGCAACGCGATCAGTTGATCTTGATATCCGCTAAGGAAACCCGCTAACGCAAACCGCCGGTTCGCGGCATCGCATTGAGTTCGTCGATCACTTTCTTCGGCGCGCGCAGGCGGATCTGCACCGGGAACGACTCCTGCACCACCACGTCCTTGACCACGCCGCTCTTTTCCAGCGCCATGACCTTGGCCAATACCGGGTCGGGAGACTCGGCGCTGCCGACGATCAGCGCGCTTTCCAGCGGCTCATGGTTCATGGTCGGCTGTTTGCTGTCGAGGCCGCAGCCCGCCAGCAGCAATACCGCGACAAACACCGGTTTCATCATTCTCGCCTCGTGCGTTGGACGATTCGATCACCGCAATGCCGATCAGAACGTGGTGCATCGTTGAACCGATGCACCACGCAGCCATTACGCCGTATCGACGCTCGTCGATCAAGGATAAGTGGCGATCCAGTTCTGAAGCGTGTTGTAGACGGTGCTGGTCAGCCGTGTGCCGCAGTTCTGACTGGACGAGCCGGTGGTATGAATACCACGCACGTTGACCCCGCCGTCGCTGGAGATACCGCTGCCGCTGTTGCCGCCGGCGGTGTCGATGGTGTAGCACAGGCGATACGAGCCGCTGGTGTTGACCGATCCCGAGTGCGTCCACATCGTGCCGAGCGGCTTGTCGCCGGGATAACCGGTGATGGTATGGGTGCCGCCGGAATAAACGCCCCAGCCGGAGTTGCCGCCGTGTGGCGCCGAGCTGAGCACGATCAACGCATAGTCATAGTTGGTGTCGGCGCTGTTATGCCAGGCCGTGGTGGTCACGGCGCGCGCCCAGGTGGTCGTGCCCCAGGGCTGGTAGCTGCCGTTCTGCGCGGTGGTGAAGTCGAGGGCGGAATAGAACGTGCCCGCGCCGTTGGAAACGCAGTGGCCCGCGGTCAGCACATGCTTGGCGGTGATCAAGGTGCCGGTGCAGCCGATGCCGATACGGCCGATATGCCAGAACGGCGCGGCCACGGTGTTCGAGATCTGCACTCGGTTGTCGGCGCCGATCACGACCTTGGGGGTGACGCGTCCATCCGCATAAAGCGTCGGAAACGTCGGCGGCGTACTGAAGCTGGTGGCGGTGCGGCCCACCGACTCCAGGTCCTTGATGGCCTTTTCGAAGATGGCGACGTCTTCGGGATTCATCTTCGACTCGTACAGATCGCCGTTGCGCGTCACCATCACCGCGCTCAACCCGGCCGCTTTCTGCTGCGGCGTCTGCAGGCGGGCATCGGTGGCGGCGCCGGTTTCCGGCAACAAGCCTTTCACCAGGTTTTCGCCGTGTATGAACTTGGCTTTTACGTTCAATTTCTGGAAGGAAGGTTCCTTGGCTGCTGCCGTATCGATGGCCGGCAGCGAGACCAGCAACACCAGACTCAACGCGACTAGATGATTCATGACCAGCTCCTTGTTGGTTGAATAGTCCTTCTCGCAAGCGGTCGCGAAGCGCATCCGGCGCTTCCGACCTGGTCAGTTCGGATCGAATCCGTGCTGGTCCAATCCGTACTGATCCCCGAGGCGGAGCATCGTGAGCGCGTTCCGCCGATGCGGTCTTCCCTGGCCGCGCAAGGCGGAGCGTTTCCCGGCGCTCCACCGTTGCTCGAGTTTCGCTTTGTGTCGTGAGGCATGCATGCCTCGCGCTATCGCGAGACTGCGGTTATGAGCGCGACACCAAGAAACATGCGCGCTCGGGTTGATGCGCGTAGCGATCTTTCCGGTCGAATAAGTAGTTTTAGCGGAAACTATTTGTCGCGCCGAAAAAATCGGGCGAAATATTTTCGATGCAAGTCGTATTACGCCACGAAATTTGCTGTCGTCGTGATGCATCTCACAAATGCTCAATCACGAAGAGGCGTGGCTATCAAAGCATCGCTTCGGTCGCATTCAGGGCTGATCGATCTTGTGACGCAAGGACGTCGCGCCATGATCGATGGCAAGCGAGAAAAGAAAAATATCGCGCTGTAGTGCGCGGGTCGGTCGCTTACGCCGGGGCATGTCGTGTCGCGCCAGCCCGCTCGGCAGATTGATCCTCTGCTTCATCTGGCAAGCGACTTCACGATGGCGCTCACAGTTCATTTTCATAGCGGTTGGCGCAATTGAAACTTCGCCTCGTCCACGATCGTCGCGCGCATCCGGCGTTGTATCTTCCATGCGCGGCGACCTGCCGCAAGCAAGCCAAGGGAGGAGTGCGATGCATCGCTTCAAGTTGATCGTATTGGGAACCCTGTTGGCCATGTCCGCGAGCACCGGCGCGGCGACCAGTTCCGCGGGTTGTTTCTGTTCCGTCGTGTACTACGACAATGCCGGCACCGTCGTCGGCATACGCCAACCCGCCGGTTGCGGCGATCCGGGCTGGGGCGTGACGACCAACAAGTCCAAGGTATATGCCGGCTGCGTGATGTAAGCGGCCACGCTCGCGAGAGCGGGAGTCGCCCAGTCGTCTGGGCGACTCCGTCGGTCGCGAAGATTCAGCAGCAGTCGACCATTGCGTTCGCGAACACGCGCGCCAGCACAATGACGTCGACATCGTGGCATCGACAACGCGATGTCATCGCCGCTTGCGCCAACTAAGGCTCGGAGCGTCCCGTGCCTTCGCGATCGTGTCCGTAGTGTTTCGCCAGCGGAAAAGCCGGCAGCCAGGACTCGCGACGGCCGATCCAGGTTTCGTAGGTCGGCGTCAGTTGATTGGGCGTGTCCAGCGATCCCAGGCTCACTTCGATTTCGTCCGCGCTGCGCGCGAACACCGACGCGCCGCAGCGCGGACAGAAATGCCGTCCCTGGTAATCGCGGGTTTCGCCTTCGATCGTCACCGCATCCTGCGGGAATATCGCGAAAGCGTTGAACACGCTGCCGCCGTGTTTGCGGCAGTCGAGACAGTGGCAAAGACCTACGCGGTACGGGTGGCCCGAGGCTTCGATGCGGACGTCGCCGCACAGGCAGCCGCCAGTCAGTCGTTGCATGCTGCATCTCCATCGAAACGCAGCTGGAATGGTTACAACGAAGGCATCGCCATTGCAATCGCCTATGCGCTCAATACGCAGCGCCGTTCATCGCACGCCCGACGCTCGCCCCTTCGGCAGTGACCGCGAAAGGGGCGGGACGGAAGCATCCGCCGTCAGCTCGACGCCGGGTGTTGCACCGGATGCGAGGAACGATGGCGGAACCGTCGCGTCAGCCATTCGCCGAGGTCGTCGACCACCGTGAACGCGGCCGGGATCACGATCAGGCTTAGCAAGGTCGACGTGATCAGCCCGCCGATCACCGCGATCGCCATCGGCGCGCGGAAGCTGGAATCGCCGGCGAAACCCAGGGCGATCGGCATCATGCCGGCGCCCATCGCCAAGGTGGTCATGATGATCGGCTGGGCGCGCTTGCGGCAGGCATCGATCAACGCGTCGTGCTGGCTCATTCCGTGTTCGTCCTCGGCCATCACCGCGTAGTCGACCAGCAGGATCGAGTTCTTGGTGGCGATGCCGATCAGCATCAACAAACCGATCAGGGCCGGCAACGACAGCATGTTCTGGGTCAGCAGCAACGCGCCGAATGCGCCGCCGGCGCACAGCGGCACCGCGGTCAGGATGGTCAGCGGCATCAGCGCATGGTTGAACAGCAACAGCAGCACCATGTAGATGCAGATCAGTCCGGCCGCCATCGCCAGCATGAAGCCGATGAACAATTCGACGAAGACTTCCGCGTCGCCGGTGTTGAGGAAACTCACGCCGGGCGGCAGGTGCTGCACGCTCGGCAGTTTCTGCACGGTCTCCATGACCTCGCCGAGCGGACGACCATTGAGTTCGGCGGTCAGGGTGACGTTGCGCTGGCGCTGATAGCGCGAGATCTGCGACGGGCCGCTGCCCATCTGGATATCCGCGACCGCGGCCAGCGGCACCGGGCCGTAACGGCCGTGCACGCGCAACTGGCCGATCAAGGCCGGATTCGACAGGGTCGCTTCGGCGAAACCGACCCGGATCGGAATCTGCCGGTCGGGCAGGTTGAGCTTGGCCAGGCGTTGCTCGTAGTCGCCCGAGGTCGCGATGCGCGCGGCTTCGGCGATATCGGCGGTCGCCACGCCCAGGTCCGCGGCCCGCGCCGGATTGGGCACGATCTGGATTTCCGGACGCAACAACGACGCCGACGAACTGACGCTGCCGAGGCCGGAAATGCCGCGCAGATCGCGTTCGAGCGCGATCGACGCTTCCTGCAGATGCTGCGGATCGTCGCCGGACAGCACCAGTTGCAGCTGATTGCCGGGTTCGGAGCTGACATAGCTCACGCGCACGCCGGCCAGATTGGCCAGGCGCGCGCGCGCGTCGCGTTCGAGCGCGCGCTGATCGCGTTCGCGATCGTCGGCCACGCCCCAATCCAGCACCAGGGTCGCCTTGCGCGCTTCGCCTATGCCGGTGGCGCTCGGGTCGCCGAGATCGAGCACGCTGCCGACCGCGGTGTACACCTGCTTGAGCTCCGGAATGTCCTTGAGCAACGCGCGCGCGCGTTCGGCGATGGCCGCGGTTTCCTGCAGGCGCGTGCCTGGCGGCAATTCCAGGCTGAGGTTGCTGCGGCCCAGGTCGGATTGCGGAATGAAGGTCGCCGGGATGAACGGCACCAGCGCCAGCGAGGCGACGAACAGACCCGTGGCGATCCACAAGGTGCGCGCGCGATGGCGCAGCGCGGCGTCGACCCAGCCCAGATACCAACGCATCAGCCGCGACTCGGGCGGTTCCTCGCCGTGTGGCTTGAGCAGATACGCGGCCATCATCGGCGTCAACAGACGCGCGACCAGCAACGAGAACAGCACCGCGGTCGCCGCGGTCCAGCCGAACTCGCGGAAGAACTTGCCGGCGATGCCGGGCATGAACGCGACCGGCACGAACACCGCGGCCAGGGTCAGCGAGGTGGCGATGACCGCGTTGCCGATTTCGCCGGCGGCGTCGCGCGCGGCTTCCAGCGGCGGCTTGCCCATGCGCAGATGGCGCACGATGTTCTCGATCTCGACGATCGCATCGTCGACCAGGATGCCGACCACCACCGACAGCGCGAGCAAGGTGATCAGGTTCAAGGTGAAGCCGAACCAGTACATCACCGCGAAGGTCGGGATGATCGACAACGGCAGCGCCAGCGCCGACACCCAGGTCGCGCGCCAGTCGCGCAGAAACGCCCACACCACCAGCAAGGCCAGCAGCGCGCCTTCCCACAGCATCGTCATCGACGAATCGTAGGAGCGATGGGTTTCGTCGATGGCGGTGGTGACCAGGCGGAAGTCGATGCCCGGGTGCTGCGCCTTGAGCTGGTCAAGCGCCGCATGCACGCCGGCTTCGACCTTGACTTCGCTGGAGCCGCGCGTACGCGACATCGAGAACGCAACCACGTCGCCGCCGTCGAGCAAGGCGACCTGGGTCGGATCGGCGGCGGCATCGCTGACCTTGGCCAGCGTCGACAGCCGCACCGAACGGCCGTCCGGCAAACTGATCGAATAGTCGCGCAACGACTGCGCGTTGCCGACCGTGCCGAGGGTGCGGATGGTCTGCTGGCTGCGGTCGAGTTCGGCCTTGCCGCCGGCGCGTTCGACCTGGATCTGCGCCAGTTGCCGCGACACGTCGCCAGCGGTGACGCCGAAGGCGAGCAGGGCGTTCGGGTCCAGATCGACCCGCACCTGACGCTCGACGCCGCCGACGCGGGTAACGCGGGCCACGCCCGGCACGCCGTACATGGCGCGCGAGACTTGCCGATCGACGAACCAGCTGGCTTCATCGGCGGTCATCTGCGGCGCGACCAGCGCATAGGTCATCAACGAGCCGCCGATATCGACCTTCGATATCACCGGTTCCTGGATGTCCTGCGGCAGATCGGTGCGGATGCGCGTGACCGCGTCGCGGGTGTCGTCCAGCGCGGTGGCCAGATCGGCTTCCAGATTGAACTCGATCGTGGTGGTGCTGACGCCTTCGCTGACCGTGGAAATCACGCGCTTGACGTTGGTGACGGTCGCTACCGAGTCTTCGACCTTGCGCGTGACCTCGGCTTCGAGCTGGCTCGGCGACGCGCCCGGTTGGGTCACCGTGACCGTGGTCATCGGGAAGGCGATATCGGGGAAACGCGCTACCGGGAGTTTGAAGAACCCCCACAGGCCGGCCACGCACAGCACGAAGAACAGCATGATCGCCGGCAGCGGGCGGCGGATCGCCCAGGCGGAAAAATTCATGGCTGCTTCGTCCCGTTGCCGGTCGCCTTGCTTGCCTGCTGACCCGCCGGCACCACCCGCACGCGGTCGCCGTCGCCGAGGAAGCCGGCGCCTTCGGCGACGACTTGCTGGCCTTCCTTCAGCCCCTCGATGATTTCGATCCTGCCTTGCGCGGTCTGGCCGGTGCGCACGCGCAGGCGCTGCACGGTCTGCTTGTCCTTCATCGTGAACACGTAGCTGTGGCCGTCGCGCTGCACGATCGCCGCGCTGGGCACCATCAACGCGCGACCGGCGCCGGTGACGATGCGGCCTTCGACGTACACGCCGGGCTTGAGCGCGCCCGGTTCGGGCAGGTCGGCGTAGACCGTGCCGGTGCGGGTCTGCGCATCGACGCCCGGGCTGACCGCGCGAATGCGACCGGTAATGGTGCTGCCGGCATACGGCAGCTCGACGGTGTTGCCGACGGTCACGCCGGACAATTGCTCTTCAGGCAATTCGGCGCGCCATTCCAGGCGGCCGTCGCGGATCAGGCGCAGCAGTTCGCTGCCCGCCGCGACCACTTGCCCGGGTTGCACCAGGCGCTTGGAGATGATGCCGTCGGCGGGCGCGCGCAGTTCGGCGAAATCGCGACGCAGTTGCGCCGCGTCGCGGGCGGCGCGGGCGGTGGCGACCTGCGCCTCGGCCTGCACCCGGGTCGCGCGCAATTCATCCAGACTGCTCGCGCTGACCAACTGCGTGGCGGCCAGTTTCGCGCCGCGCTCGTAATTGACCTGCGCCAGCGTCAACGACGCCTGCGCCTGCTTCAACGAGGCATCGGCCTGGGCCAGCTCGCTGTCGAGGGTGCGATGGTCCAGTTCCAGCAGCACCTGGCCGCGGCTGACCGCCTGGCCCACGTCGACCCGCAGCGCGGTCACCCGCTGGCCGCTGAGTTCCACGCCCAACTGCATCTCTTCGAACGCCGACACCGGGCCGGACACCAGCACGTTGCGCGCCAACGGTTGCGATTGCGCAGGCGCCAGCGACACCGCCAGGCCCGATGCGCCGCCGGCCGCGGCGGGTTCTTCCTTGGCCCCTCCGCACGCCGCCAGCCAGGAACAGACAACGATCACCGCTAACCAACGCGGAACAACTGCGCGCATGGAAGATTCCATAAGAGATAGGAAGAGATTGACGCAACCGCCGCACCGATCGGTGGCCGCGGGACCGGCGATTATCGCCTGTCCTGACCAGGCGGATCGGTCGCAGCCTAGGAGGGCGACTTTAAGAGTTGATTAAAGGACGCGGCGTGACGGCGCGGGTGGGGCGGGTATCGATTCGCATCCGATTGGCGCGCTGCTCCGCAGCGAATGTCCGGTCGGCGCGGGCATGCGGCTTCGTGGGGGCGCTGCCTCGCAAGGCCGGCAAGTCTCGGCATCGACCACTGCCGGCGCGACAGTGATCGCGCGAGCCGGCAGACGGTGGTGACTTTGCATGGATGCCGCTAGATTAGGCGCTCTCGATCAAACGGATGTTGATGCGATGCTTCTCGACGACGAACACGGGCTGGCCACGCAGATCGCGAACGCGTGGGGCGGGCCGCCGCGCTTGTTCAAGAATGCGCTGTCCGCGCCCCTGTTCACTCCGGCCGAATTCATCCAGGCCTTGTCGACCACCGCCCAGGCCATGGCCGCGGGACGCAAGGAGCCGTTCGGCCGCGCCAATCTCGCCGGCCGCGCGCCGGCGATCCACGAACTGCTCGCGTTCTTCCCCGGGCCGGACGTGCGCGGCTTCGAGCAGTACCAGGCGCAGGTCGATCAGGCTTTTCCCGGATCGGAGTTCTCGGTGATCCTGGACAAGGTCGACGTCGCCCTGCCTTCGATCCGCCGCAAGCTCACCCCGACCCTGCATGCGCTGTTCGGTCGCGTGGGTTATCCGGCCCGCGGCATCCATTCGTGCATCTACGCGGGCACCTACAGCAGCACGCCGTTCGGCATCCATATGGACGATTGCCATGTGCTGATGGCCACCGGCATCGGGACGAAGAAAATGGCGTTCTGGCCGCGCGAATATTTCGAACATCGCGCCGAGCTGGTCCAGGCGGGCTCGCCGGCGCACGCGGGCGAGGCGCTGGCGGCGCTGCTGGCCGACGCGACGATCCTGGAAGTCGGCCCGGACGATCTGCTGTATTGGCCCGCCGGCGAATGGCATGTGGCGGTCAACGACAGCGGCGACTTCTGCGCTTCGCTCAGCATTGGCATCTATCATAAGGGCGATACCAGCGAGATCCTCAAGAAGGCGGTGGTATTGCCGTCGGGGCCGGTCGCCAATTCCGATCACAAAGCGCTGGATGCGCTCGATCTCGACGGATTGTCCGCCGCGTCCGCCGCGGGCGGCGACATGCCATCGCCCGAACGACTGCGCCGCATGTGGGATGCGCTGAGCGCGGAGATCAATGCGCCGCATGCGGCCGAGCTCGCGTTCGCCGCGCATACGCTCGGCATCCGGACCTCGGCCGGCTTCGGTCCGTTGCCGCGCGACGGTATCGGCGAGCAAGTCGATGGGCAGGATTGCGACGCGCAGGCCGTGGTCAATGAAGATCGGCACGGCCTGGACTGGGCCACGGTCGGCGACAAACTGCTGGCTTGCGCGCATGGCCAGGTGCTGGTGTTCGATCAGAACGCGCAAGCGGTGGCGGCCTTGTTGGCGGAGGTGAAGCAGGGCACGCCGACGCGCGTGGCCGACTTCGCCGCGCTGGTGCCGGCGGATGCGCACTCGCCGTTGCGGGCCTTTCTCGCCAATCTGAGGCCCGGCGCCGCCATCGTGGAATGACGCGCCCGCGTTCGCCGTTATCGGGCGAGCATGGGTCGAAGCCAGGCGTTTAGCCAGAGGAGAGGGAATGCTCAACAGAATGCTGTATGCGTTGGTGCCGGGATGGCGGATGGACACCGCGGCTTATGTCGAACGGCGACGGATCGAACTGGCGCGGCAACTCGATCTCGCGCTCGCCTCGACCGTCCGCTACGGGCCGTTCCGCGGCATGCGGCTCGGTCCGGACACCGCCTGGAGCGTCGCCGACCGCGCGCCGATGCTGCTGGGCCTGTACGAGCAGGAAGTGCTGGAATCGCTGGCCGAAACCGGCGGGCGCAAGGCCTTCGTCAATCTCGGCGCGGGCGACGGCTACTACGGCGTCGGCGCGCTGGTGTCGGGACTGTGCCAGCGCTCGTATTGCTACGAAATGGGCGAGAAGGGCCGGCGCATCATCGGCGACACCGCGCGTTTGAACGGCGTGCAGGACCGGGTCGAGATCCGCGGCAAGGCCGACCCCGGCTTCTACCGCGACCTGCCCGCCGACGTGATCGACGACTGCGTGCTGTTCATCGATATCGAGGGCGCGGAATTCGAACTGCTCGATGAGGCCGCGTTCGACGCGTTCGGCAACGCGGTGATCTTCCTCGAACTACATGACTGGTTCTTCGAGGACGGCGCGCAGCGCATGCAGACGCTCAGGCGCAACGCCGCCGCGACCCATGCGATCACCGAGATGACCATGGCCGCGCGCGATCTGTCGCCGTTTGCGGAATTGCGCGAATACAGCGACAGCGACCGCTGGCTGCTGTGTTCCGAAGGCCGTGGACGCCAGATGGGCTGGATGCGGTTCGACCCGAAACGCGCCGGGACCGCGTCCTAGTGCGCGAGCCCGCTTCCGAATCGGCCGAAGTAGCGCCGGGTTCTCTGCATTCGTGCATCGCCTCGCTGATCGCGGCCGGCGATTGCGGGTTAGCCGACGTGCTGAATGTGTTGCGGCAACTCGTCGACGCGCCGGCTGCGCCGGCCGAGCGGCGGTTGCGCCTGTTCCTGCGGCACCTGCTGTTTCTGCTGGAGAGCGGCGACGAGCTGTACGCCGACTGCGTGCTGCGTTCGGACGATCGTGCCCGCCCGGTGCTGATCGCCCATCGCATCGCGCGCGAAGCGGGCGAGGGCGTGATGAAGACCCAGGTGCGGCTGGCGCCGTGGCCGCTGGCGCGGGAATCGCCGGCGCTGGCGCAGGGCGCGTTCGCGGTGCACTCACACGACGCCGACATCGTCGTTCACCGCGGTCCGGTCAGGATCGAACCCGCGCTGCAGGACATGGGCGTGCCGGTCGACGCGGCCGCGCTGCGCGACGACGAGATCGACGCGTTCTACGCCCATCGCGAAGCGCTGCGGCGCGCGGTGCGGCCGTCGGGTCGCGGTGTCGAGGCCTCGTGGTACGCCGATGCACGCGACGACCAAGATCGCGTCGCGCAGGCTTGCGCGCAGGCCTTCGAATTCGACGCGAACGACGGCCAACGGATCGATCGTGGCCGGCCGCTGCCGGCAATCGGCCGCGCCAGCCATCCGCCGCTCGGCGCGGCGTTGCATGTGCTGCCGCGCCTGCTGAGTCCGGCCGGCCACGGATCGGTGCTGCAAGCGCTGGCGATGGACCTGCCGCAGATCGCGGCCGCGGGCTTCGATGCGGTGCTGCTTGGCGTGGTCGATCGGCAAAGCACCGACCTGTACTACGTCGAAGGCGATGACGGTGCGCTGCATCCGTATCTCAACAATCACGGTTACTGGAGCAGCGGCGAGTGCGGGGTCGACCCGGCCTTGGGCGAAGCCAGCGACTACATCGCGCTGCGCCATGCCGCCGCCGCATGCGGCCTGCGCCTGATCCAGGATTCGGTGCTCGGCACGATGGGGTATCCGCCGCAGTTGCCGCGCCTTGCGCCGCCAGACTCGCGATGCACGCCGCTGGCACTGGCCCTGGCCGACCAGATGTCGCCACTGGACGAGCCGGGCTGCTTCCTGAGCGGGCTGGAAAGCTGCGATGCGATTCCCTCGCCCGACGGTCTGGCGTTGGCCGATTACATCGAGGTGGTGACGCGCACGCATCTGGGCGAGTACTACCAGTTGCCCCGGCCCAATCTGTTCGATCCGCGGGTGCGCGAGCGGGTCCTGGCGCGCGCGCAATGGCAGATCCGCGAGGCGCGGGTGTCCGCGTTGCGGGTCGACATGGCCAAGCACCTCGGTCTGGCGCCGCTGCGCGCGGCCCTGGATGCGCTGCGCGAGGCGGTGCGCGATGCCGACGCGGCGCCGTTCGTCGCGGTGCTGGAATACTGGAGCCTGCATTACCGCGAGCTGCGCTTCGCGCTGTCCGCGGTCGGGCCATCGGTCGAAGGGCTTTATCTCTACGACTTCCCGCTGGCGCACGCGCTTCAGCAGGCGTTGCTCGCGGGCGGCGATTGGTCGCGCCTGCTGCCGGCGATCGCCAAACAGCGGCTGCACTGGCAGGTGCCGCCGTGCTGCCTGGTTCCCATCGTGATCGATCACGATCCGAGTTTCCGGCCGATCTTCAACGGCACGGCGCATACGCGCGACCTCGTGGTGACCGGGCTGGCGCTGGCCCTGGCGATGAGCGCCAACGGCCCCAGCGTGTACTGCGGCTACGACGATCGCCGCGCGGCGCCGGCCGAACTGGATCGCTATTTCGATTACTCCGAGCAGCATGCGCGCAAGGCAATGCCCGGGCCGCTGACGCGCGATCCGGGCGGACCCGGCGCGGTCTTCGCGCGATTGCTGGCGGCGGTGAAGCGCCATGGTGTGCTGGCCGACTGGGACGGCGCTGCGCTGACCTTCGAAGGCGACGCGCAGCGTCTGCGCATCGTGCGTACGCTGCTCGACGGATCGCAGCGGCGCACAGCTTGTTTCTGCGTGGCCCGCGACGACAGTGCGGCGAGCGCGGGCGGGGACGGCGAACAACTGGTGTTCGCCTCGGGCGAAGGCCCGTCGGTGGCGCTGTTCGTCGGCTAGCGACGCGCAGCGCTTTCAGCAGGCCGGTGCAGGTATCGGCACCGGTATTGGCGACGGCATCGCCGTGTCCAGCGCGCGATCGTAAACCTGCTTGAGCGCGGCGGCCGATCGGGTCCAGTCCAGCTCCGCCGCTTCGCGCGCGGCGGCGGACGCGCATGCGCGCGCACGCGCCGGATCGGTCAGCAGGGCGATGGCCGCATCGGCGATCGCGTCGATATCGTCCGGATCGACGCAGAGCGCGCTCGGCACCTGTTCGGCCAGGCCGCAGTTGCGCGACAGCACGACAGGCACGCCGGCCTCGATCGCTTCCAGCGCGACCAGCCCAAACGGCTCCGACAGCGAAGGCATCACCAGCACGCGGCTGCGCGCGAGCAGATTCGTCACTTGCTCGCGATCGATGAAGCCCGGAAACGAGAACGCCTCGGACAGTCCCAGCGCGCGCACCAGCGAACGCATCAGCGGCAGCAGATTGCCGTCGCCGGCCATTTCGAAACGCGCGTCCGGCACCCGCTCGCGGATCCGCAAGGCGGCTTCGACGAAGGCTTCCGGGCCCTTTTGTTCGGTGATGCGGCCGATGAAGCACACGCATCCGTCCGCGGGCGGCGCGGCGGGTGACGGATCGGCCTGGCGCGATCGACCGGCGTTGTAGACCACGTCGATGCGGTCGGCGGACTGGCCGTAATTGCGGACCAAGCCTTGCCCGGTATAGCGGCTGACCGCCACGATGCGATCGGCCGCCTGCAGGCCGGCGCGTTCGAGTTCCGCGATCACCGGATTGGTGCGGTGCTCGCCGGCGCGATCGTGCTCGGTCGAATGGACATGCACCACCAGCGGCCGGCCGGTGGCGCGCTTGATCGCCAGCGCCGCCTCGAAGGTAAGCCAATCGTGCGCGTGGATGAGGTCGAACTCGCCGAGGTCTGGCAACGCGCGCAAGGTCGCGGCCGCGTAACGGGCCGCCTTTTCGCGGTACGCGATGTAAGCGCCCTGCGCGCGCACGCCGGCGCGCGGATCGTCGCATCCGTCCAGTTCGACGATCCGCACCGCGGCGGGATAATCGCCGCGGATTCCCGCCGCCGCGGGCAGCAGGAAATCGACGCCGATTCCGCCTAGCGCGCCGATGCCGCGCAGCAATCCCTCGCAGGCGACGCCCAGTCCGCCGGTGATGGCGGGCGGCAGTTCCCAGCCCAGCATCAGCACCTTCAGCGGCGCTCGATCCGCATGCGCCCAGGCATCCATCGCGGTCATGCGTCGACCGGGCTGAGCGACGACTCGGCCCGGCGTGCGGGTGTCGGCGTCGCGGGCGGAAACCTCAACGCGATATCGACCACGCGCGCATTGCCGTTGTCGGCGAAGGCGCGCAGCACGTCGACGAATCCGCCCACCACTGTCTGCTCGATCGTGCGCGGCGCGAACCGCGCTTTGCGGTACTCGCAATCGATGTAAAGACCGTCCTGGTACTGGACCACGGTCAGGTTGAACTCCATCGAGGCGAACCCGCCGTCCTGATGGCGCGATGCGAACGGCGCCAGCGGCTTGTCGCTCTCGGCGCTGATGTAGTTCAGGCACAAGGTGCCGAGCGCTTCCAGCGAAACGTCGGCGGCGCTGAGCACCGCCGGCAGCAGGCAGACCTTGTGTTCGCTGACCGCGGGCATCTGCGCCGCGATCTGGGCTATGGCGTCGTCGACGCCGGTGTCGCCGGCGTATTCGACCGCGTACAGCGCGTCGTTGACGAAGCTGCCGCCGGAATCCTGCCAGGCGCCGAACGGCCGGGTTTCGGTGAGTACCGAGATCAGGCTGGCATCCGATCCGGTCAGGCGCTGGATCAGCACGTTGGCGGCGGCGATGGCGAGCGCGCTGAGCGGCAACTTCGCGCGCATCGCCCTGGCCGCCAGCGCATGGAAGATTTCGGGTCCGACATAAGTGCTGAAGCGGGCCATCGGCACCGGTTCGTGGAACAGGTTGCCGACGTAGCGATGCGCGTGCGCGGCAAGATGCGGGTGCATGTCGGTCGGCAGCTTCGACAGCGCGTTGGCGATGTACTGACGATGCGACGCGAACCACGGCGTCGGATAGTCGGCGAAGCGGTCGGTATAGCGCTGCGCGCCGACGCGGCCGATCAGGCCGGTCCAGTAGTCGATATGGCGGCGGCCACTGTCGCCGGACATTTCGGTGCGTTCCCACTGCGCGTATTGCCGGTAGGTTCCGCCCGGCATCTCGATATCGCTGGCGCGGCCCTGCGAACGCGCGGCGTAGTCTTCGGCGACTTCGGCGACGAAACGGCCGAGAAAGGCCTGGTCCATGCAGACATGGTCGAAGGTGAAGATCACCGTGTCGTGCGTGGGCAGCCGCGCCAGATCGACGGTGAACAGCGGCAGGCGCGCGAAATCGAAGGTGCATGCGCGGACGCGGTCGGCGAGGGCGTCGAGCGCGGCCGCCGGGTCGGTTTCGGCGCGCAGATCCACCGGTTCGATCGGCGCCAGCGCATGGCTGGCGTGGGTGCGCTGGATCAGCCGGTCGTCGGTCACATGCAGGGTGGTGCGCAGGGCTTCATGGCGGGCGACGGCCGCATCGAACACCTGGCGCAACAGTTCCGGATCCGCTTGCTCGACGTTGACCCGCTGCTGCACGCACAGCGACGGGCGTGCCTGGGCGAGGGTGACCTGATTGAAGGCCCAGTCGCAGCATTGTTTCTGCGAGGCCGGCGAGTCGATCCATGCGGGGCCGGACGCGTCGGCCTCGCCGCGCTGAGGTTGCGCGCGCGCCGACCAGCGCGCGGTCGCGGCGAATCCGGCCAGGGTCGATTGCACGAACAAACCGTGCATGTCCGCCTCCAGGCCGATGCGATGCATGCGCTCGATCAGCTGCATCGCGTGCAGGGAGTGACCGCCGAGTTCGAAGAAATTGTCGTCGCGGCCGACCCGGTCCACCCGCAACAGTTGCGTCCACAACTGCGCGATCGCCGTTTCGATCTCGCCCTGCGCCGGCAGGAACGGCCGGCCGGCGATGTCGGCCGAGGCCGGCGGGCGCAGCGCGCCGCGGTCGATCTTGCCGTTGGCGCCGGTCGGGAACGTCGGCACGCAGACGTAGGCGTAAGGCAGCATGTAATCCGGCAGCCGTTGCGCGAGGAAGGCGCGCAGGTCGGTCGGCGTCGGCGCGGCCTGGGCCGGTATGACATAGGCCGCAAGCCTTACGTCGCCGTCCTCCGAGCGCAGCGGCACGACCGCCGCGTCGCGCACGTCGGCATGCTCGCAAAGCGCGGCGGCAATCTCGCCGAGTTCGATGCGGTGGCCGCGGATCTTGACCTGATCGTCGTTGCGGCCGAGGTAATCGAGCCTGCCGTCGGCACGGCGCCGCACCAGATCGCCGCTGCGATACAGCCGGCCTTCGCCGAACGGATTGTCGATGAAGCGTTCAGCGGTCAATTCGGGACGATGCAGATAACCGCGCGCCACGCCATCGCCGCCCAGCCACAGCTCGCCGACCACGCCGGGCGCGGCCAATGTTCCATCGGCTTCCACCACATAGGCCTGCACGCCCGGCAGCGGTTCGCCCAGATGCGGGCTGCACTCGGCGCTGACTCGCGCCAAGGTGCTGTTGACCGTGCATTCGGTCGGGCCGTAGGCGTTGTAGCAGGCCACCGGCGCGGCCGCCGCGCGCTTCCACGCCGCGGCCGGAAACGCTTCACCGCCCACGAGGATCGCGCGCAGTCGCGGCAGATCCCGCTCGAACAGGCCGCCGTGGATCAACAGGTCCAGTTGCGACGGCGTGCAATCGAATACCGATATCGCTTCGGTGTCGAGAAAGTCCAGCATGCGTCCGGCGTCGGCGCGAACGTCCGCGGGCACCACGCACACGGTGTGGCCCGAGCCCAGTTGCACCAGCGCCTGCAGCGAGGCATCGAAGGAAACGCTGGCGTTAAGCGCTACGCACAATCCTTGCGGCAACACGCTGAACACGCGCTCGCGCATGCCTTGCCACAGGTGCAGCAACTGGCGATGTTCGACCATCACACCCTTGGGGCGACCGGTGGAGCCGGAGGTGTAGATCACATAGGCCAAGTGGTCGGGACGCAACGCCACCTGCGGCGCGTGCGACTGCGCGCTGTCGAGCGTGGCTTCCACTTCCAGCACTGCAACGCTGTCCAGACCCAACCGCGCGGCCGCGCCGCCGGCGCTCACCACCGCGACCGGCGACGAATCTTCCAGCATCTGCAGCACGCGTTCGCGCGGATAACCCGGGTCCAGCGGTACGTAGGCACCGCCGGCCTTGAGGATGCCGAGCAGGCCGACCACCAGTTCGATCCCGCGTTCAGCGCACAGGCCCACGCGGGTCTCGGGCAGCACACCCAGTTCGATTAATGCATGCGCTACGCGATTCGACGCGGCGTCCAATTGCGCATAACTCAGCCGCGCCGCGCCGCTGCGCAGCGCCACCGCCTCCGGCGTGCTCGCCGCTTGCGCCCGGAACGCATCGGCGAACGATGGCGGCGACGACAGCGGCCGTGGGCCGGGAGAGGAGGCGGAAGAAAGAAGGGTCATGCCACGAATCCTTGCAGCGACGGGGTCCTGCTGCATTGCAAAAAACATCGGCCTGCAATGCGGCGCATAACCTTACGATGAGTCCATGCCTTGTTGCTATCCTGTGGAATCATCATCAAGCATATGGAGTCGTCATGCGACATGTTGTGTGCGATGAAGGCTTCAATATACTGCGGCGGCCACTGGAAGAGCAGGCCGCGCCCGAACGTCCGCCGGACGAGCGGGCCGGCGGCGGTGTCGCTCGCATTCATTGAGGTGCTTCGGGGCGTTGGGGACGCCGCGGGGATCGTCTTTCGGAAAAAAAGGGAGTTGGCAAGATGTCAGAAATGACAGTTCGGCAATGGATTGCAGCGGGCGTCGAACTGTCGATACTGCGGCTTGCGAGCATCCTGCCGCTACGCATGCTGGCCCCGATTTCAAAAGTCGCGGGCGCCGTCTACTGGTCCGTTTCAGCCGAGTCGCGCCAAATCATCCTCGACAACCTCTGCCTGTGTTTCCCCGAGCTCAGCGAGCGCGCCCGCGTCGACATGGGCCGCGCCAGCCTCGCCCAGGCGGTGCTGGGCTATCTGGAAAAGGGCCGCTGGTGGTTCGGCGATGCGTCCACCCAGCCTTGCGTCGTCGACGGGCTCGAGCATCTTCAGCAACTGACCTCGGCAGGGCGCGGCGTGCTGCTGCTGGGCTTTCATTTCAGCGACATGGAAACCGCGGTGCAGTTGCTCAACGAGCGCATTCCGCTGTGCGCGATGTATATGCGCCGCCCGAATCCGTTGGTCGACGCGGCGTCGCGCAGATCGCGGGGCAGGCGCCAGCTCACGATGATCGAACGCAGCGACGTGCGCGGCGTATTGTCCGCGCTGCGCGACGGCGCGGTGCTGTGGTTCGCGCCGGATCAGGAATACCGCGACCGCAACCAGGTGCCGGCGCCGTTCTTCGGCATGGTGCTAAACACCTTGTCGTCGGCGACGCGGCTGGTGAAACTCAGCGGCGCGGTCGTGGTCGCGTTCACCCATCACCGCGAACGCGACGGCTGTCGTATCTCGCTTTCGCCGCCGCTGGAGGGATTCGGCGAGGACCCGGCCGCGGACGCGACCCGGGTCAATCGCATCCTGGAGGAGGCGATCAGGCGCAACCCGTCGGCGTATTTCTGGATCAACAGGCGTCTTCGCGGCCACAGCGTCGCAGCGCAAGCCTAGTACGGGACGTCGCCGTCGCGGACGCGGCGGTGCAAGGGATTACCGATTTCTTTTTGCTCGTGGTCGAGAATGGAGTCAGCCGTGGTCATGCCTTCGACGTGTTCTTCATTGGCGCAGTTGCTGCGCCGTCACGCGGAGGATGCGCGGCAGCGCGAACGCATCGCGTTCCGGTTCCTGGCCGACGGCGAGGGCGCGGGCATTGCGTTGGACTACGCCGGCCTGGATCGCGAAGTCGCGCGGGTCGCGGCCGGATTGCGGCGTGTCACCGCGAGCGGCGACCGCGTGCTGTTGCTGCTGCCGCCGTCGCTGGACTACATCGTCGCGTTCCTGGCCTGTTTGCATGCCGGCCTGGTGGCGGTGCCGGCGTATCCACCGGGCAATCGCCGCACCTTGCCGCGTCTGCGCGCGATCTTCGACGATTGCCGGCCCGCGGCCTGCATGGTCCTGGACGATGAAGTCCGCGAACGCTGCATGCGCGAATTCGCGACCGCCGCCGCGGGCGTCGCCTGGATCGATCCGCGTACGCTGCCGGCCGGCGCGGACGAGGCCGGATGCGAGCCTTACCCTGCCACCGAGTCGACACCCGCGGTGCTGCAATACACCTCGGGTTCCACATCCGCGCCGAAGGGCGTGATCGTCACCCACGGCAATCTGATGGCCAATTGCGCGGCCGCGGTGGCGCGCTACGGCATGAGCCGCGATGACGTCGTGGTCTCGTGGTTGCCGCCGTTCCACGACATGGGCCTGATCGGCGCCATCGCTTACCCCTTGTTCGCCGGCGCCGGTTGCGTGCAGTTTCCGCCCGCGGCGTTCATGCGTCGGCCGCATCGCTGGTTGCGCGCGCTGTCGGACCATCGCGCCACGCTGACCGTGGCGCCGAATTTCGCCTACGCCTTGATGGCCGAGCGTGCGGACGATCCGCTGTTGCGCGCGATCCGCCTGGACAGCGTGCGCGTCGCGGTCAACGGCGCCGAGCGCATCCGGCCCGATACCTTGCGTCGCTTCGCCGATGCCTATGCCGACCGCGGATTCGCGCCGAGCGCGTTGACGCCCGCGTACGGACTGGCCGAAGCCACCTTGCTGGTCGCCGCGCGATTGCGCGCGCCCGGCGAGCCGCTGCGCACGATCGTGCTGGATCGCCGCGAACTGGCGCGTGGACGCGTGATCGTCGCCAGCGACGAGGACGGCATCGAACTCGCCAGCGTCGGCACCCCGGCGGGCGCGCGCGTGCTGATCGCCGATCCGGTCAGCGGCCTGGCCTCGCGGGATGCATGCATCGGCGAGATCCTGGTCCGCGGCGGGTCGGTCGCGGCCGGCTATTGGGATCAACCGGAGGGCACGCGCGAGAGTTTCACCGAACGCGACGGCGAAACATGGCTGCGCACCGGCGACCTGGGTTTCGTGCACGAAGGCGAACTCTACGTCGCCGGCCGCTCCAAGGAACTGCTGATCCTGGGCGGACGCAACCTGTATCCGCAGGACATCGAGCAAACCGTAGCCACGGTGGAACCGGCCTTCAGCGCGGACGGCTGCGCCGTGTTCGCGCTCGAGGACGAGGATTCCGGCGCGCTCGCGATCGTCCTGGAAATCTCCGGCGCCAGCGCGGTCGACAGCGTCGATCTGGCGGCGAGAATCCGCGCCGCCTTGGCCGAGGCGCACGACATTTACGATCTCGCCCGCGTCGTGCTGGTGCGCGCGGGTCATTTGCCGCGCACTTCCAGCGGCAAGGTCCAGCGCGGCCGCTGCCATGAACTGCTGCGCGAGGGCGCATTCTCCGCGGTGTGGGAATGGCGGGTGGAGCAAGCGGCCGACGCATCCGCCGATCTTGATTCGCTGGGCGAAGACGACGTGGCGGATCGGATCGACGGGATCGTCGCCGACGTGCTCGGCGCCGTGCCGGCGGACCGGCACCAGGATCTGTTCGCGTTCGGTCTGGATTCGATCCAGGCCAGCATGTTGATCGCGCGTCTGCGCGAAGCGTTCGGGGTGGATTGCACGCCGGCGGATCTGTTCGCATCGCCGACGCTGGCCGGGCTTGCCCGGATCGTGCGGGCGGCGCAGCGAAGCGATGGCGATGCGTTGCCGTTGGCGGATCGCGGGTTACCGCTGCCGTTGTCGTGGTCGCAGCAGCGGTTGTGGTTTCTGGACAGATTGGATGCGGCGGCCGGCGCGGCGTATCACATCGCGGCGGGCGTGCGCTTGCGCGGCGCGCTGGACGAAGCGGCGCTGACGCGGGCGCTGGATCGGATCGTCGAGCGGCACGAGTCGCTGCGCACGGTGTTCGAGCACGGCGCGGACGGCCCGGTGCAGGTGATACGGGCGGCAACCGGGCTGGTGTTGGAGCGGCAGGATCTGCAAACGGTGCCGGAGTCGCAGCGCGAGGTGGCGCTGGCGCAGGCCTGCATAACGTATGCGTCGGAGCCGTTCGACCTGTCGGCGCAACCGCCGGTACGTGCACTGCTGCTGCATGTGCAGGCCGATGAACACGTGCTGGTACTGGTGCAGCACCACATCGTGTCCGACGGCTGGTCGCAGGGTGTGCTGGTGCGCGAACTGGCCGCGGTGTACGCCGCGTATGCGCAAGGTCGGCCCGATCCGTTGCCGGTCTTGCCGCTGCAGTACGCCGACTATGCGGCGTGGCACCGGGCGCGGCTGTCGCAGACCGACAGCGACAATCAAGTAAAGGTATGGTGCGAGCAACTGCGCGGCGCGCCGGAATTGCTGGCGTTGCCGACCGATCGTCCGCGACCGTCGTTGCAGAGTTATCGCGGCGGCTGGCTGCCGCTGCGTCTCAACGCGGACTTGACCCGTCGGTTGCACTCGCTGGCACGGGCGCACGGCACGACGCTGTATACGGTGCTGCTGGCGGGCTGGAGCGCGCTGCTGTCGCGGCTGAGCGGACAGGACGAAGTGGTGGTGGGTTCACCGGTGGCGAATCGACCGCGGCTGGAACTGGAAGGCCTGATCGGATTTTTCGTCAACACGCTGGCATTGCGCACGCGGGTAGAGGGATCTGCCACGGTCGCGGATTTGCTGGCGCAGGTTCGCGCGACGACCCTGGCCGCTTACGAGCATCAGGAGGTGCCGTTCGAACGCGTGGTCGAGGCGCTGCATCCGCAGCGCAGCCTGAGTCACAGTCCGGTGTTCCAGACGCTGCTGAGCCTGGACAACACGCCGGAGCGCACGCTGGCCTTGCCTGGACTGGACGTGGAAGCTTATGCGGTTTCGCATGGCGCGACCCAGTTCGATCTGAGCCTGACGCTTCGGGAAGAAGGGCAGGAGTTGAGCGGGGCGATCGAGTATTCCAGCGATCTGTTCGATGCCGACACCGTGGCGCGTTGGTCGCAGTGGTTTGAGCGTTTGCTGGATGGCATGACGCGGTTGCCGGAGGCGACGATGTCGTCGCTGGCGTTGCTGGACGAGCACGAACGCGCGCAGCTACTGCAAGCGAGCGCCGGCCCGTCGACCGAGCAGCCGCAGCAGACGTTGGTGGATTTGTTCGAGTCGCAAGTCGCGCGTACGCCTGACGCGGTAGCGCTGCGCTGCGGCGCGGCGCAGTTGAGCTACGCGCAGTTGGAAGCCGCGTCCAACCGGGTCGCGCATGCCTTGATCGAGTTGGGCGTAGTGCCCGATATCCGCGTGGGTCTTTGCGCCGAGCGCGGAACCGAACTGGTGGTCGGCCTGCTGGGCATCCTGAAAGCCGGCGGCGCCTACGTGCCGCTGGACCCGGGCTATCCGCGCGAACGTGTGTTGCAGATGCTGGAAGACGCTTCGCCGGTCGCCGTAGTGAGCGCTGGCGGCGCGGCCGCGCGACTGGGCGTGGACGGGGTTGCGGTGCTGGAAGTGGAAGACACTGCCGACAGCGCGTTGTCGAACGCGCCGCGGGTGGCATTGCGTCCCGATCACCTGGCTTACGTGATCTACACCTCCGGCTCCACCGGTAGGCCCAAGGGCGTGGCGATCGAACATCGCAACACGGTCAACCTGCTGACGTGGGCGCATGGCGCGTTCGCCGCGGAGGACCTGGCGCGCACGGTGTGTTCGACCTCGGTCAATTTCGACTTGGCCGTATTCGAATTGCTGGTGCCGTTGGCCACGGGCGGCAGCGTGGTGCTGGTAGAGGACCTGCTGCGCGCTGGCGCGCAGCTCGAAGGCGCTACCCTCATCAACACGGTGCCTTCGGTATTGAAGGCGGTGCTGGACGCAGGCGGCCTGCCGTCCAGCGTGCGCGCGGTAAATCTGGCCGGCGAGCCGCTCAAGCGCGACTTAGTCGAGCAGGTGTTCGCGCAGACCCAGGCGGCCTGGGTGGCTAATCTTTATGGCCCGACCGAAACGACGACGTACTCGACCTGGGTCTCGATGCCGCGCTCGGCGGGCTTCGTGCCGGGCATCGGCACGCCAGTGGCGAATACGCGCGCCTACGTGGTCGACGACCACGGCGAACTGGTCGCACCGGGCGTAGTTGGCGAGTTGTGGCTCGGCGGCGCGGGCGTGGCGCGTGGCTATCTGCATCGCCCGGAGCTGACCGCCGAGCGCTTTATCGACGATCCGTTCGTGGCGGGGGGCCGCGTGTATCGCACCGGCGATCTGGTCCGGCGTCGCGGCGACGGCGGTCTGGACTATCTGGGACGCAACGACTTCCAGGTGAAGCTGCGCGGTTACCGGATCGAGCTGGGCGAGATCGAGGCTGCACTACAGGCCTGCGATGGCGTACGCGACGCGGTGGTGGTCGCGCGCGGCGAGGCGGGATCGGAACGAAGCTTGGTGGCGTACTGGCAGGGCGATGCGATCGAAGTGTCGGCATTGCGGAACCAACTGCAATCGCGACTGCCCGAGTACATGCTGCCGTCGGCCTATGTGCACGTAGACCAGTGGCCTCTGACGCCCAACGGCAAGCTGGATCGCGCGGCGTTGCCGGCGCCAGAAGGCGATGCGCATGTGCGGCAGGTCTACGAAGCACCCGAAGGCGAGGTGGAACAAGCGCTGTCGCAGGTGTGGACAGAGCTGCTGGGCGTCGAACGAGTCGGCCGCCACGATCATTTCTTCGCATTGGGCGGACATTCGTTGCTGGCGGTGCGGTTGCAAGCACGGGTGCAGGAACGCCTTGGCGTGGAGTTGCCGCTGCGCGAGGTATTCGCCGAGCCGACCTTGGCCGGTCAAGCACGACGCGTGCAGGCCGGCGTCGGCAGCGGGTTGCCGGCGATCATGCCGGCCCCGCGCGAGGATCGATTGCCGTTGTCGTGGTCGCAGCAGCGACTATGGTTTCTGGATCGGCTGGATGCGGCCGCCGGTGCGGCCTATCACGTAGCGGCGGGCTTGCGCTTGAGCGGTGCACTGGACGAGTCGGCGCTGGAGCGTGCGCTGGCACGAATCGTCGAGCGTCACGAGGCTCTGCGCACGCGTTTCGAGGACGTGGAAGGCGAGCCGGAGCAGCGGATCGAGTCGGCCTCGGGTTTCGCGTTGCGACGCGTGGATCTGTCGACGATGCCGACACAATCGCGTGAGGCTGCGCTGGAAACACAGATGCGCGAGGAGGCGCAATCGCGTTTCGATCTGTCGTGCGGTCCGCTGATCCGCGGGCGTCTGCTGCGACTGGAGACCGACGAGCACGTGCTGTTGGTGACTCAGCACCACATCGTCTCCGATGGCTGGTCGCTCGGCGTGCTGGTGGAGGAACTCAGAGCGTTGTACGCCGCATTCGCGCAAGGCCTGGACGATCCGCTGCCGCCGTTGCCGGTGCAGTACGCCGACTATGCGCTGTGGCAGCGCGGTTGGCTGAGCGGTGCGCGCTGGGAAACGCAATCGCATTACTGGCGCGAGCAGTTGCGCGGCGCACCCGAGTTATTGGCGCTGCCGACCGATCGGCCGCGTCCGCCGGTGCAGAGTTACGCGGGACGGACGCATACGGTGCGGCTGGATGCGGCGCTGACCAAACGCCTGCGCGCATTGGCGCAAACCCACGGCGCGACTTTGTATATGGTGCTGCTGGCGGGCTGGAGCGCTTTGCTGTCGCGACTGAGCGGGCAGGGCGAGGTGATGGTGGGCACCGCGGTGGCGAACCGTCGCGACAGCCGTCTGGACGGCCTGATCGGGTTCTTCGTCAACACCCTGGCGCTGCGGCTGGAATTGCCGCGCGACAGCACCACCGCGCAGTGGCTGGACAAGGTCAAGCAGGTGGCCCTGGACGGGTTCGTGCATCAGGACGTGCCGTTCGCGCAGGTGGTCGAGTCGATGGCGCCCGAGCGCAGCCTGGGCCACAACCCGCTGGTGCAGGCGATGTTCGTGCTGCAGAACGCGCCGCGCGGCGGCGATCCGTCGCTGCACCAGCTGCGGGTCGAGCGGATCGCGATTCCGCATACGACCACGCAATTCGACATCTCGTTGTCGCTGACCGAGACCGAGGACGGATTGAGCGGTGCGATCGAGTACGCCAGCGATCTGTTCGATGCCGATACCGTGGCGCGTTGGTCGCGATGGCTGGAGCGCTTGCTGGACGGCATGGCGCGGTCGCCGGACGCGGCGGTGGCGTCGCTGGCGTTGCTGGACGAAGACGAGCGTGCGCGGCTGCTGCAAGGCAGCGCCGGTCCGTCGTCCGTGCAGCCGCAGCAGACGCTGGTGGAACTGTTCCAGGCGCAGGTCACGCGCACGCCCGACGCGGTGGCGTTGCGCAACGGCGCGGCGCAGTTGAACTATGCGCAGTTGGAGCTTGCGTCCAATCGAGTCGCGCACGCCTTGATCGAGCGGGGCGTGGTACCCGACACCCGCGTGGGCCTGTGCGCCGAGCGCGGGATCGAACTGGTGATCGGCCTGCTCGGCATTCTGAAAGCCGGCGGTGCCTACGTGCCGCTGGACCCGGGCTATCCGCGCGAACGCGTGCTGCAAATGCTGGAAGACGCTGCTCCGGTCGCGGTGGTGAGCGCCGGTGGAGCCGCCGCGCGACTCGGTATCGACAGCGTTGCGGTGCTGGAAGTGGAAGCCACCGCCGACAGCGCGCAGGTGCACGCGCCGCAGGTGGCGTTGCGTCCCGACCACTTGGCCTATGTGATCTATACCTCAGGCTCGACCGGCCGGCCCAAGGGCGTAATGGTCGAACATCGCCAGTTGTTGCACCTGTGGCAAGGCATGCGCGAGCGCGTGTTCGACGAACTGCCGCAAGGACTGCTCGTGGCGCTCAACGCCAGTGTTTCCTTCGACGCCTCGCTGCAGGCGCTGGTGCAACTGGGCTCGGGCCACACCGTGTGCGTGGTACCCGCGAACGTTCGCGCCGACGCCGCGCGCATGCTGGACTTTCTCGACGCCGAAGCGATATCGGTATTCGATTGCACGCCATCGCAACTGGACCTGTTGATCCACGGCGGCCTGTTCGAACGCCCGTTGCCGCGACTGCGCGCGATCCTGGTCGGCGGCGAAGCGTTTCCGGTCGCCGCATGGAAGCGCGCGGCGGCCGCGCCGGTGGCCTGCTACAACGCCTACGGCCCGACCGAATGCACGGTCAACAGCACCTTGGCGCGAGTCAGCGCCGAGTGCGGCCCGCATCTGGGCGAACCGCTGCCGGGCGTGCAGGCCTATGTGGTGGAGGCCAATGGAACATTGGCCGCGCCGGGCGTGGTCGGCGAGCTGTGGCTGGGCGGCAACGGTGTGGCGCGCGGTTATCTGCATCGTCCCGAATTGACCGCTGAACGCTTCATCGACAATCCGTTCGGCGAAGGCCGGCTGTATCGCAGCGGCGATCTGGTGCGACGTCATGCCGATGGCAGGCTCGACTACCTCGGTCGCAACGACGATCAGGTCAAGATCCGCGGCCATCGCATCGAACTCGGCGAGATCCAGGCCTGTCTGCGCGAAGCCGACGGTGTGCGCGATGCACTGGTGACCGTGGTGCGCGATCGCGACGGCGAACCGCGCATCGCCGCCTACGTCGTCCCCGATCCCGCGGCTGCGGACGCCCACGCGGCGGACGCGCAAGTCGAGCAATGGTCCGGCATCTTCGACGAGCAGGCCGACGAGGACGGCGGCGACGGTTCCGACAACTTCGATACGGTCGGCTGGAACAGCAGCTACACCCGCGACGCGATCGCGGACGAGGCCATGCGCGAGTGGCTCGACACCACGCTCGCGCGGATCCGCGAACTGCGCCCGCGGCGCGTGCTGGAAGTCGGCTGCGGCACCGGCCTGCTGCTGCAGAACCTGGCCGCGGACTGCAGCCGTTACGTCGGCACCGACCTGTCGGCGCGGACCGTGGGCAAGCTCGCCCGCCGCATCGCCCGCGATCCGGCCATCGCCGCGGTCGCGGCGGTAGGCGCGGCGCCGGCGCACGACCTGTCGGCGGTGGCGGAGCGTTTCGATACCGCGATCCTGAACTCGGTCGCGCAGTACTTCCCCGATGCGGACTATCTGCAGCGCACGCTCGAAGCGATGCTGTCGCGGCTTGAGCCGGGCGGCCGTCTGTTCGTCGGCGACATCCGCCATTGGGGTCTTGGCGAAGCCTTTCATCTGTCGGTCGCGCTGCATCAGGCTGCGGCCGGCGCCCGTGATGCGCAGGTGCTCGAGCAGGCGCGGCGGCGGGCGATCGCCGATCGCGAATTGCTGGTCGATCCGGCCTGGTTCGTGTCCTTGCGCGACCGCTATCCCCAGATCCGCGACATCGAGATCCTGCCCAAGCTGGGCGAGCGGCATACCGAAATGGCGGCGTTCCGCTACGACGTCGTCATCCATACCCATGCGGCGAGCAGCCACGACGACGCACCCACCGACGCCGCGCCGCCGCTGGATTGGCGCGACTGGCGCGGCACCGCCGCGTTGACCGCGATGCTCGACGCGGCCGCCGCCGATCCCTCGTCGATCCTCGCCGTGTGCGGGATCGCGCATCCGTGGGTCGCGCCGTTCGCGCGCATGCTCGAACAGCGTCGGGTGATGCCCGGTTTCCTGCCGTACCGGCCGCAGGCCGTGAGCGACGACGACAGCCTCGGCGTGCTGCCCGCGCAACTGGCGGCCATGTGCGCCGAGCGCGGCCTGGGATTGCGACTGAGCTGGGCCGACAGCGGCCGCGACGGTCGCTACGATGCCGCGATCGGTGCGCACGCACAGCTGCGGGCGCTCGCGGGCGCCGCGTTTCCTTGTTCGCCGGCGCCGTCGTCGGGCTTGCACAGCTGGCCTTTGCTCGCGGCCGCATGCGCCGACCTGCCGCTGCGCCTGCGCGCCGCGCTCTCGCGCCGGCTGCCCGAGCACATGCTGCCGTCGGCGTTCGTGCCGATGGTGCGCTGGCCGCTGACGGCGGGCGGCAAACTCGATCGCGCGGCGTTGCCGCCGCCGGACGAGGACGCGCTGGCGCGTCGCGCGTTCGTCGAACCCGCCGACGGTGTCGAAGCCGCGTTGGCCGGATTGTGGCGCGACCTGCTCGGCATCGAGCGGATCGGGCGTAACGATCATTTCTTCGAGATCGGCGGCCATTCGCTGATGGCGGTGCGGCTGGTGGCGCGCATCGAGGAAGCGCTCGGCGTGCAGTTGCCGCTGCGCGAGGTATTCGAACATCCCACTCTCGCAGCCATGGCGGCGCAAGCGGGCCGTGCTCACGCAGGACGATTGCCCTCGGTGTCGCCGGTCGCGCGCGATCGCGAGCTGCCGTTGTCGTGGGCGCAGCAACGGCTGTGGTTTCTCGACCGGATGGATCCCGAAGGCGCCGCGGCCTATCGGATGCCCGGCTGGTTCAAGCTCGAGGGCGAGCTGGATATCGCTGCGTTGCGCCGCGCATTGGACGCGCTGGTCGCCCGGCACGAAACCTTGCGCACCCGTTTCGTCGCCAAGGACGGGATAGCGCATCAAGACATCCTGCCGGCCGAATCGGGATTCGCGCTGCGGCAGATCGATCTGTCGCACTTGCCCGAAGACGCGGCCTGGGAGGAGGCGCGCACGGCCTGTCTGCAAGAGGTCCGGCGCGGTTTCGATCTGGCCGCGGATACGCCCATCCGCGGTCTGTTGGCGCGCATCGGTGAGCGCAGTCACGGCTTGCTGGTGCTTCAGCATCACATCGCCTCGGACGGATGGTCGGTGGCGATCCTGACGCGGGAGTTGTCGACGCTTTACGCCGCGTTCGCCGCCGGCCGGCCCGACCCGCTGCCGCTGCTGCCGGTCCAGTACGCCGATTACGCGGTGTGGCAACGCGAGACCATGCCCGCGCACGCGCATGAGGATCATCTGGCGTTCTGGCGAGCGCACTTGCACGGCGCGCCCGAGCGGCTCGAACTGCCGACCGACCGGTCGCGCCCGGCGACGCTGAGCACGCGCGGCGGCGAAGTGATCCGCCGCCTCGATGCGCGCCTCGGCGACGCCGTGCGCGGCTTCGGCGCGGCGCGCGGCATGACCTTGTTCATGACCGCGCTGACCGCGTGGTCCGCGCTGATGGCGCGCCTGAGCGGACAGGACGATATCGTCGTCGGAACGCCGGTCGCCAATCGGGTCAGGGCCGAGTTGGAGCCGTTGATCGGCTTCTTCATCAACAGCCTGCCGCTGCGCTTGCGCCTGGATAGCGAAGAGACCTTCGAAGGTCTGGCCCGGCAGGCCCGGGTCACCGCGCTCGATGCTTACCGGCATCAGGACTTGCCGTTCGAGCAGATCGTCGAAGCGGTGCGGCCCGAGCGTGGCGAGGCCAGCCATGCGCCGCTGTTCCAGACCATGCTGCTGTGCCAGAACATGCCGCGCGCCGAACTGGCGCTGCCCGGGATCGAGGCGACGGCGCTGGCGCCGCTGGAGATCGGCGCCAAGTGCGACCTGACCGTGTACGTCAGCGACGACGATGGCCGGATCGAACTGCGTTACGAATACGCCGCCGATCTGTTCGATCCGGCCAGCATCGAACGCTGCGCCGATCATTTCGAGGCTTTGTTGCTGACAATGACGCAGGCGCCGGAAACGGCGATCGTGTCGGCGCCGCTGGCCGCGCGCGTTCGCGTTGACGAGGCCGTCGCCACGCAGCCTGAGGCAACCAGTTCCGATGTGCTGGCGCTGTCGCCGCACCAGCAGCGGCTGTGGTTCATCGAGACTTTCGAAGCGGGCAGCCTGTATCCCTCCAGCCCGACGTATCACAACCTGCCGTTGCTGCTGCGGCTGAGCGGCCGGGTCGATGCCGACCGCCTGCGCGCCGCGCTCGCGCAAGTCGTGGCGGCGCAACCGGCGCTGCGCACGCGGATCCTCGCCGAGGACGGACGAGTGGGGCAGCGTTTCGTCGAAGACGAACGGATCCCCTGGTCGCAGGTCGACACGGACGCCGACCCGATCGAAGCCGCGCTGGCCTGGGCCGCCGAGCCGATGCCGCTGGGCGAGGGCGCGTTGCTGCGCGCGCGGCTTTATCGCGACGGCGAGCAGCCGAGCCTGCTCGCGCTCAGCGTTCACCATATCGTCGCCGATCGCGCCGCGTTGGCGCAGATCGCGCACGCGATCGTGCAGGCCTACGACGGCGCGCCGATCGCGACGATCCAGACCGACGAATACCTGGCCAGACTGCATCGCGATTCACACACGCGGCTGACCTTCGAGCCCGCCGCGCTGTACTGGCGACGGCAGCTGCGTGCGCCGCTGCAGGCGGTCGAGCTTCCGCTCAATCGTCCGCGGCCGACGGTGCATACCTATACCGCCGCGCGCATCGATTTCCGCATCGACGGCGCGGCGGCGGCGGTGCGCGCGACCGCCGCGCGCGCCGGCAGCGACGAGGCCACCGTGGCCAGCGCGGCCTTCGCCGCGCTGATCCGGCGCTATGCCGGGCACGAGGACATCGTGTTCGGAACCAGCGCCGCGGCCGAGTCCGCCGCGCCTGCCGTAGCCGCGCTCGGTCCGTTCGCCAATCTGCAGGTAATCCGTCAACGCATCGACGCCGACACCCGCGTCGCCGCGTTGCTCGCCGACACCGCACGGGTGCGCGCGCAGGCCGATGCGCACGCGCGGGTTCCGTTCGACCGCCTGGTCCAGTGGCTGGCGCCCGAAAAGGACATGAGCCGCACCGCGCTGTTCGATCTGCTGTTCCAGTTCGAGCGCGCCCCGAGCGTGCGACAGGGCGCCGACTTCGCCGTGCGCATGGTCGAGACCAACCTCGGCTACGGCAAGAACGATCTGCACCTGTTGGTCAGCGACGAAGGCGACGGCTACGCCTGTCGTCTGGTCTACAACGCCGACTTTTTCGATGCGTGGATGGCGGAGCAGATCGCCGGCCATTACGCCGCGCTGTTGCGCGAGATCACCGGCGACGGTTCGCGCGAGGTCGACGCGCTGCCGTTGCTGTCCGCGGTCGAGATCGAGCGACAACGCGAACTGGCCCAGGGCGCGCGCGCCGGTTACCCGGATACGCAGACCTTGCATGGGCTGATCGGGCGCCGGGCCGGACAGGCGCCGGATCGGGTCGCGATCCTCGACGAGCGCGGCAGTCTCACCTATTCGACGCTCGAAGCGCGCGCCAACCGGTTGGCGCGGCTGTTGCGCACGCGCGGCGCCGCGCCGGGCGACCGCATCGGCCTGCTCGCAAGCCGTTCGATCGAGGCGGGCGTGGCCATTCTCGCGATCCTGAAGGCGGGATGCGCTTATGTGCCGCTCGATCCGGATGCGCCGGCCGAACGCATCGCCTTCACCCTGGATGACGCCGGCGCGCGCCTGGCGGTGATCGCGGGCGGCGCGAACGCTCAAGGGCTGCCCGCGCACTGCGTAGCGGTGAGCAGCGACGATCCGGGCCTGACGCAGCACTCGGACGCGGCGATCGGCGAGGACGTGCAGGCCGATGCCGATGCCTATGTGATCTATACCTCCGGTTCAACCGGGCAGCCCAAGGGCGTGCCGATCACCCATCGCAACGTGGTCCGCCTGCTGGTCAACGATGCCTTGCCGTTCCGTTTCGACTCGGACGATGTGTGGTCGGTATTCCACTCGTTCGCGTTCGACTTCTCGGTCTGGGAATTGTTCGGTCCGTTGCTGCATGGCGCCTGCGCGGCGATCGTGCCGGGCCCGTTGCGCACCGATCCGCTGGGCTTCGCCTACTGGCTGGCGGAGCATCGCGTCAGCGTGCTGAGCCAGACGCCGTCGGCGTTCCTCGCGTTGTCGCGCATGCTGCCCGAAGCGATCGATTTCGCCGCGTTGCGCTATGTGGTGTTCGGCGGCGAATCGCTCAACCCGAGCAAGCTGGCGCCGTTCCATCAACGGCACCCGCGGGTTGCGCTGGTGAACATGTACGGCATCACCGAAACCTGCGTGCACGTGACCTTCAAGCACCTCGGCGCGGCCGAACTCGCCAGCGCCGACAACAATGTCGGCCGGCCGATCCCGACCACCCGCGTGTATATCCTGGACCAGGACCGCCGGATGCTGCCGTACGGCGCGACCGGCGAAATCTACGTCGGTGGCCTTGGCCTCGCGCGCGGCTACCTCAATCGCCAGGCATTGACCGCCGAGCGTTTCGTCGCCGATCCGTTCGAGCCCGGACAAGTGCTGTACCGCTCCGGCGATCTCGGACGCTTTCTCGACAATGGCGATATCCAGCACCTGGGGCGCATCGACCAGCAGGTGCAATTGCGCGGATTCCGGATCGAGCCGGGCGAGATCGAAGCGGCGCTGCTGCGATTGCCCGCGGTTGCGCAGGCCGCCGTCGTCGCGCGCGCGGATCGTTCCGGCGATCTGCGCCTGATCGCCTACATCGTGCCGGCCGGGTCGGCGCATCAGGATCTGACAGGCCTGGATGTACCCGGCCTGCGCGCCGCGCTGTGCGCCAGCCTGGCCGAGTACATGGTGCCGTCCGCGTTCGTGCCGATGGCCGCGTTGCCGCTGACCCGCAACGGCAAGCTCGATACCGACCGGCTGCCGGCGCCCGATCGCGATGCGGTCGGCGCGCTCGCTTATCAGGCGCCGCAAGGCGAGGTCGAGTCGGTGATTGCCGAAGTCTGGGCGCAGTTGTTCGATCTGCCGCGGGTCGGACGCCACGACCATTTCTTCCGCCTCGGCGGCCATTCGTTGATGGTCGTGACCTTGATCGAACGGCTCGCCCAACGCGGATTGCGGCTCGACGTGCGCAGCGTGTTCTCGGCGCCGGTGCTGTGCGATCTGGCCGCGCTGGCGACCCAACCCGGGCCTGTGTTCGCGCAGGCCGGTGTGGCCCCGCTGCCGGGCCTGGACGATGCCGACGTGCGCGATACCCTACTCAGGGCGCGCGGACGCGTCGACGATCTGGAAGACGCCTATCCGCTGTCGCCGCTGCAGCAGGGCATGCTGTTCCATCATCTGCGCGACGAGGGCGCGGACGCGTATCTGATCCGCACGCTGCTCCAGTTCGAGCGCCGCGACGACATGGAGGCGTTCGCGGCGGGACTGCAGTCGATGGTCGATCGCTACGACATTCTGCGCACCTCGATGCATTGGCAGGGGCTGCGCGAGCCGCTGCAACTGGTGCATCGCGGCGCGCGTCTGCCGGTCGAGACGGTGACGCCGCCGCCGGGCATGAGCGCGACCCAGGCGCTGATGCAGGCCAGCGACCCGGCGCGGTTACGGCTGGACCTGACCCGCCCGCCGCTGCTGCGCGCCTGGACCGCGTTCGACGAAGCTTCGGGCGCGTGGCTGCTGGCGATCCTCAACCATCACATCGTCAGCGATCACGTCAGTCTCGAACTGGTGCTGGCGCAAGTCGCGGCGCAGGTGCGCGGAGATCGTGCAGATGTGATTCCGTCTGCGCCGTATCGCGAATTCATCGAGTCGGTGGCGGCGTCGTCTGAGGCCGAGCATGCGGCGTATTTCTCGGCGCTGCTCGGCACGATGGACGAGATTACCGCGCCGTTCGGGGTGGCGACGGTCGCCGATGGCGTGATCGGCGCGAGCAATGGCGTACGCCGGGTCGACCCCGCATTGGCCGCGCGTCTGCGCGACTGTGCGCGCGAGGCCGGCGTCAGCGCGGCGGCGGTGTTCCATCTGGCCTGGGCCTTGGCGCTGGGCGCCGCGAGCGGGCGCAGCGACGTGGTGTTCGGCACCGTGCTGAGCGGACGGCTGCACAACGCATCGCTGGCCGCGACCCCGGGTGTGTTCATCAATACCTTGCCGATGCGCGTGGACTTGGACGCTGCCTCGGCGGTCGACGCGTTGCGCGCCCTGCATCAGCAACTGGGCGCTTTGCTGGAGCACGAGCATGCGTCGCTCGCGCTGGCGCAGCGGTGTTCGGGACTCGGCGCGGGCGCGGCGCCGTTCGCGGCCCTGATCAATTACCGCCACAGCGCGGGATTGTTGGCGGGCATCGAGGACGCGGGCGAGGGCGGCGGCGTGGACGGCGCCTTTGGCATGCGGCTGCTGGTCAGCGACGAGCACACCCATTATCCGCTGGCGTTGTCGGTCGACGATTACGGCGCGGGATTCGCGCTGAAGGTGCATTGCGCGAAGGGCATCGAGTCGGAGGCTGCGCTAGAGCGCGTCGAACATGCGGTGAGAATTCTGGTCGGGGCGCTTGAAGACGAGGCCGCCGGCGCGGTGACGGTGACGCCTTCCGCTCTGCCCACGTTGTCTGCTAGCGAGCGCAAGCGTTTGACCGTGGACTGGAACGCGACCGATCACGCGTACGCGTGCGAGGTCATGCACGCCGGCTTCGAGCGCCAGGTGCGCGCGTGTCCGCAGGCGCTGGCGGTGTTGTGCGGGGAGGAGCGCTGGAGTTACGAGGCGCTGAACAAACGTGCGAACCGGATCGCCCACGGGCTGCTCGCCGACGGCGTGCAGGCCGGCGACCGGGTTGGCATCCTGCTCGAACGCGGTCCGTGGATGGTCGCGGCGGTGCTGGCGGTGGCTAAGGCGGGCGCGGCTTACGTGCCGCTGGATCCTGCTCATCCGGTGCAGCGGCTGCGCGAGACATTGGATGACTGCGCGCCGCGGATGGTGCTGTCGCAGCGGTCCTTGTCGCAGCACGATGGCTTGTCGGCGGCGCGAGTGCTTTGCGTCGACGATGCGGAGCCCTGGTCAAACCAGCCGGCATGGAATCCATCGTCGCAAGGCATCGGCGTGGACGCGCAAGCGTTGGCGTATGTGATCTACACATCAGGCTCGACCGGCCGACCGAAGGGCGTAATGGTCAAGCACGCAGCGGCGGCGAACCTGTTCGCGTGGGTGGAATCGACCTTCGCGATGGGACCGTCGGACCGGGTGCTGTTCACCACCTCGTTGAGTTTCGATCTGTCGGTGTACGACCTGTTCGGCGTGCTGTGGAGCGGCGGCAGCGTGCATGTGGCGCGTTCCGAAGAGGTGCGCGATCCGGCGCGGTTGATCGGACTACTGCGCAGCGGGATCACGTTCTGGGACTCGGCGCCCGCGGTGTTCGCGGGATTGGTGAGTTCGCTGACGGAAGAGGTATCGCGCGATCTGCGACTGGCGTTCTTCAGCGGCGACTGGATCGGCCTGGACCTGCCCGATGCGGTCCGGCGCGCCTTCCCGCGTTGCGAAGTGGTGGCGCTGGGCGGCGCGACCGAGGCGACGGTGTGGTCGAACTACCATCGTATCGAGCGGGTGGAGCCGCACTGGAAGAGCATTCCGTACGGCCGTCCGATCTGGAACGCGCGTTATTACGTGCTCGATGCACGCGGCGAGCCGAGTCCGATCGGCGTGCCGGGCGATCTGTATATCGCCGGCGATTGCCTGGCCGAAGGCTACTGGAACCGCGAGGAACTGACCGCCGAACGGTTCGTGCCCGATCCGTTCGTGCCGGGCGAACGCATGTACAAGACCGGCGACCGGGCGCGCTTTTGGGCGGACGGGACGATGGAGTTCCTGGGTCGCAACGATTTCCAGGTGAAGATTCGCGGTTATCGGATCGAGCTGGGCGAGATTGAGGCGGCGTTGCAGGCCTGCGAGGGCGTGCGCGATGCGGTGGTGGTGGCGCGCGGTGAAGCGGGATCGGAGCGGACCCTGGTGGCGTACTGGCAGGGCGACGCGGTCGACGCATCGGCATTGCGGAGCCAACTGCAATCGCGCCTGCCCGAGTACATGCTGCCGTCGGCCTACGTGCGCGTAGACCAATGGCCGCTGACGCCTAACGGCAAGTTGGATCGCGCGGCGTTGCCGGCGCCGGACGGCGATGCGCATGCGCGGCAGCTGTACGAAGCACCCGAAGGCGACGTTGAGCAGGCGCTGTCGCAGCTATGGACGGAACTGCTGGGCGTCGACCAGGTCGGCCGCCACGATCACTTCTTCGCCTTGGGCGGGCACTCATTGCTGGCGGTGCGTCTGCAGGCGCGGGTGCAGGAACGCATCGGCGTGGAGTTGCCGCTGCGCGAGGTATTCGCCGAACCGACCTTGGCTGGTCAGGCACGACGCGTGCAGGCCGGCGTCGGCAGCGGGCTGCCGGCGATCATGCCGGCCTCGCGCGAGGATCGATTGCCGTTGTCGTGGTCGCAGCAGCGGTTGTGGTTCCTGGATCGGCTGGATGCGGCCGCCGGCGCGGCCTATCACGTAGCCGCGGGTCTGCGCCTGCACGGCGCGCTGGACGAGTCGGCGCTGGAACGTGCGTTGGCGCGGATCGTCGAGCGTCACGAAGCCTTGCGCACGCGTTTCGAGGACGTGGAAGGCGAGCCGGAGCAGCGGATCGAGCGGGCCACGGGTTTCGCGTTGCGACGCATGGATCTGTCGGCGCTGCCGATGGACTCGCGTGAAGCCGCGCTGGAAACGCAGATGCGCGAGGAAGCGCAATCGCGTTTCGATCTGGCGCGCGGTCCGTTGATCCGCGGGCGCTTGCTCCTGCTGGATGCCGACGAGCACGTGCTGCTGGTAACCCAGCACCACATCGTCTCCGACGGCTGGTCGCTCGGCGTGCTGGTGGAGGAACTCAGAGCGCTGTACTCCGCATTCGCGCAAGGCCTGGACGATCCGCTGCCGCCGTTGCCGGTTCAGTACGCCGACTACGCGCTGTGGCAGCGTGGCTGGCTGAGCGGTGCGCGTTGGGAAACGCAGTCGCATTACTGGCGCGAGCAGTTACGCGGCGCACCCGAGTTATTGGCGTTGCCGACCGATCGGCCGCGTCCGCCGGTGCAGAGCTACGCGGGACGAATGCATGCAGTGCGGCTGGATGCGCAGCTGACCAAACGCCTGCGCGCATTGGCGCAAACCCACGGCGCGACCTTGTACATGGTGCTGCTGGCGGGCTGGAGCGCTTTGCTGTCGCGACTGAGCGGGCAGGGCGAGGTGGTGGTGGGGTCGCCGGTCGCCAACCGGCCGCGTGTCGAGCTGGAAGGACTGATCGGCTTCTTCGTCAACACCCTGGCGCTGCGCACGCGAGTGGAGAATTCGACCTCGGTGGCCGCATTGCTCGCGGATATTCGCGAGACCACCCTGGCCGCCCACGAGCATCAGGATCTGCCGTTCGATCGCGTGGTCGATGCGGTGCAGCCCTCGCGCACGCTGGGCCATGCGCCGATCTTCCAGACCCTGCTGGTACTGGACAATACGGCGGACAAGCCGGCGGCGGCGTTGCCCGGCATGCGCGTCGAGGCGCTGTCGATTCCGCATGCGACCACGCAATTCGATATCTCGCTGTCGCTGACCGAAACCCAGGACGGGTTGAACGGGGCGATCGAGTACGCGAGCGATCTGTTCGACGCCGACACCGTGGCGCGTTGGTCGCAGTGGTTTAAGCGTTTACTGGATGGCATGGCGCGGTCGCCGGATGCGGCGGTGTCGTCGTTGGCGTTGCTGGACGAGGACGAACGCGCGCAACTGTTGCAAGCAAGCGCCGGTTCGTCGATCGAACAGCCGCAACAGACACTGGTGGACCTGTTCGAGTCGCAAGTCGCGCGTACGCCCGACGCGGTGGCGCTGCGCAGCGGCGCGGCGCAGTTGAGCTACGCACAGTTGGATGCCGCATCCAACCGAGTCGCGCACGCATTGATCGAGCTGGGTGTAGTGCCCGACACCTGCGTGGGCCTGTGCACAGAACGCCGGATCGAACTGGTGGTCGGCCTGCTGGGCATCCTGAAAGCCGGCGGCGCCTACGTGCCGCTGGATCCGGGCTACCCGCGCGAACGCGTGCTGCAGATGCTGGAAGATGCTTCGCCGGTCGCAGTGGTAAGCGCCGGTGGCGCGGCCGCGCGACTGGGCGTTGACGGCGTTGCGGTGCTGGAAGTGGAAGCGACCGCCAACAGCACGCAGTCGCACGCGCCGAGGGTGGCATTGCGTCCCGACCACCTGGCCTACGTCATCTACACCTCTGGCTCCACCGGCCGTCCCAAGGGCGTGGCGATCGAACATCGCAACACCGTCAACCTGCTGACCTGGGCGTGTGGCGCGTTCGCCGCGGAGGACCTGGCGCGCACGGTGTGTTCGACCTCGGTCAATTTCGATCTGGCCGTATTCGAACTGCTGGTGCCGCTGACCACGGGCGGCAGCGTAGTGCTGGTAGAGGATCTGCTGCGCGCCGGAGCGCAACTGGAAAGCGCGACCCTGATCAACACGGTGCCTTCGGTATTGAAGGCGGTGCTGGACGCAGGCGGCCTGCCGGCCAGCGTGCGCGCGGTAAATCTGGCCGGCGAGCCGCTCAAGCGCGATTTGGTCGAGCAAGTATTCGCGCAGACGCAGGCGACCTGGGTGGCGAATCTGTACGGCCCGACCGAAACGACGACGTACTCGACCTGGGTCTCGATGCCACGTTCGGCGGGCTTCGTGCCGGGCATCGGCACGCCAGTGGCGAACACGCGCGCCTACGTGGTCGACGAACACGGCGAACTGGTCGCGCCGGGCGTGGTCGGCGAGTTGTGGCTCGGCGGCGCGGGCGTGGCGCGTGGCTATCTGCATCGCCCGGAGCTGACCGCCGAACGTTTTATCGACGATCCGTTCGTGGCGGGTGGCCGGGTGTATCGCACCGGCGATCTGGTCCGGCGTCGCAGCGACGGCGGGCTGGATTACCTGGGCCGCAACGACTTCCAGGTGAAGCTGCGCGGTTACCGGATCGAACTGGGCGAGATCGAGGCGGCCCTGCAGGCCTGCGAGGGCGTGCGTGACGCAGTGGTGGTCGCGCGCGGCGAAGCGGGTGCGGAACGAAGTTTGGTGGCGTACTGGCAGGGCGATGCGATCGAAGCTTCGGTGTTGCGGAACCAACTGCAATCGCGACTGCCCGAGCACATGCTGCCCTCGGCTTATGTGCACGTAGATCAGTGGCCGTTGACACCGAACGGCAAGCTGGATCGCGCGGCGTTGCCGGCGCCGGAAGGCGATGCGCATGTGCGGCAGGTCTACGAAGCACCCGAAGGCGAAGTGGAACAGGCGCTGTCGCAGGTGTGGACCGAACTGCTGGGCATCGAACGGGTCGGTCGCCACGATCACTTCTTCGCCCTGGGCGGTCACTCGCTGCTGGTCGTGCGGCTGCAGGCGATGATCGAACGCCGCTTGCAGCACCGCTTGACCATGGTGGAGCTGTTCACCCACACCACCGTCGCGCAACTGGCGGCGTTCATTCGCGACGGCGATCGCGAGGCCGGTCGCTTGACCGACAGCGATCGCCGCGGCGAGCAACGGCGCGAGGCCTTGCGTCGCCGCCGCGGCAGGCGTGCGTCGGCCGAGCACGAAATCGAATTGGAAGATTGAACTCAGGACCGCGCGAGCGCGTGCGCTCGTGGCGGTAATTCATTGGAGGGGAGCGGATGAACGAGAACCAGGCAGGGGCGAGCAACGACGGTGAGCCGCGGACGCGACCGGCGCAATGGTGGCGGACGCTGGCCGGACTGGCGGCGATCGCCGCCGCCGTGGCCGTGACAGGTTGGCTGTCGTCGCCGCCCGCCGTGCGCGCCGGCGACGGCGCCGGCGACGCGTTCTCGGTCGAGCGCGCGATGTCGCACGTGCGGCAGATCGCGCGTGCGCCGCATCCCACCGGCTCGGCGGCCAACGCACAGGTGCGCGATTACCTCGTCGCGCAACTGCGCGCCAGCGGCCTGCAGGTCGAAGTGCAGCGCGAACTGTCGCCGGGCCAGGGCAGCTACGCCTGGGTCGAGAACGTCGTCGGCGTGTTGCCGGCGACGGGCGCCACCGACGCCAAGGCGCGCGACGCGGTGCTGTTGATGTCGCACTACGACTCCATCCCCTGGGCGCCCGGCGCGGCCGATGCCGGCGCTGGCGTGGCGACCGTGCTGGAGGCCGCGCGCGTCGCCGCCGCCTCGGACCGCGGCGCGCGCAAGCGCGATCTGATCGTGTTGCTGAGCGATGGCGAAGAAATGGGCGCGTTCGGCGCGCGCGCCTTCTTCGATCGCCATCCGCTGGCGCCGCGGGTCGCGACGGTATTCAACTTCGAAGCGCGCGGCAGCAGCGGGCCGGTGCTGATGTTCCAGTCCGGTCCGGGCAGCGCGCCGCTGCTGCGCTCGCTGCGCGGCGCCGCGCCGGTGGCGAATTCGTACTCCGATGAAATCTACAAGCGCATGCCCAACTTCACCGACTTCAACGTGTCGCTGGAGCGCGGGCTTCCGGGTCTGAACTTCGCCTTCATCGAGGGCTATTCGGACTATCACTCGCCGACCGATACGCCCGATAACCTGGCGCCGGCGACGCTGCAGCACATGGGCGATCAGGCCATCGGCGCCATGCGCGCGGCGCTGTCGGCCAGCTCGGTCGCGCCCGCCGCGGGCGCCGAGCCGGCCTATATGAACTTCACCGGCAAGGCCTTTTTCCAGTACCCGCGCTGGCTCGATCAGGCGGCCCTGGCATTGGCCACGCTGTTGTTGATATTCGCCGCGTGGCGCGGCCGCCGCTGCGAACCCGCAGGCGCCCTGGCCACGGCGCGCGGCGCGTTGGCGGTGCTGGCGGCGATCGCGGTCGCGGCCTCGGTGGTGCTGTCGGTGTCGGCGTTCGTGCGCGAAGACTTCTGGCCCGGGGTGATGCAGCGCGCCGTCTCCGCGCATCAACTCGAATGGTTCCTCGCCTGGACCTTGCTGTCGAGCGGCGTGCTGGTGGCGATTCTCGGCGCCGCGCGCGGCGGCCTGCGTTGGTGGTGGGCGCTGGCGCTGGCGGTGCTCGCGGCGCTGCCGATGCTGCGGGCCGGTTCGGTGTTCATTCCCGGTCTGGTCGCGGCGGCGCTCGTCGCCGGACTGTTGTACAAGCCGCTGGCAGAGACGGCGCTGCTGCGCGGCGGCGAGGCGCTGTTGCTGGTGCTGGCCTGGGCGCTGACGCTGGCGCTTCCCGGCGCGGCCAATATCCTGGTATGGCCGCTGCTCGCGCTCGCAATCGTGCGTGCCATCGCAGTCGGGCGCGGACAGGCCGCGTCGGCGCGGACCTCGTTCGCGCTGGCGATACCCGTGGTGGTGGTCGGCGGCGTGATCCTCGGCGATCTGGCGATGCGATTGGATCAGGCGCTGGGCGTCAGCGCGCCGGTCATCGGTGCGGTGCCGTTGCTGCTGCTGTGCGTGCTGTGCATGCAGGCCTGGCTCGGCAACGGCGCGGCGCGCGTCGGCATGGCGCTGGCGTTGTCGGGCCTCGTTGCCGCGGTCGCGCTGGTGTTCGTGAATCCGTTCGACACGCGGCATCCGCTGCCGAGCAGCGTGTTCGTATTGAACGATCGCGTGCAGGGTGTGGACTGCCTGGCGAGCATCGACGCCACCGACGATGCCTGGAAGCGCTCGGTGCTGGGCGATACGGCGCGCGCGTTGCCGAAAAACTTTTATGCGCCCGAAGTTTGGCGCGAGACCCGTTGCCGGCCCTTGGGCGAGCGCGCTGCCACGATCAGCACACCGGCGACGACGCGTATCCGCGTGCTCGGCGTGGAGCCGCAAGGCGACCTGCGCCGGATGCGTCTGGCCGTGACCGCGGAAGTCGGCCACGACGTGCTCGACCTTTACCTGCCCAAGGGCGTCGACGTGCGCAGCGCGTCCGTTCAGAACCGTTCGATCAACGCACCGACCGCCGAAGGCTTCGAGCAATGGCCGGTGCGCATCCGCGGCTTCGCGGTGCCGGTGGGCGAGCTGGAACTGACGCTCGACATAGGGCCGGGTCCGATTCCGGATGCGCTGCTGGCGGTGACCATCGACCACGGTCTGCCGGCCGGACTCGCATTGCCGGCGCGCCCCGCGGGCTTGATGGCGCAGACGCATCCGTACTCCGATGCGCGCGTCGGCGTCGCGCGCATCGCGCTGGAAGCGGCGCAAGCCGGCCCGTCGCCATGATCGCCGAAACGATCCGGCGTCATCGGATTCCGCTGGCCACCGCCAGCGCATTGGCCGCGGGCAGCGCGCTGGCCTCGATCGTGCTGATCACCCAGATCGGCACGATCGCGGGCGGCGTGTTCACCGGCACGCCGCAGTCCATGCTGTGGCCGGCCGCGGCCAGCCTGGTCGCGATGCTCGCGCTGTCGGCGGCGGCGCAGACCTTCCAGGCCCATTTCGGCGCCGCGGTGATCTCCGACCTGCGTTCGCAATTGTGCGCGCGGTTCATGGCGCTGGACTACGCGCGTCTGATGTCCAGCCGCGAACGCATCGCCGGCGCGCTGGTGGTCGACGTGACCCGCATCGCGCAGATGCTGCTGGTGCTTCCGCAAGCGTTCTTCAACGCGCTGGTGGCGCTGTTCTGCCTGGCCTATCTGGCCTGGCTGTCGTTGCCGTTGCTGTTGGTGCTGGCGGGATTCGTGGTGGTCAGCGTCGCCTGCGCCCTGGCCATCCTGCGTCGCACCGAACGCTTCTTCGCCCGCATCCGCGAGGAGGAAGACAGCCTGTTCCGTCACTTCCGCGCCATCGCCGAGGCGAAGAAGGAGCTGAGCATGAACGCCGCGCGCGCCGCGCATTTTTCCGAGCGCGTGCTGGGACGCGCGATCCGCGACAACGAGGTGTCGTTGCGCGCGGCGAACCGCTGGCTGGGCTACACCGAAGTGTGGAACATGGCGATCGTGTACGCCGCGATCCTGTCGGTCGCCTTCATCGGCCGCGCCTATCTGGATCAGGACGCCTCGCAGGTGGCGCGCTTCGTCATCGCTTCGCTGTTCCTGATCGGACCGGTCAGCGGGCTGATCGCCGCCATTCGCCAAGTGGTCGCGGGAATGAGCAGCGTGCGTTATCTGCGCACCCTGGGCCCGGCGTTCTCGGGCCCGGCGCAAACGGCCGCGATCGATCCCTCGCGGTTCGAGGGCTGGTCGCGGCTGTCGTTCCGGCAGGTCGAATACCGCTATCCGGGCGACACCGACGAGTTCCGTTTCGGACCGATGGACCTGGAATTGCGGCGCGGCGAAATGGTGTTCGTGACCGGCGGCAACGGCAGCGGCAAGTCGACCTTGTCGCTGCTTCTCACCGGCATGCTGGCGCCGACTGGCGGCGAAGTGCGGGTGGACGGCCACGCGTTGACGGCGAACGACCTGGGCGATTTCCGTCAGCTGTTCACCGCCGTGTTCGCCGATTACTGGCTGTTCGACGATCTGCTCGACCGGCGCGGGCGCAGCCCGCCGCAGGCCGGGATCGAGGCCTTGCTGCACAGGCTGGGCCTGGATCGCAAAGTCACCGCGACCGACGGACGCCTGAGCACGCTGGATTTGTCGCAAGGCCAAAGAAAACGTCTGGCGCTGACCCAGGGCTATCTGGAAGACAGCGACATCTACCTGTTCGACGAATGGGCCGCGGATCAGGACGTGGAATTCCGCCGCTGCTTCTATCAGGAACTGCTGCCCGAACTGAAGGCCGCCGGCAAGACGCTGGTGGTGATCACTCACGACGACCGTTACTTCGACGTGGCCGACCGCGTGGTCCGGCTGGAATACGGGCAAGTGGCCGCCGACGCAAGCGCGGTCTGAGCGGACCACGAACGGCGTCATCGCAAGGAACACGCAATGAGCAAAGCAACAGGCAACTCCGATTCGTCCACGCCGCGCGAGGGCCACGAGGCCGCGATCGCGATCGTCGGCATGGCCGGACGGTTTCCCGGCGCGGGCGATCTGGAATCGTTCTGGGCGAACCTCGTCGCCGGGGTCGAATCGGTCCGCGATTTCGACGACGCGAGCCTGCGCGCGGCCGGCGTGCCGCAGTCGGACCTGACCGACCCGCGCTATGTCCGCCGCGCCGGCGCGCTGGACGGAATCGAATCGTTCGATGCCGAATTCTTCGCGATGACGGCGCCCGAAGCGCGCGCCACCGATCCGCAGCAGCGTTTGTTTCTGCAGACCGCATGGACCGCGATGGAGCATGCGGGCTACGGACCCGGATCGCGGATGGGCACGGTGGGCGTCTATGCCAGCGCTTCGACCAACGCCTATTTTCTCGAGCGCCTGGCGCAGCGACCGGAGCTGATGCAATCGATGGGGCCGATGGCGCTTTCGATCGGCAACGAGAAGGACTATCTCGCCACCCGCACCGCGTACAAGCTCGGGCTGCAGGGACCGGCGGTGACGGTGCAGACCGCGTGTTCCAGTTCGCTGGTTGCCGTGCATCTGGCCTGTCAGGCGCTGCTGGCGGGCGAATGCGACATGGCGCTGGCCGGCGGCGTGTCGGTGCGGACCCTGGAACCGCGCGGCTATCGGCATGTGGACGGCGGCATCCTCTCGTCGGACGGGCGCTGCCGGCCGTTCGATGCCGATGCGAGCGGAACTGTGTCCGGCGACGGCGTCGCGGCGGTGCTGTTGAAGCCGTTGGCGCAGGCATTGGCCGACGGCGACCGCATCCATGCCGTCATCATCGGCAGCGCGGTCAACAACGACGGCGACGACAAGACCGGATTCACCGCGCCCAGCGTCGAAGGGCAGGCGGCGGTCGTGCGCGAGGCGATGGCGGTCGCCGGGGTGCAGCCGGACACCATCGGCTATGTGGAAGCGCACGGCACCGGCACCGCGTTGGGCGATCCGATCGAATTCGCCGCGCTGAAATCGGCGTTCGGCGATGCGCCGGCCGCGTACTGCGCGGTCGGCGCGTTGAAGGCCAACATCGGCCATCTCGACGCGGCGGCCGGCATCGCCGGACTGGTCAAGGCCGCGCTCGCGGTCGGCCGCGGCGAACTGCCGCCGAATCCGCATCTGCGCCAGCTCAATCCGCATATCGATACAGCAGGTAGCCCGTTCCGTTTTCCGACCGCGCGCGAACCCTGGCCGCTACGTGACGGCGTGCGCCGCGCCGGGGTCAGCTCGTTCGGTATCGGCGGCACCAACGCGCATGTGCTGCTGGAATCGCCGCCCGCGCTCGCCGCAGTGAGCGCGCCGCGGCAGGCGCAGCCGCTGCTGTTGTCCGCGCGCACGCCCGCCGCATTGACGTCGCTGGTGAACGCGATGCGGCGCCGGCTCGCCGACGCGGGCGACGATTACGCCGCGATCGCCCACACCACGCGCGCGGGCCGCAAGGCATTGCGCTACCGCACGGCAATCGCCGCCGCCGATGCGCCGGACGCGATCGAACGCCTGGACGGCGCCGGTGTGCACGACGCCGATAACGCACCGGCGCTGGTATTCCTGTTTCCCGGCCAGGGCAGCCAGTTCGCGGCCATGGCTGCGGCGCTATACGCGGCCTATCGCGGCTTTCGCGACGACGTGGACGCGTGCGCGCGCGTGCTCGAGCCGCAACTCGGTCTCGATCTGCGACCGCTGTTGCTGGAGCCCGAACATGCAGCGCGGCTGGAGGCGACCGAGCTGACCCAGCCCGCGTTGTTCGTGGTCGGCTATGCGCTGGCGCGGCTGCTGGAATCCTTCGGCCTGCGCCCAAGCGCCATGCTCGGCCACAGCATGGGCGAATACGTCGCGGCCTGCCTGGCCGGGGTGATCGTGCGCGACGATGCGCTGCGTCTGGTCGCGCTGCGCGGCCGATTGATCGCGCAATTGCCGGCCGGCGCCATGCTCGCGGCGATGGCGGACGAAGCCAGCCTGCGCGATCTGCTGCTGCCGCAGGTGGAGATCGCCGCAGTGAACGGCGCGCGCCAATGCACCCTGGCCGGACCGATCGACTTTATTCGCGCGCAGGCCGAAGCGCTGGCGGCGGCCGGCATCGCCTGCCGCGGCCTCAGCGTGTCGCATGCATTCCATAGCGCGATGCTGGAGCCGATCCTGCAGCGCTTCGCCGATGCCGTCGCGCAGACGCCGCTGTCGGCGCCGCAACGTCCGTATGTTTCCAATGTCGATGGCGGATGGATCAGCGCCGAGCGGGCGACGTCGGTCGATTACTGGGTGACGCATATGCGTCATGCCGTGCGTTTTCACGATGGCCTGCGCACCTTGGCGTCGCTGGGCGAGACCGCGGTGGTGGAAGTGGGGCCGGGCGCGGCGCTGGGCGCGTTCGCGCAAGCCGCCGGCGTATCGTCGCGGAGTTTCCAGACCTTGTCGGCGAACGACCAGTACCCGTTGGCGGCGCTGCGCGCGACGCTCGCGGCGCTATGGGCGCGCGGGCACAAGATCGATTGGCGCCGGGCGGTGCCGGAGGCGCCGCAACGCCGCGTGCCGGTGCCCACGTATCCCTTCGCCGAAGAGCGGCATTGGGTCGAGGCGTTGCCGCCGTCGGTGATCGAAGCTCGTAGCGATAACGTCGTTGCCCAACCATCCGCGCAATCCGGCGCTATCGCGGCCGATGGTGTCGAAGCCGGCAGCGTCGCAGCCGTGGCCTCGATTCCCGGCTGGCGCCGGCTGCCGCGGCCGCCGGCCGAATGGCCGATGAGTTCGCCGCAGGACGTCCTGTGGTTCGCCGATCCGGGCGGCGGCGATCTCGCGACGCTCGCACATCTGCGCACGCAGGGCTGGCGCGTGCGCTTGGTCGAAGCGGTCCCGGACATTACGGGCGTGGAGGCGCGATCGGACGGCTTCGCGCTCGATCCGGCGCAACCCGAAGCGCTGGCCAAGTTGATCGCCAGACTCGGCACCAGCGGCGCGGTGCCGTCCCGAATCGTCTACGCCTGGCCGATGTCGGCCCGCGACAGCGACGGCGCATACGCCGAGCGGCTGTGTGTGCACGCGCCGATCGCGCTGGCGCGCGCCCTCGATGCGTACGCCGGCCCAGGCTGCAGCGTCGACGCGCTGACGGTGGCGGCGCAGTCGGTCGACGGACGCGAGCACGACGATCCCGCGCAGGTATTGGTGGCCGGCGTCTGCCGGGTCGCGCCGCTGGAGCATCCGCGCATCGTCTGGCGCTGGCTGGATGCGGAAGGCGGAACGCATGACGGCCATGCGCCGGCCGATCCGCTGTTGCTGGCGACGGCGTTGCTCGGTATCGGCGCGGTAGGCGCGAACGCCGCCGCGCAGCGGGCGCATTCCGTCGTCGCTTTGCGTGGAGCGCATGCGTGGGTGCCCGATCTGGCCGAGGCCGATATGCATGCGATCGATCCGCGCGCGATCGATCCGGCCACTGGCGTGGCGGCGCTGCGCGACCGCGGCCACTGTCTGATCCTCGGCGGCACCGGCGGCATCGGCCTGGCGTTCGCCGAGTACCTGAGCGCGCGCGTGGCGAATCCGCGGCTGACGCTGCTGGCGCGGCACGAGCGCGGCGATATCGAGTCGCGACTGGACGCGTTGCGCGAGCGCGGCGCCGAGATCCGTCTGATCCGCGCCGATCTCGCCGACGCGGACGCACTGCGCGCCGCCGTCGCCGATGCGGTGGCCTCGCACGGCGCCATCGATCTGGTCCTGCACGCGGCCGGCGCTGCGGGCGAGGGCCTGATCCGGCATACCGATCGCGCGCGTCTGGTACCGGTGCTCGAACCCAAGACCGCGGGCTTGCGCGCGCTCGACGCCGCGCTCGGCGACGCGCCGGCGCGCATCGTGCTGTGTTCGTCGATCAATGCGCTGCGACCGGTTCCCGGGCAAGTGGGCTATTGCGCGGCTGGCGCTTACCTGGACGCGTATGCGCAGAAGCGATCGCGGCGCGGGCGACGCATCGTCTCTGTCAACTGGGGGCCGTGGGCGGGCATCGGCATGGCGGCGGCGCAGGGCGCTGACCATATGCCGGATGCGCGCGCGATCGCCGACGCATTCGATGCCGTGCTCGGATTCGGCGGGCGTCAATTGCTGCTGACGCCCGGGGCACGGGCCGTCGTCGCGGAGCCCACGCCGACGTTCGCCGACGCGGTATACCCGGCTGCGGGCAGCGGCGAGTTCGAAGCGGTGACGGCGCGCATGCGGGTCATCTGGCGGGACTTGTTCGGGCGCGACGCCGACGACGATGCCGACTTCTTCGCCATCGGCGGGCATTCGCTGATGGCGTTGCAACTGATCGCGCGCGTGCAGCGCGACTTCGGGGTCGAACCCTCGCTGCAAGCCCTGCTGGCCGCGCCGACCCTGGCGGGCATGGCGCGGGCGGTATGGGGCGCGATGCGCGGCGCGCAGCCGGGCGCGTTGCCGTTGGCGGATCGCGGTTTGCCGTTGCCGCTGTCGTGGTCGCAGCAGCGGTTATGGTTTCTGGATCAGCTGGATGCGGCGGCCGGCGCGGCGTATCACATCGCGGCGGGCGTGCGTCTGCGCGGCGCGTTGGACGAAGCCGCGCTGACCCGGGCGCTCGATCGGATCGTCGAGCGGCACGAGTCGCTGCGCACGGTGTTCGAGCACGGCGAGGACGGCCCGGTGCAAGTGATACGGGCGGAGAACGGACTGACATTGGAGCGACAAGATCTGCACGCAGTGCCGGAGCCGCAGCGCGAAGCGGCGCTGTCTCAGGCCTGCAGGGCTTGGTCGTCGACACCGTTCGACCTGTCGGCGCAGCCGCCGGTGCGCGCGCTGCTGCTGCGTTTGCAGGCCGACGAACACGTGCTGGTGCTGGTGCAGCACCACATCGTGTCCGACGGCTGGTCGCAGGGCGTGCTGGTGCGCGAACTGGGCGCGCTGTACGCCGCGTATGCGCAGGATCGGCCCGACCCGCTGCCGGCCTTGCCGCTGCAATACGCCGACTATGCGGCGTGGCAACGAGCGCGCCTGTCGCAGGCCGACAGCGACGATCACGTGCAGGCGTGGTGCGAGCAACTGCGCGGCGCGCCGGAATTGCTCGCGTTGCCGACCGATCGTCCGCGACCGTCGCTGCAAAGTTATCGCGGCGGTCGTCTGCCTTTGCGTCTCGACGCGGACCTGACCCAGCGACTGCACGCGCTGGCGCGAGCGCACGGCACGACGCTTTACACCGTGCTGCTGGCGGGCTGGAGCGCGCTGTTGTCGCGACTGAGCGGGCAGGACGAGGTGGTGGTGGGTTCGCCGGTGGCGAATCGGCCGCGAGTGGAACTGGAAGGGCTGATCGGTTTCTTCGTCAACACCCTGGCGTTGCGGTTGCGGGTGGAGGACACCGCGACCGTGGCCTCGTTGCTGGAGCAAGCCAGGGCGAAGGTGCTGGAAGGTCACGAACGCCAGGACGTGCCGTTCGAACGCGTGGTCGAGGCATTGCATCCGCAGCGCAGCCTGAGCCACAGCCCGGTGTTCCAGACCCTGCTGAGCCTGGACAACACGCCGGAGCGGACGCTGGCCTTGCCCGGATTGGAGGTTGAAGCTTATGCGGTCTCGCACGGCGCGACCCAGTTCGACCTGAGCCTGACCTTGCGGGAAGAAGGGCAGGCGCTGAGCGGCGCGATCGAGTATTCCAGCGATCTGTTCGACGCCGACACCGTGGCGCGATGGTCGCGGTGGCTGGAGCGTTTGCTGGACGGCATGGCGCGGTCGCCCGAGGCCACGGTCTCGTCGCTGGCCTTGCTGGACGAGGACGAACGCGCGCGACTGCTGCAGGAAAGCGGCGGCGCTTCGACTGAGCAGCCGCGGCAGACGCTGGTGGATCTGTTCCAGGCGCAGGTAGCGCGCACGCCCGACGCGGTGGCGCTGCGCAGCGGCGAAGCGCGGTTGAGCTACGCGCAACTGGAAGCCGCATCCAACCGCGTCGCGCATGCATTGATCGAGCTGGGCGTGGTGCCCGACACCCGCGTGGGCCTGTGCGCCGAGCGCGGGATCGAACTGGTGGTCGGCTTGCTGGGCATCCTCAAGGCCGGCGGCGGCTACGTGCCGCTGGATCCGGGCTATCCGCGCGAACGCGTGCTGCAGATGCTGGAAGATGCCGCGCCGGTCGCGGTGGTGAGCGCCGGTGGCGCCGCCGCGCGACTGGGCGTGGAAGGTGTCGCGGTACTGGAAGTGGAAGCCACCGCCGAAAGTGCGAAGTCGCATGCGCCGCAGGTGGCGTTGCGTCCTGATCATCTGGCCTACGTGATCTACACCTCCGGCTCTACCGGCCAGCCCAAGGGGGTCATGGTCGAACATCGCCAGGTCGCGGCGCTGTTCGCCGCCACCGAGGCATCGTTCGGCTTCGGCCCCGACGACGTGTGGAGTGTGTTCCATTCCTTCGCCTTCGATTTCTCCGTATGGGAGCTGTGGGGCGCGTTGCTGTACGGCGGCTGCGCGATCGTGGTGCCGTGGGAATGCACGCGTTCGCCGGAGGATTTCCTGGCCTTGCTGGCGCGCGAGCGGGTCAGCATGCTCAGCCAGACGCCGAGCGCGTTCCGGCAACTGATCGCCGCCGGCGCCGGCGATACGCCGTTGCCGGCGCTGCGCGCCGTGGTGTTCGGCGGCGAGGCTCTGGATCCGCGCATGCTGCGGCCGTGGATCGAGCGCCATCCGCCGGAGCGGGTGGCGCTGGTCAACATGTACGGCATCACCGAAATCACCGTGCATGCGAGCTATCTGCGCCTGCAGCGCGATGCGATCGAGCACGGCCATGGCAGTCCCATCGGCCGGGCCTTGCCGCACCTGCGTCTGTACGTGCTCGACGCGGCCGGTGAACCGGCGCCGGCCGGCGTCCCGGGCGAACTGTATGTCGGCGGCGCTGGCGTGGCGCGTGGTTACCTGCATCGGCCCGAGTTGACCCAGCAGCGCTTTGTCGCCAATCCCTTCGTCGTCGGCGACCGTCTGTACCGCACCGGCGACCTCGCGCGGCGGCGCGCCGACGGCGGCCTGGACTACCTGGGCCGCAACGACTTCCAGGTGAAGATCCGCGGTCACCGCATCGAACTGGGCGAGATCGAGGCAGCCTTGCGTGGGCTCGATGGCGTCCGCGAGGCCGTGGTCGAAGCGCGTGAGGGCGGCGAGGGCGAACGCCGGCTGGTGGCTTATTTTGAAACCGCGGATACGGACGTCGCGGCCGAGTCGCTGCGCGCGGCGCTGATCGCGGCGTTGCCGTCGTACATGGTGCCGTCCGCGTTCGTGCGCGTGAGCCACTGGCCGCTGACGCCGAGCGGCAAGCTCGATCGCGGCGCGTTGCCGACGCCCGATGCCGAGGCTGCATTACACCGCCGCTATCGCGCGCCGACCGATCCGCTACGGCAGGCGCTGGCCGAAGTCTGGGCGCGGGCGCTGCAACTGCCGCTCGAACGCATCGGTATCGACGACAACTTCTTCGAACTCGGCGGCGATTCGATCCGCAGTATCGCGGTCGTGGCCGAGGGCAGGCGGCGCGGTTTCGGCTTCGCGGTCGTCGACCTGTTCCGGCATCCGACCGTGGATGCATTGGCGCAGGCGCTCGGATCGAACGCCGCAAGCGTCGAGGCCGAAGATGTGCCGGACTGGCTCGCGCTGGACGAGGGCGCGGTCGACGAATCGATCGACGACGAACTGCCCGACGGCGTGGAAGACGCGTGGGACGCGACCCTGCTGCAACGCGGGATGATCTTCCACGGCGAGTACGGCGGCGCCCGCGGCGTGTACCACGATGTGTTCTCGTACCGCATCGATCTGCCGCGATGGGACGAAGCGGCCATGCGCGTCGCGCTCGATGCGGTCGCGCTGCGCCACCCTTCGCTGCGCAGCGGCTTCGAACTGCGTCGCGACGGCACGGTGAGGCAGTGCGTGCATGCGGCGGCGCGGATCGCTCTGAGCTGCAGCGATCTGCGCGGCCTCGAAGCGGACGCACAGCGCGCCGCTGTGCTCGCGTTCCTGGCCGAGCAGCAGGCGCGGCCGTGGGAACTGCGCAAGGCGCCGCTGTTGGCGTTCTTCGTTCACCGCTGCGACGAAACCCGGATCCAGCTGACGATCGCGTTCCATCACGCGATCCTCGACGGTTGGAGCGTGGCGCTGATGCAAAGCGAAATATTCGCCGAATACTTTCGTGCGCTTGGCATGGACGTGCCGGCGCCGCTGCCACCGACGGTCCCGCCGAAGGCGGCCGCCTGGCTCGAACGCCAGGCGCTCGGCGCCGCGCGCCACGCCGAGTTCTGGTCGGGTTATCTCGCCGACGCCGAAGCCACGATCCTGCCGGATCTGCCGGGTGCGTGGCCGCAATCCGACGTGCGCAACCCGACCGTCGCGGTGCCTGCACCGGTGGCGGCGCGGCTGGCGGCGCTTGCGTCCGAACTGGGCGTGCCGCTGCGCTCGGTGCTGCTGGCCGCGCACCTGCACGTGATCGGTCTGTTCGCGGATACGCAGGCGCCGATGACCGGCGTGGTGTGCAATACCCGTCCGGAAACCGACGGCGGCGAGCGCACGCTCGGTCTGTTCCTCAACACCTTGCCGCTGCGGATGAGCGCGGCGCCGGGCAGTTGGAGGCAACGGATCCAGGCGGTGTTCGACGAGGAAAACCGGCTGGCCGAACATCGTCGCTATCCGTATTTCCGCATCGTGTCCGAGCACGCGCAGCGGGCGCGCCTGGACGCGGTGTTCAACTACGTGCATTTCCACGCCCACCAGGTCATCCACGACGCCGTGCGCGATCGCGCGGTGCCGATGACCGCGAACGATGTCGATACGGTCGAATCCACCGGCTTCGGCCTGACCACGACGTTCTCCGGTGCGGGCGATGGCCTCTCGCTGGCGTTCGATGCCGATCGCAGCCGTTTCGGCCGCGATCAGTTGATGCGCATGGCCGACGCCTACCTGCGCGTGCTCGCGATGGTCGCCGACGACGCCGACGCGGCGTGGCAGTCGACATCGGCCTTGTCCGCGAGCGAGCGCAAGCGTTTGACCGTGGACTGGAACGCGACCGATCACGCGTACGCGTGCGAGGTCATGCATGCCGGCTTCGAGCGCCAAGTGCGCGCATGTCCGCAGGCGCTGGCGGTGTTGTGCGGGGAGGATCGCTGGAGTTACGAGGCGCTGAACGAACGCGCGAACCGGATCGCCCACGGGCTGCTCGCCGACGGCGTGCAGGCCGGCGACCGGGTCGGCATCCTGCTCGAACGCGGTCCGTGGATGGTCGCGGCGGTGCTGGCGGTGGCGAAGGCGGGCGCGGCCTACGTGCCGCTGGATCCTGCGCATCCGGTGCAGCGACTGCGCGAGACATTGGAGGACTGCTCGCCGCGGATGGTGTTGTCGCAGCGGTCTGTGTCGCAACATGAAGGCTTATCGGCGGCGCGGGTGCTTTGCGTCGACGAAGCCGAACCGTGGTCGAACCAGCCGGTGTGGAATCCGTCGTCGCAAGGCATCGGTATCGACGCGCAAGCCTTGGCGTATGTGATCTACACCTCAGGCTCGACCGGCCGACCGAAGGGCGTAATGGTCAAGCATGCGGCGGCGGCGAACCTGTTCGCCTGGGCGGAATCGACCTTCGCGATGGGACCGTCGGACCGGGTGCTGTTCACCACCTCGTTGAGTTTCGATCTGTCGGTGTACGACCTGTTCGGCGTGCTGTGGAGCGGCGGCAGCGTGCATGTGGCGCGTTCCGAAGAGGTGCGCGATCCGGCGCGGTTGATCGGACTACTGCGCAGCGGGATCACGTTCTGGGACTCGGCGCCCGCGGTGTTCGCGGGATTGGTGAGTTCGCTGACGGAAGAGGTATCGCGCGATCTGCGACTGGCGTTCTTCAGCGGCGACTGGATCGGCCTGGACCTGCCCGATGCGGTCCGGCGCGCCTTCCCGCGTTGCGAAGTGGTGGCGCTGGGCGGCGCGACCGAGGCGACGGTGTGGTCGAACTACCACCGCATCGATCGGGTCGAGCCGAACTGGAAGAGCATTCCGTACGGCCGCCCGATCTGGAACGCGCGCTATTACGTGCTCGATGCGCGCGGCGAGCCCAGTCCGATCGGCGTGCCGGGCGATCTGTACATCGCTGGCGACTGCCTGGCCGAGGGCTATTGGAACCGCGAGGAATTGACCGCCGAACGGTTCGTGCCCGATCCGTTCGTATCCGGCGAACGCATGTACAAGACCGGCGACCGGGCGCGTTTCTGGGCGGACGGGACGATGGAGTTCCTGGGCCGCAACGATTTCCAGGTGAAGATTCGCGGTTACCGGATCGAGCTGGGCGAGATCGAGGCGGCGTTGCAGGCCTGCGAAGGCGTACGCGACGCGGTGGTGGTGGCGCGCGGTGAAGCGGGATCGGAGCGGACCTTGGTGGCGTACTGGCAGGGCGCCGCGGTCGACGCATCGGCATTGCGGAGCCAACTGCAATCGCGCGTGCCCGAGTACATGCTGCCGTCGGCCTACGTGCGCGTAGACCAATGGCCGCTGACGCCGAACGGCAAGCTGGATCGCGCGGCATTGCCGGCGCCGGAAGGCGACGCGCATGCGCGGCAAACGTACGAAGCACCCGAAGGCGACGTTGAGCAGGCGCTGTCGCAGCTATGGACGGAACTGCTGGGCGTCGACCAAGTCGGCCGCCACGATCACTTCTTCGCCTTGGGCGGGCACTCGTTGCTGCTGGTCCAGTTGTCGCTGCGGATGCGCGAAATGTTCGCGATCGAACTGACCATCGACGTGCTGATGCGCTCGCCGGTGCTCAAGGCCATGGCCGAGACGGTGGTCGATATGCAGTTCCAGACCTATATGGGCAGCGAAGCGCAGGCCTTGAGCGACAGCCTCGACGGACTGTCGCGCGACGAGTTGCTGGCGCTGCTGGACGAGGAGGACGGCGTGACATGAGCCGCGATCCGCGCCGACCAAGACACGCACGATCGGACATTCATTCATCGAGGAAGACAGCATGAAGCACGCAGTCATTGAACAAGCAGGCAACGGCGAAGCAGGCGAGGGCGGGGCCGGCGGCCGCGCGACCAGGACGGCACCATCGACCCGGCGCGCGCGCCCGCGTGGCGCGATCGCCTGGGTCATGGCCATCGCGTTGATCGCCTTCAGCAGCGTCGCGCCGGCGCGGCAAGCCGTGCCCGTGGCCGGAGTCGACTACACGATCCTGACCAAACCCGCGCAGGCCTCGCCAGGCCCTGGCATCGAAGTCGTGCAGGTGTTCAGCTATGCCTGCGGCGCCTGCGCGAAGTTCGATCCGGCGATGCAAGCCTGGCGCCACAAGCTGCCGCGCGACGTGCGCTTCCAGTATGTGCCGGCGGTGTTCGGCGGCGCTTTCGATGCCGGCGCCAAGGCCTATTACGCGGCCGCGCAACTGGGCGTCGCGGACAAGACCCACGCGGCGATCTACCGCGCCGTGCATGTCGAGCAGACCCTGACCGGCGACAGTCCCGATCAGATCAGCGACGCTTACGCGCGCCTCGGCGTGGACCGCGCGCGCTTCGCCGGCGCGTATGCCAGCAAGAAAACCGACGAACGCGTGCAATGGGCGAGGTCCTACGCGATCGCCGCCGAGGTCGACAGCACGCCGACGATCATCGTGGCCGGCAAGTACAAGCTGGCGCCGAAGCCCGGCGCGGCGCCGGAAGCCCTGCTGACCACGGTCGACTACCTGATCGGGGTCGAGCGCGCCGCGCGCGCGAAGCGTTGAACGCCGATCCGCACGGACGCAACGAGGAGACGCCCTTGCTATACGACTCAATCCTGGACACCGTGGGACGCACGCCGATCGTCAGGATCAACCGGCTCGCGCCGGCCGGCGTCGACATCTACGTCAAGGTGGAGGCGCGCAATCCCAGCGGTTCGATCAAGGACCGGATCGCGGCCTCGATCCTCGACGACGCGATCGCGCGCGGCGCGCTGCGTCCGGGCCAGGCCGTGGTCGAGGCGACCTCCGGCAACGCCGGCGTCGCCCTGGCGATGGCCTGCGCGGTGCGCGGTTATCGTTTCGTGGCCTTCATCAGTGACAACTACTCGGTCGAGCGGCGGCGCCTGATGCGCGCGTACGGCGCTGAAGTCGTGCTGACGCCCGCGGCCGAAGGCGCGATGGGCCGCAGCCGCGCGGCGCGCGAATACGCCGAGCGCAGCGGCGCGTACTTCGCCGATCAGTACGCCAATCCGGCCAATCCGGCCTGCCACCGCGACAGCACCGCGCGCGAGATCCTGCAGGCGTTCGCGCAGCGACGGTTGGACTGGTTCGTATCGGGCTGGGGCAGCGGCGGCACCTTGAGCGGAGTAGGGGCGGCGCTGAAGGCCGCGCGTACCGACGTGCAGGTGGCGGCGGCCGAACCGGCGCGCGCGCGCGTGCTCGCCGGCCACCCGTGGACCGCGCACGAGATCGCCGGCTGGGCGCCCAACTTCATGCCCGCGGTGATGACGCCCGAAGTGGTCGACCGGACCGTGGCCGTGGAGGAAGACGAAGCGCGCGAGGCCGCGCGCGAACTCGCGCGCCAGGAAGGCCTGTGCTGCGGCATTTCTTCGGGCGCGGCGTTCGTCGCGGCGCGAAGAATCGCAGCGCAGGCGCCGGCCGGCAGCGCCGTGCTGACCATCCTGCCCGATACCGGCGAACGTTATCTGTCCACCTCGTTGTTCGACAGCGTCGACGCCTGAGTCGGCGCCGCGCCGATCAAGTCCGCATCCGTCTATTCCGCATTCCTGACGTAACCGCAACCGCAAAGTCCCCGATGACCGACGACACCCTCAGCCTGGAACAACTCAAGCGCAAGATCCTGCAGCGCGCGCTGGACAAGCGCATGCGCGAGGCCGCGCCCGCGTCGACGACGATCGCGATCGCCGACCGCGATGAAGGCCTGCCGCTGTCGTTCTCGCAGCAGCGGCTGTGGTTTCTGGACCGGCTGGAACCGGCCAGCGCCACGGCCTATCTGTTGCCGGCGGCGTTGCGTCTGAGTGGCACGCTCGATCGCGCCGCGCTGCGGACGACCCTGGACCGGATCGTGGCGCGGCACGAAGTCCTGCGCTGCGCCTTCGTCGAACGCGATGGCGCGGCGCGCGCGCAGCCCGCGCCCGCCGACATCGGCATGCCGATGCGCGAGGACGATTTGAGCGGACTGCCGGCGGATCAACGTCAGGCGCGGATGCAGGCGATCGTCGCCGAGGAATGCGCCACGCCGTTCGATCTCAGCCGGCCGCCGCTGGTGCGCTGCCGCTTGCTGCGGATGGACGAGCACGAGCATGTGGTGATCCTGGTGCAGCACCACATCGTCTCCGACGGTTGGTCGCTCGGCGTGCTGGTCGGCGAGATCGCGGCCCTGTATCAGGCTTGTCGTCTCGGCGCCGCCGATCCCTTGCCGCCGCTGCCGCTGCAGTACGGCGACTACGCCGCATGGCAACGCGATATCGACGACGGCGCCGCGATGCAGGCGCGACTGGAGGCCTGGCGCGCGCGCATCGGCGATGCGCCCGGTCTGCTGGCCCTGCCATCCGACCGCCCCCGACCGCCTCAGCAGAGCTTCGCCGGGGCGACGGTGCCCGTGGCGCTGCCCGCCGCGCTGGCCGCGCGCGTGCGCGAGTTCGCCCTGGCCTGGGACGCGACCGCGTTCAACGTGCTGCTCGCCGCCTGGTCGGTGCTGCTGTCGCGGCTTAGCGGCCAGCGCGATCTCGTGGTCGGCGTTTCGGCCGCCAATCGCGGCCGCAGCGAGGTCGAAGGGTTGATCGGCTTTTTCGTCAACACCCTGGCGCTGCGCGTGGACCTGCGCGATGCGCCCGACGTGGCGACGCTGATGCAGCGCACCCGCGAGACCCTGTCGTTCGCCTACTCGGCGCAGGACGTGCCGTTCGAACGCGTGGTCGACGCGGTGCGGCCCGCGCGCAGCCTCGCGCATGCGCCGTTGTTCCAGGCCATGTTGAATTTCGACAACACCCCGGTCGCGGCGCTGGACCTGCACGAGTTGCGGGTCGAGCCCGTGCGCCTGGAGCAGGCCGCGACCCATTTCGACCTGACCCTGGCGTTGAGCGACGACGGCGAACGCATCCAGGGCCGGCTGGAATACGCCACCGACCTGTTCGACGCCGCCACCGCGCAGCGCTGGGCCGGCCACTTTCTCGCCGCGCTCGAATCGCTGACTCAGGCCGCGCCGTCGACCGCGGTCGACGCGCTGGATGCACTGGGTCCCGGCGAGCGCACGAGGCTGCTGCGCGACTTCAACCGCACCGAGACCGTGTTCGCGGAAGAACTGTTGATCCACCGCATGATCGAAGCGCAAGCGCGCATAACGCCGCAGGCGGTGGCGGTGGAATTCGAAGGCGCGCAGCTGAGCTACGCGCAACTGGATGCGCGCGCCAATCGTCTGGCGCGTTACTTGCGCGCGCGTGGATGCGGCCCCGACGTGCTGGTCGCGATCGGCATGGAACGTTCGCTGGAAATGGTGGTGGCCCAACTCGGCGTATTGAAGGCCGGCGCCGCGTTCCTGCCGCTGGATCCGTCCTATCCGCTCGATCGTCTGGCTTACATGCTGGAGGACGCATGCCCGCGCATTCTGCTGAGTCAGGCGCGGCTGGCATCGATGTGGCCGGCGCAAGCCTCGCGCGAAACTCTGGCCTTGGACACGCAATGGGGCGAGGTCGAGGCGTATCCAGCGACGCCGCTCGAGGCGACGGACGAGGCGCCGACTGAACTGACGCCCGATCACTTGGCCTACGTCATCTACACCTCAGGTTCCAGCGGCCGGCCGAAGGGCGTGATGGTGCATCACCGCGGCATCGCCAATCACATGGCGTGGCTGCGCGCGCAATACCCGATGGACACCCGCGACATCCTGATCCAGAAGACGCCCTTCAGCTTCGACGCCTCGATCTGGGATTTCTTCAGCGCGCTGATCTGCGGCGCGCGTCTGCTGGTCGCCGCGCCGGGCCGCCATTTCGACGCCGACTATCTCGTCGAGTTAATCCTGCGCGGCGGCGCGACCCGGCTCAAGCTGGTTCCGACCTTGCTGCGGGCGATGCTGGATCACCCGCGCTTCGGCCAATGCACCTGCCTGCGGCAGGTGTTTTCCGGCGGCGAAGCGCTGCCGTACGAACTCGCCCAGCGCTTCTTCCAGGTGCTGCCGGGGACCGAGCTGTTCAACCATTACGGACCGACCGAAACCTCGGTCAACGTCTGCTATGCGCGTTGCCGGCCGGACGATCCGGGCGCGCGCGCGCCGATCGGCTGGCCGATCGCCAACACGCGGTTCTACATCGTCGATGCGGCGATGCGCCCGGTGCCGGTGGGCGCGCCGGGCGAGTTGCTGATCGGCGGCGTGCAGGTCGCGCGCGGCTATCTCAACCGTCCCGACCTCACCGACGAACGTTTCGTCGCCGATCCGCTGGATCCGGCCGGCGGCCGCGTCTATCGCACAGGCGATCTATGCCGCTGGCTCGACGACGGCAGCGTGGAATACCTCGGGCGCAACGATCAGCAGGTCAAGATCCGCGGGTTCCGCATCGAACTGGGCGAGATCGAAGCGCAACTGCTCGCGGCCGCGGACGTGCGCGAGGCGGTGGTGGTGGCGCGCGCGGGCGAAGCCGGCGAGAGCGGCGGGCCGGGCGACGCGCGGCTGGTGGCCTATGTGGTCGCGCACGACGGCGCCGAGCCCGATCCGTCGGCGTTGCGCGCCGGGCTGGTCGCGAGCTTGCCCGAGTACATGGTGCCGGCGGCGATCGTGCGGCTCGCGGCGTTACCGCTGACGCCCAACGGCAAGCTCGACCGCAATGCGCTGCCGGCGCCGGACCGCGGCGCGATGGCGGTGCGCGGCTTCGTGGCGCCGCTGACGCCGACCGAACAGCGGGTGGCGGCGCTGTGGCGCGAACTGCTGGGGCTGGAACAGGTCGGACGCGACGACGGCTTTTTCGAATTGGGCGGGCATTCGATGCTCGCGATCCGGATGGTCGCCAGGCTGCGCGAGCAAGGCGCCGCGGTCGATGTGCGCGCGGTGTTCGCAGCCCCAGTGCTGCATGCGTTCTGCGCGCAGCTCGATGCCGGCACCGGCCGCGCGGCGAGCGCGATCGACGCGGGCGGGGTGCCTAAAAACGCGACCAGGCTGCAACCGGACATGGTCCCGCTCGCGGGTCTGTCGCAGGTCGAGCTGGACAGCATCGCCGCGCGGGTTCCGGACGGCGCGTCGGGCATCCAGGACGTGTATCCGCTCGCGCCGTTGCAGCAGGGCATCCTGTTCCATCATCTGGCAGAAGATGTCGGCGATCCGTATCTGTCGACGTTCGTGCTCGGCTTCTCGGACCGGCGTGGACTCGAGCGTTTCGTGGAGGCGCTGCGCACGGTCGTGGCGCGGCACGACATCCTGCGTAGTTCGATTCACTGGCAGGGCCTGACGCAACCGGTGCAGGTGGTGCATCGCGAGGTCGATCTGCTGCTGCGCGAAGCGACGGTGCCGGCGGGCGAGGACACGGTCGCCTGGCTGTCGCGCATCGCCGATCCGGCGACGGTCCGCATCGCGCTCGATCGCGCGCCGCTGATCGCGCTGCATGCCGCGCCCGAGCGCGCCGGCGACAACACCGATAATCGCGCCGATGATCGCGCAAGCGGGGAATGGCGGCTCGCGCTGGTCAATCATCACCTGATCAGCGATCACGTCACCCTCGAACTGATCCTGCGCGAGGTCGCGGCCTTGCTCGACGGCCGCGCCGCGCAATTGCCCCGTCCGGTGCCGTTCCGCCAGCACATCGCCGCGATCGCCTCGCAATCGGCGCAAGCGCAAGAAGCCTATTTCACCGACTTGCTGGGCGATGTCGACGCGCCGACCGTCGCCTTCGGCGTGGATACGCTGCGCGGCGGCCCGTCCGGGTTGCACGAGGCGCGGCAGTCGCTGTCGGCGCGACTGGCCTCGCGCATCCGCGCCGTTGCGCGTGCGCGCGGCATCGCGCCGGCCGCGCTGTTCCACGTGGCCTGGGCGCAAGTGCTGGCGCGCTGCAGCGGACGCGACGACGTGGTGTTCGGCACCGTGCTGTCCGGACGCATGGGCGGCGATCGCGTGGACGAGATGATGGGTGTGTTCATCAACACGCTGCCGTTCCGCCTGCGCATCGACCGGCGCGATGCCGGCAGCGCGGTCGACGCGGCGGTCGCGCAACTGGCGGCGCTGCTGGGACATGAGCACGCGCCGCTGGCGCTGGCCCAGCGCTGCAGTGCGGTGCCCGCGCCGCAACCGCTGTTCACCACGCTGCTCAATTACCGCCACACCGTGTCCCTGGCCGAGCCCGGCCCGGGCGGCGCCGACTGGGACCGCATCCGCGTGTTGTTCATGGAGGAGCGCACCAACTATCCGCTGTCGATGTCGGTCAACGACGAAGGCGACGGCTTCACTTTGGTCGTGCACTGTGCGCGCGAGATCGATCCGGTGCGTACTATCGGCTTGCTCGATCTCGCGCTTGACGGCCTGGCCGAAGCGCTTGGCAGCGCCTCCGCGACCGGCGTGTGCGATCTCGAGGTGCTGCCCGCATCCGAGCGCGCGCTCACGCTGGAGCAGTTCAATGCCACCACGGTCGATTATCCGCGCGGGCTCACCGTGCATGGCTTGTTCGAAGCGCAGGCCGCGCGCACGCCCGATGCGGTCGCGGTGGAATACGAAGGCGAGACCTTGAGCTACGCGCAACTCGACGCCGCCGCCAACCGCGTGGCGAACCGGCTGCGTTCGTCCGGGATCGGACCGGAGGCGCGGGTCGCGATCTGCGCGGAGCGCTCGCTGCATCTGCCGATCGGCCTGCTCGGCATCCTCAAGGCCGGCGCCGCGTACGTGCCGCTGGACCCGGCGTATCCGCACGAGCGCTTGAGCTACATGCTGGAGGACTCGGGTGCGGCGGTGCTGTTGATGCAGTCGGGCCTGGTGGAAACGCTGCCGCAACTGGCGGCCGCATGCGAGCGGGTCTGGCGACTGGACGACAGCAGCGAGTGGTCCGATTACGGCGCGCAGGCCGCGCCGGTAGCGGATTTGAGCGAGACCAACCTGGCGTATGTCATCTACACCTCCGGCTCGACCGGCCGTCCGAAAGGGGCGATGAACCAGCACGACGGCGTGGTCAATCGCCTGCTGTGGGCCCGCGATCATTTCGGCGTCAATGCAGGCGATGTCGTGTTGCAGAAGACCTCGTTCGGATTCGACGTGTCGGTGTGGGAAATCTTCCTGCCGCTGCTGAGCGGCGCCAGGCTGCTGCTGGCGCGGCCGGGCGGGCAATCCGATCCGGCCTACCTGTCGCGCACGATCGGCGAGCGCGGAGTGACCATGGCGCATTTCGTTCCGTCGATGCTCCAGGCCTTCCTCGACGCGGGCGATGCCGAGGCCTGCAAGGGACTGCGGCAGGTGCTGTGCAGCGGCGAAGCGCTGTCGGCGCGGCTGCAACAGCGCTTCCGGCAATGGCTGCCGCAAACGCGGCTGCATAACCTGTACGGACCGACCGAAGCGGCGGTGGACGTGACTTGCTGGGCCTGCGAAGAGCGCGCGCCCGAGTCGGTGCCGATCGGTCGGCCGATCGCGAATACGCGCATGTACGTGCTCGACCAGCGACACCGGCCGGTGCCGCTGGGAGCGACGGGCGAGTTGTATATCGGCGGCGTGCAGGTCGGCCGCGGCTATTGGAATCGCCCGCAGCTCACCGCCGAGCGCTTCCTGCCCGATCCGTTCGCGCGGCAAGGGCGGATGTACCGCACCGGCGACCTGGGCCGTTGGCGCGAGGACGGTGCGCTCGAGTATCTCGGGCGCAGCGATTTCCAGGTAAAGATCCGCGGCTACCGGGTCGAGCCGGGCGAAATCGAAGCCTGCCTGGCCGCGCACGCGGGCCTGGACGACGCGCGCGTGGTCGCGCGCGACTTCGGCGACGGCGATCGCAAGTTGGTGGCCTATGCGCTGCCGTCGGCGCGCAACGCCGCGCTGCCGCGCGCGATGGCTGCGCTGGCGGCGCAGACGGATGCGCAGACGCTGGAACTCGACGGCCTCGGCGAGGTGTTCCATCTCAACACCAGTGAAACGCGCTTCCTGCACGAGGAGATTTTCGGCGGCGATGCCTATCGCCGCCACGGCGTGCGCCTGGACGACGGCTGCTGCGTGTTCGACGTCGGCGCGAACATCGGCATGTTCGCGATGTACGTCGGCGCGCACTGCCGCGACGCGCGGATTTTCGCGTTCGAACCGATCCCGCAGGTGCACCGCATCCTGCGCTTGAACGCCGAACTGCGCGGGCTGGACGCGACCGTCTACGATTGCGGCCTGGCCGCGGCGCCGGGCGAGGCTGAGTTCATTTTCTATCCGCACAACAGCATCGTCTCCAGCAGCGTGCTCGATGCCGATGTCTCGCGCGGCGTGGTCGAGTCCTATCTGAGTTCGTCCTCCGTCGATGCTTCCGGCACCGGCGAAGATCTGCACGAACTGCTGGACGAGCGCATGCAGGGCGAACGGGTGCGAAGGCCGTTGCGAACCGTCTCGCAGATCATCGACGAACACGAGGTCGCTTGCATCGATCTGCTGAAGGTGGATGTGGAAGGCGCGGAGCTGGAGGTGCTGCTCGGCATCGATCCCTCGCATTGGCCACGCGTGCGTCAGGTGGCGGTGGAAGTGCACGACGTGGACGGGCGGCTGGCGCGCGTGCGCGATCTGCTCGAGAGCCACGGTTTCGCCGTCGCCAGCGAGCAGGATGCGGCGCTGGCCGGAACCGCGTTGCACAACGTCTATGCGATCCGTCCTGAGGCGGCGTCACCGGCCGACGCACCGCGCGCACTCGCGACGCAGGCGGCGCGCTGGAACGGACGCGGCGCGCTCGAGCGCGATTTGCGCGCGCACGTCGCGGTGCTGCCCGAGTACCTTCGCCCGGCGCATTACGTGTTCGTCGCGCGGATCCCGACCACCGCCAACGGCAAGCTGGATCTGAGCGCGTTGCCGGCGCCGGGACGCGGTCCCGCTCTAGCCAGCCGTCGCGAGCCGCCGGCCGACCGCGGCGAACGCGACCTCGCCGTGCTGTGGAGCGAATTGCTCGGCGTCGCCGAGGTTTGCCGCGACGACGATTTCTTCTTGCTCGGCGGCCACTCGCTGTCCGCGTTGCAGCTTGCGCTCCGGGTACGCGAGCGCCTGGGCATCGCCCTGACCGTGCGCGACGTGTTCGCGCATACGACATTGGCCGCGATGGCGGCCGCGGCGACCGAGAAAGGCCTGTCGGCCTTCGATGCCCAGGCGGTGCAGGAGGCCAGCGCGGGTCTCGACGGGCTCAGCGAAGAAGAACTGCTGGCGCTGCTGGACGAATAAGCGCCGTGGCCCGATGGGCGAAACGATGGACGTGCGGGACCGACGACGAAATGGAATCCAGGTAATGACGCAAAATCGAGACGATGCAGGCGACAACGGACAGCGGCAGGACGGCGACGATCGCATCCGCGGCGACCACGCGGGCGAGGGCGGGGCGGGCGAGCGCGTGACGGACGAGCAAGCGGCGCGCAACCGGCTGGACGCGTTGCGCCGCGCGGTCGCGCTCAAGCGTCTGCGCGCGTCTGGTGCGCAGGCGAACACCGACGCCACCGGCATTGCTCGCATTGATCGCGATGGCCCGTTGCCGTTGTCGTGGGGCCAGCGTCGGCTGTGGTTTCTGCACCGTCTCGGCGGCGCCGGCGGCGATGCCTACCGAATCGGCGCCGCGCTGAGGTTGCTCGGTCCGTTGCGTGGCGACGTGCTGCAGGGCGCGCTGAGCGATCTGACCGCGCGGCATGAGATCCTGCGCAGCCGCATTCTCGACCGCGACGGCGAGCCGGAGTTGACGATCGTCGACGCGGCCGATTTCGCCCTCGCGCAGTCCGATCTGTCCGGCGTTGGCGATCACGGCGAACGCGAATCGCGGCTGCGCGAACTGTGCGGCGAAGAAACCGGAATGCCGTTCGACCTGCAGCGCGAAGCGCCGATGCGCGCGCGCCTGATCCGCCTCGCCGACGAGGACCACGTGCTGGTGATGACCCAGCACCACATCGTCTCCGACGGCTGGTCGATCGGCATCCTGGTGCGCGAGCTCGCGGCGCTGTACGCCGCGCGCCTGGACGCCTTGCCCGATCCACTGCCGCCATTGCCGCTGCAATACGTGGATTTCGCCGCGTGGCAGCGCGAGCGTCTGCACGGCGACGGCTTCGACGCCGCCTTGTCGGCCTGGAGGCAGGCGCTGGACGGCGCGCCGATGCTGTCGACGCTGCCCGGCGACTTCGCGCGTTCCGGCGTGGCGCGCCATCGCGGCGCGCGAGTCGTCATCGGCTGGCCGCAAACCGTGAGCGCTGCGGTGCGCGCGCTTGCCGCGCGCTGCGGCGCCACCCCGTTCGCGGTCATCCTCGCTGCCTGGAACGTGCTGCTGGCGCGCATGAGCGGCCAGCGCGACCTGGTCGTCGGCATGCCGGTCGCGCATCGTCCGCGCACCGAATTGGAAGGTTTGATCGGTTTCTTCGTCGACACCTTGCCGGTGCGGGTACGGCTGGACGAGAGCATCGGCGCCGAGCGCCTGGTGCGCGCCGTGCATGACGAACTGCTGAGCTGCTTCGAACGCCAGGAGGTACCGTTCGATCGCATCGTCGACGCGGTGCGTCCGCAGCGTGCGCTCGGCCACGGCCCGCTGTTCCAGACCCTGGTGTCGTTGAACAACACGCCGTCGGCGACACTGCGGCTGGGTCGCCTGCGCATCGAGGACTTCCCGCTGGAGCAGCAGACCGCCAGCCACGACTTGGTGCTGAATCTTAGCGAAGCCGCCGATGGCATCGTCGGCAGCCTGACTTACGACGGCGATCTGTACCGCCACGAGAGCGTCGAGCGCTGGGCCGATTACCTGCAGCGATTGCTGCTCGAGATGGCGCGGGATCCCGCCGCGCCGGTCGATGCGCTGGCGCTGCTTCCGCCGTCCGAGCGTTCGTTGCTGCTGGAAACGTTCAACGCGACCGATCGCGTCTACCCACCGATGGCGACCTTGCATGCCGGTTTCGAAGCGCAGGCGCGAACGACGCCCGATGCGGTGGCGGTGGAGTTCGAAGGCTCGCGGCTGACTTACGGCGAGTTGAATGCTCAGGCCAATCGCTTGGCGCATACCTTGCTGGCGCGGGGCGTGCGGCCGGACGACCGGATCGGGCTGTGCGTCGAGCGCGGTCTGGCGATGACGGTAGGTTTGCTGGGAATTCTGAAGTCCGGCGCGGCTTACGTGCCGCTGGATCCGTCGCTGCCGGCGCAACGCGTGCAGGCGATGGTGGCCGATTGTCGGCCGCGGCTGGTGCTGGCCGATGTGGCTGGCGCGGTGCTGTTGTCCGCCGAGGTGTTGGCATCGGAAACGATGCTGCGGCTGGACGAGCCCGAGTCGTGGTCGCTCATTGAGACCGATCCGGACGCGCAGGCATTGGGTCTGAAGCCGGATCATCTGGCCTACGTGATCTACACCTCCGGTTCGACCGGCACGCCGAAGGGCGCGATGAACCAACACGACGGCGTATGCAACCGTCTGCAGTGGGCGCGCGAAGTGTTCGCTGTCGGTTCGGACGACCGCGTCTTGCAAAAGACGCCGTTCGGTTTCGACGTGTCGGTGTGGGAGTTCTTCCTTACCTGGTCGGTCGGTGCGCGCTTGGTGCTGGCGCGTCCGGGCGGCCATCAGGACCCGGCATATCTGAGTGAGCTGATCGAACGCAGCGGCACGACCGTGCTGCACTTCGTGCCGTCGATGCTGGATGCGTACCTGCGGCATGGACGCGAGGGTTCGCTGTCGGGCGTGCGCGCGGTGCTGTGCAGCGGCGAAGCCTTGAGCGGCGAATTGCGCGACCGATTCCTGTCGGCGTATCCGCACGTGGCGCTGCATAACCTCTACGGCCCAACCGAAGCCGCGGTCGACGTGACATGGTGGACCTGCACGGCCGGCGAAAGCGGCTCGGTTCCGATAGGTCGCCCGGCGCCGAACGTCCGGATGTATGTGCTGGACGGCGGTTTGCGACCGGTACCGCTCGGCGCGGTCGGCGAGTTGTATATCGGCGGCGTGCAGGTCGGGCGCGGCTATTGGAACCAGCCCGAACTGACATCGCAGCGATTCATTGAAAACCCTTTCGTCGCGGGCGACCGGCTGTACCGAACCGGCGACCTGGGTCGCTGGCGCGAAGACGGCGCGCTGGAGTATCTCGGCCGCAACGATTTCCAGGTGAAGCTGCGCGGCTTCCGCATCGAACTGGGCGAGATCGAAAGCGCGCTGCGCCAATGCGATGGCGTCCGCGAGGCGGTGTTATGCCCGCATGCCGACGGCGGCGGCGAACCACGGCTGGTGGCGTATATCGAAGGTGAGCCGCTGCAAGTCGCCGCGCTAAGGCAGGCGCTGGGCGAACGACTGCCCGAGTACATGGTGCCGGCGCTGTACGTTGCAGTGACGCAATGGCCGCTGAGCGCGAACGGCAAGCTCGACCGCAGCCGCCTGCCGGCACCGGACTCGGCGGCGTACGCACAACGCGACTACGCCGAGCCTGAAGGCGAGGCCGAACAAGCGCTGGCGCGCATCTGGTCGCAGGTGCTGAACGTCCCGCGCGTCGGGCGTCACGACAATTTCTTCGAACTCGGCGGCGATTCGATGCGGATCCTGCGGCTGGTCGAACCGCTGGCGCGCGCGGGCTGGCGATTGCAGGTCGGCGACGTGTTCTCCGCGCCGGAACTGGCGGCGCTGGCGCGACGCATGACACTGGACGGCGCCTCGGAAACGGCCGTCGCGATACCGCCGAACCTGATTCCCGCCGACGCCGAGCGCATCGAGCCGCACATGCTGCCGCTGATCGCCTTGCCGCAGGCGAGCATCGATGCGATCGCCGCGGCGGTGCCGGGCGGCGCGAGCAACATCCAGGACATCTATCCGCTCGCACCGCTGCAGGAAGGCATCCTGTTCCACCATCTGCTGCAGACCCAAGGCGACACCTATCTGTTGCGCGCGGTGATCGGGTTCGACAGCCGCGCGCGCCTGGACGGGTTCCTGCGCGAACTGCAGGCGACCATCGACAGCCACGACGTGCTGCGCACGGTGGCCTGCTGGGAAGGCGTGCCGGAGCCGGTGCAAGTGGTGTTGCGCCGGGCGACGTTGCAACTGGAACAGATCGCGACGCAGCCGGGTCAGACCCCGCGCGCGGCGCTGCAAGCGCATACCGATCCGGCGCGGCTGCGCCTGGATCTGCGCCAAGGTCCGCTGCTGCGCGCTTACGCGATAGCGGACGAGGGCGGCGAATGGCTGCTCGCGCTGGTCAACCATCACTTCATCAGCGACCACATCACCCTGGCGGAGGTGGTCGAGGAAATCGCCATGCGTCTGGCGGGGAAGGGCGCGCAATTGCCGGCCGCGGTGCCGTTCCGCGAGTTCATCGCGCGCGCGCGGCTGAGCGGCAGCGCCGATCACGAGGCGTACTTCCGGCGCGCGCTCGGCGATGTTGAAGAACCGACCGCGCCGTTCGCGATCCTGGACGTGCGCGATGCCGGCGCGGCCGCGACCGAGTCGCGTCAGCCATTGCGCGAAGAACTGGCGCTGCGCCTGCACCGGCTGGCGCGCGCGCGCGGCGTGCCGCTGTCGGCCTTGCTGCACGCGGCCTGGGCGCTGACCCTGGCCGCGTGCACCGGCCGTCGCGATGTGGTGTTCGGCTCGGTACTGTCGGGACGCATGCGCGAAGCCGGCGCGGCGCGCGCGCTCGGCGTGTTCATCAACACACTGCCGCTGCGCATCGCGCTCGACGGCGTCGATGCGAACGCACTGGTCGAGCGCACGCGCCAGGCGCTGGCCGAACTGTTGCGGCATGAGCAGGCCTCGCTGGCGTTGGCCCAGCGCTGCAGCGACGTCGAGGCGCCGTTGCCGTTGTTCACGGCCTTGCTCAACGTGCGCCATGCCGGATCGGGTTCCGAACTCGCTTCGGACCCCGATCAGCAGGCGAACGCGGGCCTGCAAGGCCTGCGCGTGCATGCCGGCCGCGAACGTTCCAACTATCCGCTGACCCTGTCGGTGGATCTGGCCGGTCAGGCGATCACCCTGGTCGCGATGTGCGCGCCGGGAATCGACGCGGCGGCCATGGCCGAGCGTTACGCCTGCGCGATCGAACGCCTGCTGGCGGCGGTCGAATGCGACGATCCGACCCCCGCGCATGCGTTGCCGGTGCTGCCGCCGCGCGAGCGCGCGCGACTGGTGGACGAGTTCAACGCGACCGCCGTGCCGTACCGGCGCGACGATCTGATCCATACCGGCTTCGAGCGTCAGGCGCGCCTGCGCCCGGACGCGGTCGCGGTGATCGCCGACGGCGGTTCCTGCTGCTACGGCGAACTCAACGCGCGCGCCAACCGGATCGCCCATCGCCTGTTGGCCATGGGCGTGCGTCCGGGTGAGCGCATCGCGATCTGCGCCGAACGCGGCGTGGCGATGGTGGCGGCGCTGCTCGGCATCCTCAAGGCCGGCGGCGCTTACGTGCCGCTGGATCCCGCATACCCGCCCGATCGCCTGGCCTACATGCTCGAAGACGCCGCGCCGGTGGCGCTGCTGGCCGATGGCCATCTGCTCGACGATCCCGGCGTGCTCGGCTTGGCCGCGCTCGATGCGGGTGACCCGCCGATGCAGGTGCTGCGCCTGGATGATGAGCGCGCGGTGGTGGGCTATCCCGATCACGACCCCGATGCGGCTTCGCTCGGCATCGTTTCCGACCAACTCGCGTATGTGATCTACACCTCCGGCTCGACCGGCCTGCCGAAGGGCGTGATGGTGCAGCATCGCCCGGCGGTCAATCTGTTCGAATGGGTGGAGCGCAGTTTCGGCGTGGGCGCGGACGACACTCTGCTGTTCACCACCTCGCTGTGCTTCGATCTGTCGGTGTACGACTTGTTCGGCATCCTGGGCTCGGGCGGGCGGGTGCGCGTGGCCACGCGCGAGGAAGTCGCCGACCCGCGCGCCCTGGTCAAGATCCTGCGCGAGGAACGGATCACTTTCTGGGATTCGGCCCCGGCGGTGTTCGCCCAGCTCGTGCCGTTCTTGCAGGACGGCGTGCAATCGCCGTGGTTGCGACTGGCGTTCTTCAGCGGCGACTGGATCGCGCTGGAGCTGCCCGACGCGGTCCGCGCCGCGTTTCCGAACTGCCGGCCGATCGGCCTGGGCGGCGCCACCGAAGCGGTGGTGTGGTCGAACTATTTCCCGATCGGGCGCGTCGATCCGGCATGGCCGAGCATTCCCTACGGCCGGCCGATCCAGAACGCGCGCTATTACGTGCTCGACGCCGATCTCAACCCGGTGCCCGAAGGCGTGGCCGGCGATCTGTACATCGGCGGCGAATGCCTCAGCGCCGGCTATTTCCGCCGCGAAGCGCTGACCGCCGAGCGCTACCTGTCCGACCCGTTCGTCGCGCACGATCCGCAGGCGCGGATGTACCGCACAGGCGATCGTGCCCGCCATCGCGGCGACGGACAGCTGGAGTTCCTCGGACGCCTGGACAGCCAGGTCAAGATCCGCGGATTCCGCATTGAGCTGGGCGAGATCGAGGCGCAGTTGCTCGATGCGGGCGACGCGCATGCGGCGCTGGTCGAGGTACGCGAGTTCGCGCCGGGCGATCGTCGATTGGCCGCCTATGTCGTTCCGGTCGATCCGGCAACGTGGTCGGCCGCGGCCACGCGCGACCGTCTCGCCGCGCGCTTGCCGGACTACATGATGCCGTCGGCCTTCGTCGTGTTGGACGCGTTGCCGTTGACCTCCAACGGCAAGGTCGATCGCGCGGCCCTGCCGATGCCGGAAGGACAGGAGGCGGTGGTCCGCCGCGCCTACGCCGCGCCGCAAGGCGCCGAGGAAACCGCATTGGCCGAGGCCTGGTCGGCGGTGTTGGGCATCGATGAAGTCGGACGTGACGACTCGTTCTTCGAACTGGGCGGGCACTCGCTGTCGGCGATCGCGCTGATCGAGCGGCTGCGTCACGGCGGCCGCATCCTCGACGTGCGCGCGGTGTTCGACACGCCGGAGCTGGCACGGATGGCGGCGCGGCTGCGTACGCTCGACGACGCGCAAGCGTCGGACGCGTTCGCGACCGATGCCAGCGGCATCGCGGTCGACGCGACGCGGATCGAGCCGCATATGCTCGATCTGGTGACGCTGGATCAGGCGCGCATCGATACGATTGTCGCGTCGGTCGATGGCGGCGCGGGCAATGTGCAGGATATGTATTCGCTGGCGCCGTTGCAGGAAGGGATCTTGTTCCACCACCTGCTCGGCGGCAGCGGCGACGCGTATCTGCTGCGCACCGTGATCGCGTTCGACAGCGACGCCCAGGCCGATGCGTTCCTGGATGCGCTGCAGGCGGTGATCGATCGCCACGACATCCTGCGCACGGCGCTGCACTGGGAGGGCGTGGAAGCGCCGTTGCAGGTCGTGCGCCGGCAGGCGGTGTTGCCGCGCATCGATCACGGCCGCATGGCCGACGCACATGCCGCCACCGCGGCTTTGCTGGCGGCGACCGATCCGGATCGCACCCGCCTGGATCTGCGCCGGGCACCGCTGCTCGCCGCCCATCGCGTGCACGCGGCCGACAGCGGCGAATGCCTGCTCGGATTGCTCGCCCACCACGCGGTCTGCGATCACGTCACTCTGGCGATGATGATGCGCGAAGTGCTGGCCTTGATGTCCGGCGACGAGCTGCCGAGGCCGCTGCCGTACCGTCGCTTCATCGCGCATACGCTGTCGGTGCCGCGGCAGGCGCACGAAGCGTATTTCCGCGCCCGCCTGGCCGACCTCGCCGAACCGACCTTGCCGTTCGGGGCGAACGATGTACGCGGCGACGGCAGCGCGTTGCGCGAGGCGACCGAGCAGTTGCCGGGCGCATTGTCCGAAGCCTTGCGCGCCCGCGCGCAGCGCATCGGCGTGCTGCCCGCGGCGCTGTTCCATCTGGCCTGGGCGCGGGTGCTCGCGGCCTGCGTGGACCGCGACGACGTGGTGTTCGGCACCGTGCTGTCCGGCCGCTTGCAGGGCGTGGCCGGGGCCGATCGCGCACTCGGCGTGTTCATCAACACCCTGCCGGTGCGGGTGCGACTGGATGCCTCGGATGTAGGCGCGGACGCCGCCGCGACCGTCGACGCGGCTTTGCGTGCGATGCAGGACGAACTCAACGCGCTGCTCGCGCACGAACAGGCGCCACTGTCGTTGGCGCAGCGCTGCAGCGCGGTCGCGCCGCCGACCCCGTTGTTCAGCAGCTTGCTCAACTATCGTCGGGGTGAAGCTGCCGACGCCCGCGCCGCCGAGGCGCTGGCGACGCAGGGCATGCGTCTGGTCGCCGGCGGCGAACGCACCAATTACCCGATCGCCATCGCGGTGGACGATACCGACGAGGGATTCTCCATCCTCGCCCAGTGCTCGCACTCCGCAGCGGCGGCGGACCCGGGCCGCCTGATCGGCTATCTGCGTACCGCGCTGGAGGCGCTGGCGAGCGATCAGGGCGCGGACGGCGTGCTTCCGCCGTGCGAGCGTTCGTTGCTGCTGGAAGAATTCAACGCGACCGATCGCGTCTACCCACCGATGGCGACCTTGCATGCCGGTTTCGAAGCGCAGGCGCGAACGACGCCCGATGCGGTGGCGGTGGAGTTCGAAGGCTCGCAGCTGACCTACGGCGAGTTGAATGCTCAGGCCAATCGTCTTGCGCATACCTTGTTGGCGCGGGGCTTGCGTCCCGACGATCGGATCGGGCTGTGCGTCGAGCGCGGTCTGGCGATGACGGTAGGTTTGCTGGGAATTCTGAAGTCCGGCGCGGCTTACGTGCCGCTGGATCCGTCGCTGCCGGCGCAGCGGGTGCAGGCGATGGTGGCCGATTGCCGGCCGCGGCTGGTGCTGGCCGATGCGGCCGGGGCAGTGTTGTTGTCCGAGTACTCGCCTGCAACGGAAACGATGCTGCGGCTGGACGAGCCCGAGTCGTGGTCGCGCATTGAGACCGATCCGGACGCGCAGGCGCTGGGTCTGAGGCCGAATCATCTGGCCTACGTGATCTACACCTCCGGTTCCACCGGTACGCCTAAGGGTGCGATGAACCAGCACGACGGGGTATGCAACCGTCTGCAATGGGCGCGCGAAGTGTTCGGCGTGGGCCCGAACGACCGTGTATTGCAAAAAACGCCGTTCGGTTTCGACGTATCGGTGTGGGAGTTCTTCCTTACGTGGTCGGTCGGTGCGCGCTTGGTGCTGGCGCGTCCGGGCGGCCATCAGGACCCGGTGTATCTGAGCGAGCTGATCGAACGCAGCGGCACGACCGTGCTGCACTTCGTGCCGTCAATGCTGGACGCGTACCTGCGGCATGGACGCGAAGACTCGCTGTCGAACGTGCGCGCGGTGCTTTGCAGCGGTGAAGCGCTGAGCGGCGAACTGCGCGACCGATTCCTCTCGGCGTATCCGCAGGTCGAACTACACAACCTCTACGGCCCGACCGAAGCCGCGGTCGACGTGACGTGGTGGACCTGCACGGTCGGCGAAAGCGGCGCGGTCCCGATCGGGCGGCCGGCGCCGAACGTGCGGATGTACGTGCTGGACGGCGGTTTGCGACCGGTGCCGCTCGGCGCGGTCGGCGAGCTGTATATCGGCGGCGTGCAGGTAGGTCGCGGGTATTGGAACCAACCCGAACTGACATCGCAGCGATTCATCGACAGCCCGTTCGTCGCGGGCGACCGGTTGTACCGCACCGGCGATCTGGCTCGCTGGCGCGAAGACGGCGCGCTGGACTACCTCGGCCGCAACGACTTCCAGGTGAAGCTGCGCGGCTTCCGCATCGAACTGGGCGAGATCGAAAGCGCGCTGCGCCAATGCGAGGGCGTCCGCGAGGCGGTGGTGTGCGCGCATACCGACGGCGGCAGCGATCCGCGACTCGTGGCTTACGTCGAAGGCGAGCCGCTGCAGGTGGCCGCGCTAAGGCAGGCGCTGGGCGAACGACTGCCCGAATACATGGTGCCGGCGCTTTACGTGGCAGTGAACGAGTGGCCGCTGAGCGCGAACGGCAAGCTCGACCGCAGCCGTCTGCCGGCGCCGGACTCGGCGGCGTATGCACAACGCGACTACGCCGCGCCGGAAGGCGAGGCCGAACAAACGCTTTCGCGCATCTGGTCGCAGGTGCTGAACGTGCCGCGCGTCGGGCGTCATGACAATTTCTTCGAACTCGGCGGCGATTCGATACGCAGCATCGCCGTGGTCGCCAAGGCGCGCGAGCACGCGATGGAATTCTCCATCGCCGATCTGTTCCGCACGCCGACGATCGCCGAACTCTCGCCTGGCGTGCGCGGGGTCGAAGTCTCGGCCGAGCGTCCGCGGCCGCGCGCATTGACGGCCGCCGACAGCGCGCGCCTGCCCGACGGCATCGAAGCGGCCTATGCGGCGACCCTGCTGCAACAGGGCATGATCTTCCACGCCCAGCTCGCCCGCGCCGAGGGCGCCTATCACGACGTTTTCAGCTACGAACTCGAACTGCCAAGCTGGAGCGAAACCAGCATGCGCGAAGCGCTGGACACGACGATGCGCCGTCATCCCGCGCTGCGCACCGGCTTCGTCCATGGCGGCTACAGCGAGCCGCTGCAACTCGTCCACGCGCGGGCGCCCGTGCCGCTGGAGGTGGTCGACCTGCTCGCCCAGGACGCTGATGCGCGCGCCGCCACCGTCGCCGCATTCGTCGCGCGCGAACGCGGCCGCGACTTCGATCTCGAACGCCCGCCGCTGTGGCGGGTGTTCGTGCACCGGCTCGACGAGCGTCGCATCCAGTACACGATGAGTTTCCATCACGCGATCCTGGATGGATGGAGCGTGGCGCTGATGCAGACCGAAGTGTTCGCCGCTTACCTGCGCTCGCTCGCGGGCGGCGATAGCGGTCAGCCGGAACCGCGGCCGCTGCAAGTGTCGCCGGCCGACGCGGTGGCGCTGGAACAGGCGGCATTGGACGATCCGCGCCAGGCGGCGTTCTGGCACACCGCGCTGGAGGGCTTCCAGCGCGGCGTGCTGCCGGCTCATGACGCCGGCGCGCAGGCGTCGGGCAGCTACCATGCCGAAGCGCTCGAGATCTGCGCGGATCACGAACGCGGCCTGCGCGATCTCGCCAATACCCTGGGCGTGCCGGTGCGGACGCTGCTGCTGAGCGCCCACCTGCGCGTGCTGGCCTCGCTGTGCGGCAATAGCGACGTCACTACCGGGCTGGTCTCCAATGTGCGGCCGGAAAGCGCCGACGGCGACCGCGCGCTGGGCCTGTTTCTCAACACGCTGCCGTTGCGCGCGCGGATGGCGCAGGGCCGCTGGCGCGACCTGGTGCTGCAGGTGCGCGAAGCCGAACTCGGCGCGATCGAACATCGCTACTACCCATACTTCCGCCTGCACCGCGAGCAGGGCGGCGAGCCCTTGTTCGAGACGATCTTCAACTACGTCAACTTCCACGCCTACGACGCTCTGGAGAACGCGGGCCTGCGGCTGTTGGGATCGCGCGTCCACGAGTGGACCGGTTATCCGCTCGACGTATCGTTCTCGCATACCGGCGGACGTTTGCTGCTGCAGGTGATCGTGGATCCCGCGCGGTTGTCGCCGACCCAGGCCGCGCGCATCGCCGGCTATCTGCGCGAGGCGATCGCCGCGCTGGTGAGCCGGCCCGATGCCGATCACGCCGCGCACCGGCTGTGCGAGTCCGATGAAGCCGAACGACTGCGTGGGTGGGAGCAAGGTCCCACGTTGCCCGACGACGACGTGCCCGCGACCGTTCACGCCGGCGTGGAAGCGCGCGTGCGTGCCTGCCCGGACAGCGATGCGATCGTCGATGGCGAACGGCGCCTGAGCTATGCCGAACTCGATGCCGGCGCCGAACGCGTCGCCCGACGCCTGCGCGCGCTCGGCGCGGGTCCGGGACGTTACGTCGCGCTGGTCATGGGCCGCGGCGCGGACCAGATCGTCGCCATGCTCGGCGTATTGAAGGCCGGCGCCGCGTACGTGCCGATCGATCCGGTGTACCCGGATGCGCGCATCGCCGACATGCTGGCCGACTGCGGCCCAGTGGTGGCGATCGCGCAGGCCACGATTGCGGAACGCTGGGGCAGGGTGGCCGGCGACGGCGATGCTCCGCTGTTGCTGATCGAAGATGCCTGCGCGCCCATCGAAGCGATGGACGTCTCGAACGAATCGGATGCCGCCGCGTCCGCATCCGACGCCGCCTACGTGATCTACACCTCCGGTTCGACCGGCCGGCCCAAGGGCGTCGTGGTCGAACATCGCAACGTGGTCCATCTGATCCGCAATCACCTGATCCAGTGCGGGCTGAGCGCCGCGGACCGGGTCATGCACTACGCCTCGTGCAGCTTCGACACTTCAGTTGAGGAGATATTCCCGGCGTTGTGGGCGGGCGCGACGATCGTCGTGCGTCCCGCGGCGCTGGTCGTGCCCGACGCGGATTTCGAGCGGTTCATGCGAGAGCAACGGATCACCGTGGCCGATCTGCCGACCGCGTTCTGGCATCGCTGGGTGCAGGCGTCGACGCGTGGCGATCTCGATCGTCCGGCGATCGGGCCGGACTTGCGTCTGGTGGTGGTCGGCGGCGAGAAAGCCGAGCCGGCGGCGTTGGCGCAATGGCGCGCCTTGCCGGCGACAGCGGCGACACGCTGGCTCAATACCTACGGCCCGACTGAAGCGACCGTGTACGCCACCGCCCATGCGCTGGCCTGCGCCGCCGCGCCGCAGGCCTGGGACGGCGGCATCGGCCGGCCGATCGCCGGTGTGCGAGTGCGCGTCGTCGATGCTTACGGCCAGCCCGCGCCGGTGGGCGCCGCCGGCGAGTTGTGGATAGGCGGCGACGGCGTGGCCCGCGGTTACCTCGACCGGCCCGCGCTGACCGACGAGAAGTTCCTGCGCGACGCCGATGGATCGCGTTGGTACCGCAGCGGCGATATCGCGCGTTGGCGCCACGACGGGCATCTGGAATTCCTCGGACGCGACGACGGCCAGACCAAGCTGCGCGGCTACCGCATCGAACTGGGCGAGATCGAGGCGGCGTTGCTGGCATGTTCCGCCGTGCGCGACGCGGCGGCGACGGTGCGCCGGGACGGCGACGGCGAGCCTCGCATCGTCGCCTACGTGGTGCCGGTCATCGGTGAAGCCATGGACACGCGCGGCCTGCGCGACGCCCTGGCCGAGCGACTGCCGGAGTACATGCTGCCCGCGGCGTTCGTCGCGCTGGAATCGATTCCGCTGCTGGCCAGCGGCAAGCTGGACAAAGCCGCGCTGCCGGCGCCGAGCGGCACCGCCGGCCTGGTGGCCTATGCCGCGCCGGCCGCGGGCGTCGAATCGGCGATAGCCGCGATCTGGTCGGAGATGCTCGGGGTCGAACGGGTCGGCCGCGACGATCACTTCTTCGAACTCGGCGGTCACTCGCTGATGATCGTCGGCATGATCGAGCGCTTGCGCGAGCAGGGCATCGCGCTGGACGTGCAGACGGTGTTTGCGGTTCCGCGTCTGGCCGAGCTGGCCGCGCGCGCGCTCGAAGCATCGACCGCCGACACGGACCTCGCATCCGCGCCATCCAATCCGCTGCAGGCCGGCGCGCAGCGCATAGTGCCCGCGCTGTTGCCGCTGGTGGACATGGACCAGGCCGACATCGACGCGCTCGTCGCCGCGGTGCCGGGCGGCGCGGACAACATCCAGGATGTGTATCCGCTGGGAACCTTGCAGACCGGCATCCTGTTCCATCATCTGATCCAGCGCGAAGGCGATCCCTACCTGTTGCGCTACGTGGTCCGCATCGACGGCCGTGCGCGCCTGGACAGCCTGCTGGCCCATCTGCAGCATGTCATCGACCGCCACGATGCGCTGCGCACGGGCGTGCATTGGGAATCGCTGCTGCAACCGGTGCAGGTCGTCCAGCGCCGCGCGCGACTGCCGGCGATCGAACTGCAACTGGACGCCGCGGAAGACGGCACCGAGCAGATGTTCCGCCTCACCGATCCAAGAGTGGCGCGCAAGGACCTGCGCGTGGCGCCGCTGCTGGAGGCGCGTTACGCGCGCGATCCGGGCGATGCCGCGGACGGTTGGCTGTTGGCCATTTTGGTGCATCACATGGTCAGCGATCACGTCAGCCAGAACCTGATCCTCGCCGAGGTCGATCTGCTGTTGCGCGACCGCGCCGATCTGTTGCAGCCGCCGGCGCCGTACCGCGACTTCATCGCCGCGCAACGCTCCACCTCGGCGGCCGAACAGCGGCGTTACTTCGAGGAACGCTTCGCCGATTTCGTCGAGCCGACGATCGTGTTCGGCGTACCCGAGGTGCGCGGCAGCGGCCACAGCGTGGTCGCGGTGCACGAGCCGGTATCGCCGGCCCTGGCCGCTGGCGTGCGCGCGAACGCGCAGCGGCTCGGGGTCGCGCCGGCGGTGCTGTTCCACATCGCGTGGGCGCGCTGTCTGTCGGTGCTGAGCGGCAGCGGCGATGTCGCTTTCGGTACGGTGCTGTCGGGCCGCCTGCAGGGCATCCGCGGTTCCGGACGGGCGATGGGGGTGTTCATCAACACCTTGCCGGTCCGGTTCCGCCTGGACGGCCTGAGCCTGCGCGCGGCGGTGGAACTGGCGTTCGGCGAATTGAGCGCGATCCTGCGTCACGAGCAGGCGCCGCTGGCGCTGGCCCAACGATGCAGCCCGACGGGTTCGCGCTCGCCGTTGTTCAATACCTTGTTCAATTATCGCCACAGTCCGATCGGCGATGCGCAACAATTGGCGCGTGCGCGCGAGACCTGGCAGGGCATCGAACTGGTCCTCGGCGAGGAGCGCACCAACTATCCGGTCGCGGTCTCGGTCGACGATCAGGGCGTCGGCCACGGCTTCGTCGTCAGCGTGCAGTGCGTGGCAGGGATCGATCCCGCCGCGGTGTGCATGATGATGCAGACCGCGATGGCGAATCTGGTCGCGGCGCTCGCGAGCGATCCCGAGCGGGCGCTGTCGTCGATCGCGATCGATGCCGGGGCGGACGGCGACGCGTCGACGACTGTCGCGAACCACGAGGTAAGCGCATGAATGCAACCACCGGCACGATGATCGTGCTGCACGAGCGCGCGGAGCCGCCGATCGCGATCGCGTCCACGGACGCCGCCGTCGCGATCCAGATACCGGGCCGCGGCGAGGCGACCACCTTGCCCGGCATGGCCAAGGCGCTCGTCGCCGATCTGCAAGAGCGCGGCGTTCACGCGGCCTGCGTGCTGGTCGGTCTGGGCGATCGCGCCGGCATCTTCGCCCAGGCGCTCGCGCTTGAGATGCTCGGGCGCGATCTGCCGCTGCATTGCGTGGCAGTGGTGCCCGATGCCGCGCTTCCGGCGCAGTCGTCACCCGCGTACGCAGATGCGGCGACCGATCGCCTGCAAGCGGCGTGCGACGCATGGACCCCGCCGGAGCCGGCGATGCTGCCGACCCTGCGCTGCGCGCACGACGAGCCCGATGTCGCCGGCTGGATCGCCGGCACGCGCGCCGCGCCGCCGCTGCCGACGCCACCGGCGGCGACCCAGTCGATTCCGCTCAAGATCGGCGGCCCCTTGCGCGCGCCGGTGTTCTGCATTCCAGGCGCGGGCGCGAGCATCGTCAGCCTGCTGGATCTGGCCCAGGCCGCGCATCCGCAGGCCAGCGTGATCGGCCTGCAGCCGCGCGGACTGGATGGCATCGAGCCGCCATGCACGTCGGTGGAAACCGCCGCGGCATCGATCCTGCCGCAGGTGCTGCAGGCGGCGCCGCAGGGTCCGATCCGGCTGGTCGGCCATTCCTTCGGCGGATGGATCGCGTTCGCGGTGGCGTTGCGGCTGCGCGAGCAGGGCAGGACCCTCGCAAGCGTCGACCTGCTCGATTCGAGACCTCCGACCTCCGACCCCGCCATGGCCGAGTGCGACGAACTGGACGTGCTGCTGCGCTGGATCGCGCTGGTGCAGTTGTCCACTGACCAGCCGCTGGGCATCGACGCGGCCAGGCTGCGGCCGTTGCCGGCGTCGGCGCGGATGCACCTGGTGCATCGGCGCATGGCCGAGGTCGGGCTGATGCCGGCGCGCTCGGATCCAGCCTCGATGCTCGGAGCGCTGCGCATGTTCGCCGCCTGCCTGCGTACCCACTATCGGCCCGCGGGCGATTACGACGGCGTGCTTCGCGTGGTCTACATGACCGACCCCGACCTCGATGCCGCCGGCAACGACGAGGAAGCCGAGCGGATGCGTTCGGGCTGGTCGCGGCATGCGCCGCGCGTGCAGTTGATCCGCGGCGGCGGTAATCACATGACCGGCATCCGCGGACAGCATGCCAATACATTGGCCGATCGTCTGGGATTGAGCGCTTGATCCAAGGCGCGCCGCGGGGCGCGCCTTCATCGAGTGCGATCGCGCATTGATGCCGTGGCGCGACAGTAACGCGCCAGCACCCTGCCGACGGGCAGGGGCGCATCGATGCCTCAAGCCGCGATCAGTACTTCATCTGCGGAGCGATGTCCTTGTACAGGCCGCCACCGTCGATGATGCTCGAAAACTGCTGCGCCATCGCCATCAACGCGCCGCCGCCGGCCAGACGCTCCAGCGATTCCAGGCGCTCCTTGAATTCGCGCGGCGCCATCGTGGCCAGATTGTCCGGACTCAGCGCCGAGGTCGGCCGGCGCCAGTCCAGGTCGTACAGCGGCGGCGCATTGTCGAGCATGAAGCGGAACAGGTCGCGCCACGACGGCAGCCGCACCTGCAGGACCAGGTGCAGGCTCTCTTCCAGATTCTGCTCGACCTTGTGCCAATAGCCGCGCGGCATGTACATCACCGAGCCGGGCAGCATTTCCACCGACCGCCATTGTTCGGGTTCGAGGATCGGCTGGGTGGGGTCCTTGAGCTGGAACGCCATTTCCCGCGATGGCGACTGCGTGGGCATGCCATTGATCGTTGGCCACTCGACGTAATCGTTGGGCGCCACATGCCACAGCTTGCGGCCACGGACCTGGACCACGAACACCTCCTGCGAATCCCAATGCCACGGGATGCCCTTGCCGCGCAGCGAGGTGAAGGCATTGACCAGGGTAGTGCCGGGAATCAGGCCGAGCGCGGCGTCCAGGGCGCGGTTCCAGCGGCGGATCTCGTCGGTCTTCAGATCGAGGATCTGGATGGTGTTGCCGGCATGGAACTGTTCGATGGCGTGCGCCGGATCGGCATTGAGCTCGATCCGGAAACGCTCTTCGCGGGTGTAGTTGATATGGATGCCGCCGTCGTTGCCGATCGCGCAGAACGACTCGATATCGCGCAGTTCCGGCTGCGCGAGCAGCGCCGCCAGCCCCGGCTTGGGTTCGTGCGAAATATGCAGCCCCGCAGGCCATGCCGTGGCCTTGAATTCCTGTTCCGACAAAGGGGCGATGAGACCCTCGAACAGGCGCGCGTATTCCGTTGTGCTCATGCTTGCCTCAAGCGGCATCGGGAAGCCTGGAGGATTGCACGGATGGCGCGCGATCGCCATTTGCGACCCGCGAAACTGACGGCCGATGGCGAGAACAGGGCCAAGTCCCTCTCCCCAGGACAAGAAGGGGAGAGAGGTTTCCTGGCTTTGACAACAACGATCAATAGTCGAAGCGAACCCGCAGACCGACCGTGCGCGGGTCGTTCCAGTAGGCGCGGATGAAGCCGCCGGCGTCGTCGGCCCAGTTCTTGGTCATCTTGTCGGTGGCGTTGAGCACATACAGCTCGGTGCGCCAGAACGACGGCGACTTCAGGCTCAGGCTGGCGTCGACCGTCGCATAGGCCTCCTGCGCGTCGGAGACATGCGCGTTGTCGAGGTTGCGCAAGGTGAAATACATCTTGTCCTGCCACTTCACGCTTAGCCACGGCACCAGTTCATAGCCATTGCCAAACTTGAAGGTGTGCGACACGTTGACGCCCGCGGTGAATTTCGGCGTCATCGGCAGATGGTGGCCGGTGATGTCGTAAATCTGGCGACCCGCCAAAGTCGGGTCGGAACCGCTGTACGGCGGCGGGCAGGGCGGGGCGCCGAACTCTTCGCGCACGCCGCAGTTCCATTCGTCGCTGAAGGTGGGGTAATCCTTGATCTTGCTGTTGATGTACGAGAAGAAACCGCCGATCCGGGTGTTCGGCGTGGCCAGATAATCGACTTCGACTTCGACGCCCGGGATGTTCACCGTGCCGACGTTGACGGTCTGCCACTTCTTGATCACATCGCAGGTCGGATCCCAGTCCGGGCAGGGTTCGTTGACGTGGACCTTGGCGGCGTAGAAATCGCCGGTCACCTGCATGTCCTTGTAGCGGCTGTAGAAGGCGGTCACCGACAGGCTCAGGCGCTTGTCCAGCAGCAGGCCCTTGTAGCCGACTTCGAAGTTGGTGACGGTTTCCGGCGCGTACGGGAAGAAGGTGTATTGCGGGCCGGCCGGGCCGTCGATGCAGACTTTGCCGCCGCATTTGTCGTCCTTGTCGCCGAAGCCGCCGGCCTTGTAACCGGTCGACAGCGAGGTGAACAGGATTTCGTCGTCGGACAGGTCCTTGGTCAGGCCCAGGCGCCATGTGACCTTGCGCCAGGATTCGGAGTGTTCGTTCTCGGCCGGCGGTCCCCACAGCTTGTAGGCGTCGATCCCGCCGAACGGCCCCATGCGTTCAGTCAGGTCGCGGCCGTTGTGCGGACGAAAGCCCGGCTCGCCCGGCGTGCCCGGGTCGTACAGGCCGTTGTAATAAGCCGTCGATTCGGTATCCCAACCGCCGTACACCTGGCCGCCGCGGTCGGTCTTTTTGTCGCGGCTGTAGCGCGCGCCGATCGTCGCGGTCCAGGTCGGCGCGAAGCGCCAGTCCGCCTGCGAGAAGATCGCCTTGGCGTCGATCTGGCGATTGGGCTGATGGTAGAACTGGCTGATCGGGTAGCCGAACGGCGCGTTCACCAGCAACTCTTGCGCATAGTCGATCGAGTTCTTCTCGTGCATCCAGAACAGGCCCGACACCAGCTTCAGCCGTTCGCCCTGATGCTTGAACTGCAGTTCGTGCACCACCGACTTGTACTTCGAGTCCAAAGTGATCGAGGTGTTGTCGCGCACCGGCCACACGCCCCAGTCGCCCTCGCGCGGTACCGGCAAGGTCGCGGTGACCTGCGACGGGATCTCGTGATAGCCACCATCGTCGTCGGCGATCTGCGAGCGCTTCTGGGTGGCGAAGGCGACGCTGTATTCGAGGCTGTTTGTGTCGCTGAGAAACCAGTTGAGGTTGGAGCGCACCGTATCGATCGACATGTCGGTCTTGCCCGGCACGTTGATCTTCACGTCCCACTTGCCGCCCTGGCAGGCGAAGCGGGTGCCGGCCGCCTGCTTGCAGTCCTTCAGCCCGACCTGGCCGGCGCCGGAGTTCTGGAATTTCTCATAGGCCAGCAGCCACTCGACGTTGTCGGTGAAGGCGAAGCGCGCGGCGATGCGCGCGGCCCATTCGTCGCGGTTGTAGTAGTACTCGTCGCGGCCGACCTTGCGGTTACGGCGCTGGTCCACGTCCGGGATGCCGTCGGCGATGAAGCCGCGCTCGGGGATGTTGACGTCGGTGAAGTCCTGCTGCTGATCGATCCAGCCGTCGCGCTCGACCTTGGTGGCGGAAAAGCGCAAAGCGAACCGATCGTTGACCGCGATGTTCTGGATCAGGTTGAGCTGGCGCAGGTTGTAGCTGCCCACGTCCAGCTCGGCGCTGCCGAAAGTGGAATCGAAGCGCGGCTTGGCCGGAATGATGTTGATGCTGCCGCCAGTGGAATTGCGGCCGAACAATGTGCCCTGCGGGCCGCGCAACACTTCGACCTGGTCGACGTCGAACATCAGCGCCAGCGCGCCCTGCGGACGCGGCGAGTACAGGCCGGCCACGTGCAGACCCACGGCCGGATCGCCGATCTCGGTGAAGTTGTTGGCGCCGATGCCGCGGATGCTGACCTGCACGCCGGAATCCGGGCCGGAGGCGATTTGCAGATTGGGCATCGTGCCGGACAGGCCGCGTACGTCGCGGATGCCTTCGCGGGTCAGCGCTTCCTGATTGACGGCGGTGACGGTGACCGGTGTCTTGAGCAGGTCCGATTCGATGCGGGTGGCGGAAACATGCACGGTTTCCAGGGTGGTTCTGGTTTCGCCAGCGTTGGCCTGCCCGGCAGTGACCTGCCCAGCCGCGACCGGTTGGTCCTGCTCGCCCGCACCGGACTGGGCCATGACCGGCGCGGTGGCGCAACCGATCAAGACCGCGGCCACCGCGACGGCGATACCGGTCGGTCGAACATCGCTGGGATGCTTCTTCATTGCTTGGCTCCTGGTTGTACGGCGACTCGGGCCGGCGGACCCGCGCGTTGGCTGATGCGTCGCCCGATCAGGGCGAGGCGGGCGTGTTCGAGGCGGATGTGCTTTTCGCGGAACGCTGTTTGGCGGAATACAGGGTCTGGTTGCGTACCAGCGGCCTGGCCCAGGCGCTTACGCTGAGGATGTAGAGCAGGGGAATGAACACCAGCGCCAGGCCCGCGCGCAGACCCCAGTAGTCGGCGAGGAAGCCGATCAGCAGTGGCACGACAGCGCCGCCGAGGATGCCGCTGCACAGGATTCCCGAGAACGCGCCGTGGTGCTGGCTGACCGAGTTCAATCCCAGCGAGAAGATCACCGAGAACATCACCGACAGGAAAAAGCCCGCGGCCGGAAAGGCCAACAGGGAAATATTCGCGGGGCCGAACAGCGCCAGGCCGAGGCAACCGATCGCCAGCGTCGAAAAAATCGCCAGCACCACCTTCGAATCCAGCAGTTTCAGCAAGCCCAGGCCAACCAGACAGCCCAGCGACATCAGGCCCCAGAAGCGGCTGACGGCGATGGCGCCTTGTTCGGTGGCCGACATGCCGTGGTAGCTGTGCAGGAACTGCGACATCCAGTTGGCGAGCGACTGCTCAGTGCCGACATAAGCGACGATGGCGAGAAAATACAGGCGCACGTCGACGCGTCGCAGCAGGCTGCGATAGGCCTCGCGACTGCCCGCGCGCTCGTCGTCCTTCAATGCCGCCGCCGGCAACGGCAGCTTGTAGTTGAGCAGCGCCAGCAGCACGAACGCGGCGCTGAAGAACCAGTAGAACGTCAGCCACGCCAGCGGCTGTCCTTCCACGCCAGGACGCTGCATGTAGAACCGGAACGCCAGCGGGCTGAGGAACGAGGCCAGGCCGAACACCAACTGCGCCATGACCGAGAAGAAGGCGAAGTGCTGCTCGCCCGCGGCCACACGCATCAGCGGGTTGATCACCACTTGCAGCAGCGCCATCCCCAGGCCGATGACGAACAAGCCGGCCACGACCGAGACGTAACCGGGCATCACCGCGATCGCGAGCGCGCCGATGAAATTCAGCGCGAACGCGGTAAACAAAGTGAAGCGGGTGCCGCGCACTTCAATCAGGATGCCGCCCGGGATCGAGATCAAACCGTAAGCAAGGAAGAACGAGAACGGCATGAAGCCGGCCATGGTCAGGCTGAGCTTGAAATCCTGGATGGCGATGGGCATCAGCGGCCCGATCAGATTGGTGATGAAAGAGATCGCGAACCAGATCAGGAGGATGTAACTGACGATCATCGGCCTGTGCTTCATGGTCGTGCCTCCGGGTCAGGATTGCGGCTGCAGGCAATGAGCGAGTTCGCCGGCGGCGATGCGCTTGCGCGGGAAGCGCGGCAGGATCGCGGTGGCGGTGCGGCAACCGGCGGCGAGCGCGTCGCGCAGGCTGGCCTGATTGAGACGCGCGGCGAGATAGCCGGTGTTGAAGCTGTCGCCCGCGCCCACGGTGTCGAAGATGTCCGCTACCGCCTGCGTCGCGTAGCGGATGCTGCGGCCGTCGACGTGACCGAGTGCGCCGGCAGCGCCGAGTTTGACGATCAGATGCGCGCCGGGCTTGAGCAGGCGGGCGACGCGTTGCACGGCGAGCTCCAGGTCCTCGCGCTCGTCGTGGCTGTTGGCGATGCTCTTCGCCTCCAACTCGTTGACCAGCAGATGGTCGCACTGGGCCAGCCAGCCTTCGACCTCCCGATGCACCTGCGGCGTCCAGCCTTCCGGCGGCCAGCCGGTATCCAGCGCGACCTGATAGCCCATGGATGAGGCCTGCGCCAGCAACTGGCTGAACTCTTCGCGCAGGCCCGGCAGCAGAAACGGCGCGGTGAACAGAGCGACGCTGCCGGGCGATGCCGGCGGCAGGTGCTTGAGCACGAACTCTCGTGTCAGATGCTGCAGATGCCCGTAACTGGTGAAGAAGGTGCGCTCGCCGTCGGCATGCAGCAGCCCGACCGATAGGGTGGTGTCGCTGGCGCAGGTCTGCAGTTCGACCCGGATGCCGGCCAGCTGCAGCAGCAACCACTGCGCCAGATCGTCGTTACCGATCGCGCCGATCAGATGCGGGCTCAGGCCGAGGTGGCGGGCGGCGAGGGCGGAGTTGGCCGCCGAACCGCCGGCGCGCAACTCGCTGCGGGGCAGCAGTTGTTCGGTGCCGATCTTGGGCCAGCCGTCCAGCGTGCCCAGGACCAGGTCCACGCTGACGTCGCCGACGATGCTGAATTGGGGTGTGCCTAGTTGAGGCTGATCGAGCTTCATGGGGGCCGACTATAGTCACCCCGATTCGGCCGCGTCAATAAAAATATCCAGTGGAAGTTTAATTAAATGCGACGCCCGCCGACGAACGGGCGGTGACCCAGCAACTCCGCCGCCTGCAGTTCGGCGAGGTCGTCCTTCTGTACGCCTTCCAGGCGCGGCGAGAGCAGTTCGTGGATCGGCAACACCGCGGCGCCTAGCAGCAGACAGTCTTCCTCGCGCTCGGAAATCATCACCCGCGGCAATTCCGGGGCAGGGCGGCCGCGCACCGAGCGGTGCCACGGCTGGGCCAGATCGACCAGGCGCTGCACCAGCTTCTGCGGCGCCGAGCCGCCGATGACGACAGTCTGCGGGTCGAGCAGGTTCTCGATCATGCAGATGGCGTCGCGCAGCCGCTGGGAGGCTTGCTGGCACCACTGCCGCAGGGCTTGATCGTTGGCGTCGTCGAGGCGTTCCAGCAGATCCGGGGTATGGATCTGTGCGTCGTCCAGGCCCAGCGCCTCGGCCAGCGAATGCAGCGACAGGTAACGCTCCAGGCAGCCCTGATTACCGCAATAACACGGCGTGCCGCCCGGGACGACCGGCACGTGGCCGATCTCGGTGGCGTTGCCGTCGGCGCCGCGGTAGTTGTTGCGGCCGACGATCAACGAGCCGCCCAGGCCCATGCTCAAGTGCAGATAAAAGAAGGTGTCCAGATGCCTGGCGACCCCGTACAAGGTCTCGCCCAGCGCGCCGGCCACGCTGTCGACGCTGTGGAACAGCGGCAGGCCGGTGGCTTCCTGCAACTGGTCAAGGATGGACAGGTCCTTCCAGCCCTCCAGCGCGGTGGGGCCGACGAAACTCAGTTCGGTGTCGCCGAGCGGGCCGGGCAGGGCCACGCCGATGCCCCACAGCCGGGCATTGGCCTGGCGGCGCAGCTTGGCCACCAGTTCCAGCAGGCCGGCCAGCAGCTGCGGGCGATCGCAGCCTTGCAACTGCACCTCGCAACGAGCATCGATCTGCCCCACCAGGTTGACCAGCGCGCCCGAGGCGCGGCCCGGTTCCAGGCTGATGCCGATCGATTGGCCGGCGTCGGGATTGATCTCGAAGGCGATCGGCGGCTGGCCGCGGGTTTTCAGATCCTTTTGCCGGCGCGAGACGATCAAGCCAATGGATTCGAGCTCATTGGTGATGTTGGCGACCGTCTGCGGGCTTAGCGAGACCTTTTCCTGGATGTCCTTGCGCGAGGCCGCGCCGTGCTGGCGGATGAAATCCAGCACGAGGCGGCGGTTGTAGGGGGCGCTGGACTGCTGGGTGGCGCCGCGGCCACTGTTCATAGGCATTGAAATCGGTTGTGCGTAGGGGAGTGGTGCCGTCGCATTATTAATACATCCGTGTGAAGTATTTATTGACGGCGGCCGGCTACATGGCTAAGTTTCGAGGCCTAGTCTATCCGGAACCGTGCCGATGACCCCTTTGCCGTATTCGCGCAAGACTGGACTTCAGATGCTGGCCGCGCTGGCGATGGCCTTGTCCGGCCTGCCGCAGCTCGCCGCCGCCGCGTCGACCGACGAGGCGACGACGAAACCGAAGACCACGGTGTCGGTGAGCCTGCCCAAACAGCCGCTGCTGGTGCAGATCAACCAGGTAGCACTGGAACGACAGGGGCCGAAGCGCGCCGTCGTCGAATACGCAGGCGAGGCCGGGCAGGGCAGTTACACCGTGCTGCGCGACGGCAAGCCGATCAAGCACGGCGATCTGCGACCGCTGCAGCCGTTCGCCGAATGGGCCCCGGGCAAGCGCTATTTCAGCGTCGACTTTTCCGATGCCGAGCAAGTCGGCAAGTACGAAGTAGAAGTGCGCATCGGCAAGCAGCGTGCGGTATCGGCCCCAGTGTTGGTGCGCGACAACGCCGTCTTCGCCACCACCGGCGCGCAACTGCTGGGCTACTTCAAGCGCAGCCGCCATACCGACGCCGCCGATCGCGACGTGCCGATCTTCAAGACTTCGCTCAGGGCGAACGTCTGGGGAGGCTGGCAGGACGCCGGCGGCGACAAGGGCAAATACCTGTCGCACCTGGGTTACGCCAACTATTTCAATCCGCAGCAGGCCTCGATGGCGGCCTGGGTGCTGGCCTACGGCGCGCACACGCGCAAGGCCTTGTTCGCCGCGCACGGCCTGCAGACGCAGGTCGAGGACGAAGCGTTCTGGGGCGCGGACTATCTGCATCGCACGCTCGATGCGGAGGGCTACTTCTACACCACGGTGTTCGACCAATGGGGCACGCCGGGCGCCGAGCGCATGGTCACCGGCTACGAAGGCGCGGCGGGAACCTATACGACGCTGTACCGCTCGGCATTCCGCGCCGGCGGCGGCATGGCCATCGCGGCGCTCGCGCGGGCCTCGATGTTGGCCAGGCAAGCCGGCCGTCATGGCGAATTCGACGGTGCCCAATACCTGGCCGATGCCGAGCGCGCCTATGCGCATCTGCGTAAATTCAACGCGCAGTACGGCGCCGACGGCAAGGAAAACATTATCGACGATTACACCGCCTTGATGGCGCTGGTGGAACTGCACAACGCCACCGGCCAGTCGCGCTACCTCGCCGATGCACGCGAGCGCGCCGCCAGTCTGATCGCACGGCAGCAGGCCGACGGCGGTTTCATCAGCGACGGCGGCCGCCGCCCGTACTACCACGCGGCTGAGGCGGGCTTGCCGGTGATCAGTCTCTCGGCTTATGTCGATATCGAACCGGAGCAGGGGCCTCGTCAGCGTGCGCTGGCCGCGATCGGCTCGGCGCTGGCGCACGAGTTGAACATCACCAACGCGGTCGCCAACCCGTATGGCTACGCCCGCCAGCGCTTCCAGCTCACGCAGGACGGCAAGGCCGCGGGAGAGGCACTCGAAGGCTTCTTCATTCCGCATCGCAACGAAACCGGCTACTGGTGGCAAGGCGAAAGCGCCCGTTTGGCCTCGCTCAGCGCGGCCATGGTCATCGGTGGCCGCAAGCTGGCGGACCACGGCACCGCCGGCTACGGCCTGTCCGCCGACCGCGCCGCTTACGCGCAAAGCCAGCTCGACTGGACCCTGGGCCGCAACCCGTACGGGATCTGCATGCTCTACGGTTTCGGCCAGAACAACCCGCCGACCGTGCTGGAAAGCGCCGGCGAAATGTTCGTGGGCGGCATCTCCAACGGCATCACCGGCGCGGTGGGCAGCGACACCGGCGCCGGCATCAGCTTCGCGCCCGGCCCGGATTCGGAGCAATGGCGCTGGGTGGAGCAATGGATTCCTCACACGACCTGGATGCTGTTCGCGGTCATGGCGATGACGGATGACGAAACACGGTGAGTGGTTTGCGGCGTTGAAGGCCGCGCTGGCGTGGCGCGGTCCAAAGGCGACTCCACGGGGGCCGTGCGTGAACGATCGTCGCCAGGCTAGCGGGCGCGTACGCGGCCAGAAAACTCGACGCGGGCATGGCTGTCCGCGGCGGACACATTCGGTCAACCGGCAGCCCGGCCGTCGATCCTGAGCTCAGCCAACTCGATCACGACCACCTTGATCGGTTGCTGATTCCTGGCGGCTTTCGCCGCCGCATTGCGCCGGAGGACTTGAGCCAAGCGCGCTTCGTTACGGAGTCTCCTTGGTTGAGGTAAGCCCAGGAAAACCTGGGGGAAACGCAATGGGTGAGACACACAGCTCCAATATCCATAACTTCGCATAATGTATATTATGTTATTTGGCAGGAGCATGCCGCTGGGGGCGGCCGCAGCTCCTGCTGCTTCGATTGGCGCTCCTGCTATTTCGGCGTGTCGAGCAATTCCGCCCGCGTTGGCTTCGAATTGTTGCGTTGCTGCCGTTCCGGGCGTTCTGCGGATATGCAGCCGCCTGATCGGCAATCGGAGCAAACTACTTGCAAGCTGCGTGCACCCGATGGCGCGCGTGCTCCGAACTCGGTTTCGTCGTGCTTCCTGGCGTTGTGCCGGCGCCATTGCTCGAAATCTGGATATGTCGATTGGTGTTCAATCCGTGACGCCCAACTCCAGCCTGGTCGAGGGCGTGCGTTGCTGGCCGCACCGCAAGCGGCTTCGATGCCTGGGCGATTTCCCGATGCTGCCGCTCTCGTTGGCGATTTCAGCGCCGTCCGCCGCCGATGCGAACAAGCAAAGCGCGGGAAAAATCCGGCGGCAATCCATTCGCCCTGTGCGTGCGATGCCGCCCTGCTCTACTGTCAGACCTATCTCGTAGAGCGGATATTATCGTCGACGCATTGTCGGCAGATCCGCATTATCGAACCGGCCGGAAAGACAGCCGAGCATGCGCCGCGGGAATGGAATTGATTCGTGGCGTTATTAAGTGCGTTTAAGTGTGCTGGGATTTCCGGTAAGAAACATCGGCGAGATATGGCGGCGCTATTTGTTGCGTTGGTTGCCGTTGAATTTCGCGCGATTCCCGCGATCGAAACTATCGAAATTTTTTGCGCCGCTTGTCTGCGGATCTTTCAGCCCCTTAATCACCGAATCAGGCCCGCAACCGTGACGCGTGACCGCAACCTCTCGTGGGCACTGGCACGGATCGCACTTGCACGGCGGCCCAACTCGTAGAAGCGATCCAGCGCAAATTTTTTCTGCGACCGGCGCGCCGCAGCACGCAGATGGCGAAGGCCTTGCAATCGAGACGCGCGAATCCGGGACTCTAAGTCAGTCGCGCTCGCTGCGACGGCGCTGGATGCTATCGCCGTGAACTGGATAGCCAGCATCGAGCCCACGATTTCATCGCTATCGTCAAGCCGCGACGCATGTCGTCCGTTGCATCTCGCGACGGCCGATGCCGCAACGACAGACCGACTGGACACTGAATGAAGTCGATCGGCATTGACAGCGAGGAACTTTCCGGAATCGTCGTTGTCGCGGTCGCGATGTCTGTCACGACTGTGACGCGCGCGATGGTTGCGATGTTATGCGCTTCTCATCCGCATGCGTCGCCTTGTGCGAAAACCGCGATTGCCACGTTTCGACCGGCCTCATCATCGCGTCTTCGTGATTCTTGTCATGCATGTTACGCATCTATTTCACTCGTGCTTCCGGAAAATGATTAAGCACGGCATTTACCGCAATACGTGCATCGCAACACACTCGATACTGCGCGGCCTTGCTACCGTTCGCCCCGTTCCGCGACCAAGGGTGGCCAGTGAGCGAAGCGCAGAAAAATCGAAACCATTTATGGCAACTCATTCGTCGCGGCCGTCCTTCGGTCGCGACGTTCGCGGTCGCCGTGCTCGCGGCCTTGGGTTCGGTCGCAGGCTCGCTGTGGTTTCCGATCCAGACCAAGCATCTGATCGATCAGTTCAACGGCGGCGGCATCGATCTGCGCCAAGTCGCGCTGGTCGCCGCGGTACTCACGGGCGGCGCCGCCGCCGGCGCGCTGTCCGCGTACATGCTCGCGCGCGTCGGCTATCAAGTCGTGGCGGCGCTGCGCGTGGCGCTGGTCGAGAAGCTGTTGCGCCTGCCGGTGGCCTCGTTCGACAGCGAAAGCAGCGGCGAGCGCGTCAGTCGCGTGGTGCGCGACTGCGAAGCGATTTCCGAGTTGATCACCAAGCAGACCATCAATCTGGTCACCGGCGTGCTGCTGCTCGGCGGATCGGTCGTGGTACTGCTGATGCTGGACGTGCCGCTGACGCTCACCCTGCTCGGCTCGGTCGTGGCCGCGTTCGTGGTCATGATCCCGATCGCGTTCCTGCTCGACGGCCTGTCGCGCCGCACTCAGGACCGCGTCGCGCGGATGAGCGGCATTCTTACCCATATTTTCCAGGAGATCCGCCTGGTCAAGGCGTTCACCGCCGAGGCGCACGAGCGCCGGCGCAGCGTCGAGGAGATCGAAGACCTCAAGCGCCTGGGCTTGAAGACCGCGCGCATCAGCGTGGTGCTGGAGCCATTGATGGGCCTGGCGATGACGCTGGCGATCATCATCATCCTGGTTTACGGCGCCGCCCGCGTGGCCGCCGGCGAGATCAGCATCGGCACGCTCACCGCCTTCATTCTCTATATCTTCAACGTCGTCAATCCGCTGGGCCAGTTGACCAACTTCACCGCCGAACTGCAGAAGGCCAAGGGCGCCTCGGTGCGCATCGCGGGGATCTTCGCCGAGGCCGAGGAAGCGTCCACGCCGCAGCCCGCGCCGCGCAAGCCCGGCGGCGTTCTCGAATTCCGCAACGTGTCCTTCGCTTACGGCGGCCGCGACCGGATCGTGCTCAACGGCATCGATCTGCGTTTCGAACCGGGCACGACCACGGCTCTCGTCGGCGCCAGCGGCAGCGGCAAGACCACGGTGTTGTCGTTGATCGAACGCTTCTACGAGCCCAGCGAGGGCGAAATTCTGTATGACGGCCGCCCCATCGGCGACTATCCGTTGCCCGAGTGGCGCGGCGGCATCGGCTATGTCGCGCAGAGCGCGCCGGTCATGCCCGGCACCGTGCGCGAGAACATCGTCTACGGCCTGTCCGGCAATTTCTCCGACGCCGACGTGCGCTCCGCGGCCGAGCGCGCCGGCGCGCTGGACTTCATCGATCACATGCCGCAAGGCCTGGACACCGTGTTGATCGAACAGGGCAACAACCTGTCCGGCGGCCAGCGCCAGCGCATCGCCATCGCACGCATGTTCCTGCGCGATCCGGACATCCTGATTCTCGACGAGGCGACTTCCAACCTCGACAGCGAGACCGAGCACCAGGTCAAGCTGGCGCTGGAAAAACTGATGCAGGACCGCACCAACATCATCGTCGCTCATCGCCTGTCCACGGTGATGCACGCCGATCGCATCTGTTTCCTCGACAACGGCCGGATCTCCGGCACGGGCAACCATGCCGAGTTGATCGCCAGCCATCCGTATTACGCGCGCCTGGTGCAGCGCCAGTTTCAGCAACCTGTCGAGGTCGAATCGCTGGAAGCCGGTTGAGTTCCGCCCGCGCTTCCCTGTTCGCCATGTTCCACTTTTTCGCCGATGGCATGACGTATCCCGAATCCCGTTCGCTGTGCTCCCCGCGACTGGAGACGGACGCCGCACAGCAATCCGAGCCGGAGCCCGCCAGCACGAGCGCAGTGTCCCGGCGTCCCTATACACCCCATTCCCTGCAGGCATATGGAAATGAAGAAAAAGCGATTGGATAGCGACGTGCCCGCTCCGCTTCTGGTCGCGCCCGCTAATACGAATCCCGATCTGTCCGCGGTCCTGGCCGAGCATGCGGTCGAGATCAAGGAAGAGCTGCTCGAACACGGCGCGCTGCTGTTCCGCGGTTTCGCGGTCGACAGCGTGGAGAAGTTCAGCGCGGTGGCGGATCAGGTCGGCAACGCCAGACTCAATTACACCTATCGCTCGACCCCGCGTACCTCATTGGGCGCCGGCGTGTTCACGGCGACGGAATTCCCGCAGACGCAAGAAATTCCCCTGCATTGCGAAAACGCTTATCAGCGCGACTGGCCGATGCTGGTGGCGTTCTGCTGCCTGCAGCCGGCGAGCGTCGGCGGCGCCACGCCGATCGCCTCGATGCGCAGCGCGACTCGGGCGATCGGCGGCGCGATGATGGACGAGTTCGAACAGCGTCGGGTGAAGTACGTGCGCCACTACCGGCCGTACGTGGACCTGCCGTGGGAAACGGTGTTCCAGACCAGCGATAAGAATGAAGTGGCGCGGTTTTGCAACAACGCCGGGATCGAGCATGAGTGGCTCGACGAGGAAACCCTGCGCACCGGGCAGATCTGCCAGGGCGTGGCCACGCATCCGGTCACCGGGGAAAAACTGTTCTTCAATCAGGCGCATTTGTTTCATGTCTCGTCGTTGGGCGCGGACACCGCGCAATCGATGATCGACATGTTCGGGGCCGATCGCCTGCCGCGGCAGTCGTTCTTCGGCGACGGCGCCGAATTGGCTCCTGAGGTTTTGCAGGCCGTGCGCCAAGGCCTGAACCAGCAGGCGTACGACGTGGCCTGGGAACAAGGCGACGTGCTGCTGCTGGACAACATGCAGTTCGCGCATGGCCGGCGCACGTTCAGCGGTCCGCGAAAAATCGCCGTCACCCTCAGCAATCCCTATTCCAGCCATCTGCCTGGCTAGCCGCTAACCGCCAGTCAGGCAGTGCGGACGCTTCCCGGCCCATGCGTGGGCCGAGCATGCGCCGTGCGGCGACCGCGCACGGCAGTTCGACGCTTGCCAGGCCTTGCCGGCGCAAACACAGCCGTGTCGCGCTTCAACCGGATGCAGTCATGAACAAAGAAACGAACCACATTTTCCGTCCGCTCTCGACGCCGCAGTTGGAAATGTGGTTCGGGCAGGAGCTGGATCCGGGCAACTGGCTGTATCACAGCTGCGGCTATCTCGAAATCGGCGGCCGCGTGGACGTCGACAAATTCGAACAGGCCTTGCGGCGCTTCGTCGCCGAAACCGACGCCTTACGCCTGCGTTTCTGCGATGGCCCCGAGGGGCCGTTGCAGTACTTCGCGCAAACGCCCGCCCTGCCCTTCGAATTCGTCGACGTTTCCTCGCGCGAGCAGCCGTTCCAGGCCGCGCTGTCGGCGATGCAGGCCGACATGCGACAGGTATTCGATCTGCACTCGGCGCGGCTGTTCAACTATGCGCTGTACAAGCTCGGCGAAGACCATTACCTGTGGTACAAGCGCTACCACCATATCGTCCTGGACGGCGCGGGCTCGACCCTGGACGTATCCCGCGTCGCGCAGATCTACACCGCGCTGTGCGCGGACGACGACATCCCGGCCAGCAACCTCGGCGCGATCGCCGCGCTGCTCGACGACGATCGCGACTACCGCGAATCCGCGCGCTACCAGCGCGACCTGGAGTTCTGGCGCGACTACGCGCGCAACCTGCCCGAAACCGCCGCGCTGAACGGTCGGCCGCTCAGTCGCGACGCGACGTTCCGCCGCCGTTCGGTGCCGATATCGCCGGCGCTGAGCGCCGCGCTGATGGCCGCGGAGACCGGCGAAAGCAAATGGCCGCAGTTGATGACCGCGGCGGTCGCGGCCTATCTGTACCGGGCCAGCGGCGGCAAGGTCGACACCTTCGATTTTCCGGTGGCGGCGCGCGCCAAGGATCTGCGTCATGTGCCGGGCACGACCGCCAACGCCTTGCCGCTGCGGCTGGGCGTGCTCGCGGGCGAGTCGCTGAGCGGATTGGCCAGGCGCAGCGGCCGCGAAATCCTGCGCGTGCTCAAGCATCAGTATTTCCGCGGCAAGGACATTCAGCATATGCGTCCGGCCGCGGCGAGCGCGTTCGGCCCGCGCATCAACATCATGCCGTTCGATTTCGAATTCCTGCTCGACGGCCAGCCGGCGACCTTGTACTCGCTGTCCAACGGACTGGTCCACGATTTCTCGGTGACGCTGCAGGGGCACCCGGGTAAAGGCCGTTGCGCGCTGAACATCGACGCCAACTGCGAGTTGTACGACGACGAGGAACTCGCCCGGCACGCCAAGCGTCTGCTGCAATTCGTCGAACGGGCGCTGGCGGAACCGTCGCGACCGCTGGCGGAAATCGAATTGCTGGATGGCGAAGAACGCCAGCAACTGCTCGGCGAATGGAACGACACCGCGCATTCGGTTCCGGACGCGAACGTAGCCGAATTGTTCGAGCAGCAGGCGGCCCGCACGCCTGGGGCGATCGCGGTCGTCTACGAGGGCGAACAGCTCAGCTACGCCGAGCTCAACACGCGCGCCAATCGTCTGGCTCTACGTTTGATTGCGCAAGGGGCCGGGCCGGAGAACATCGTCGCGATCGCGCTACCGCGTTCGGCCGAGCTGGTAGTCGCGCTGCTCGCCGTGCTAAAGGCCGGCGCCGCTTACCTGCCGCTCGATACCGATTACCCGGCCGATCGTCTGGCGTTCATGCTCGACGACGCGCGGCCGGTGCTGCTCATCACGCGCAGCGACATCGAGTTGCCGGCGACGGCGGTGCCGCGCCTTGAGCTCGACGATGCCGCGCTGCAGGCGGAACTGCGCGCGGAATCCATGGATGCGCAAGACGGGCAATGGCGCGGCAAGCTCGCGCCGCTGCACCCGGCCTATGTGATCTACACCTCCGGCTCCACCGGCAAGCCCAAGGGTGCGCCGAACACGCACGAGGCCCTGGTCAATCGCCTGGCCTGGATGCAGCACGCCTACGCCCTGCAAGATGACGACGTCGTACTGCAGAAGACGCCCTTCAGCTTCGACGTGTCGGTGTGGGAATTCTTCTGGCCTCTGCTGTACGGCGCGCGGTTGGTGATGGCGCGTCCCGGCGGTCATCGCGATCCGGCCTATCTCGCCGAAGTGATCCGCGAGCAGAGCGTCACCACCCTGCACTTTGTGCCGTCGATGCTGGAAGCGTTCCTGCACGATCCGGCCAGCGCGACCTGCACCAGCCTGCGTCGCATCGTCTGCAGCGGCGAAGCCTTGTCCGGCGCATTGCGCGAGCGTTTGCGCCAGACCCTCGACCGCCCGCTGCACAATCTGTACGGCCCGACCGAAGCGGCCATCGACGTCACCGCCTGGACCTGCCGCGACGAGACCGCCGGCAGCGCGGTGCCGATCGGCGCGCCGATCTGGAACACCCAGACCTATGTGCTCGATGCGGCGCTGCGGCCGGTGCCGCAGGGCGTGCCGGGTGAGTTGTACCTCGCCGGCACCGGTCTGGCGCGCGGTTACCATCGTCGCGCCAGCCTCACCGCCGAACGTTTCATCGCCAATCCGTTCGTCGCGGGCCAGCGCATGTACCGCACCGGCGATCTGGCGCGCTGGCGCGCCGACGGACAACTGGAATACCTCGGCCGCACCGATCATCAGGTCAAGATCCGCGGCCTGCGCATCGAACTGGGCGAGATCGAAGCCGCGCTTGCCATGGCCGGCTTCGCCCAGAACGTGGTCGTGGCGCGCGAGGACGGCAACGGTCAGGCTCAGTTGGTCGCTTATGTCGTCGCGCCCGGCATCGACGTACCGCAACTGCGCGCGCAACTCGGCCAGCGCCTGCCCGATTACATGATCCCGGCCGCGTTCGTCGCGCTGGACGCCTTGCCGCTCAACGCCAACGGCAAACTCGATCGCAAGGCGCTGCCCGCGCCGAGCTTCGCATCGACCACGCGCCGCGCGCCGAGCACGCCGCAGGAAGCCGAACTGGCTGCCTTGTTCGCGCAGGTGCTGGGCCTGGAAGAAGTCGGCGTCGACGACAATTTCTTCGAACTCGGCGGACACTCGCTGCTGGCGTTGCGCCTGATCGCCGAGATCCGCGCCCGCATGCACGCCGAAGTATCGATCCGCGACGTGTTCGAAGCGCGCACGCCGGCCGCGGTCGCGCCGCGATTGCGCGCGATGCAGGCGCCGCGCCCGACTCTGCAGGCGCTGCCACGACCCGAACGGCTCGAGCTCTCGCATGCCCAGCGCACGCTGTGGTTCATGCATCAATTCCAGGGCCCCAGCGCGACCTACCATATTCCGCTGACCGCGCGTCTCGATGGCCCCTTGCAGGTCCCTGCCCTGCGGGCCGCGTTGAACGATCTGGTCGAACGTCACGAAAGCCTGCGTACGATTTTCCCGGTCGCCGAACACGCGTATCAGCATGTGCTCGCTCAGGCCGAGCCGGAACTGACGTTGATCGATGTCGCGCAGGATCACGTGCAGGCCGCGCTCGACGCCGAGGTGATGCGCCCGTTCGACTTGACCGTCGAATTGCCGTTGCGCGCCTGCGTGCTGCGTATCGACGCCCAGCAGCATGTGCTGCTGCTGTTGCTGCATCACATCGCCGGCGATGGCGCATCGCTGCTGCCGCTGACCGGCGATCTGTCCCTCGCCTACGCCGCGCGGCTCGAGCATCGCGCGCCGGACTGGCAAGCGCTGCCGGTGCAATACGCCGACTACACGCAATGGCAACGCGCGGTGCTCGGCGAGCCGAGCGACCCGCACAGCGTGCACGCGCGCGACATGGCGTACTGGCGGCAGGCGCTGGCCGATCTGCCCGAGCAGCTGAGTCTGCCCTACGACCGCCCTCGCCCGCCGGAGATCAGCTATCGCGGCCAGCATCTGTATTGGAACCTCGACGCTGATCTGCACGGCCGTCTGCTGGCGTTGGCGAAGCGTCACGACTGCACCTTGTTCATGGTGCTGCACGCCGCGCTGGCGGCCCTTCTGACCCGCCTTGGCGCCGGCACCGATATCCCGATCGGCAGCTCGGTCGCGGGCCGCGCCGATCCTGCGCTGGACGGGCTGATCGGCCTGTTCCTCAATTCGCTGGTGCTGCGCGCCGATACCTCGGGCAATCCGCGCTTCGATACGCTACTGGCGCGCGTGCGGCAAACCGATCTGGCCGCCTACGAGCACCAGGAACTGCCGTTCGGGCAAGTGGTCGATGCGCTGAGCCCGGAGCGCTCGCTGTCGCACCATCCCTTGTATCAGGTGATGCTCGTCCTGCAGAAAGCCGCGGGCCATCGCCTGCGCTTGCCGGGATTGCGGTATCGCGAACAGCTGTTCGACATGCCCACGTCCAAGTTCGATCTGAGCTTCGAGTTGGCCGAACACGAACATGCCGACGGCAGTCCGGCCGGCCTGCGTGGCTTCGTGGAATACGCCACCGATCTGTTCGACGACGCGACGGCGCAGTCGTTCGCGCAGCGCTTCGAGCGGATGCTGCGCGCGGTCGTCGAGGACGCGAGCCAGACCATCGACGCCATCGAGCTGATGGACGCTGGCGAACGGCGGCAACTGCTACAGGACTGGAACGCCACCGCGCAACCGATCGTCGCCGCCACCTTGCCGGCGATGTTCGAGGCGCAGGTCGCGCGCACGCCCACTGCCGTGGCGGCGATCTGCGGAGCGCAGCGACTCGACTTCGAACAACTCAACCGCCGCGCGAACCAATTGGCGCACCTGTTGATCGGCGACGGCGCCGGCCCGGAATCGGTGGTGGCGATCGCCCTGCCGCCCTCGCTCGATCTGATCGTCGCGCTGCTGGCCGTGGTCAAGGCCGGCGCCGCGTATCTGCCGCTCGACCTCGGCAATCCGCCCGACCGGCTTGCGGTGGTGCTCGACGATGCGCGCCCCGTGCAGGTACTCACGCACGGCGAATTTTCCGGATTGTTCCCGTCGACAGCGCCTTTGTGCCTGCTCGACGAGGCCGCGCTGCGCGAACGCCTGGCGCTCGGCCGCGACGATAACCCCGGCGATGCCGATCGCCTGCGCCCGCTGGACCTGCTGCATCCGGCCTATGTGATCTACACCTCCGGCTCCACCGGCAAACCCAAGGGCGTGATGGTCTCGCACCATTCCGCCGCGCATTATTTCGCTTGGTCCCGCCACGCGTATTTCAACGCGGACGGCAACGGCTCGGCGACCACGCTGTCGGTCGCGTTCGACGGCAGCGTGACCGTGTTGTTCGGCCCCTTGCTGGCCGGACAGCCGCTGACCGTGACCGCGTTGGACGGCGATTTTTCAAGGCTTACCGCCGAACTGCCGGCGGGCGGCTACGAGGTGCTGAAACTCACGCCGGCGCATCTGAAGCTGCTCAACGCGGAACTCGAAAACGCGGGGCCGCAAGCGGCCGCGCCGGCGCGGGCGCTGATTCTCGGCGGCGAAGCGCTGATGCAGGCCGATCTGGTGTATTGGCAGCAGCATCATCCGCGGGTACGGCTGATCAACGAATACGGGCCCACCGAAGCCACGGTCGGTTGCTGCACCTTCGAAGCCGGTCCGCTGGAGCGAATGGATGGCGGCGTCGCCATCGGCCGGCCGATCTGGAACACCCAGTTGTACGTGCTCGACGCCAACCTGCGGCCGCAAGTCGCCGGCGCCGCCGGCGAGTTGTACATCGCCGGCGAAGGCTTGGCTCGCGGTTATCTGCATCGCCCGGCGCTGACCGCCGAGCGCTTCGTCGCCAATCCGTTCGCGGCCGGCGAACGCATGTACCGTTCCGGCGATCTGGCGCGCTGGCGCGCCGACGGACAGCTGGAATACCTCGGCCGCATCGATCAGCAGGTGAAGATCCGCGGCTATCGCATCGAACTGGGCGAAATCGAAGCGGCCTTGGCGCAACTCGGCTTCGCTAACAGCGCAGTGATCGTGCGCGAAGACCATGCCGGGCAGAAGCAACTGGTGGCCTATCTGGTCGCCGACGCTATCGACGGCGCCAGCCTGCAACGGCAACTGGCCGCGCGCCTGCCTGCCTACATGCTGCCGGCCGCGTTCGTGGCGCTGGATGAGTTGCCGCTGACCGGCAACGGCAAGCTGGACCGCAAGGCGCTGCCGGCGCCGAATTTCGATCAAGGCAGCACGCGCGGGCCGCGCAACGCGCAAGAAGCGCTGCTGTGCGAATTGTTCGCGCAGGTGCTGGATCTCGACGAGGTCGGCATCGACGCCAGCTTCTTCGAACTCGGCGGCGACAGCATCAGCGCGATCCGCCTGGTCGCCGGTGCGCGCAAGCGCGGCTTGCCGTTGGCGCCGCGTGATTTGTTCAAGCATCCGAAAATCGAAGCCTTGGCGTCCGCCGTCGCCGCGCAAGAGCTAGCCGTGCAGAACCTGCCGGTGGCGACGCCGGTCAACGACGAGGCGATCGGCGATCTGCCCTTGCTACCGATCATGCGCGCCTTCGTCGAGCAGGGCGGCCCGCTCACGGGCCTGCATCAATCGCAACGGTTGAACGTGCCGGCCGGCATGACCCAGCCGGCGATGCTCACCGCCTTGCAAGCCCTGCTCGACCGCCACGACGCGCTGCGTCTGCGCCTGATCGCGCGCGATGGCGGGCATTACGCATCGATCGCCGCTGCCGGTGCGGTCGACGCCGCATCGTGCTTGATCCGTGTGGAATTGAGCGATGCTGACGCGGGCGAAGGCGAGCGCCGTTTCGAACAGGCAGCGGCCGACGCGCTGACGCGTCTGGATCCCTATCAAGGCCGTCTGCTGCAGGCGATCTGGGGCGACCGCGGCGCGGATCGGCCCGGCCGCTTGTGCCTGGTCATCCATCACCTGGCCGTCGACGGCGTGTCCTGGCGCATTCTGCTGCCCGATCTAGAACAGGCTTGGCAGGCGGCAACGAAAGGACAAGCGCCGACGCTCGATCCGGTGGGCACCTCGCTGCGCCGTTGGGCCGAACTGTTGCAGCGCGACGCCGACGCGGCGCGCCGACACGACGAACTTGCGCTCTGGCGCGGCGTGGCGGCGACGCCCGATCCCGTGCTGGGCGCGCGGGCGCTCGATCCGGCCCGCGACACGATCGCGACGCGGCGCGAGCTGCGCCTGCGGCTTGCCGGCGACAGCGTCGCCCGTTTGCTGGGCGAAGTGCCGGCCGCGTTGCGCGCCACCGTCAACGATGTATTGCTGACCGCGTTCACCCTCGCCGTCGCCGGGTGGCGCCGGCAGCGCGATGCGCAGGCCGGGCTGGCGGTGCGCTTCGAAGTGGAAGGCCACGGCCGCGAGGACGTCTTCGACGACGTCGATCTGTCGCGCACGGTCGGCTGGTTCACCAGTCTGTATCCGGTCGCGCTCGATCCGGGCGCGATCGATATCGATCAGGCTCTAAGCCGCGACAGCGATCTGGGTCGCGCGCTAAGGCGAATCAAGGAACAGCTGCGCGCGATTCCGGACCACGGCCTGGGTTACGGTTTGCTGCGTCATCTCGCCGCCGATGCCGAACTCGGCGCCGCGCCCGCCGCGCAGTTGGCGTTCAACTACCTCGGTCGCTTCGCCGTTTCCGCGGACGGCGATCAGGAACAGTTCGGCGGCGGCGACGATCCGCGTCGCCCGCTGAGCCATGCCATCACCCTCGACAGCATCGTCTACGACCGCGGCGGTGAAGCCGAATTGGTCGCGGCCTGGTCGTATGCCGGAGAACTGTTCGAAGCCGACGAAATCCGCGTGCTCGCGCAGACCTGGTTCGACTGCCTGCAGGCGCTGATCGCGCATTCGGCGCGGCCCGACGCGGCCGGTCTCATCCCGTCGGATCTGTCGCTGCTGACCCTGGATCAAGACACCATCGCGCAACTGGAAGCCGCGCGTCCGCTGGCCGACATCCTGCCGCTGGCGCCGTTGCAGCAGGGCATGCTGTTCCATGCGCTGTACGACAAAAACGCGGCGGACGCCTATCTGGTGCAGATGCTGTTCGCGCTGGACGGCCCGCTGGATGTGAACGCGCTGGAACGCGCAGCCGGCGAAGTGTTGTCGCGGTATCCGCACCTGGATGCGGCCTTCGTCCAGCTCGACGCGCAACCGCCGCTGCAATTGCTGCCGCGCCAACCGGCGTTGTGCTGGCAACGATGCGATCTGAGCGGCGTGCCCGCGGCCGAACGCGATCAGGCGTTGCACGCATTCCTGCGCGAAGACCTCGAACGCCCGGTCGACCCGGCGCAAGCGCAACTGCTGCGTTTCAGTCTGGTGCGCATGGGCGAACGCGAGCACCGTCTGGTCTTCACCCATCACCACATCCTGCTCGACGGCTGGTCGGTGCCGGTGTTGCTGCAGGAGTTGTTCAACCTGTATCACTCGCGCGGCGAGGCTTCGTCCCTGCCCTCGGTCGCGCCCTATGGCGACTATCTGCGCTGGATCGCCGCGCAGGATCGACCGGCCGCGCTCGCCGTGTGGCGCGAGGCCTTGCAAGGCTTCGAACAGCCTTGCCTGATCGCGCCGCAGGCGACCGCGCAGCCGGTCATGCCGCGCACGCGCCGTCGCGATTTCGCGCGCGAACTGACCGCGAAGCTGGAAGCGCAGGCGCGCCGCCGTGGCCTGACCCTCAACACCTTGCTGCAAGGCGCCTGGGCCTTGTTGCTGGCGCAGGCCACCGGCCATCAGGACGTCTGCTTCGGCATCACCGTGTCCGGCCGCCCGGCGGAACTGGCCGGCATGGAACGCATGGTCGGCTTGTTCGTCAACACGCTGCCGCTGCGCCTGCGCATCGACCATGCGCAGACCCTGGGCGAACTGCTCGACGGCTTGCAGGACAGCCAGTCGCGCCTGCTCGGCGCGCATCATCTGGGTCTGACCGATCTGCTCAGCGAGTTGGGCCATCAGGCCTTGTTCGACACCTTGCTGGTGTTCGAGAACTATCAGCTCGACGCCCAGGACCGTCGTTTCCTCGATGACGAGGCCGGCTCCCTGCGCGTGCGTCTGGACGAAGGCGGCCGCGGCGGCGACATGTCGCATTACCCGCTCGGCCTGCTGCTGGTGCCGGGCGAACGCCTGCACCTGCGCATCAGCTATCGCCCCGACCTGTTCGACGAAGCGCAGATCGACCGCATCGAGCAATGTTACGAGCGAATCCTGGAAGCCTTCGCCGGCGATCTGGATCGGCGCGTGGGCCGGCTGGATCTGCTCGATGCGCAGTCGCGCGGGCAAGTGCTCGGCGAGTGGAACGACACCGCCCAACCGCTGCCGGCCACGACCATTCCCGAGTTGTTCGAACAGCAGGCTGCGCGCACCCCGCAGGCGCTCGCTGTCGTCGGCGAAGATGCCCGGCTGAGTTACACCGAACTCAATACGCGCGCCAATCGCCTGGCTCAACGTTTGATTGCGCAAGGGGCCGGGCCGGAGAACATCGTCGCGATCGCGCTACCGCGTTCGGCCGAACTGGTCGTGGCCCTGCTCGCCGTGCTCAAGGCCGGCGCCGCCTACCTGCCGCTGGATACCGATTACCCGGCCGATCGACTGGCCTTCATGCTCGACGACGCCCGGCCGGTGCTGCTCATCACGCGCAGCGACATCGAGTTGCCGGCGACGGCGGTGCCGCGCCTGGAGCTCGACGATGGCGCGCTGCAGGCGCAACTGCGCGCGGAATCCATGGATGCGCAAGACGGGCAATGGCGCGGCAAGCTCGCGCCGCTGCACCCGGCCTATGTGATCTACACCTCCGGCTCCACCGGAAAACCCAAGGGCGCGCCCAACACGCACGAGGCCCTGGTCAATCGCCTGGCTTGGATGCAGCACGCTTACGCGCTGCAAGATGACGACGTTGTCCTGCAGAAGACCCCTTTCAGCTTCGACGTGTCGGTGTGGGAATTCTTCTGGCCCCTGCTGTACGGCGCGCGGTTGGTGATGGCGCGTCCCGGCGGTCACCGCGATCCGGCCTATCTCGCCGAAATGATCCGCGAACAAAACATCACCACCCTGCACTTCGTACCGTCGATGCTGGAAGCGTTCCTGCACGATCCGGCCAGCGCGACCTGTACTAGCCTGCGCCGCATCGTCTGCAGCGGCGAAGCCTTGTCCGGCGCCTTGCGCGAACGCCTGCGTCTGACGCTCGACCGCCCGCTGCACAATCTGTACGGCCCGACCGAAGCGGCCATCGACGTCACCGCCTGGACCTGCCGCGACGAAACCGCCGGTAGCGCGGTGCCGATCGGTGCGCCGATCTGGAACACCCAGACCTATGTGCTCGATGCGGCGCTGCGGCCGGTGCCGCAGGGCGTGCCGGGCGAGCTGTACCTGGCCGGCACCGGTCTGGCGCGCGGCTACCATCGTCGCGCCGGCCTCACCGCCGAGCGTTTTATCGCCAACCCGTTCGTCGCGGGTCAGCGCATGTACCGCACCGGCGATCTGGCGCGCTGGCGCGCCGACGGTCAGCTGGAATACCTCGGTCGCACCGATCATCAGGTCAAGATCCGCGGCTTGCGCATCGAACTGGGCGAGATCGAAGCGGCGCTGGCGCTGGAAGGCTTCGCCCAGAACGTGGTCGTCGCGCGCGAGGACGGCAACGGCCAGGCGCAATTGGTCGCCTATGTCGTCGCACCCACGATCGACGTCGCGCAACTGCGCGCGCAACTCGGCCAGCGGCTGCCCGATTACATGGTCCCGGCCGCGTTCGTCGCGCTGGACGTGCTGCCGCTCAACGCCAACGGCAAGCTCGATCGCAACGCCCTGCCCGCCCCGGTCCACACCGTCGGCGCGCTGCGCCTGCCGCGCAATCCGCGCGAGCAACTGCTGTGCGAGCTGTTCGCGCAACTGCTCGGTCGCGAGCAGGTCGGCATCGACGACGATTTCTTCGAACTCGGCGGGCATTCGCTGCTGGCGGTCCGCCTGACCGGCATGCTGCGTTCGCGCCTGAAACTGGAACTGCCGATCCGCACCCTGTTCGAGGCCCCGACCGTCGCGCAACTGGCGCCGCGGCTGGACCCGAACAGCGCGCCGCGCCCGCCGCTGCGGCCGCAACCGCGGCCGCAGGACGTGCCGCTGTCGTACGCGCAGCAGCGCTTGTGGTTCTTGCACAAGCTCGAAGGCGCCAGCTCCACTTATAACGTCACCGTCGCGCTGCGCCTGCGCGGCGAACTCGACATCGCCGCGCTCGGCGCCGCGCTGGGCGATCTGGCCGCACGCCACGAAAGCCTGCGCACGATCTTTCCCGACAGCGAGCAGCCGCTGCAACGGATCCTGCCGCCGGAGCAGGCCGAAGTGCCGTTGTCGTTGCACGTCAGCGACAACGCGCGCTTGGCTGACGATCTGCTGCGCGCCGCCGATCATGCCTTCGACCTAAGCCGCGATTTGCCGTTGCGCGCGGATCTGTTCGAAGTCGATGCGGGCGAGCACGTGCTGTTGTTGCTGCTGCATCACATCGTCGCCGATGCGGTTTCGATGCGGCCCTTGGTCCAGGACCTCGCCGACGCTTATGCAGCCCGCCGCACCGGACAGGCGCCGGCGTGGGCGCCGCTGCCGTTGCATTACGCCGATTACAGCCTGTGGCAACGTCAGCTGCTCGGCGATATCCAGGATCCGCACAGCCGCGGCGCGCACCAGCTGGATTACTGGAAACGCCAGCTGGCCGAGCTGCCGGAGCAGATGAGTCTGCCCACCGACCGCCCGCGTCCGGCGAAGGTGAGTTATCGCGGCGGCAGCGTCCGCTTCCAGATACCGGCCGAGTTGCATCAGCGGTTGCTGGAGCGCGCCGGCGCGCATCAGGCCAGCTTGTTCATGCTGCTGCAGGCGGCCGTGGCGGCGCTGCTCAGCCGTCTCGGCGCGGGCGACAACATCGTGCTCGGCAGCCCCATCGTCGGCCGTGGCGAGGAAGGCCTCGACGGGCTGATCGGCGTATTTCTCAATACTCTGGTGTTGCGCACCGACACCTCGGGCAATCCGAGTTTCGAGGCCTTGCTGGCGCGCGTGCGCGATACCGACCTGAGCGCCTACGAGCATCAGGATCTGCCGTTCGAGCAATTGGTCGATGCGATCAAGCCGACGCGCTCACTGTCGCATCACCCTTTGTTCCAGGTGCTGATGGCCTTGCAGACCCAGGACGCCGAACTGCCGGCCTGGGACGGACTGGACGTGCAAGCGCAGCCGCTGCAACTGGAGAACGCCAAGTTCGATCTGAGTTTCGACTGGACCGAACACCGCCATGGCGACGGCCGCGCCGCCGGCCTGTTCGGCCGCATGGAATACGCCAGCGACCTATTCGACGCAGCGACCATCGAGTCGCTGGCCGAACGTGTGCAGCGCGTGCTCGACGCGGTCGCGGCCGATCCGCGCCTGCGCCTGGCCGAGTTGCCGATCCTGACCGACGCCGAGCGCACCCAGTTGCTCGGCGATTGGAGCCATGGCCCGGACATCGCCGCGGCCGAGTTGCTGCCGCGGCGCTTCGAGCGACAGGCCGCGGCCACGCCGCGGGCCATCGCCCTGGCGCATGCGCACGGCCAGCTCGATTACGCCACGCTCAACGCCGCCGCCAACCGGCTGGCGCACGTTCTGATCGAACGCGGCATCGGTGCCGGTGACCGCGTGGCGATCGCATTGCCGCGCTCGGCCGATCTGCTGATCGCCCTGCTCGCCGTGCTCAAGAGCGGCGCCGCCTATGTACCGGTGGACCCGGATTATCCGGCCGAGCGCATCGCCTACATGCTCGAGGATGCCAAGCCGGCGGCGTTGATCGCCAACGAGGCGACTGCCTTCACCGTCGATGGCCTCGAGCAATACGCGGATGTACTGCTGCTCGACGACGCGCGCATCCGCGCGGCGATCGAACGCGCGCCCTCGCACAACCCCGGCGACGATGCCGGCTCCTCGCCGATCCACGGCCGATCCGCGGCCTACACCATCTACACTTCCGGCTCGACCGGCCGCCCCAAGGGCGTGACCGTCGAGCAGCACGCGCTGGCCAATTTCCTGCGTTCGATGGCGCGCAGCCCGGGCATGGCCGCGGGCGAACGCCTGCTCGCGTTGACTCCGATCTCGTTCGACATCGCCGGCCTGGAGCTGTACCTGCCGCTGTGGCAAGGCGGCTGCGTGCATCTGCTCGACCGCGACACCGCCAGCGACGCGGAACGGCTGGTCGCGCAGATCGAACAGGTGTCGCCGCACCTGATTCAGGCCACGCCCGCGACCTGGCAGATGCTGCGCAACCACGGCTGGCGCGCGAACGCGTCGATGCGTCTGCTGTGCGGCGGCGAAGCATTGCCTCCGGATCTCGCCGACTATCTCAGCGCCGACGCCGGCGCGCTGTGGAACATGTACGGCCCCACCGAAACCACGGTGTGGTCGCTGCTCGACCAAGTCGAAACCGGCGCGCCGGTCAGTATCGGCCGTCCGCTCGACAACACCCGCGTTTACGTGCTCGATGCGCATCTGCAGCCGGTACCGGCGGGCGTGGCCGGCGAGTTGTACCTCGCCGGCGATGGCCTGGCGCGCGGCTATCACGAACGCGCCGCGTTGACCGCTGAACGCTTTGTCGCCAATCCGTTCGAGCCCGGTGCGCGCATGTACCGCAGCGGCGATCTGGCGCGCTTCCGTGCCGACGGCCGCCTGGATTGCCTGGGCCGGGTCGACAATCAAGTGAAACTGCGCGGCTTCCGCATCGAACTGGGCGAGATCGAAGCGGTGCTGGCGCAGGCCGGTTACCCCCGCAACGTCGTGCTGCTGCGCGAGGATGCGCCGGGCCAAAAGCAACTGGTCGCGTACGTGGCGAGCGCCGAAGCCATCGATGCGACGGCGCTGCGGCAACAGCTGAGCGCGCACCTGCCCGACTACATGCTGCCCGCCGCGTTCGTGGTTCTCGACGCGCTGCCGCTGACCCCCAACGGCAAGCTCGACCGCAAGGCGCTGCCGGCGCCCGAGTTCGCCGCCGGCGCAGGCCGCGGCCCGCGCAATCCGCGCGAAGCCTTGCTGTGCGCCCTGTTCGCCGAAGTGCTGGGGGTGGAACGCGTCGGCATCGACGACCATTTCTTCGCCCTCGGCGGCCATTCGCTGCTCGCCACCCGCCTGGTCAGCCGCATCCGCGCCGAACTGGCGGTGGAACTGCCGCTGCGCACGCTGTTCGAAGCGCCGACCGTCGACGCGCTGTCGCAGGCATTGCCCGGCGCGCACAACGCGCGTCCGCCGTTGCTCCCGCAGGCGCGTCCGCCGCGGCTGCCATTGTCGTACGCGCAGCGCCGGCTGTGGTTCATCCAGCAGTTCGAGCGCCAATCCGGCCACGACAGCGCGCGCGAAGGCGCCGGCGCGGCCTACAACATCTCGATGCCGCTGCGTCTGCGCGGACGCCTGGACCGCGCCGCGTTCGACGCCGCCGTGGCCGATGTGCTGGCCCGGCACGAAAGCCTGCGCACGACCTTCCCGGACATCGACGGCGACCCCTGCCAACAGCTGATCGCGGTCGAAGACGCAGGCAACGTGCTCGAGTTCGCGCGCGTCGATGCGCGCACGCTGGAACATGAACTGCGCGCCCGCGCCCTGCACGTATTCGACCTCGGCGCGGAACTGCCGCTGCGGGTCAGCGTGCTGAGCACGAGCGAAGACGAGCATGTGCTGCTGGTGGTGCTGCATCACATCGCCGGCGACGGCTCCTCGCTCGCGCCTCTGGCGCGCGATCTGAGCCGCGCTTATGCCGCGCGTCTGCGCGGACAGGCGCCGGAGTGGGCGCCGCTGCCGGTGCAATACCCCGATTACACCTTGTGGCAGCAGCGCATGCTCGGCAGCGAACTCGACGCCGACAGCCTGATCGCGCAGCAATTCGACTATTGGCGCGAACAGCTGGCCGGCCTGCCCGAACGCATCGAGCTGCCGATCGATCGACCGCGTCCGGCCATCGCCAGCCTGCGCGGCCGGCAGTTGCCGCTGCAGATCGACGCGGCCTTGCACGCGCGCCTGCTGCAACTCGCGCATCGCCACGAGGCGAGCCTGTTCATGGTGCTGCAAGCCGGCTTGTCGGCGCTGCTGCACCGGCTCGGCGCGGGCGAGGACATCGCGGTCGGTAGCGCCATCGCCGGACGCAACGATCAGGCGCTGGACGAACTGGTCGGCTTCTTCGTCAACACCCTGGTGCTGCGCACGGATCTGTCCGGCCGCCCGGACTTCGCCACCCTGCTCGGCCGCGTGCGCGCCACCGCGCTGGCCGCCTACACCCATCAGGACGCGCCGTTCGAGCGTCTGGTGGAGTTGCTCAATCCGGTGCGCTCGACCGCCCACCATGCGCTGTTCCAGGTCGGCCTGGTGTTGCAGAACGTCGAGCAAGCCGCGCTGGAACTGCCGGGGTTGGAGGTGTCGGACCATCCGGCCGACTTCCGCACGGCCAAGTTCGACCTGTTCTTAAACCTCAGCGAACGCCACGCCGACGGCGCGCCGGCCGGGCTGGCCGGCAAGCTCGAATACGCCACCGATCTGTTCGACGAATCCAGCGTGATCGCGTTGTGGCAACGCTTGCTGCGATTGCTCGACGCGGCCTGCGCGGATCCCGCACGCAAGATCGCCGACATCGATCTGCTCGACAGCGAAGAACGCGCCGGCCTGCGCCAGCGCGCCAGCGACGGCGTCGCCGCGCCGGACGCGGCGAGCATCGTCGAACTGTTCGAGCGTCAGGTCGCGCGCGATCCCGAGGCGCCGGCGCTGTTGTACCGCGACCAGTGCTGGAGCTACGCAGAACTCGACCGCCGCGCCAACCGGGTCGCGCATGCGCTGATCGCGCAAGGCATCGGCGCCGAGGACCGCATCGCCATCGCCCTGCCGCGTTCGCCGGAGATGGTGGTCGCCGCGCTCGGCGCGCTCAAGGCCGGCGCGGCCTATCTGCCGCTGGATCCGGACTATCCGCCGGAACGGTTGGCTTACATGCTCGCCGACGCCAAGCCGGCGCTGTTGATCAGCCGCCGCGAGATCGAAGCGCGCCTGCCCGAGCACGGCGTCGCGCCGTGGCTGCTCGACGCGGCGCAGACCGTGCAGACGCTGGCCGCGCAAGCGATCGACGCGCCGCGCGGACGGATCGTCTCGCCGCAGCAGGCGGCGTACGTGATCTACACCTCCGGCTCCACCGGCCGGCCCAAGGGCGTGGTGGTCAGCCATGCCGGCGTACCGAGCCTGCTGGCCGCGCAGACCGCCGCGTTCGACCTCGGACCCGGCGCGCGCGTGCTGCAGTTCGCTTCGCTGAGCTTCGACGCCGCGTTCTGGGAACTGTGCATGACGCTGCTGTCGGGCGCCGCGCTGGTGATGGGCGATGCCGAGCAGGTGCGTCCGGGCGAAGCGCTGACCGCGCTGATGCGCGAGCACGGCGTCACCCACGCGACCCTGCCGCCGGCCGCGCTGCCGGTGCTCGACCCCGATGCGGTGCCGCAACTGCGCGACCTGATCGTCGCCGGCGAGGCCTGCGCGCCGCCGCTGGTGGATGCGTGGTCGCGTGGACGCCGCATGACCAACGCCTACGGACCGACCGAAACCACGGTGTGCGCGACCATGAGCGCGCCGCTGGTCGGCGCGGTCGATGCGCCGATCGGCGCGCCGATCCGCGGCGCGCGCGTGTACGTGCTCGACGCCGGCCTGCAACCGGTGCCGGCCGGCGTGGCCGGCGAGTTGTACCTGGCCGGCGCCGGTCTGGCGCGCGGCTATCTCGGCCGCGCCGCGCTCACCGCCGAGCGCTTCGTCGCCGATCCGTTCGCCCCCGGCGAGCGCATGTACCGCAGCGGCGATCTTGCCCGCTGGAACCGCGAGGGACAGCTCGAATTCCTCGGCCGGGTCGATCATCAGGTCAAGATCCGCGGCTTCCGCATCGAACTGGGCGAAATCGAATCGGCGCTGCAACGCCATCCGGCGGTGGCGCAATCGATCGTGATGGCCCGCGAGGACGTGCCCGGCCACAAGCAACTGGTCGGCTACGTGGTGCTCGAACGCGAGCTCGAAGCGCGCGACGAGGACCGCGAGGCGCGCCAGATCGGCGAGTGGGAAACCATCTACGAGGACTTGTACGGCGACAAGGCGCTGGACGGCGCCTACGCCTTCGGCGAGAACTTCCACGGCTGGAACAGCAGCTACGACGGCAGCGAGATCGCGCTGGAGCAGATGCGCGAATGGCGCGCGCGCACGGTCGAACGGATCCTCGAACTCAAGCCCCAGCGGGTGCTGGAAATCGGCGTCGGCAGCGGCCTGATCCTGTCGCAGGTGGCGCCGCACGTGCGCGCCTACCACGGCACCGATCTGTCGGCGGCCACGGTCGAACGCTTGCGCGCCGAAGTCGCGCAGCAACCGGCGCTGGCCGGCAAGGTCGAACTGTATGCGCGCCCAGCCCACGACATGGACGGCCTCGACGCCGGCCTCGCCCCGGGCGAGCGCTTCGATGTGATCGTGATCAACTCGGTGTTGCAGTACTTCCCCAACGGCGAGTACCTGGCGCAGGCCATCGGCCAGGCGATGCGCTTGCTCGCGCCCGGTGGCGCGCTGTACCTGGGCGACGTGCGCAATCTGCGCCTGCAGCGCAGCTTCGCCACCGCGATCGCCCTGCATCAGAGCGACGACGACACCGACACGGCCATCTTGCTGCGCCGCGCCGAACAACTGCGACTGGCCGAGAAGGAGCTGCTGGTCGCGCCAGAATTCTTCGCCGAGCAGGCCAAGCGTGAAGATGCGATTTGCGCGGTCGATATCCAGACCAAGCGCAGCGGCTACGGCAACGAACTCAGCCGCCATCGCTACGAAGTCGTGCTGCGCAAGGGCCCGCTGCCGCTGCGTTCGGCGGCGGCGTGGCCCGCGGTCGCGTGGACGCCGGCGCTGATGGAGGACAACGCGTTCGTGCGCCTGCTGCGCGAACGCGGCGACGGCCTGCGCCTGACCGGCGTGCCGAACGATCATCTGCAGCCGGAAACCGATGCGCTGCACGCACTCGCCGACGGCGCGCCGGTGTCCGCGGTGCGCACACGCCTGCTCGATGCCGGCGATCGCGTGCATGCGCGCAGCGAAACCTTGATCGCCGCCGCGGCGGCGGCAGGTCTGCACGCGGCGAGCACCTGGGCCGGCGACGGCGCCGACGAGCAACTGGAACTGCTGTTCTGGCGCGAAGACGGCCGCACCGTCGCCGACCTGCACCGCCCGCTCGCGGTGGACGAACTGTCGGCCTGCACCAACGAGCCGTCCACGTTCGACCAGTTCGCCGATCTGCGCCGGCATATCGCCGCGCAGTTGCCGGACTACATGCAGCCGCTGCTGGTGCTGCTGCCGCGGATGCCGCTGACCCCGAACGGCAAGATCGACCGCAAGGCCTTGCCCGCGCCCGACTTCAGCGCCGGCCAGCACCGCGCCGCCGGCAACGAACGCGAGCAGACCCTGGCCGCGCTGTATGCGCAGGTGCTGGGGCTGCCGCGGGTCAGCGTCGCCGACAGCTTCTTCGACCTCGGCGGCGACAGCATTCTCTCGATCCAGTTGGTCGGCCTGGCGCGCAAGGCCGGGCTGCTGATCACCCCGCGCGAAGTGTTCCAGCATCAGAACGTGGCGGCGTTGGCGCGGATCGCGCGCGACGCCGACGCCGGCGCGCCGGCGCTGATCGACGAACCGGTCGGCGCGCTTGCGCCGCTGCCGATCCTGCGATGGTTCCTCGATCGCGAGGCGCCGCTGGACGGTTTCAACCAGCGCGTGCTGCTGCGCGTGCCCGCGGGTTTGTCGCAACAGGTGCTGCACGACGCATTGGCCGCGCTGGTACGACACCACGACGCGTTGCGCCTGCAGCTGCACCGCGACGATGGCGCGTGGACACTGCAAGTGCCCGGGCCCGAAGCCACCCACTTCGGCCTGCGTCGCGTCGACATCGCCGGACTCGACGAGGCCGCGCTGCAAGCTGCGCTCGACGCAGCGGCCGCGGCGGCCGCGCAAAGCCTCGCCACCGACACAGGCGAGCTGCTGCAAGCCGTGTGGTTCGATGCCGGCGACGACGCCAGCGGCCGTCTGCTGCTGTGCATCCACCATCTCGCCGTCGACGGTGTGTCCTGGCGCATCCTGATTCCGGACCTGCGCGATGCGGTCGAATCGCTCGCTGCGGGACGCGAACCGGCGTTCGCCGCGCGCAGTCATTCGCTGCGCGCCTGGACCGCCGAGTTGCGCGAACAATCGACTTCACCCGCGCGCCTGGCCGAGCTGCCGCATTGGCGCGCCCTGGCTGAAGGCATCGATCCGCCGCTGTCGCTGGTCGCGCTGGATCCGCTGCGAGACATCGGCGCCGCGTGCGGCCATCACAGCCTGAGCCTGCCGGCGTCGGTCGCGACGCCGCTGCTGACCGCGCTGCCGGCGCGCTTCCACGCCGGCATCAACGACGTGCTGCTAAGCGCCTTCGCCCTGGCCCTGAGCGATTGGCGCCGCCGCCATACCGGCAAGTCCTGCGAACGCGTGTTGCTCGACCTGGAAAGCCACGGCCGCGGAAGCGCGCACAGTGAGCTTGACCTGTCGCGCACGGTCGGCTGGTTCACCAGTCTGTATCCGCTGCGGCTGGACCTGGATGGCATCAATCAGGCGCAGGCGCTCGGCGGCGGGCGCGAGCTCGAACGCGCGCTCAAGCGCGTCAAGGAACAACTGCGCGCCGTGCCCGACCACGGTCTGGGCTACGGCGCGCTGCGCTGCTTCAACCCCGACGCCGCGCAGGCGTTGGCGGCGTTGCCGCAGCCGCAGGTCAGCTTCAATTACCTCGGCCGCTTCGCCGTGAGCGGACAGGCCGCAGGCGCGCAGACAACGAGCGATTCGGTCCGCGGCGACTGGATCGCCGCCGACGAAACGCCGGCGCCGGCCGGCGGCGAAGCGCTGCCGATCGCGCACGCGATCGAACTCAATGCACTGACCCAGGACCGCGACGACGGCCCCGAGTTCGTCGCCACCTGGTCGTGGCCGCGCGCGCTGTTCGCGCAGGAACAGATCGAAGACCTCGCCGAGACCTTCGCCCGCGTGCTGCGCGCCCTCGCCGCGCTCGCCGGTGACGCGCACAGCGGCGGCCTGAGCCCGTCGGACGTGGCCCTGGCCGCGCTCGAACAGGACGCGATCGAACGGCTGGAACGCGACTACCGCGATGCCGGGGGCGTCGCCGATCTGTTGCCGCTGACGCCGCTGCAACACGGCCTGCTGTTCCACACCTTGTACGAACACGAAGGTCCCGACCCATACGTGGTGCAGGTGCGTTTCGACCTGGACGGACCGCTCGATCCGGTTCGCTTGCGCGAAGCGGCGCGCACGTTGATGCAGCGCCATCCGCATCTGTCGGCCGCGTTCGTCCACCGCGGCCTGGAACGGCCGGTGCAGGTGATTCCGCGCGAAATTCCGCTGGACTGGCGCCGCGTCGATCTGTCCGCGCACCCGGTCGAATCACGCGAAGCCGAAGCCGCGCGCATCGCCGAACACGATCGCAGCCGGCGTTTCGATCTGGATCAGGCGCCGCTGCTGCGCTTCACCCTGCTCGCGCTCGGCAGCGCAGCCGACGGCCGCGTCCGTCACCGCTTGTTGATCGCCAACCACCACATCCTGCTTGACGGTTGGTCGATGCCGCTGCTGGTGCAGGAATTGTTCGCGCTGTACACCGGCGCGCCGCTGCCTGGCGCCAGCGCCTACCGCGATTACCTGCACTGGCTGAGCGCGCGCGACCCGCACCTGGGCGAACTCGCCTGGCGCGAAGCGCTGGACGGCATCGATGAACCGACCCTGCTGTTGCCCTCGCAGCCGCACGCCTCCGGCCGCCAGTGCGAACACGAACTGCAGCTGCCCGAAGGCCTGTCGCGTACTTTGGCGCAGCTGGCGCGACGCCATGGCCTGACCTTGAACATCCTGGTCCAGGGCGCGTGGGGCCTGCTGCTGGGCCGCATGCTCGGCCGCGACGACGTAGTCATCGGCACCACCGTGTCGACGCGCCCGCCGGAGCTCGACGAAGTCGAGCGCATGATCGGCTTGTTCATCAACACCGTGCCGACCCGCCTGCGCCTGGACCCCAAGCGCAGCTTCGTCGACCTGCTGCAGGAACTGCAGCGCCAGCAGACCGCGTTGATGGAGCATCAGCACCTCGACCTGGCCCAGTTGCAGCGCTACGCCGGGTTCGAGCGGCTGTTCGATACGCTGTATGTGTTCGAGAACTATCCGATCGATCACGATGGCCTGGCCAGCGCGCTCGGCGAGCTGAGCATCGCCGGTTTCGCCAGCAGCGACGCCACTCACTACCCGTTGAGCCTGCTGGTCACGCCGGGGCAGCGCCTGTCGCTGCGTTTCAACTTCGATCCGGCGCGGCTGGACGCGTTGAGCGTGCAGCGACTGGCCGAGCGCCTGTCGCGCCTGCTCGACGCGGTCGCCGCGCATCCGCAGCGCAGCCTGGAGCACTTCGATCTGCTCGACGACCGCGAGCGCCGGCGGGTGCTGTACGACTGCAACGACAGCGAGTACGAGCTGCCCGCCGCGACCGTGCCGGCCTGGTTCCAGCAACGCGTCGCCGACGCGCCTGAAGCGATCGCACTGGTCGACGCACACGGCGAACTCAGCTACGCCGAACTCAACCGCCGCGCCAACCGTGTGGCGCACGCACTGATCGCGCGCGGAGTCGGTCCGGAGGATCGCGTCGCCCTGGCGATTCCGCGTTCGTTCGACACCGTCGTCGCCGTGCTCGGCATCCTAAAGGCCGGCGCGGCCTATCTGCCGCTCGACGCCGATCATCCGCTCGAACGCCTGGAATACACTCTGGGCGACGCGCGTCCACGCCACGTACTGGCCACCCGCGCGGTCGCCGCGCGGCTGCCGCAGGACGCGCCGCTGCTGCTGATCGACGACGCGGCCGGCTTCGGCAACGACATCGCCCACGCCACCGGTCACGATCCGACCGACGCCGAACGCATGCACGCGTTGTCGCCGCAGCATCCGGCCTACGTGATCTACACCTCCGGCTCGACCGGCCGGCCCAAGGGCGTGTGCGTCACCCACGCCGGCATTCCCAGCCTCGTCCACAGTCAGGTCGAACGCTTCGGCCTCGACTCCGGCAGCCGCGTGCTGCAGTTCGCTTCGATGAGTTTCGACGCGGCGGCGATGGAAATGCTGATGTGCTTCGCCGCCGGCGCCACCCTGGTGCTGCCGCCGCCGGGCCTGCTGCTCGGCGACGCGCTCGCGCGCACTCTCGCCGAGCAGCGCATCAGCCACAGCCTGATTCCGCCGAGCGCGCTCGGCAGCCTGGATCCGGACGCGCTGGCGTGGCCGAAGACGCTGATCGTCGGCGGCGAAGCCTGTCCGCCGCACGTGGCCGCGGCGTGGTCGCGCGATGGCCGCCGTCTGGTCAACGCCTACGGCCCGACCGAGATCACCATCTGCGCGGCGATGAGCCAGGCGCTGGACGAAACCGGTCTCGCCGGCGCGGCGCCGCCGCTCGGTGTCCCGGTCGCCAACACCCGTCTGTACGTGCTCGACGCGATGCTGCGGCCAGTGCCGGCGGGCGTTGCCGGCGAGTTGTACATTGCCGGTGCCGGTCTGGCGCGCGGTTATCTCGACCGGCCGGGCCTGAGCGCCGAGCGCTTCGTCGCCGATCCCTTCCACGTCGGCCAGCGCATGTACCGCAGCGGCGATCTGGCGCGGCGGCGCGAGGACGGTCAGCTCGATTACCTCGGCCGCGTCGATCAGCAAGTGAAGCTGCGCGGCTTCCGCATCGAGCTGGGCGAAGTGCAATCCGCGCTGGCGCAATGCGGCTATCCGGGCAACGCCGCGATCGTGCGCGAAGACCGCCAGGGCCATCCGCAACTGGTCGCTTATCTGGTCTCGTCCGAACCGGTCGATGCCGATGTGTTGCGCAAGCGCCTGACCCAGCGTCTGCCCGAGTACATGGTGCCGGCCGCGTTCGTCGCGCTCGACGCGCTGCCGCTGACCGCCAACGGCAGCAAGCTCGACCGCAAGGCGCTGCCGGCGCCGGAGTTCGCCGCGCAGGCGCTGTCGCGCGGCCCGGCCAACGCCACCGAGCAGCTGCTGTGCTCGCTGTTCGCCGAAGTGCTGGGCCTGGAACGGATCGGCGCGGAAGACAATTTCTTCGCCTTCGGCGGCCATTCGCTGCTGGCCACGCGCCTGATCGGCCGCATCCGCGCGACCTTCGATGTCGAACTGCCGATCCGCGCGCTGTTCGACGCGCCCACCGTGGAAACCCTGGCGCGACGTCTGCCCTCGGGCGGAATCGCGCGCGAACCGCTGTTGCCGCAGACGCGGCCGGCGCTGCTGCCGCTGTCGTTCGCCCAGCAGCGGCTGTGGTTCCTGCACCGGTTCGAAGGGCCGAGCGCGACCTACAACATTCCGTTGGCGCTGCGCCTGGATGGCGAGCTCGACGGCGACGCGCTGGAAGCGGCCTTGAACGATGTGGTGGCGCGTCATGAAAGCCTGCGCACGTTGTTCCCGTCGGGCGACGTGCCGCAGCAGCGGGTGTTGCCGGCCGATCAGGCTGCGTTGCAGCTGCATCGTGCCCGCAGCGACGAGGCCGGGCTGCACGCGGCGCTGTCAGCCGCGGCCGCGCATCGCTTCGATCTCAGTCGCGAGCTGCCGCTGCGCGCGACGCTGATTGAACTGGGTCCGCAACGCCAGGCCCTGCTGCTGTTGATCCACCACATCGCCGGCGACGGCGCCTCGCTGCAACCGCTCGCGCGCGACCTCAGTCACGCCTACGCCGCGCGCCTGCGCGGCCGTGCGCCGGTGTTCGCGCCGTTGCCGGTGCAGTACGCCGACTACACCCTGTGGCAACGCCGCACCCTGGGCGAGGAACGCGATCCCGAGAGCGCCCTGGCGCAGCAACTGCAGTACTGGAAGCGCCAACTGTCCGACCTGCCCGAGCGCATCGCTTTGCCGAGCGATCGCCCGCGTCCGCCGCAATCGAGCTATCGCGGCGGCCACCTGCCGCTGTCGCTCGACGCCGCGCTGCACGCGAAGCTGGCGGCGTTGGCGCGGAGCCAGGGCGCGACCTTGTTCATGGTGCTGCAGGCCGCGCTGGCGGCGACCTTGGGTCGGCTCGGTGCCGGCGACGACGTCGCGTTGGGAACGCCGATCGCCGGCCGCGGCGATGAAGCCTTGCACGACTTGATCGGCCTGTTCCTCAACACGCTCGTGCTGCGCACCGACCTGTCCGGCGATCCCGGCTTCGCCGAACTGCTCGGCCGCGTGCGCGAAACCAATCTCGCCGCGTACGAGCATCAGGACGTGCCGTTCGAACGCCTGGTCGACGCGCTGCAACCGGTGCGTTCGATGGCCCATCACCCGTTGTTCCAGGTGATGCTGTCGCTGCAGAACCACGCCAGCGGCGAACTCGCCCTGCCCGGCCTGAAGACGCGTCCGGCCGGGTTCGACCTGGACATCGCCCAGTTCGATCTCAGCTTCGATTTCAGCGAAGCTCACGACGAACTCGGCGCGCCAGCCGGCCTGCACGCCAGCATCGAGTACGCCGGCGATCTGTTCGAGGCCGACACCGCGCTGCGTATCGGCCGCTGCCTGCAACGCATGCTCGAAGCGGTCGCGGCCGATCCGCGCCGGCGCATCGGCGAGGTCGAGTTGCTCGACGGCGACGAACGCCAGCAGTTGCTGCACAACTCGCAGGGACCACAGATCGCGCCCTCGGGTGTGCTGCTGCCGCAGTGGTTCGAGCGTCAGGCCGCGGCCACGCCGGATGCGATCGCGCTGGTCTGCGGCGAGCAGTCACTGAGCTTCGACGCGCTCAACCGCCGCGCCAACCGCATCGCCCATGCGTTGATCGCGCGCGGCCTCAAGGCCGACGATCGCGTCGCCCTGGCCTTGCCGCGTTCGGCCGACACGGTCTGCGCCATGCTCGGCGCGCTCAAGGCCGGCGCGGCGTATCTGCCACTGGACACCGAGCATCTGGGCGAGCGCCTGCGCGAGTTGATCGCCGAAGCCGCGCCCACGCTGCTGCTCGGCCACGCCTCGATCTGCACCACGCTCGGCTACGCTGGCCCGGCGCTGTTGCTCGATCAGGACGCGGGCCGCGCCGAACTGGCGTCGATGCCGGAGCGCAATCCGCACGACTCGCTCGCGCTCAGCGGCGCCGCGCCGCTGCATCCGCAGCAGGCCGCGTACGTGATCCACACCTCCGGCTCGACCGGCAAGCCCAAGGGCGTGGTCGTGTCGCACGCAGGTCTGGCCAATCTGTTCGAGCACCACCGCGACGGCGTGATCGCCGATGCCGCGCGCCATGCCGGCGGTGGCCGTGTTCGCTTCGGCCTCACCGCCACCTTCGCTTTCGACACTTCGCTGGAAGGCCTGCTGTTCCTGTGCGCCGGCCACGAACTGCACGTGTTCGACGACGTGCTGCGGCGCGAGGGCGAAGTGCTGCTGAGCCACCTGCGGGCCGCGCGCATCGATGCGCTCGACCTGACCCCGACCCACTTCGAACAGCTGCAACGCCTGGGCTTGCTCGACAGCGTCGGCTCCGACAGCGCCCGCGCCTATCCGAGCACGCTGATGCTCGGCGGCGAATCGGTCAGCGAAACCCAGTGGCGCACGCTGCGCGGACATGCGTCGGTGCGCGGCCACAACTACTACGGTCCCACCGAGTACACGGTCGATGCCGGCGGTCTGGCTTTGAACGACGGCGACGAACGCCCGAGCATCGGCAGGCCGCTGCGCAATACCCGTTTTCACGTGCTCGACGCGCGCCTGCGGCCGGTGCCGGCCGGTACCGTCGGCGAGTTGTACATCGCCGGCGCAGGTCTGGCGCGCGGCTATCTCGGTCGCCCGAGCCTGAGCGCGGAACGTTTCGTCGCCGATCCGTTCACGGCAGGCACGCGCATGTATCGCTCCGGCGATCTTGCGCGCTGGCGCCGCGACGGTCAGCTCGAACTGCTCGGCCGCGCCGATCATCAGGTCAAGATCCGCGGCTTCCGCATCGAACCGGGCGAGATCGAAGCCGCGCTCGCGCAGATCGGTTTCGCCGCCAATGCGGTGATCGCGCGCGAAGACCGGCCGGGCCACAAGCAACTGGTCGCCTACCTCGCCGCGCCCGCACTGGCCGCGGCCGATCTGGCCCGGATCAAGAACGAGCTGGCCGAACGCCTGCCGGACTACATGGTCCCGGCCGCGTTCGTCGCCCTGCCCGAGTTGCCGCTGACCCCCAACGGCAAGCTCGACCGCAAGGCGCTGCCGGCGCCGCAGACGACCACGACCAGCGCAGGCCCGGACGAGAACGCCAGCGAACGCGAGAAGCTTCTGGCGAAGCTGTTCGGCGAAGTGCTGGGCCTCGACGCGGTCGGCCTGGACGAGGGTTTTTTCAGCCTCGGCGGCGACAGCATCAGTTCGATCCAGTTGGTCGGTCGAGCCCGTCAGGCCGGACTGCGCCTGAGCGCGCGCGAAGTGTTCCAGCACCAAAGCGTGCGCGCGTTGGCCGTGGTGGTCAGCGAGGACGTCGTCCCCGCATCCGTGCCGACGGTGGCGCCGGTCGGCGAATTGCCGGCCACGCCGATCGTGCGTGATCTGTTCGAACACGACGCGCCGTACGCGCAGTATCAGCAATCGATGCTGCTCAAGGTGCCCGCGCTGCAGGCACGCGCGCTGGCGCAGGCGCTGCAGGCCTTGCTCGATCATCACCACGCCCTGCGTCTGCGCGTGCTCGATCGCGAACGTCTGGAAATCGCGCCGATCGGCGCGGTGCGCGCCGACGATTGCCTGCTCGCGATCGAAGCCGCCACGCCGAGCGCGGACGAAGTCGCCGCGCAGGCCCAGGCCGCGCAGCGGCGTCTGGATCCCGCGGCCGGCCGCTTGCTGCAAGCCGTGTGGTTCCATGCCGGCGACGAATCGCGTTTGTTGCTGGTGATCCATCACCTTGCCGTCGACGGCGTGTCGTGGCGACTGCTGGTGCCCGATCTGCGCGCGGCCTACGAGCAGGCGCTGGCCGAGGCCGATCGGATCGAACTGGAACCGGCGCCGACCTCGCTGCGTGAATGGGCGCTGGCCCTGCCCGAAGCCGCGCAGCGTCGCCGCGACGAACTGCCGCTGTGGCGCGACATGCTCGCCAGCGATGGCGGTGCCTGGTTGCCGCGCGCCTTCGATCCGCGCCGCGACACCATGGCGACGATGCGCACCCATGTCGCCAGCCTGGACGCGGACACCACCCGCACCCTGCTGACTCAAGCGCCGGAACGCATCAACGGCCGCATCAACGACGTGCTGCTGTGCGCCTTCCTGCTCGCCGCGCTGCAATGGCGGCGCGCGCGTGGCGATAGCGACGCGCACGCCGCCGCCTTCGATCTGGAAGGCCACGGCCGCGAAGCGGCGGCGGTGGACGGTTTGATCGAGGGTGCCGACCTGTCGCGCACCGTCGGCTGGTTCACCAGCCTGTTCCCGGTGCGCCTGGATGCGGCCGACTTCGATCTCGATCAGGCGCTGGCGGGTGGCAAGGCCTTGGAACGCTCGCTCAAGTCGGTCAAGGAACAACTGCGACGGGTGCCCGATCAGGGCATCGGCTACGGCTTGTTGCGTCATCTCGATCCGTCCACGCGCGCCGAACTGGCCGCGCTGGCGCCGCCGTCGCTGGGCTTCAACTATCTCGGCCGCTTCGCGGTCGCCGACGCCGGTCGTAACGAAGCTAGCCGCAACGAAACCGACTGGAATCCCGTCGGCGAAGACGGCGGCTTCGGCGGCGGCGGCGACGCCGAGCAGCCGCTGGCGCATCCGTTGGAACTCAACGCCCTGGTCCGCGACGAGGCCGACGGTCCGCGCCTGTACGCGAACTGGAACTGGGCCGGTGAACTGCTCGACGAAGCCGCGGTGGCGGCCTTCTCTCACGCCTGGTTCGACGCCTTGCGCCGCATCGCCGACTTCGCCCGCGAAGCCGACGGCGCCGCGCTGACGCCGTCCGACGTGCCTCTGGTCGCGCTCGACCAATCCGATATCGAACTGCTGGAGTCGCTGTATGCGCAACTCGAAAATTGAAGACATCCTGCCGCTGACGCCGCTACAACACGGCTTCCTGTTCCACGCCTTGTACGACGACAAGGTGCAGGACAGTTACGTGGTGCAGATGACCTTCGTCCTCGACGGCGTGCTCGACCCGGCCGCGTTGCGCGCCGCCGCCGACGCGCTGCTGCGCCGCCACGCCAGCCTGCGCGCGGCATTCGTGCACCACAAGACCAAGGAACCGGTGCAGGTGATCCAGCGCGACATCCAGGCGCCGTGGCGCGAACTGGATCTGTCGACGCTGCCGCCCGAACAACGCGAGGCCGCGCTCGCCCAGGCCATCGCCTACGACGCGCAGGAACGCTTCGACCTGACCCGCGCGCCGCTGCTGCGCTTCGTGCTGGTCCGCGAATCGGCCGCGCGCCATTACCTGATCTTCAACAGCCACCACATCCTGCTCGACGGCTGGTCCACGCCGATCGTGTTGCAGGAACTGTTCGCGCTGTATCGCAACGGCGCCGACACCGACGCCTTGCCGCGAGTCGTGCCGTACCGCGACTACATGCGCTGGCTCGGCGGGCGCGATCATGCGGCCGCGCGCGAGGCCTGGCGCGAGGCCTTCCTCGGGTTCGAGGAACCGACCCGGATCGCCGCCGCCAGCACCGCGCCGGCGGTGCCGGACACCTTGCGCATCGACCTGCCCGACGCACTGATCCAGCGCCTGACCCGGCAGGCGCGCACGCTCGGCGTCACCCTCAACACCGTGGTGCAGGCGGCCTGGGGCGTGCTGCTGGGCCGGCTGACCCATCGTCACGATGTCGCCTTCGGCACCACGGTGTCGGGCCGTCCGCCGGAATTGGCCGGCGTCGAGCAGATGGTCGGACTGCTCATCAACACCTTGCCGCTGCGCCTGCAGTGGCGCCCGGACGAAACCGTCGCCGCGCTGCTGCAACGCTTCCAGCGCGAGCAGTCGGCGCTGCTGGACCACCAGCACCTCGGCCTGGCCGAGATCCAGCGCATCGCCGGCCACGGCGAATTGTTCGACACCCTGGTGCTGTTCGAAAACTTTCCGGTCGGCGAAGACGGCGACGGCCCCAGCGACCTCGCCATCGGCGTGCACAGCCATCACGGCGGCGACACCTCGCACTATCCGGTCGGTCTGGCGTTGATCCCGGGACGGCCAGGCCAGCCGTATCAGCTCAAGCTCAGCTACCGCCCCGACCTGCTCGAACGCGAGCAGGTGCTGCGTATGGGCCTACGCTACCAGCGCCTGATCGACGCCTTCGCCGCCGACGCGCAGCAGCCGCTCGGCCGGATCGACCTGCTCGACGCCGATGAAACCCGACTCGTGCTGCACGACTGGAACGCGACCGCGCACGAACAGTCGAACACTCACTTGGCCGCGCTGCTGTCGGCGCAGGCCGCGCGCACGCCCGACGCCATCGCGCTGTGCTTCGAAGGCAGCTCGCTGAGCTACGCCGAACTCGAAGCGCGCAGCAACCGTCTTGCGCGCGCGCTGATCGCCCAGGGCATCGGCCCGGAATCCATCGTCGGCGTGGCGCTGCCGCGTTCGCTGGACCTGCCGATCGCGCTGTGCGCGGTGCTCAAGAGCGGCGCGGCCTATCTGCCGCTGGACACCGACTATCCGCCCGAGCGTCTGGCCGACATGCTCGCCGACGCCGCGCCGGCCTGCGTGCTCACGCGCGGCGACGTGGCCGAAGCGCTGCCGGCCACCGCGCAGCTGTGGCGGCTCGACGACGACGCGCTGTGCGAACGCCTGGGCCTGGCCGCGCTGTCGACGCACGCGGTAAACGATGACGAACGCAGCGCGACGCTGCGCCCGGAGCATCCGGCCTATGTGATCTACACCTCCGGTTCGACCGGCAAGCCCAAGGGCGCGCTGATCCCGCATCGCGGCGTGGTCAATCGGCTGGATTGGATGCAACGCGAGTACGGCCTGCAAGCCGACGACGCGGTGCTGCAGAAAACCCCGTCGAGCTTCGACGTGTCGGTGTGGGAACTGTTCTGGCCGCTGACCCGCGGCGCGCGCCTGGTGCTGGCGCGGCCCGACGGCCATCGCGAACCGCGCTACCTCGCCGAACTGATCCAACGCGAGCGCATCACCACCGTGCACTTCGTCGCCTCGATGCTGGAAGTGTTCGTGCTCGAAGCCAGCGCCGAGCAATGCGCGAGCCTGCGCCGCATCGTCTGCGGCGGCGAAGCGCTGTCGGCGGATCTGCGCCGGCGCGTGGCCCAGCGCCTGGGACGCCCGCTGCATCACTCCTATGGCCCGACCGAAACCTCCATCGGCGTGGCTGCGTGGCCGTGTCGCGAAGTGGAAGACGGTCCGATCCCGATCGGCGGCCCGATCGCCAACACCCGTTTCTACGTGCTCGACAGCGCACTGCGAGCGGTGCCGCCGGGAACGCTGGGCGAGCTGTACATCGCCGGCGACTGCCTCGCCCGCGGTTATCTCGGCCGCGCCGCGCTCAGCGCCGAGCGCTTCGTCGCCGATCCGTTCGCGCACGGCCAGCGCATGTACCGCTCCGGCGACTTGGCGCACTGGCGCGAGGACGGCGTCATCGTCCATCGCGGTCGCGCCGACCATCAGGTCAAGGTGCGCGGCCTGCGCATCGAGCTGGGCGAGATCGAGGCCGAGCTGGCCCGCGCCAGTTACACGCGTAATGCCGTGATCGTGCGCGAGGATCGACCGGGCGATCGCCAGATCGTCGGCTATGTCGCCGCCGAAGCCGGATTCGACGCCGATGCGTTGCGCGCGCATCTGGCCGCGCGCCTGCCCGACTACATGCTGCCGGCCGCGCTGGTGGCGCTGCCGGCGTTGCCGCAACTGCCCAACGGCAAGCTCGACCGCAAGGCCTTGCCGGCCCCGGATTACGCGCCCGTCAGCCTGCGCGAGCCGCGCGATGAGCGCGAGCGCATCCTGTGCGCGCTGTACGCCGAAGTGCTGGGCGTGCAGCGCGTCGGCATCGACGACAGCTTCTTCGAACTGGGCGGCCATTCGCTGCTGGCGATCCGCCTGATCGGATTGATTCGTTCGCGCCTGCAACTGGAACTGCCGATCCGCGCGCTGTTCGAACACCCCAGCGTGGCCGCGCTGGCGCCGCATCTGGACCGCAACCGCTCGCGCCGGCCGGCGTTGACGGCGGCGCAAGAGCGTCCGCAGGATCTGCCGCTGTCGTTCGCGCAATACCGGCTGTGGTTCCTGCATCAACTCGAAGGACCGAGCGCGACCTACAACATCCCGCTGGCGCTGCGCCTGCACGGCCCGCTCGACCCGGACGCGCTGCAGGCGGCGATCAACGACGTGGTGGCGCGCCACGAAAGCCTGCGCACCCTGTTTCCGGACAGCGACACGCCGCGCCAGCACATCCTGGCCGCGCCCGGAGCGCACGACCGTCTCGACGACAGCGCCGCGTTCGTGTCGCTGGAAACCGTCGACAGCGACGAGTACGCATTGGACGCCGGCCTGCGCCAGGCGGCGGCCTACGCCTTCGACCTGAGCTGCGAATTGCCGCTGCGCGCCAGTCTGTTCCGGATCGGCGCCGACGACCACGTGCTGCTGCTGTTGCTGCACCACATCGCCGGCGATGGCGCCTCGATGGCGCCGCTGTCGCGCGACCTGTCGCAGGCCTATGCCGCGCGCCTGATGGGCACGGCGCCGTCGTGGGCGCCGCTGCCGGTGCAGTACGCCGACTACAGCCTGTGGCAACGGCAACTGATGGGCCGCGAGGACGACGGCGACAGCCTGCTGCGCCAACAGATCGATTACTGGAAGCAACGGCTGGCCGATCTGCCCGACCAATTGCCACTGCCGGCGGACCGGCCGCGTCCGGGCAGCGCCAGTTATCGCGGCCGCAGCGCGCATTTCGAATTCGACACCGCGCTGCACCGCCGCCTGCTGACGCTGAGCCAGCGTCACGGCGCGACCTTGTTCATGGTGCTGCAGGCGGCGGTCGCCGCCTTGCTGACGCGCATGGGTTCGGGCACCGACATTCCGCTCGGCGCGCCGGTGGCCGGCCGTACCGATGCCGCGCTCGAGGATCTGGTCGGCCTGTTCCTCAACACCCTGGTGCTGCGCGTCGACACCTCAGGCGACCCCAGCTTCGCGGCCTTGCTGGCGCGCGTGCGCGACACCGATCTGGCCGCCTACGAACATCAGGACCTGCCGTTCGAACAGTTGGTGGAAACGTTGAATCCTGTGCGTTCGCTGTCCTATCACCCGCTGTTCCAGGTGATGGTGGTGCTGCAGAACATGAGCGCTGGGGAACTGCGCCTACCTGGCTTGCGCTGCGAAGCGCATGCGCTGGAAACGGAGGTGGTCAAGTTCGACCTCAACTTCGCGTTTTCCGAGCGCACCCTGGCCGACGGCGAACCCGACGGCCTGCAAGGCGCGATCGAATACGCCACCGATCTGTTCGACGAAGCCAGCGTGCAGACGCTGCGGCGCCGTTTCGAGCGCCTGCTCCATGCGGTCACCGAAGACGCCGAGCGGACCATCGGCGCGATCGAACTGATGGACGCGAGCGAGCGGCAGTGCTTGCTGCACGACTGGAACGCCACCGCGCAACCCGTGCTCGAAGCGACCTTGCCGGCACTGTTCGAGGCCCAGGTGGCGCGCACGCCATCGGCGCCGGCGGCGATTTACCAGGAGCCGTCGGGCGATGAGCAGCGTCTCGACTTCGACGCGCTCAATCAACGCGCCAACCGTCTGGCCAATGTGTTGATCGCCGAAGGCGCCGGCCCCGAGCGGGTGGTGGCGATCGCGCTGCCGCCGTCGCTGGACCTGCTGGTCGCGCTGCTCGCCACGCTCAAGGCCGGCGCGGCGTATCTGCCGCTGGATCTGGGCAATCCACGCGAACGCCTGGCGATGATGCTCGACGACGCCAGACCGGTGCGCGTGCTCACTCGCGAAGCCTTCGCCCATCTGCTGCCGGCGGATGCGCCGCTGTGCCTGCTCGACGATCCGGCGCTGCAACAGCGTCTGGCGCGCAGCAGCGCCGCCAATCCTGGCGACGCCGACCGGCTGCGGCCGCTGAAGCTGCTGCACCCGGCCTATGTGATCTACACCTCCGGTTCCACCGGCAAGCCCAAGGGCGTGACGGTCGCGCACCGTTCGGCCGCGCATTACTTCGCCTGGTGCCGGCACGCCTACTTCGGCGCGGGCGACGACAACGGCAACGGCAACGGTTCGGCCACCACCCTGTCGGCTGCATTCGACGGCAGCGTCACCGTGCTGTTCGCTCCGCTGTTGGTGGGCCAGCCGCTGACGCTGATCGAAACCGACAAGGATTTCGCTGGCCTGTTCGCCCGGCAACCGGCCGGCGGCTATGAACTGCTCAAGCTGACCCCGGCGCATCTGAAACTGCTCAACGCCACCCTGGAACCGGGCGCGCCGGCACCGGCGCGCACCCTGCTGCTCGGCGGCGAAGCGCTGGTGCCGGCCGACCTCGCCTACTGGCAGGATCGCTATCCGGATGTGCGCCTGATCAACGAATACGGCCCGACCGAGGCCACGGTCGGCTGCAGCACCTACGAAGTCGATGCCGACATGCGCGACGCCACCGCTGTGTCGATCGGCACGCCGATCTGGAACGCGCGGCTGTACGTGCTCGACGAACGACTGCGACCGCAGCCCAGCGGCGTGGCCGGCGAACTGTACATCGCCGGCACCGGCCTGGCGCGCGGTTATCTCAATCGCCCCGGCCTGAGCGCCGAACGCTTCGTCGCCGATCCCTTCGTCGACGGCGAGCGCATGTACCGCACCGGCGATCTCGCGCGCTGGCGCGCCGACGGACGCCTGGACTACCTCGGACGCATCGACCATCAGGTCAAGATCCGCGGCTACCGCATCGAACTGGGCGAAATCGAAGCGGCGCTGGCGCAGGCCGGCTTCGCCCACAATGCGGTGATCGCGCGCGAAGACCACGCCGGCCAGAAACAACTGGTCGCCTATATCGCGGCCATCGGCTTCGACAGCGCCGGTTTGGCTCCCGAAGATTTCGATTCCGCGGCCCTGCGAGCGCAGTTGGCCAAGCGCCTGCCCGACTACATGGTCCCGGCCGCCTTCGTCGTCCTCGACGAACTGCCGCTGACCGGCAACGGCAAACTCGACCGCAAAGCGCTGCCGGCGCCGCAACTGCGCAGCGTCGGCGAGCGCGCACCACGCAATGCCGCCGAAACCCTGCTGTGCGAACTGTTCGCCGATATCCTGCATCTGCCGCGGGTAAGCATCGACGACAACTTCTTCGCGCTCGGCGGCGACAGCATCGGCTCGACCCAGTTGGTCAGCCGCCTGCGCCGCGCCGGCTGGTCGGTCAGCGTGCGCACCGTGTTCGAACACCAGAACCCGGAAGCGCTGGCGCGGGTCATGCGGCCGCTGGCCGATACGGTCAAGACGACCGTGGAGGCGCCGACCGGCGAATTGCCGGCCACGCCGATCATGCATTGGTTCCTCGAACAGGGCGGCCCGTTGCAGCACTACCATCAGTCGGTGCTGCTGCAGGTGCCGGCCGTGCGCGAAGCGGATCTGCTCGCGGCCTTGCAGGCCGTGCTCGACCACCACGACGCCTTGCGCCTGCAACTGACGCCGGAGCAGCGTTGGACCATCCGCGCCGCCGGCGCGGTGCGCGCCAGCGATTGCCTGCTGCGCATCGATAGCGACGAATGGGCCGCACCGGCCGCTGACAAGCGCGAATTCGAAGCGCGCATGCACGAACGCGCCAACGCCTCCGCGGCCACGCTGGACCCGCGCAGCGGCCGCATGCTGCAAGCGCTGTGGTTCGATTACCAGGAGCAGCCGCTGTTGCTGCTGCAGATCCATCATCTGGCCATCGACGGCATTTCCTGGCGCATCGTGCTGCAGGACCTCAAGGACGCGGCCGATGCGATCGCCGCCGGCCGCGCCGTCGTCCTGCCCGCGGTGGCGACGCCGCTGCGCCACTGGGTCCTGCAATTGCCGCACGCCGCCGCGCAGCGCGCGCACGAACTGCCGCTGTGGCAATCGATGCTCGCAGGCCTTGATCCCTTGATCGGCACGCGTGCGCTCGATCGCGCGCGCGACACCGTGGCCACGCGCCGCAGCCTCACCCTCAGCCTGGACAGCGAGATCACCCGCTGCCTGCTCACCCGCGCGCCCGAGACCATTCATGGCCGCATCAACGACGTGCTGCTCACCGGCTTCGCCCTGGCGTTGCGCAGTTGGCGCGCGCGGCGCGGCCTGAGCGATCCGGCCGGCGTTCGCTTCGAACTGGAAGGCCACGGGCGCGAGGAGATCGTGGCCGGCGCCGAGCTGTCGCACACCCTGGGCTGGTTCACCAGCCTGTTCCCGGTGCAGCTGGATCTGGGCGCATTGGACCGCGACGGAATCGATGCGCGCGCCGCCCTGGACGATGAGCGCGCCCTCGCGGCTTGCCTCAAGCAGGTCAAGGAACAGCTGCGCCGTCTGCCCGACAATGGCGTTGGCTACGGCCTGCTGCGCTATCTGCACGAGCCCAGCCGACAAATCCTGGCCGATCAAGCGCAGCCGCAGATCGCCTTCAACTACCTGGGGCGCTTCGGCGCCGGCGATGCGGACGCGGATTGGAGCGCGACGGACTTGGTCGCGGTGCAAGCCGGCGATCATCCCGAACGGCCGCTGTCGCACACCTTGCAACTCAATGCGATCACCCTGGACGGCGCGGCCGGACCGGTGTTGAACGCGACCTGGAGCTGGGCCGGCGAGTTGCTCGATGAGCGCGACGTGCGCGAACTGGCCGAAGACTGGCACGCCGCCTTGCGCGCCATCGCCGATTACGCATCGCATGCCGAGCGCGACGGATTCACCGTGTCCGACCTGCCGCTGGTCGCGCTCGAACAGACCCAGATCGAGGCCATCGAGGCCGCGCAGCCGGCGCTGGCCGACATCCTGCCGCTGTCGCCGCTGCAGCACGGCTTCCTGTTCCATGCCTTGTACGACGAACAGGCGCACGACAATTACATGATGCAAGTGGTGCTGCGCTTCGACGGGCCGTTGCGTGGTGAGGCGTTGCGCGCGGCCGCGAACCGGCTGTTGCAACGCCATGCCAATCTGCGCGCGGCCTTCGTGCATGAGGGCCTGGACGAAGCGGTGCAGGTGATCGCGCGTACGCTGGACGCGCCCTGGCGCGAAGTGGAGCTGGACGAAGACGGCTTCGCCGAGTTGCTGCGCGAGGATCAGCAACAACGCTTCAACCTGAGTAAGGCGCCGCTGCTACGCTTCACCCTGGTGCATACCGGGTCCGAGCAGCATTACCTCGTATTCACCAGCCACCACATCCTGCTCGACGGTTGGTCCACGCCGATCCTGATCCAGGAATTGCTGACGCTGTACGCACAAGGCGAAGACACCGCGCTGCCGCGGGTCACCCCCTATCGCGACTACCTGCGCTGGCTGGCGAACCGCGACAAGCCGGCCGCGTTGGCGGCCTGGCGCGAGGCGTTGGACGGGCTGGATGAACCGAGCCGGATCGGCGCGGCGAACACCGCCGCGAGCACGCCCGAACTGCTGCGCTACCAGCTGCCGCAAGACCTCAGCACGCGTCTGGTCGAACAGGCGCGTCAGTGCGGCGTGACCCTCAACACCGTGATCCAGGCGGCGTGGGGCATCCTGCTCGCGCGCCTGCTGCGTCGCGACGACGTGGTGTTCGGCATCACCTTCGCCGACCGTCCGGCTGAACTGGCCGGCAGCGAACAGATGGTCGGCCTGCTGATCAACACCTTGCCGCTGCGCCTGCGCCTGCACGCCGGCGAATCCTTGCACGACCTGCTGCGGCGCCTGCAACAGCAACAATCGGCGCTGCTAGAACACAGCCACCTCGGCCTGAGCGAAATCCAGCGAGTGGCCGGCCTGGGCGAGTTGTTCGACACCTTGATGGTGTACGAGAGCTATCCGATCGACGAGGCCAGTCTGCAAGCCCAATCGCAACAACTCAGCGTCGCCTTCCACAGCCACCACGGCGGCGACACCTCGCACTATCCACTGGGCTTGTCGGCGGTTCCGGGCGAACGCATCCGCCTGGGCTTCAGCTACCGCACCGACGTGTATACGCCCGCGCAAGTCGAACGCCTGGCCGACAGCTACACCCGCATCCTGGAAGCGTTCGCCGATCAGCCGCAACGGCCGTTGGCGCAACTCGACGTGCTGCCCGCGCCGGAACGCCAGCGCCTGTTGCACGACTGGAACGACCGCGCCCTGCCCGTCGCCGCGCTCGATCTGGCGACAGTGCTGGAACAGCAAGCCGCGCGCAGCCCCGACGCGACCGCGCTGATCTTCGCCGAGCAACGCCTCAGCTACGCGCAATTGCATGAACGCGCGCATCGGCTCGCCAGCGTGCTGCGCGCGCGCGGCATCCGCGCCGAGGACCGGGTCGCGGTGGCGCTGCCGCGTTCGGCCGAACTGGTCGTCGCCCTGCTCGCGGTGCTCAAGGCCGGCGCGGCGTATCTGCCGCTGGACGTCGACTATCCGGCCGAACGTCTGGCCTATATGCACGACGATGCAGGCCCGGCGATCACGGTCACCCGTCGCGACGCGATGCAGGCCGTGCCGGACAACGCGCTGCTGCTCGACGATGACGCGGTGCGCGAAGCCATCGACAACGTTGCTGTCGACAGCGCCGCGGCCGACAGCGCGCTGCGTGCCGAATTGCAGCTGGATCACCCGGCCTACGTCATCTACACCTCCGGCTCCACCGGCAAGCCCAAGGGCGTGGTGGTAAGCCATCGCCAGATCGTGCATTCGAATGCGGCGCGACTGGACTACTACGGCTCCGCCAACGGCGGCGATCCCGAAACCGTGCTGCTGCTCCCGTCGGTAGCTTTCGACGCATCGCTCGGCGCGATCCTGCATGCCTTGAGCAGCGGCGGCACGCTGGTGCTGCCGGCGCCGGGACAGGAGCGCGAGCCGGCGGCGCTGGCCGAACTGGTGGCTCGACATAACGTCCAGGCCTGGCTCAGCGGGCCGGCGCTGTATCGCGCGGCGCTGGAGCAGGCGCAGGGCCGCCTGTCGACGCTGACCCGCGTGGTGTTGGGCGGCGAATCGATCGCGGCCGCGCTGTTGCAACAGCACCGCGCACAGGCCTCGGCGGATTGCGCGCTGTACAACGAATACGGCCCGACCGAGGCCAGCGTGTGGTCGAGCGTGGCGCGGCTGCGCTCGCAAGCTCGCTCCGAGGTTGATGCCGACGAACTCGCGAGCGAACTGATCTGCATCGGCGCTCCGATCGCCAACACCCGCGTATACGTGCTGAGCCCGCAACTGCAACCGCAGCCGGTGGGCATCGCCGGCGAGTTGTATATCGCCGGCGCCGGCCTCGCGCGCGGTTACCTTGGGCGCGCCGCGCTCAGCGCCGAACGTTTCGTCGCCGATCCGTTCGTTTCGGGCGAACGCATGTACCGCAGCGGCGATCTGGCGCGCTGGCGCGAAGACGGTCAGCTCGAATACCTCGGCCGCGACGACGGCCAGGTCAAACTGCGCGGCTTCCGCATCGAACTGGGCGAGATCGAAGCGGCCATCGCCAGCGTGGGTTACCCGCACAACGCGGTCGCGGTGCGCGAGGACATTCCTGGCCAACGGCAATTGATCGCCTATCTGGTGACCCGCGCCGATGCGCTCGACACCGATGCGCTGCGCAGCAACTTGACCCGCAATCTGCCTGAACACATGGTTCCGGTCGCCTTTGTCGCGCTGGACTCTTTGCCGCTGACACCCAACGGCAAGCTGGATCGCAAAGCCCTGCCCGCGCCGGAAGCCAGCCGCGATATCCGCCTGCCGCGCACTGCGTTGGAACAGTCGCTGTGCGACCTGTTCGCCGCGGTGCTGGGACTGGACCGGGTCGGCATCGACGACAGTTTCTTCGCCCTGGGTGGCGACAGCATCAGCTCGATCCAGTTGGTCGGACGCGCGCGTCAGGTCGGTTTGCGCTTCAGCGCACGCGATGTGTTCCAGCATCCCAGCGTGCAGGCGCTGGCCCGCGTCGCCGCCACCAGCGAACCGGTCGACACGTTGCCGCAGCAGGCGCCGACCGGCGTGCTGCCGGCCACGCCGATCATGCAATGGTTGCTGGAGCGCGAGGGTTCCTACCAGCACTTCTGCCAGACCATGCTGCTGCAAGTGCCGAAACTGCGGCACGAACCCTTGCTAGCCGCGTTGCAGGATCTGATCGAACACCACCATGCGCTGCGCATGCGTCTGCGCGACGGCTCGTCCGAAAGCGGTTCATTCGAAATCCGCGCGCCCGGCAGCCTGCGCGCGGCCGACTGTCTGCAGTCGGTGCCGCTGCACGGCCTGTCCGCCGAAGCGCGCGAGCGCCGCATGCACGAGGCGATGCTCGCCGCGCAGTTGCGGCTGTCGCCGGCCGACGGACGCATGCTGCAGGCAGTGTGGTTCGACGACGGCGCGGATTCGCGCCTGTTCCTCGCCTTGCATCACCTGGTGGTGGACGGTGTGTCCTGGCGCATCCTGGTGCCGGACTTGCAGGCCGCGTGGGAGGCGCGCGCCGCCGGCGTCGCGCCCGATCTCGCGCCGGTGCCGACCTCGTTCCGTCACTGGGCCCTGGCCCTGCCGGCGGCCGCCGCCGCGCGCATCGAGGAACTGCCGTTCTGGCAGGCGATGCAGCAAGGCGAAGATCCGCCGCTGAGCGCGCGTGCGCTCGATCCCGCGCGCGACACCCTGGCTAGCCAACGCCATCTGTCGCTGCGATTGGAGCCGGAGGTGACGCGCCTGTTGCTGACCCGTGCGCCCGAACGCGTCCACGGCCGCATCAACGACGTGCTGCTGTCGGCGTTCGCGCTGGCGCTGGCCGAGTGGCGCCGCCGCCACGGCCTGGGCGATGTCGAGCAAGTACGCTTCGATCTCGAGGGCCATGGCCGCGAAACCTTGAGCGGAGCTGGCACCGAAGGCATCGACATCAGCCGCACCGTCGGCTGGTTCACCAGCCAGTTCCCGCTGCGGCTGTCGCTGAGCGGCATCGACCAGACCGCGGCCGCGCACGGCGGGACCGCGCTGGACACCGCGCTCAAATCGGTCAAGGAACAATTGCGCGCCCTGCCCGACAACGGCATCGGCTACGGCTTGTTGCGTTACCACAATGCGAGCGGCCGCGCCACGCTCGGCGGCCAGCCCGCCGCGCAGATCGGCTTCAACTATCTGGGCCGTTTCGCCATCGCCGAGCACGGCCAAAGCGCTTCGGATTGGGCCCAGGCCGAGGCCGCCATTCCCGGCGCGGGCGAGGACGCGCCGCTGGTCCACGCGCTTTCGCTCAACGCTACCACCGAGGACCGCCGCGACGGTTCGGTGCTGTGCGCCAACTGGAGTTGGGCCGGCGAGTTGTTCGACGAGCCGGCCATCGGCGAACTCGCGCAACTGTGGTTCGAGCTGCTGCGGCAGATCGCGCGCAACGCCGCGCAGGACGAGCGCACGCTGTTCACGCCCTCGGACCTGCCGCTGATCGCGCTCGATCAGCAGCGCATCGAAGCCATCGAGGCGATCCAGCCGCCGCTGGCCGACATCCTGCCGCTGTCGCCGTTGCAGCACGGCCTGCTGTTCCACGCTCTCTACGACGACGGCGCGCCCGATGCCTATCTGGTGCAGCAGGTGTTCCGCTTCGAAGGCCGGCTGGATCCGGCGGCGATGCAGACCGCCGCCGACCGTCTGCTCGAACGCCACGCCAACCTGCGCGCGGCCTTCATCCACGACGGACGATCCAGCACGGTCCAGGCCATCGCCCGAGTGGTCAAGGCGCCGTGGCGCTTCGTGGAAACCGACGACGCCGGCTTGCAGACGCTGTTGCTGCTGGACAAGCAGCAGCGCTTCGAACCGTCGCAGGCGCCGCAGCTGCGCTTCACCCTGGTGCGTACCGCATCGGACCTGCACTACCTGGTGTTCACCAGCCACCACATCCTGCTCGACGGTTGGTCGATGCCGATCGTCCTGCGCGAATTGCTCGCGCTGTACCACGCGCGCGGCAGCGACGCCGCGTTGCCGCCGGCACCTGCGTATCGCGACTACCTGGCCTGGATTGGCGCGCAGGATCGCGAAACCGCGCGCGCGGCCTGGCGCGAGGAACTGGCCGACCTGGACGAACCCACGCTGCTGGCGCCGCAGGCATCGGACGAACCGTTCATGCCGCGCACCCATCAACACCTGTTCTCGCGCGAACTCACCCAGGCCCTCAACACCCAGGCGCGCCGTCATGGCCTGACCCTCAACACCCTGCTGCAAGCGGCCTGGGGCTTGTTGTTGGCGCAGTACACCGGGCGCCAGGACGTCGTGTTCGGCATCACCGTGTCCGGCCGTCCGCCTGAAGTGGCCGGCGTGGAGCGCATGGTCGGCCTGCTGATCAACACTCTGCCGCTGCGCCTGCGCATCCGGCCCGAGCAAACGCTCGGCGCCTGGCTGGACGACCTGCAGGCGCGCCAGGCGCGGCTGCTCAACGAGCAGTTCCTGGACCTGCCGCAGATCCTGCGCGACAGCGGCCACGCCACGTTGTTCGACACCTTGATGGTGTACGAGAACTATCCGCTCGATCCGAACGATCGACGCGCGCTGGAAGCCGACAGCGAACTGCGCATCGGCATGGCCGAGGGCCACGGCGGCGATCTGTCGCACTACCCGCTCAGCCTGTCGCTGCTGCCGGGCGAACGCCTGCGCCTGGATTTCAGCTATCGGCCCGACGTGTTCTCGCTGGCCGACCTCGAAGCGCAGATCCGCCGCTACGCCCGTCTGCTCGAAATCCTGACCGGCGATCTCAGCCTGCCGATCGGTCGCCTGGATCTGCTCGAAGACGGCGAACGCACCCGCCTGCTGCAAGCCAGCGGCGCTGAACTGCACGAACTGCCGTCCGGCGGCCTGCACGATCTGTTCGCGCAAACCGCGGTTCGCACGCCGAACGCCACCGCGTTGGTCTGCAACGGACAGCAGTTGGATTTCGCCGAACTCGACGCCCGTGCCAACCGCCTGGCCCATGTGCTGATCGCCCGCGGCGTCGGCGCGGAAGACCGGGTCGCGCTGGCGCTGCTGCGCACGCCGGACATGATCGTGGCGCTGATGGCCGTGCTCAAGGCCGGCGCCGCTTATCTGCCGCTGGATATCGAGCAGCCCGCCGAGCGTCTGCATGAAATCCTCGACGATGCCCTGCCCGCCGTGGTGATCGGCAGCAGCGCCGGCACGCGCGCGCTGACGCAGGACGATCGCGGCCGCGAACTGCCCTTGCTGATGCTCGACAGCGCCGACACCCGCGAACTGCTCGCTGCGGCTCCCGATCACGCGCCCAGCGACGCCGATCGCCGCCGGCCGTGGTCGTCGCTGCATCCTGCTTATGTCATCTACACCTCCGGCTCCACCGGCAAGCCCAAAGGCGTGGTGATTTCCCACGATTCGCTGGCCAATCTCTACCATCATCACAAGCAGATCCTGATCGATCGCGAGGCCGCCTTCGCCGGCGGCGTGCGCCTGCGTTTCGCCCTGACCGCGTCGATGGTGTTCGACACCTCGATCGAGGCCTTGCTGTGGATGACCGCGGGTCACGAGCTGCACCTGATCGACGAGCAGGTGCGCAAGGACAGCCAATGGCTGGTCGACTACGTGGTCGAGCACGGCATCCACGCGATGGACGTGACCCCCTCGTTGTTCGAAGTGCTGCTGCAGGACGGATTGCTCGAACGCGACGACAGCCAGCTGTGCTGCGTGATGCTCGGCGGCGAAGCGGTCAGCGAGGCGCAGTGGCGCGTGCTCGGCGAATCGCCGCGCGTGCGCGGCTACAACCTGTACGGCCCGACCGAGTGCACCGTCGACGCCTGCTTCGCCAGCATCGACCCCGGCAGCCGTCCCGCCATCGGCGCGCCGGTGTGGAACAGCCGCGCCTATGTGCTCGATGCGCGTCTGCAACCGTTGCCGGTCGGCGTCGCCGGCGAGTTGTACCTCGCCGGCGCATTCCTGGCCCGCGGTTATCTGGATCGTCCGGCGCTGAACGCGGAACGTTTCGTCGCCGATCCCTTCGCCCATGGCGAACGCATGTACCGCAGCGGCGATCTGGCGCGCTGGCGCAGCGATGGTCAATTGGAGTACCTGGGACGCAGCGACAATCAGGTCAAGATCCGCGGCCATCGCATCGAACTGGGCGAGATCGAGGCCCGCATCGCGCAGTCGGGTTACAGCCAGAACGCGGTACTGGTGCGCGACGATCAGCCGGGCCGCAAGCAACTGGTCGCCTATATCGCGACGGCCGATGCCGCCGCTGTCGACCTGGATGCGCTGCGCCGGCAACTGGCCGCGCAACTGCCCGACTACATGGTGCCGGCCGCGTTCGTGCGCCTGCCGCGGTTGCCGTTGAACATCAGCGGCAAGCTCGATCGCAAGGCCTTGCCGGCGCCGGACTTCGCCTCGGCGAGCGTGCGCGCGCCCCGCGATGCGAAGGAGCAGTTGTTCTGCACCCTGGTCGCCGAAGTGCTCGGCCTGGAGCGGGTCGGTATCGACGACAACTTCTTCGCCCTGGGCGGCGACAGCATCAGTTCGATCCAGTTGGTCAGCCGCGCGCGCAAGCAAGGCCTGGTCATCACCGCGCGCGACGTGTTCCGTCAGCAGACGGTCGAGGTTCTCGCCGCGTCGGCCGCGCCGCTGCCGCGCACCGCCGCCGCGCCGCTGGAAGCGCCGACCGGAACCCTGCCGGCCACGCCGATCATGCACTGGCTGCTGGATCAGCCCAAGCTCGCCGAGTCCTTCAATCAGTCGATGACGCTGCCGCTGGGTCTGGCCAATGCGCACGGCGACGTGCTGACGCAGGCGCTGCAGGATCTGCTCGATCACCATCATGCGCTGCGCTTGCGCGTGGATGCCGGCCGCCAGCTGCGCATCGTTCCGCAAGGCGAGGTGCGCGCGCAGGATTGCCTGCGTCGGGTGTCGCTGGTCGGTCTCGACGCCGCGGCGCGTAAACGCGTCATCGAGGACGCGCAGCGAAGCGCTCGCCAGAACCTCGCACCCGCTGAAGGCCGCATGCTGCAGGCTATTTGCTTCGTCGACGACCACGACGCGCAGTTGCTGCTGACGATCCATCACCTGGCGGTGGACGGCGTGTCCTGGCGCATCCTGCTGCCGGACTTCCAGACCGCATTGGACGCGCGCAAACGCGGCCTGGCGCCGCGCCTGGAAACCGCTGCGACCTCGCTGCGCCACTGGGCCATGCAACTGCCGGCGATCGCGGCCACCCGCCGCGGCGAACTGCCGCTGTGGCAGTCGATGTTCGCCGGCGACGATCCGGCCTTGAGCGAACGCGCGCTCGATCCGCGCCGCGACCTCGGCGCGACCCAGCGCACCTTGACCTTGCGCCTGGACACCCGGATCACCCAGCAGCTGCTGACCGTGGCGCCGACCCAGATCCACGGCCGCATCAACGACGTGCTGCTGACCGCGTTCGCGCTGGCGCTGATCGACTGGCGCCAGCAGCGGCTCGGCATCAACAACGCGTCGCTGCGTTTCGATCTGGAAGGCCACGGCCGCGAAGCCATCATCGAAGGCGCCGACCTGTCCCACACCGTGGGCTGGTTCACCAGCGAATTCCCGCTGCAGCTCGATCTGGCCGGGCTGAATCTGGACGATGCGCTGCGCGGTGGCGCCGCGCTCGAACAGGCGCTCAAGCGAGTCAAGGAGCAGCTGCGCCGGCTGCCCGACAACGGCACCGGCTACAGCCTGCTGCGCTATCTCGACGAACACGGCCGCGATGCCCTCGCCGGGCAACCGTCGCGTCAGGTCGGCTTCAATTACCTGGGCCGCTTGCAGGCGGTCAACGAAACCGACGACGACCGTCAGCTCGACGAACCACAATCCGAAGCGCCGCACGGCGACGATGCGACCTGGCCGCTGTGGCATGTGCTCGGCCTGGACGCGGTGACGATCGACCACGCCTCCGGCCCGATGCTGCACGCCACATGGAACTGGGCCGGCGAACTGTTCGACGAGACGGCGATCCGCGCATTGGCGCAACGCTGGTTCGAACTGCTGGGCTGCATCGCCGAACGCGCCACCCATGCCACGCCGGGGTTCACCCCGTCGGACCTGCCGCTGGTCAAGCTCGATCAGGCGCAGATCGAAGCGATCGAAGCCAGCCAACCGCCGCTGGCCGAGATCCTGCCGCTGTCGCCGCTGCAGCACGGCCTGCTGTTCCACGCCATCTACGACGAGGACAGCGTCGACGCCTATCTGGTCCAGGAGGTGTTCCGTTTCGACGGCGCGCTGGACGCGCAGATGCTGCAGACCGCGGCCGACCGCTTGCTGGAGCGGCACGCGAATCTCAGCGCCTCGTTCGTGCATCAGGGCCTGCCGGAAGCGGTGCAGGTGATTCCGCTCAAGCCGAAGGCGCCGTGGCGCTTCGTCGACAGCGACGTGGCCGATGTGCCCGCGCTGCTGCGCGAAGATCAACAGCGCTTCGACCCGTCGCAGGGACCGCTGCTGCGTTTCCTGCTGGTGCGCACCGCGCCCGAATGCCATTACCTGGCGTTCACCAGCCATCACATGCTGCTCGACGGCTGGTCCTCGCCGATGGTGATGAAGGAACTGCTGAGCCTTTATTACGCGCGCGGCGATCGCTCGGCTCTGCCCTACGTCACGCCGTATCGCGAGTACCTGGCCTGGGTCGCCGCGCAGGACCGCCAGGCCGCGCGCGACACCTGGCGACGCGAACTGGCCGATCTCGACGGCCCCACCCTGCTGGCGCCGCAGGCATCGCCCGAACCGGTGATGCCGCATACCCATCCGCACGATTTCTCGCGCGAACTCACCCAGGCGGTGACCGCGCAGGCGCGTCGCCACGGTCTGACCATCAACACCCTGCTGCAGGCCGCATGGGGCCTGTTGCTGGCGCAGAGCACCGGACGCCAGGACATCGTGTTCGGCATCACCGTCTCCGGCCGTCCGCCGGAACTGGCCGGCGTGGAGCGCATGGCCGGCCTGCTTATCAACACATTGCCGTTGCGGCTGCCGATCGACCCGGCGCAAACCCTGGGCGACTGGCTGGCCGCGCTGCAGGACCGGCAGGCGCAGTTGCTGGATGCGCAGCACCTGGGGCTCAGCCAGATCCTGCAGGACAGCGGCCATACCCAGTTGTTCGACACCTTGATGGTGTTCGAGAACTATCTGATGGACGCCGACGACCAGCGCCTGTCGAATGCCGACGGCAGTCTGAGCATCTGCCTGGTCGACGGCTTCGGCGGCGACAAGTCGCACTACCCGCTGACCTTGCTGTCGATGCCCGGCGAATGGGTGAAGTTGAATTTCAGCTATCGCCCGGACGTATTCGCCAAGAGCGACATCCAGCGCTTCGCGCGCCGCTACGAGCGCATTCTCGAACAGCTGGTGGGCGATCTGAGCTTGCGCGTGGGCCAGCTCGATCTGCTCGAGCAAAGCGAGCGCGTCCAGCTCGAGGCCTGGAACGGCAGCGAGCATCCGGTCGTGGTGGAAAGCCTGGCGGCCTGCTTCGAGCGTCAGGCGCGCCTCACCCCGGACGCGGCGGCCTTGGTGGCCGGCGAACTCAGCTTGAGCTATGCCGAACTCGACCGCCGCGCCGACGCATTGGCGCAACGGCTGATCGCGCGCGGCGTCGCCGCGGAGCAATGCGTGGCGCTGTTGCTGCGTCGTTCGCCCGAACTGGTCATCGCCACTTTGGCCGTGCTCAAGGCCGGTGCGTATTACCTGCCCCTGCACGAACAACATCCGGACGAACGTCTGGCGCTGCTGTTGGCCGAGACCGACACGGTGCTGTTGATCGCCGACGCCAGTATCGAAGGCCGCAATCTGCACGGTTGCAAGCTGGCGCCGTCGCAGGTGCTGCGTGTGGACAAGACCGATGACGATGCGGCGCCGATGCCGACTGTTGTTTCGTCCTTGCCCGTCGTGCACCCGCGACAGCTGGCCTACGTCATGTTCACCTCCGGCTCCACCGGCCGTCCCAAGGGCGTGGCGGTGGAACAAGGCGACATCGTGGCCTTCGCTCGCGACCGCCGTTTCGCCCGCGATCACGATGTGGTGCTGCTGCATTCGCCGCACGCCTTCGATGCGTCCACTTATGAGTTGTGGGTGCCGCTGCTCAACGGCGGTTGCGTGGTGGTCTGCACGGTCGACAGCAGCGACGGCCGGCAGATGCAGCGGCTGGTCGCCGAACACGGCGTGCGCAGCATGTGGCTGACCGCGGGCCTGTTCCATGAATTCGTCGAGTCGGCGCCGGAGCTGTTCGCCTCGCTGGTGCAAGTCTGGGCCGGCGGCGACGTGCTGTCCGCCGATGCGATCCGCCGTCTGCAGGCGCGCTATCCGGCGCTGCGCATCGTCAACGGCTACGGCCCGACCGAGACCACCACCTTCGCCCTGACCTGCGCCGTGCCGCCGCTCGCGACCGACGCGGTCAGCGTCCCGATCGGCGAGCCCTTGGACAATATGCGCGTCTACGTGCTCGACGGCGCGCTGCGACCGGTGCCGCCGGGCGTGCCCGGCGAGTTGTATATCGCCGGCGCCGGTCTGGCCCGCGGCTACCTGGGACGGGCGTCGTTTACCGCCGAGCGCTTCGTCGCCAATCCCTACGCGCCCGCGCATCACCGCGGCGAGCGCATGTACCGCAGCGGCGACCTGGTGCGCTGGCGCGAGGACGGCCAGATCGAGTTCATCGGCCGCGGCGACCAGCAGGTGAAACTGCGCGGTTTCCGCATCGAGCCGGGCGAAATCGAAAACGTGCTGCAGGCCTATCCGGCGGTGGCCCAAGCCATCGTGCAGGTGCGCGAGGACGTGCCCGGTCACAAGCAACTGGTCGGTTATGTCGTGCTCAAGCAAGGCGGCGGTCAGCGCGACACCGCGCTGGAGACGCGCCAGGTCGACGAATGGGAGTCGCTGTATCAAGACCTGTACGACGAAGACACCGTCGATGCCGAGGCGCCGGAGTTCGGCGAAGACTTCCGCGGCTGGAACAGCAGCTACACCCAGACGCCGATTCCATTGGAGGAAATGCGCGAATGGCGCGCGGCCACGGTGCGACGCATCCTCGCGTTGCGCCCGCGCCGGGTGCTGGAAATCGGCGTCGGCAGCGGCCTGATCCTGGCGCCGGTGGCGCCGCATGTGGAGACCTACCACGGCACCGATCTGTCGCGCGCCACCGTCGAGCGTCTGCAGCGCCAACTCGCGCAGCGGCCGGAACTCGCCGGCAAAGTGCAACTGCATACCCTGCCCGCGCACCGCACCCGGCAGGTGGTCGCGTCCTTGCCTGTCGAGGCGTATTACGACGCGATCATCGTCAACTCGGTGCTGCAGTACTTCCCCAGCAGCGATTACCTGCTGGAGGTGATCGAGCAGGCGATGAGCCTGCTGGCGCCGGGCGGCGCGCTGTACCTGGGCGACGTGCGCAACCTGCAACTGCTGCGCAGCTTCGTCAACGCCGTGCAACTGCATCAGGCCGAGAACGGCATCGACGCGACCACCCTGCAACGCCGCATCGATCAGACCCTGCTGACCGAGAAGGAACTGCTGCTGGCGCCGGAGTTCTTCACCCAGCTGCCGCAACGGTTGCCGCAGATCGCCGCGGTCGATATCCAGACCAAGCGCAGCGTTCACGCCAACGAGCTGACCCGCCATCGCTACGAAGTGGTGCTGCGCAAGCAGGGTCCGCAAGTGCGTTCGGCCGCCGCGCTGCCGACCCAGCCGTGGTCGCCGGCCTTGCTCGAATCCGGCGCGCTCGCCGCGCGGCTGGCCGAGCATCCCTCGGGATTGCGCGTCACCGACGTGCCGCATCCGCTGTTGCAGCCCGAACTCGACGCACTGCATCAGTTGCAGGCCGGCCGGCGCATCGCCGAAGTGCGCACTCGCCTGCTGGCGGCGCAACCACTCGGACTGCCGCCGGCCGAGGCGCTGCATGCTCAGGGCGAAGCACTGGACTGCGAGGTCGCGGTGACCTGGTCGGCGCCCGAACGCGGCGTGGAACTGCTGTTGCTGCCGAAGGACGACGGCGAAGCGATCTGGACCGACATCCATCAACCGGCCCACCCGCGCGACTTCGATGCCTGCGCCAACAGCCCGGGCAGCTTCGATCGTCTGTCCGAGCTGCGTCAGCATGCGCAACGGCATCTGCCCGACTACATGCAGCCGCTGCTGGTGCCGCTGCCGATGTTGCCGCTCACCCCGAACGGCAAGGTGGATCGCAAGGCCCTGCCCGCGCCGGAGTTCACCTCCAGCCATCGGCGCGCGGCCACGACACCGCAGCAGCAGGCCTTGTGCGAGCTGTTCGCCGAAGTGCTGGAACTCAACGAGGTCGGCATCGACGACGACTTCTTCGAGATCGGCGGCCACTCCCTGCTGGCCACGCGTCTGGTCGGCCGCATCCGCCACACTCTGGGCGTGGAAGTGTCCGCGCGCCTGCTGTTCGAATCACCCACGATCGCGGCCTTGTCCGAACGCATGGCCGAACCGTTGCAGGCGCTGTCCGCGCTCGAACCGGTGGTGACGATCCGCGCGCAAGGCAGCCTGCCGCCGCTGTTCTGCCTGCCTCCGGGCGGCGGTCTGGGCTGGTGGTATCGCGGCCTGACCCGTTATCTCGACCCGCAGCGTCCGATCTACGCCCTGCAGAGCGCCAGCCTGATCGATCCGTCCGCGCCGTTGTCGCGAAGCGTGGAAGAAGACGTCGACGCCTACCTCACGCAGATCCGCGCGATTCAACCCGAAGGGCCGTATCACCTGCTCGGTTATTCCTACGGCGGCGCGACCGCGTTGGAACTGGCCCTGCGCCTGCAACACGCGGGCCAGGAAGTCGAGCGACTGGTGATATTGGACTCGTGCATCCGCACCTCGATGCCGGGTTTCGATCCCGCTACCGTGCCGAGGGGCGACGCCCGCGCGAGCATCCTGCAAGGCTTCCTGGAGAACATCGCCGGCTGCGACATCGGCGACTACGATCCGCAGTCGCTGGACTTCGACAAGGCGATCGAACTGTTGAAATACAGCATCTTCTCCGGCTTCGACGCCGGTTTGCTGGAACGCTTCGTCGCCACCCAGAACAACGACTCGGACTTGCTCAACGACTACAAGCCCGGTGCGAAGTTCCGCGGCGACGTGGTCTTCTTCATCGCCACCCAGGACTGCCAGGGCGAGGCCTATGTGCTGGAACCGGGCACCTTCAAGCACAACATCACCGGCGCGCTTCGCACCCACGACATCGATTGCCGCCACGACCAGCTGACCCATCCGCACAACCTGGCCCGCATCGGCCGCACGCTGGCGCAGGACTATCGCCTGTGAACCGGCGCGACCGCTCGCCTCATTGCCGTGTCGCGCGACCGCCGCAAGCGCGGGTTCGGTCGCGGCGCGCCGTCCCCGCAGCTCGACACGAGCGGCGGATTTTCCCGATGGCCTTCGCTTCGGCGACGCCAACCGTTTTATCAACCACCATCAAACGGAAAACACCATGACCAATCCTTTCGAAGACAACAACGGCAGCTTCCTCGTCCTGGTCAACGACGAGAACCAGCATTCCCTGTGGCCCGAGTTCGCCGAAGTCCCGGCCGGATGGAAGCGCGTGTTCGGCCCGGAGCAGCGCCAGTCCTGCCTGGACTATGTCGAGCAACACTGGGTCGACATGCGTCCGGCCAGCCTCGCGGCGCTGGACGCTGCCCACGCATCCTGAGTTCGCAAGGCTGCGCATCCGGGGCGAACCCGTCCGCCCCGGCCTGTGCGACTGCGCCTGAAACGGCCAACGTTTGCGCGGAGCCCGGCTCTTGCGCGGTTCAATCCTGCTCCGCCGAATCGTCCGCAACCGTGCATTTCCTGCTGAAGCCCTGGACAGCGACGAATCGATACAGGAAATCGGAGAACTCGTCGCCCCAGATTTCGTTATGCCCCGAGATGATGCCCTTCTCGACCTGGACCACCATGTAGGGATTGAAACGGGCCGATTGCAGGCTAGGCGGTGAACTGGCGGACGTTGCCGGAGTTCGTGCAAGCGCCACGGCTCCGACATCCCATTGATCGGTGGCCCCTGTGCTGTAGGCCTTCCACGCGCAACCGAAGTCCCTGAATTTAACCGACGACGGCGTGGCAAGCGGCTTCAGGGTGTGGGTCCGGTACGGCGCGTAATGCCCGATCGCCTGGACGTTCTGGCGTTTCTGCTCGGAGGTGCTGTGTTCGGAGAACAAGGTCGCGAGCGCTCGGCCCGCCGGAAAGGCCCGCTTGGTCGCGGTATCGGCCTGTGAGGTGAAGATCGCCAGGATCGGCATTTGTCTGGGACTGAACGTCATCGTCGAGGCCTTGCGCTGCAGTGCGTTGAAGCGTGCCGCCTCGAACGCGGGATTCACCAGCACCACCAGGCTCGCGACGTTGCGCGGAACCTTGCCGTTGTTGATGAATGCGGTGTCGCGAATCAGCAGCTGATTGAGCGAGTTGTAGATCAGCCCACCGCCGAAGCTATGGCCGGTGATGATCAAGCGATTGCCGCTGGTCTTGCGAACCGCGTGATTGACGGCATTGAGTTTGGCCAGCTCGGCGAGAACCTCGGTAGCGCCATCGGTACCGACGCGATGCGCACGCCCTTTTCGGCCCCAGAATGTCAGCGTCTTGAACGGTTCGACTTTGTTGGACAGCCCGCGCCAGCCGAGATAGATCCCGACCACTTGGCGAGCCGCGCAAACCTTGCCCTTGCAGGCATCCGCATCCGCTTTCGCTATCTTTACCAGGAACTTCGCGAATGCCTCGACGTTGCCGTCCTTGGCCGCCGCGTTGTGCTTCCATCCGTGCGCGAAAACCACCATGAGCACCGGGCGATCGCGATCGATCGCCCGGATCTGGTTGATCAGGCTTTCCTTGCTTGCGGGGGCCCGCAGATAGCCTTGGTCGTCGAATTCGACATAGCCCATCAGTACCGGCGGTGAAGGCTCGCCGGGCGTTTCGACCACTTGATGCAGCAATTCCCCAGGACAGTCGCCGCTCTTTGTGAAGGTGCAGTAGTCGCCTGCATGAAACTGCGTTCGATAGGTCCGCCCGGACACACAACCGGCGTTGACGCACGCGATCAGCAATAGACAGGCCATGCCAAGCCGATGCAAGAAGCGCCCAATGGTCTTGTCGGCCATGTCCTGTCCCCAGTCGTCCATTCGTACTGGGGTTAACGCACGAATAGCGGCGGTGCGGACAGTTGGGTGCGAACAGTTCGACCGTTCGTGGCCGGGCCCGCCGCCGATGCGCGGGGCAGTATCGATCTTTACGTATAGGCCAGCCGGCTTGGAGCCTCCGGTCATCGGCGCGAACGCAGCGGGTCCGCACTCGCGCGACAGCGTCGACGGCCGATGCCCCAGTCTGCTTGTTGGTTTGAGGGAAGAGAGAGCAGAAGCAGAAGCGAATCCCCCCTGCCCCCCTTTTACAAAGGGGGGAAAAGCACTACGCCGTGCCTGCGAGCATCATCCCCATTTTAGAGAGTGGGCGAGCGCCCGAAGCAGCCATGCGGTCGTCGCATCACTGCCGCGCGGGGGATTCGCTTTTGTATCCAGATATCCACGCGCCGAAGCCAAAGCTGACGGTGCCTCTCCCCCTTTCGTAAAAGGGGGAACACTGCGATGAACTGCCTGCGCGATCAGCCCTGACGACGCCCGAAGTCCTTATCGGCCGCCGCCGAGCGGCCAATCGGGCCAGCCCGATGCGTTGGGATCGGGCGCCTTCGTCGTCCATTGCCCGCTTTCCGGATCGATGTACCAGCGGCCGACGTCTGCGGGAATCTCGGGCACGCCGTCGGGGAAGCGTTTGTTGAAGCTCTCCTCGACCGGGCCCATGGTGTGGCCGACCGGGAACTTCGGCGGCAGCATTTCGCGATGGCCCAGGGCGTCGGGCATGCCCGGAATATGATCTTGCAACCAGTTGAGTTCGTCGTTCTTGACCAGGTACGCGCGCACTATGCCGCCTTGCTCGGCGAAATACGGCGCGAGGTCGCGGCTGTTGGCGAAGGTGCCGCCGTCGGGCGCCTGCTGCACGCCGCCATCCTCGCGGAACAGCGGGTTGTTGCGGGCCAGATTGCGCGGGTGCACGGCCGCCGGGTTGAACACGATCGCCGGCAGATTGCCGCCGCCCACCGCCATCGCGGCCTGCGAGGCGAGACCGCCGCCGAGCGAATGCCCGGTCAGCACCAGGTTCTCGCCATAGGTGTCATAGGCGCGACGGGTCAGATCCACCGCATGCCGGTACTGCGCGGTGTCGAAGCCCAATCCCTGCGCGGCGTCGGTGTAGATGTCCTTCAACGCCGTGCGGCTGGTCGGCGCGGTGCCCTTGAACGCAAGCACGAATTGGCCTTCGCCATTGGTGTACAAACCAGCGCGCAATCCCGAGGAATGATTGAAATCCGCCGGGGTGAAACCGGCCGGCAGATCGGCATCGGCCACTTGGCGGAAGCTGCCTTCCAGCGCGGAGCCGTCGGCCTTGTACACGTGTTTGGCCACTTGCAGCAGATCGCCGTCGAGGCGATGCGGCGTGGTGCCCGCCATGTCGTCGGCGAAGCTGCGGCCGGGCGGCACCTGGTAGGCGCCGGTCGCGCCGGCCGGCGGCAACGCATCCGGCGGATCGACGCCCTTGGTCACGGGCTGGAAGGGATCGTTCTTGCCCGCATAGATCTGCAGACGGCCGCCTTCGGTCGGCATCGACAAGGTGTTGTCCGGGATCGCCCAGGTATCGTCGATGCGATTCGCGGTCGACACCAATACTTGCGTGTCTTCGGTCAGCACGTAGCGCGTGGATACCTTGGACACGATGCCGTTGGGGGTGATTTCCGCCGCGTATTTTGGATCGACGCCGACGTGCGGCTGAGCCTGGATGTCGCGTACACGACCGTACACGCCCGGCCCCGGACCGATGTCGGCGATGCCGATATCGGTGGGACGGGCGCTGTCGCTGAAGGAGAAGTAGTTGCCCTTCGGCCCGCCCGGCACCTGCCACTGATAGACCTCGGTGCCCTTCGGCAAGGTCCGCACTTCCACCGGACGGGTGAAGTCGATGCCGGCCACATGCGAAAGATCCGCGGGCTTGCCGGTCGCGCGTTCGTAGAACGAAATGGCCGTGGCCTGGCGCTGGGCGATGACTTCCGCGGTCGGCGCCGCGTCGAGCGCCAATCGCTGCGGCGCGCCGTCGAGCACGCCGCGCGGCGGCGGCAGATCGGTGATGTTGTAAACGCCGTCAGGACCTTGCGTCGCCAGTCGCGGTTCGACCGTCGGCGGCGTTACCGGACGGCCTTGCTGATCGATGTAACGCAGCGGGCTGTGGGCCACGTCGTCGACCGCGCCGGCCGCGCCGGGCAGCTTGATCTTGGGAATCTTGAGCGGGATGACCAGCGAGGCCACGTCGAAGGTGACGTTGCCGAGCGCCTCGCCGTAGCGGCCTTCGCCCCAGGCCTTGCCGATGTGATCGAACATGTGCGGCAAGCCTTCGACCATCGCCTGGCCGGTCTCCAAGCCGCGCTTGGCGCTGGGCAGGAACGCCGGCGCGTTGCCGCCGCTGACCTGATCGACGAGCACGCCGGTGCCGCTGAGGTCGTACGCGGTCCGGGCCAATGCGCCGAGGCCGACGACGAAGCCCACGGCCGCGTCCTTGAACCCGCCGCCGAAGCCCTGCAGCTGGCCCATGAAGCTGGTTTCGCCGTTGCCGCGCACGTCGCTGATCAACTCGCGCATCTGCGGAGTGAACGCCTCGTTGCCTTCGGTGGCGCGGCTGATGATGCTGTCGCGCAGCCAGTTCAGGCGCGCATCCGGATCGGTCTTGACGATCTGGCGGATCAGCGCCGCCTGGCCATCGGCATCGAGCGCGCCCATTTCCTTGACCAGCGCCTGCACGCGTTCTTCCTGGTTGTCGACCATGAAGCGGCGAACGCCCGCGTCCATCACCCGGTCGCGCGCGGCAAGCACCGCGGGGTTCTTGTCGGCCGCGGTCTCCAGCCGATCGCCCATCAGCGTGTTGTAGGTGTTGCCGTCGATCTTGACCGTTTCGCCGTTCAAGGTGGTCAGGCCGGCATCGCGCGCACCGGCCAGTTGTTCATCGCTGAGGAAGCCTTCGGTGAACGCATCGCCGTGCATGCGGTTGTACAGCGCCACGAAGCGCGCCTGCGCGGCGGGATCGGCCGCGCGCGCCTGGTATTGGGTCATGAACGCCTGCAGCTGCCCGGCGTTCTGCTCGTCGCTGGTCGCGGCCAGTTCGCCGTATTCGCCGGTGTAGTTGTCGCCGTTGGCGTTGTACTGATCGATATCCTTGATCGCCTGCAGATCGGCGGCCTTGGTGCCGGGCACGCCGGTCATGATGTCCAGGCCGCCGTTTTCGAGCTGAGTCATCTGCTCGGACGACAGATTCTCGAGGATGTCGGTCTTGAACCAGGATTGGCCCATACCGGGATCTTTTTCCTGCAGCGCCGACAGCACCATCTGCTGGGACACCGGGTCGAGATCCTGCAGCGTGTCCAGCGCATAGTTCAGCCGCTTCTCGTAATCGTCCCGCCACATGGTGCGGTCGCCCTGATCGAGAATCTCGTCGGCGACCTGATTCGCGCGCGATCCATCGATGCGCTCGCCCTTGAGCGAACCCAGTTCCTTGATCACACTGCCGTCGGCGGCGGTCTGGCGCACGCCGACCGGCTGCTGCTGGGCGTCGTACTCGGTCACCACCTTGCTGCCGTCGGCGTTGGTGGTGGTATCGCGACTGGTGACCACCGGCAGGCCGCTGACCGACTCATGCTGGGTGGTCTGCTGCAGCGCGCCCTTGGCGTCGTAGGCCTGGGTCGTGGCGAGTTTGCCGTCTTCGCCCAGCGAGTACACGGTGCGCCGGCCGTCGGCGGCGGTGTCGATGACCTGCTTGCGCCCGTCTTCGCCGACCTGCTCGCTGCGCGCGACGCCTTTCTGCTCGAATACGACGCTGCCGTCTTGCGCGACCAGCTTTTGCGACAGCTGCGCATCGGGAATGCCCTGCGCTCCGGCCGGCGCCGCATGCACCTGGTACTCCATGCGATAGCCGCCGTCGTAGGCGTGGGTCACGGTGCTGACGCCGGGCCGGCCCGCCACCGGCGTGGTGGTGACCTTGCTGACCTCGCCGGTATCGAAGGTGGTCGCGCCGTCGGCGGACACTTCGCGGATCCGCAGCGGTTGCGGCCCGGTGACGTCGGCGCCGTTCTCTCGCAGCGTCACCGACTGGACTTGATAGCCCTGTTCGTTCGGAATGACGGCGTGCTGCACCACACGCGCCGGATCGGCCGCGGTGCCGCCGTAGGCATCGGTGAGCACCGCGCTCTTGCCGTCCGGACCTTGCTGGACCGTGCGCTGCGGCAGTCCGCTGACGGTCGATACGCCATTTTCGACGACGCTGCGGCTTTCCAGCGGCACCGCGGCGGCGGGACCGGTCGCTTTCGGATCGAACACTTTCGTCGTGACCAGCGCGTTGCCGTTGGCGTCGAGCCCGTCGGTCTGGACGATACGGGTGCCGTCGGCGTAGGTGCTCTCGCGCACGGCGGCGCCGTCGGGCGTCTGCGTGGTGCGATTCTGGGTCGGCGTTTCCGGCTTGTACTGGGCCGCGACGTTGTCGGCATCCAGGCGCGCCTGTGCCTGATCGTAGGCGCGGTTGATGGCGGTGATGTCGCCGGTTCGGCCTTGTTGCGAGGCCTGATCGATCGCGCTGCGGCGGCTGTCGCTCAGGTTCGCGATGGTCTGCTCATGGGTCGCCCCCTGCAGGGTGCCGCCCTGATCGAACGTGGCCTGGGCGAGCGCGTCCTCCGGCTTTTCGATCTTGACCGGCGGCTTAAGTGGGGGGGTGACCGATTCCGGCGGCGGCGGAGGGGGCGGCGGCGGCAGTGGCTTGATTTTTTCGTCGCTCATCGGGGCTGTCTCCGTCTCGCACCTGCGGGTTTGCCGTTCGAGCGGGTTGCGTCGAGCGCCCCGCCGGTCAAGCAATCGGTTGTCGTGCCTTGCGCTCGTGCATCGAGTTTGCGCATCCAGTGCAGCGCGGCAGGCGAACGCAATGCCGCGCCTGTTTGCGCGCAGCCCCGAGAATTGCATCGCCGCTGACGCTTATTCAATACGGGGCTACCCTAGGAAGGGTTTATTCTGAACGTGCGTATTCACTTGGATTGAACGAAACACCGTTCAGTCGCCATGGCCTCAATGGCCGCAACAAGCTCACCCTGTCTCACCGAAAACCCGGGTATCCGGCTGCGAAAGCGCAGCGTGTAGGTACCTGAACAAGTTTGTTTTCACTTGCGTGATACGAGTCCGGAAGCCGCGTGCGCGCGGATATTTTTCGCGTTGTTGTGCAACGCGGCCTGGGCCTACGGTGCGCTGTGGCCGCCGAGCTCAGGTCACCGCGAAGTCGCCGCGCGTCGGCGCTTCGCGCAATCGAGTGCGTTCTTCACCGCCGTTCAACACGTCTTTCAACCGCCCGACTCCGCTCGCCGGCCTCGCCGCGCATACGGCCTGGTTTGCCGGATGCGCACGCCTGCGTCGCGGACTGGGTCGTATCCCCGCGTCTTACTCTCAAGGAAGGAAAGAGCCATGAAACGACTGTACGGTTCCCTCGCTTTGCTGTCCCTTTCGATCGGCGCCGCGATCGCCGCGCCCGCGACCTTGCCGGCCGCGTTCGAGCATCCGAACGTTGCCCCGATCGACAAGGTCGCCGTGCGCGTCATGCCGGCGGTCAACGTCGACAAGCTCAAGGCCGAAGACCGCCTGCGCGACAAGCGCGGCGACATCCCCCGCTTCGCCTTGCCGATGACGGTCGACATGACCCCGCTGAATTCCGGCGTGTGGGAAGACCTCGATGCCGACCATGCGGTCTGGCGCCAGCGCGTGCGTTCGGACAAGGCGATGTCGTTGAATTTCGGCTTCACCGAGTACTACATGCCGGCCGGCGGCCGCATGCTGATCTACCCGGCGACCCAGGAAAAAGGCGGCGACCGCGAGTTGATCCGCGAATACAGCGACCGCGACAACAACGAACTGGGCCAGTTGTGGACGGCGATCGTGCCGGGCCAGGAAGCGGTGATCGAGGTGGTGGTGCCGCGCGCCAGCGCCGGCCAGCTGAAGCTGCGCCTGACCAAGGTCAATCACGACTACGTCGGTTTCGGGCCGCTCGCGCGGCGCATGGCCGAAGCCAGTGGCGAGAAAGGCGTGTCGGGTTCGTGCAACGTCGATGTGGTCTGTCCCGATGGCAACGGCCGCCGCGACATCATCCGCTCGGTCGGCGTGTATTCGAAGAACGGGTCGCTGGCCTGCACCGGCTCGCTGGTCAACAACACCGCCAACAACAAGAGGATGTACTTTCTCACCGCGCACCACTGCGGCATGACCACGGCGGCGACCGCGAACAGCATCGTGGTGTACTGGAATTATCAGAACTCGACCTGCCGCGCGCCCAACACCCCGGCCAGCGGCGCCAACGGCAACGGCTCGCTGGCGCAGAACCAGTCGGGCTCGACCTTGCGCGCGACCTCGGCCAACTCCGACTTCACCTTGCTGGAACTGCGCGCCGCGGCCAACCCGGCCTTCAACCTGTTCTGGGCCGGCTGGGACCGCCGCAACCAGAACTTCCCGGGCGCGGTCGCGATCCATCATCCGAACGTCGCCGAGAAGCGCGTCAGCCTGTCGACCACCTCGACCTCGTTCGTGGCCTGGGGCGGCGGCGCCGGCACCACGCACTTGAACGTGCAATGGCAGCCGACCGGTGGCGTGACCGAACCGGGTTCGTCGGGCTCGCCCTTGTACAGTCCGGAAAAGCGCGTGATCGGTCAGCTGCATGGCGGCCCGTCGAGCTGCAGCGCCACCGGCACCAACCGCAGCGACCAATACGGCCGCGTGTTCACCTCGTGGACCGGCGGCGGCACCAGCGCCACCCGCTTGAGCAACTGGCTGGATCCCGGCGCGACCGGTGCGACCTTCATCAACGGCATCAACTGATCCGGACGTGATACTTCGCAAGTCCGACTGACCATCGTTCGGACAGGTGGGCCGCTCCATGCAGGAGCGGCTCGCCGTTAGCGGTGTCGCGCTGCCTGACCGGCTCGGCCATCACCGCCGTCGTTCAACGCCTGCCGAAGCTGAAGCGGCCGTCGTGTCTTCGATATCCGAACCGTCAGGTCGTCGTCAGGTTGCCGCGGCCGGGCCGTGCTCGACGTTGGCGGCGGGTTTCGCCCGCCCTGCAACCGTCAGGTTTCCGAAAGGTGCGGATGCGCCGCACTGTGGATGCTGGACTCAACCACCGGCCAGGACGACGCCGGTGCGGCTCGCACCGCAAGGCCCGCGAGCACGAGTCGTCTCATCATCCAGATCGAGGACAGCATCATGTCGACCATCAGCTACGCCGGTTACGGCGTGTGGAACAGCACCAACGACGTCACCAGCAAGGTCAGCCAGCAGTACGCCAACAAGCAGCGCGAGTTCTTCGCCAACAACGGCGACTACGGCGATCCGGCACCGGGCGAGCGCAAGTACCTGTACATCGTGTGGAACAACAACGGCAGCGCCAGCGGCGTGGTCGGCGAAGACGACAGCCGCGGCATCATCCTTCCGTAATCCGCGGCGCAACGTTTCTTGCTTGAACCGATTCAGTACAACATCGGGTTGGCCTGGGCGACCGGGCCAGCCCGGCACGCTCCGTCGTGTCGCCCGCTTCGCTCACTCAAGCCCCACCTTGCCTCACTGTTTCATTGAAGACACAATCCGCTGCTTGTTATGCAGCAGCCTCAGGCATCCAGGGTCGCGCCGCCGTCCACCCGCAAGTCGTGCAAGGTGATGTGGCGCGCGCGATCCGACAACAGGAAGCAGATCGCCTCGGCGATATCGTCCGGATCGGCGATGCGCTGCAGCGGGATGCCCAGCCGATAGCGATCGGCCACGCCCATCAGGATCTCGCGCCGTGCCTGTTCGTCGAGGGCGAAGGCGCGCTGCATCGCGGTGTCGGTCGAACCCGGCGAGACCAGATTGCAACGCACGCCATGCGGCGCGAGTTCCAGCGCCAGGCAACGCAGATACTGGCTCGCCGCGGCCTTGGACGCGGCATACGCCGCCATGCCCACGCGCGGCGTGGTGGCGGCGTTGGAACCGACCGCGACGATGCTGCCGCGACCGCGCGCCTGCATCGACCGCGCAACCGCGCGGGTAGTGGTGAATACCGCGCGGGCGTTGACCGCCATGCATGCGTCCCAATCGTCCGGATCGAGTTGCAGGCAATCGCCCACGCGCAGGATGCCGGCGACATGGGCCAGATGCTCGATCGCGCCGAGGTCGCGTTCGATCTCGGCCACGGCGCGCTCCACTGCGGCCGCATCGCATAAGTCCAGCGCCCGCGCCCACACGATCGTGCCGTCCGCGCGCAATTGCTCGACGATGCCGGCCAGCGAATCGGCATCGCGATCGATCAAGGCCAGCACGGCCCCCTCGCCCGCCAGCCGCAGCGCGGTCGCCGCGCCGATGCCCTGCGCCGCGCCGGTCACCATGACGACCCGGCCGGTGAACTCGCCGGTGCCTGCGCCGCTCATGCCTGCGCCTCGTCGAACGCGTCCATGATCCGATGGCGTTCCTCGTGATAGGCGTCCTCGTCCCAGCGGTCCTTCCAGTACGGCACCGCGTACATCATCGAGCGGTGGACGCCGCGTTCGCCGGCGAGGAAATCGCGGATCGCCACGACCTGCGCGCTCTCGCCGGCCAGGGTCACCGACACCGATTCGCGATCGGACCACGGCAAGGCCCGTACCGCATCCAGCAGCAAGCGGCTCGCGCCCGCGGGTCGGCCGTCGCGCGACAGCCAGCGCGAGCGCAGGCGCGGATGCGGCGGCAGCGGCTGGATTTCGCTCGGGTCGGGCACCTCAAGCAAAGCGTCGATATCGACGCCATCGGACAGCTTTGCGATCACCGCGCACAGCAAGGCATAGCTGCTCGGATCGCCGATCAGCACATGCCGCTGCGCGTCGGCGCGAAACAGTTCCGGCCCGCCCGGCCCGGCCAGGCCGAGCGGATCGCCGACCCGCGCTGCGCTCGCCCAGCGCGACGCCGGCCCGTCATCGCCGTGCAGCACGATGTCGACATCGAGTTCGTTCAACTGCGGATCGATGCGCGCCACGGTGTAGGTGCGAATCAGCGGCCGGGCCGCGCCTTCGGGCCAGACCGGGCCGTGCTCGCCCAGGGTCGGCAATTGCGGCGCTTCGCCTGCCAGCGCCGGAAACAGCAGCTTGATGTGCGCGCCTTCGCTGCCGCCGGGAAAACCGGCCAGATCGATCCCGCCCAGAGTGATGCGCCGCATCTGTGGAGTACGTTCGGCGATGCGCAACACACGCAGCAGGCGGGCGCGGGGACGCGTACTCATGCGGCGCGCACCGCCGCTTGCGCATCGATTTGCGCATCGATTTCTGGATCGATGCGGTCGGTCAGAATATCGATGCGGCACTCGGGTTCGGCGATGACCCGTTGCAGCAAGGCCAACAGCGCCGCGTGGTGCCCGGCCAGACAGCCCGCGTCGTAGGCCTGCGGATTGGCTTCGATATCGAAGCGCACGCCGTCGGTCATAGGCGACACGGTGATGTCGAGATCCTCGACCGAACCGACCGAAATCGGATGCGCTCGGCTGCGCAGTCCTTCGAATACGAAGCCGCGATCGAACGGCATCAGGTTGACCACCGGCCCGTATAACTGCGCATGGCTGTCGGCCAAGCCCAGATCGTTGCGCAGCCATTCGTAGTTGTAGCGCTGGTGCGGGCGCAGCTCACGCAGTTGCGCCGCGACCGCGCGTACCAGTTCATCGAAGCCGAGTTGCGGATCGATTCGCAAGCGCAGCGGCACCACATTCATCGCCATGCACGGCACGCCGAGCGCGGCCGAACCGAGCCGGTTCATCACCAGCAGACCGACGCTGAGGTCGCGTGCGCCGCTGCGCGCATGCATCCAGGCGAAGATCGCCGCCATCAGCCAGGCCGACCAATCCACGCCGAGCCGGCGCGCCGCGGCCTGCCATTGCGCGTACTGCGCGGGCGGCAACACGGCCCGTTGCGAATGCGAACTGTCACCGGGCGCGCACTTCGGGCCGAGCGTGACCGGTTCGCCCAGATCGCTCAGCGCTTGCGACCAGTACTCGCGATCCTCGTGAAAGCGCGGCGATTGCCGGTAGGCCGCTTCCTCGGCGATCACCGGCGCCAGCGACCAGTCGCGCGCGGACGCCGGTTCGTGTCCCGCGATCCGCGCCGAATACAGTTCGGCGACGCGATGGATCAGCAGCAGATAGGCAAACCCGTCCAGCGCGATGTGATGCACGCGCAGATACCACAGATGGCGATCCGCGCCGAGCCGGATCAGGGCACTGGCGAACAACGGACGCCGGGCCAGATCGGCCTGGCGCAGCAGGTCTTCGCCCATCCACTCGCGCGCGCTGCGCCACGGATCGGCGCAGTTCGAATAATCCTGGTGGCCGATCACCACCGGACGTTGCGGGTCCAGCGATTGCACGACCTCGTCGCCGCGGCGGCTGTAGCGCATATGCAAGGCATCGCAGGCGCTCAGGGTCTCGCGCACCGCGTCTTCGAGCGCGGCCAGATCGAGCGCGCCGTTCAATTCGATCGCTTCGGCGGTCCAGAACGACGGGCTGTCCGGATCGAGTTGCTGGCCGGCCCACATGCCCAGTTGCGGGCCGGTCAATGGCAAGGCCAGCGTGTCGAGTGCGTCGCGATCCATCACGCCGCCCGCCTCGATTCGATCAGGTCCCACCATTCCGACACGCTGCCGCGCTCGGCCAGTTCGACCAGGCCGATGCGCTCGCCGCGCGCCGACCAGCGTTCCAGCAAGGTCATCAGCCGGATCGAATCCAGCCCGGCCTCGAACGGATTGTCCTGCGCGTCGATCTGCTCCAGCGGCAGTTCCATGATCAGCGCCAGTTCGGTGCGCAGCGCGGTCAGGCTGCGCGGCAGGCCGACGCCGTCGGCCAGCGCCTGGATGCACGAGGCGCGATCGCTGACCACGCCGCAGCGGCGCGACACGTAGTTCAGCGCCAGCGCGTGTTCCTCGGCCGAGAAATCGGCGACCGCATCGGCGATCAGGAACGGCTGGATGTCGTGCATGAACGCATCGGCGACGGTCATCATGCAGCCGATATGGGCGTAGATGCCGCATACGATCATCTGATCGCGGCCTTGCGCGCGCATACGCTCGCGCAGGTCGCTCGACACGAACGCGCTGTAACGCCATTTGGTCAGCACGGTGTCCTGCGGTCGCGGCGCGAGTTCGGCCGCGATCGGCGCGAGTTCGGGCTTGGCGGTGATGCCCGGCCCCCACCACGGCTGCAGCAGGCCGCGCTGGACCGCGCTCTGCTGCGTCGGCTGCGCGGTGTAGACCACCGGCACGCCGGCATCGTCGCAGGCATCGCGCAAAGCGCGGATGTTGCCGATCAGCTCCGGCACCGGCGCCTGGGCGCGATCGTAGAACGCGAGGAAATACTCCTGCATGTCGTGGATCAACAGCATCGCCCGCGCCGGATCGGGACGCCAGTCGACGCGGTTGGCCGGCCATGATTCGGCGCCGGGCATGGGGTAACTGGCGATGGTTGGAATCGTCATGACTGCGTTTCGCTGAGAGGGGGAGTGGAAAAAATCGAGGCGGCGGAAATCGCAGCGGTCGGCGGCGCGAACCGCGCGCGCAGCGCCTTCTTGTCGGCCTTGCCGACCGCGGTGTACGGCAAGGCCTCGACCAGTTCGACCCGGTCGGGAATCTTGTAGGCGGCGATGCCGCGTTCGCGCAAAAAGCGTTGCAGTTCGCGCGGCGCCATCGGCGACGCATCGACCGCAATCGGACGCAGCACCACGAACGCGCAGGATTTCTCGCCGAGCCAGCGGTCCGGCATCGCCACCAGCGCTACATCGAACACCGCCGGATGCTCGAGCAGATGGCTTTCGACTTCCTCGGCCGCGATCTTCTCGCCGCCGCGGTTGATCTGGTCCTTGGCCCGGCCTTCGACGATCAGATGCCCCGATGCCAGGCGCCGCACGCGGTCGCCGGTGCGATAGAAACCGTCGGCTGTGAATGCGCGCGCATTGTGGGCGTCGGCGCGGTAATAGCCGCGGATCGTGTACGGGCCACGAGTCAGCAGATGGCCTACCTCGCCGTCGGCCAGATCGTTGTCGTCGTCGTCGACCACGCGGATCTCATCGTGCGCGCTGATCGGACGGCCCTGGGTGCTCAGCACCACGTGCTCGGGATCGTCGTCGCGGGTGTAGTTGACCAGCCCTTCGGCCATGCCGAATACCTGCTGCAGGCGGCAGCCGAACGTCCCCGGAATGCGCCGCGCGACCTCGCCGGCCAGGTGCGCGCCGCCGATCTGGATCGTCCGCAGACTGGACAGGTCGTAGCGCGCGAGCGCCCGCGACTCCAGCCACGCCAATGCCAGCGACGGCACCAGCGCGGTCCAGGTCACCCGTTCGCGCGCGATCAGGCCGAAACACGACTCCGGATCGGCCTGCCTCGCCAGCACCACGCAACCGCCGACATGGAACACGCCAAGCGCGCCGGGCGAACTCATCGGGAAATTGTGCGCGGCAGGCAAGGCGCACAGGTACACGCAGTCCGGCCCGAGGCCGCAGATCTCCGCGCTGGCGCGGACGCTGTAGAAATAATCGTCGTGGGTGCGCGGGATCAGCTTGGGCACGCCGGTGCTACCGCCGGACAATTGCAGGAACGCGACGTCCGACGCGTCCGGCAATGCTTGTTCGATCGGCTCGTCGAGCAGCGAATCGAAGGCAATGAATTCCTGCGCCTCGCCGACCACGATCACCTCGCGCAGGCACGACTGCGCTGCGCGCACCTCGCGCATGAGTTCGCGAAAATCGAAGCCGGCGTCGCGATCGGCGATCACACAGGCGCGGATCTGCGCGTGTTCGACGAAGTAGCCGACCTCGGCGCGGCGATGCGCGGGCAAGGCGAACACCGGCAATGCGCCCAGGCGGAACAAGGCATGGCAGGCGACGTAGTGTTCGGCGAGATTGGGCAGTTGCAGGAGCACTCGGTCGCGACGGCCGATGCCGATTCGGGCCAGGCCCGCGGCGAACCGGCGCACCTGTTCGTCGAAATACGCGTAGCTCCAACGCCGTTCGCCGCAGACCAAAGCGGTGCGATCAGGGTATTGCGCGGCCACCTGGGCCAGTCGCTGATACAGACCGACGCCGCTCCAGTAGCCCAGTTCGCGATAACGCGCGGCGAACTCCTCCGGCCACGGCGTGAACCCGGGCAGCGTCGTCGCCGCGGTGTCGAATGCCTGCGCGCTCATGCCCTGCCCTGCGCGGCGCCGGCCTCCGCCGCATGCGCCAGCCCCATCGCGCCGAGCATGGTGCCGAGTTTGGCCGTGGTTTCGGCCAGTTCGTCGCGCGGTTGCGAACCGGCGACGATGCCGGCGCCGGCGAACACCGTCGCGCATTCTTCTTCGACCACGGCGCAGCGGATCGTCACCGCCCATTCGCCGTCGCCTTCGTTGTCGCACCAGCCGACCAGGCCGGTGAACAGGCCGCGTTCGTAGCCTTCGAATTCGCGGATCACTTCGCGCGCTTGCTCGGTCGGATACCCGCACACCGCCGGCGTGGGATGCAGCGCCAAGGCCAGCCGCAGCGAACTTGTCGACGGATCGATCAGCACGCCGTCGACGCGGGTCGACAGATGCCACATGGTCGGCGTGGCGATCAGCGACGGCGAGGCCGGCACCTGCAGTTCGCGGCAATACGGCCGCAGCGCCGCCGCGACGGAGCCGATCACCAATGCGTGCTCGTGCAGATCCTTGGCCGACTCCAGCAAGCCGCGCGCACGCCGCTGATCTTCCTGCGGATCGGGGTGGCGCGGAATCGAACCGGCCAGCGGATTGGAAACGATGCGAGCGCCGCGCTTGGACAGCAGCAGCTCCGGGCTGGAACCGATCAAACAGGCCTGCGGCCCGCCCGCACCGGCCAGATCCATCGCGAAGGTGTAGGCGCCGGGCGCGCGCGCCAGCAATTGACCGAGCAACTGCGGCAGGTCCACGCGCGCGGCGATGCGCAGGCTGCGCGACATCACCACCTTGCTGATCCCGCCCGCGACGATGCGATCCAGCGAGCGCTCGACATTGCGCATGAACTGCGCCGGCGCCGGCACCGGTTCGACCCGCGGCATCGGCCGTTGCTCGACGCTCAACCCGCTCAACGCCGCGCCGCGGTGGCGCGCGCGACCGGCGGCGAATACCGCCTGCGACGGCACCCACATGCGCGAGGGCTCGTCGCTGGCGAACGGCACCGCGCCGATCATCGGCAAGCGGCCGGTTTCGGCCGCGACATACGCCAGCAATCGCTCGCTGGCGCCGGCGAGATCGTCGTCGATGCTATGCGTCAGCGACTGCAGCACCCCGCGTGAATGCAACTGGGTCGACGCCGATGAAAACAGCGAATCGCGCGGCTGATAGTTCGACAGCAAGGCCGCGCCGGCGGCGGACGCAACCGCCGACAAGGTCGGCGCGGGCGCCAGCGCGAGGTCTTCGATCCCATGCAGGGAGTGCGCCTCGCCGATCATCGCCAGGCTCCGCGCCACGCTTGCGCGATGATCGAAGCGGCACGATGGGAATGGGGGCTGCCGAAATGGGCACGGCTCTGCGCGCAAGCCGCGCGACGGAATGCGTTCACTTAGTCACCTGCAAGCTCTGAATGTGATCGAGCTTGCAGGCGCGAACGCCGGCTGGCAGGAGGGACGGGGCAGGCCCGTCGGGATGCGGCTTAAACTACGCCAAGCCGACCGCATCGGCAAGGTGTTGCGATGCAGCAAGCGCTTGGCTTGTGATGGCGCACACGCGAGTAATCCGTGCTCGCCGCTTGCGCAAGCCGGCCAAGCGCGAACCGCGTCACAGCGCGTGAGGTTCGCACTGCGACGCGGATCGCGGGATCGATCACCGGCTCACGCCGGGCGAACTCCGGACTCAGAAATCCTGGTAGTAGACATTGTCGATGAACACATCGACGTTGCTGCCCGGCGGATCGGACACCAGCATGAACATCTGTTTCACCGCATGCAGATCCAGATCGTGGAATGCGCTGAACGGAATGCTGACTTCATGCCATTGGCCGTCACGCACCAGCCCGTATTGCTGGCCGCCGTTGACGAAATCGATCCAGCTGTCGCCGAACGAGGTGCTGATACCGATCTTGAAGATCGATGGCGTGGTCGTGCGCATATGGAACTTCAGCTTGCCGGGCGCGAAGCGGCTCATGTTCTTGTAATCGGTGGCCACCCCCAGCCCATACCAGGCACCGGCGTTGGCGCGGAACGCCATCAACTGGCTGCCCTCGAACGGCGACGCCGCGATCGGGGTGAGGTTGTTCCACAGGTACAGGTTCGCATCGCCGTTGTAGTTAAGACGTGCATTCATGTCGCTGCGTTCGGTGAACACGCCGAACTTGCCGCTCGGCGGATTGGCGCCGGTGTACAGGCTGCTGCCCGGGTTTTGATACAGACGGATGTAGTCGATCTCCATGCGTCCGGGCAACGGCGCGGTGATGCCGCCCGCGGTCGGAATGCCGGTGTAATTGCCGCCGACCGCGAGATTGAGCAGCAGGAAATACGGCGCGTGGAATTCATGCAGCGAGGCGCCTTCGATGTTGGAAATGGCGAACTCGAAGAACTGCTGGCCGTCGATCGAAACGCGCACGAACTGCGGGTCCCAGGTCATGCGATAGGTGTGGAAGCCGCCGTTGAGATCGCTGCCGCTGTTGAAATCCTGGCCGTAGCTGGCGTGCGATCCCTGGTAGTCCCAATGCACCGCCGCGCCGACGCGGCGGTTGGTCATGTTGGCGGCGATCGCCGCGGCCGAGCCCATTTCCAGCATGTCGATCTCGCCGCGCGCCGGCCAGTTGCCGGTGGTGCCGAGCATCCAGTACGCCGGCCACAGGCCGTTGCGCAGGTCGGGCACCTTGATCCGCGCTTCCAATGTGCCGTACTTGAAGTGCATGCGGCCTTCGGTCTTCAGCCGCGCCGAGGTGAAGCCGCGGCTGCCGAAATTCTCGCGCCGCGCCTCGATCACCAGGCTGCCGTTCTCGATGCGCGCGTTTTCAGGGCGGCTGGTGTAGTACTGCAATTCGTTGTTGCCCCAGCCGCACAGGCCGATCTGGCAGCCGTCGCCGACGTCGTAGATCCATTTGTCGCCGTCGATCGAGGGGCCGTTGAAATTGTCTTCCCAGACCAGGGTCTGGGCCTGCGCGGTCTGTGGCGACAACCAGGCGCCGACGGCGATCAAGACCGCGGCGGACACTGCGTATGCGCGTGCGAAGTTCATGGTGCGCTCCTGAAGGGGGACGGACCCGCGCGTAAGCGCCGCGCCGGGTTCGCGGCCGAAGCTGTCTTTCTATGACAGCGCTGTCAACGGCTTATTTCCGGCGCTTCCTTTTATCGGGACGGGTTCACATTCCGGATGTGGGCTGGTTGGTAATCCCTGGCCAGACCCAGACGCTGCGTGTTGCACGACAGCACGCGTGGCCGGCGCAGCGCTGCGCGCGTAGGACTCGACGCGACAAATCGGCCACTTGCATTCGCGATCGCCGATAATCCCGGCCTTGTCGCTTCGCCGAACTGATATGAACTTGCTGTCGCGTTTGCTGTTGTGGATGGTGCTGGTCGCGGCGTCGCCGGCCTGGGCCGCCACCGTTACCCTGCCCTCGCGCTGGAGCCACGGCGCCAGCGACGAACCTCCGCTGCAAGTGGAGCCCGCCGCGCCGGGCTTGTGGGTGTTGCGCCAATCCAGGGCCAGCAATTTCGAAGCGCCGTTCCTGTACCTGATCGCCGGCAAGCAACGCGCCTTGTTGCTCGACACCGGCGCCGAACCGGAGGTCGACAACAGCCTGCCGCTGCGCGAAATCGTCGACGATCTGCTGACGCAATGGCAGCGCGAGCAAGGTCTTAGTTCGCTGCCGCTGACCGTCGCCCACACCCATAGTCATCGCGATCACGTCTACGGCGACAGGCAATTCGGCGATCGTCCCGACACCCGCATCGTCGGTCTGCGTCCCGAACAGGTCGCCAAGGTCTTCGGCCTGGATCGCTGGCCCGACGGCGAGGCTTCGTTCGATCTGGGCGATCGCGAACTGATCGTGTTGCCGCTGCCGGGGCACGAACCTGCGCATATCGCGATCTACGACAAGCAAACCGCCAGTTTGTTCAGCGGCGACACGCTGTATCCCGGGCTGCTGACCGTGCGCGATCTGGCCGCGTACCGGGCCAGCGCCGCGCGACTGGCTGCGTTCGCGCAGCGACATCGGATCGAGCGCGTGCTCGGCGCGCATATCGAGATGAGCACGACACCCGGCGTGCTGTATCCGCTCGGCGGACCGTATCAGCCGCACGAGCACGCGCTGGCGCTGGGTGCGAAGCAGATCGCGCAGTGGCAGGCCGCGCTGACCGACGCCGGCGATTTCGTGCATGAGCACGTCAGCGGCGATTTCGTATTGGGCCGTGTCGCCCAGCCCGGAGAATTTGCCGACCCGCCCAACACCCACGGCATGCTGGTGGTCGGCACCGACGCGGTCTATCTGTCGCATCTGCCGATGTTCCATCCCCCGCATCACTATCAGCTGATTTTCGAAGCGAACCTGCCGGCCGAGGTGTTGCGCGGCTATCGCGAGGATGCGGCCGCACATCCGGACACCTACTACACTCTCGCCCCGACTCAGCGCTGGGTGTTGCCCGATACGATCAAGCCCGACGCGCATTTCAAGGCCGACCTGTATCGCGGTCATTTCGAACGCGGCGGCGCGCCGATCGCGCGCGACATCGATGTGTCGGTGCGAAAGATCGTGCATTTCCGCCGGTTCGAAGCGGGTCGCACGCCGGAGCCCTCGCGCTGGATCGGCTTCGGCCGCGGCAGCCAGCGCTTCGCGGCGCATCGGATCGAAGCCGCGCCGGACATGGATCAGATCGTGCAGATCACCGCGCCCGCCGCCGCGGCGCGAATCGAGGATCAACCACTCATCCGTCCGGCGCGAGGTAGCGGCGAGCTACGCCGCGGCGATCGCATCGGTGGCGGCCGGGTCGAACGGGTGATCTATACCGAGTATGGCGACCTCGCCCAATGAGGCCTGCGCGATGCGGCGTCGAAGGCCTCGATCGACGAGTCCGGATCGATAACCTTCCTATAGGGGAAGGTTGATCGCGACGGCGAGGACTCACAATCCATTAACGCGCGCATCGCCGAAACGGTTGAAACTCGCGTTCACCTGCACCATCCTGTGCCGCACTCGATCCGGCGTCCCATGACCTATTTCTCGCTCCTGCTGCGCATCGTGCTGATCGTCTCGATCAGCCTGAACGGTTACGCCTCCGCGGCGATGACCGTCGGCGGCGCGCACGCAATGCATCGAGCGCATGCCGTCGCGGCTGCATCGAGCGATGCGGCATCGAGCGGGTCGTCCATGACCGCCGAATGCCACCAAGGCATGGCGGCCGGCATCGACCATGCCGCCATAAATCACGACGGCATGAACCACGCTGGCATGAACCACGCCGCGATGAATCACAGCGCCGAAGCGGCGACCGCGCAGTCCGCGGACGCTACGTTGTCGTCCCAGCCCGACGATTGCTGCGGCGACTTCCGCTGCCAATGTGATTGCACCCACGCGGTCGCGATCGTGCGGGTCGCCCTGCGTCTGGCGCCGGCCCTGCCCGGCCCCGCGCTCGCCCTGCCACCGGAAGCGGCCGCGCCCAACGGCGTGTCGAGCCTGCCGATCCGGCCTCCGATCGCCTGATCGCAACCACCGGGCCTGACCCGGTTTACGACTCCGCGCAGATTTCACGCAGCCTCGCGAGCGTTCTCGCGACCCTGCACGCGTCGGCATCGTTCGTTCGCGCACCTTGACGACCATCCATTTGGGAAGGATCGCAGGCTGCGCACATCGCGAGACATTCGCGACTCTTCCAGTTGTGGGAAGCCCAATGAACAGATTTTTCTCCGACGACGGCGGCGCATCGATCGATGCCGGCCGTCGCCGTTTCGTCACCGGTCTGGCGGTCGGCGGCCTCGCCGCGGGCAGCGGTCTTTGGCGCTCGGCCTATGCCGCGCCGGCCCTGGCCGGTGCGCCGCAGGTATTGAGCGGGACCGAATTCGATCTCTCGATCGGCTCGTCCCTGGCCAACTTCACCGGCAAGACGCGCCCGGCGATCACCGTCAACGGCAGTCTGCCAGCGCCGATCCTGCGTTGGCGCGAAGGCGACACGGTGACCTTGCGGGTCGCCAACCGTCTCGCCGAAGGCATGAGCTCGATCCATTGGCACGGCCTGATCCTGCCGGCCAACATGGACGGCGTGCCGGGCCTGAGCTTCGACGGCATCCATCCGGGCGAAAGCTATGTGTACCGCTTCCGGGTCGGGCAATCGGGCACGTACTGGTATCACAGCCATTCGATGTTCCAGGAACAGGCCGGGCTGTACGGCGCGATCGTGATCGATCCGCGCGAACCGGCGCCGTTCCATTTCGATCGCGAGCACGTGCTGCTGCTGTCGGACTGGACCGACCTCGACCCGGCAGCGTTGTTCCGGCGCCTGAAGAAGATGTCGAGTTACGACAACTACGCCAAGCGCACGGTCGGCGATTTCATGCGCGACGCGCGCGAACGCGGGCTCGCCGCGACCCTGCGCGATCGCGGCGAATGGGGCCGCATGCGCATGACCCCGACCGATCTGTCCGACGTCAACGGCAACACCTACACCTACCTGCTCAACGGCGCCGCGCCGGCCGGCAACTGGACCGGGCTGTTCCGTCCGGGCGAAAAGGTATTGCTGCGTTTCATCAACGGCTCGGCGATGACTTACTTCGACGTGCGCATCCCCGGCCTGAAGATGACCGTGGTCGCCGCCGACGGCCAATACATCCATCCGGTCACGGTCGATGAATTCCGCATCGCGGTGGCCGAGACTTTCGACGTGCTGGTCGAACCCGCCGGCCAGGACGCGTACACCATCTTCGCCCAGGACAACGGCCGCACCGGTCATGCGCGCGGCACCCTGGCGGTACGCGAAGGTCTGCAGGCCGAAGTGCCGCCTCACGATCCGCGGCCGTTGCTGACCATGGACGACATGGGCCATGGCGGCATGAGCGGCATGGACCACGGCGCGATGGGCGGCGGCGCTCACGACATGAGCAAGATGAAGGGCATGGAAGGCGGCTGCGGCGCGAACATGGGCATGGCCGGCATGGATCACGGCGCGATGCAGCACGGCGCCGCGGCCACATCCGCCAAGGGCGACGAACGCCTGATCGACATGCGCGCGATGGCGACCTCGCCCAAGCTCGACGACCCGGGCATCGGCCTGCGCAATAACGGCCGCAAGGTGCTGACTTACAGCGACTTGCGCAGCCTGTTCGACGATCCCGATGGACGCGATCCCAGTCGCGAGATCGAACTGCACCTGACCGGCCACATGGAGAAATTCGCCTGGTCGTTCGACGGCCAGAAATTCATGGGCGCCGAACCGATCCGCCTGACCTACGGCGAGCGCATGCGCATTGTCCTGGTCAACGACACCATGATGACTCACCCGATTCATCTGCACGGTCTGTGGAGCGATCTGGAGAACGAGGCCGGCGAGTTCCAGGTGCGCAAGCACACCATCGACATGCCGCCGGGAACCCGGCGCAGTTACCGCGTGCGCGCCGATGCGCTCGGCCGCTGGGCCTATCACTGCCATCTGCTGTACCACATGGAAGCCGGGATGATGCGCGAAGTGAGGGTCGAGGAATGAACACGATGCCGTCCCTTCCCTATCGCACGCTCGCCCTGAGTCTGGGGCTTGTGTTGGCCGGCGCCGCGCAGGCGCAAGGTTACGATCACTCAAAGATGGATCACGCCGCGCATCAGCCGACGCAGAAGGCGCCGGCGAAACCCGCGGCCGCGGTCGATCACTCGACGATGGATCATTCGAAGATGGATCACGCCGGCATGGATCATTCCGGCACGGGCGAAACCAAGGTCGCCGCGCCCGAGGCCAAGCCCGCGCCGATGGATCACAGCCAGATGGACCATTCGCGGATGGACCATTCGCAAATCAGCGGGACCAAGCCCGCTGCCACCGCCAGCGAACCGCGCGAACCGATCCCACAGCCCACCGACGCCGATCGCGCTGCGGCGTTCGCGCCGATCACCCTGCACATGCAGCACGCGCCGGAGTTCAATCATTACGTGTTGATCAATCGCCTTGAAGCGGTCGACGCCGAGCACGGCAACGCCCAGGCCTGGGAAGGCCAGGCCTGGTTCGGCACCGACACCGACCGGCTATGGCTGCGCAGCGAAGGCGAACGCGAGGACGGCCGCGTCGAATCGGCCAACCTGGAAGCGTTGTACGGCCGCGCGATCTCGCCGTGGTGGGACGTGGTCGTCGGCGCCAAGCACGACCTGCGCCCCGAGCAGGGACAGACCTGGGCCGCGTTCGGCGTACAGGGCATGTCGCCGTACAAGTTCGAAGTCGCGGCGACCGCTTACATCGGCGAAGCCGGGCGCACCGCCTTGAACTTCGAAGCCGAGTACGAACTGCTGTTGACCAACCGGCTGATCCTGCAGCCGCTGATCGAAGTCGACCTGTACGGCCGCGACGATCCGCAGCGCGGGATCGGCGCGGGCCTGAGCACGGTCGAAGCCGGCCTGCGCCTGCGTTACGAGATCACCCGGCGGTTCGCGCCCTACCTCGGGGTGACCTGGGAACGCGCGTTCGGCGACACGGCCGACTATCGCCGCGCCGCCGGCGAGGACAACGGCGATGCGCGGTTGGTGGCCGGCGTGCGGGTGTGGTTCTGACCCACGTGGTTTGTCGTTGAGTCGGGGCGTCGCCGAATCCGGCGACGCCCCCGAACGAACAGGCTGCCGGTAGCGATCGGCGCTTTGCGCGGACTATCGCAAAGCGTGAACGCAAGCATGTTGTCGGTTGCATGAGCGCTGCATCGACCACGTCCGGGTTCCAGCCCGGGCGTGGCCAGCGCTCGTATCCCTATGAATTTCATGGCGCTTTGGCTGAACGAAAGCGCGCGCGGGTTCAGCCCGACCGGCCGACAGGCTATGATTCGGCCAGGACGAACCGGCCTCACCGAGGAGCCACCATGTCGATCAACTCCAAGGCCCGCCGCGACGCCAAGAAGCGCAAAATCGCCAAGGCCCGCAACGCACCGTTGCCGGGCCCCAGCATCGAACCGCACGCCGAACTGCGCGACGCCCAAGGGCGTTTGCTCGGCGGCATCGTGCGCCGCGAAGGCGAATGGACCCTCGGCCTGGGCGGCCGCATCGTCGGCGGCTCGGACAGCGCCGCGCGCGTGCTGGCCCTGCTCGAACGCGCGGCCGATCTGCACCGGCGCGACGGCCTGGAGGTTCGCCTGGGCTGCTCCAGCGCGCTGCGCACTGCGGCGAATACCGAGGTCGCCGAACGCGGCATCAGCTTCGAACAGTTCCAGCTCGAACTCGAAAAAGAACTCGCGATCGATCCCTCCCCCGGTTTGCACGTGGTGCAGCCGATGAGCGAAGTGCGTCACTGAACGCTTCACCGTAGCCGCCGCGTCACGCCGATCGAATACGCCATCGGCGCGATGCAATCACCCCGCCGTTACGTCGCGCCGGGTCTGCTAGGGGCATGACCTACTCGCCCCCTCTCCCATGCGTTTGATTCCGTGGACCTGAAAAGCGGCTATCCCTTCTGGGCGATCCGCAATGGCCTGATGCACGCGTTCCCGCGCCTGGAGCGCGATCTGCGCTGCGAGATCGTGGTGATCGGCGGCGGCATCAGCGGCGCTCTGATCGCCGACGAACTGGCCGCTCACGGTCACGAAGTCGCGGTGATCGAACAGCGCGATATCGGCTGGGGCAGCACCGCCGCCAGCACCGCGTTGCTGCAATACGAAATCGACACCCATCTGATCGACCTGTGCAAGCAATACGGCGAGGCCGACGGCGCTCTGGCCTATCGCGCCTGCGCCCAGGCGATCAACGATCTGGGCGAAGTCGCCCGCGGTCTGCGCGATGTCGACTTCCGCCGCAACGCGAGCCTGTACTACGCCAGCAAGCCCGGCCACATCCCGGTGCTGCGCGAGGAAGCCGCGCTGCGCAGCCGGCATGGCCTGGCCCTGCGCTGGCTGGACGCCGATGCGCTCGAGTCCGACTACGGCCTGCAGGCGCCCGGCGGCATCCTCAGCGAATGCGCGGCCTCGGTCGATCCCTATCGCATGGCTCAGCGCCTGCTCGCGCGGCTGCGACGCAACGGCGCGCAGGTGTTCGATCGCACCCAGGTGCAGAGCATGCGCGCGACTCAACGCTCGGTCGAACTGCGCACCGAGGACGGTCTGCGCGTGCGGGCCGAGCATGCGGTGATCTGCGCCGGCTACGCGTCGCAGAAGTGGATCGATCAGCGCCTGGCGCGCAACCGCAGCAGCTACGCCTTCGTCACCGATCCGCTGCACAAGGACGAACTGCAGGCGCTCGACACCACCATGGTGTGGGAATCGGCGCGGCCGTATCTGTACATGCGCAGCACCGGCGACGGCCGGCTGGTGGTCGGCGGTTGCGACGATGCGATCGACCTGCCGGCGCGGCGCGATCGCCGGGTCGAGTCGAAGGCGCAGGAACTGGTCAAGAAAGTCGGCAAGCGTTTCGCACGCTTGCAGTTGAAACCGGCGTTCGCCTGGGCCGGCACCTTCGCCGAGACCGCCGACGGCCTGCCGTGGTTCGGTCCGCATCAGCAACACGGCCCGCGCGTGCAGTTCGCGATGGCCTACGGCGGCAACGGCATCACCTACAGCATGATCGGCGCCGGCCTGGTGCGGGCGCGGATCGAGCGCCGCAAGCATCCACTGGCGCGGCTGTTTTCGTTCGAGCGCGGCGAACGCTGACGCGGTTGGCCCGCTGTTTCGGTCAGGCGCGAAACACCGCGGCGGTCTGGTTCAAAGCGTCGCGGCCAGGCGTCCTTGCAGGCCGCGCACGCCGCGGGTGAAATCGGCCACCGCCAGATCCAGATCGGTCACCGCTTCGCTTCGCAGTTGCGCCTCCAACTGCTGGCCGATCCGGGCCAATCCGACATCGAACAAGGCGACGCTGCCGACCGCGCGATGCACCGCGGCGGCCGCGGCCAGGCCGCTGCCGCTGGCGATCGCCTGATCGATCCGGGCCAGATCCTGTGGCAATTCGCGCAGCAGCACCGGCACCACCTGCTGCAGCCCCGGCGCGACCACCAGCGCAGGCGCGGCGGCGGACGCGGTCTCGTCCGACTCGTCGGCCGACTCGGCAGGCAGCCATCGCTGCAGGGTGTCGCGCAATTGCGACAGATGCACCGGCTTGATCAGATACGCGTCCATGCCCGCGGCGATGCATTGATCGACTTGCTCGGGCAAGGCGCTGGCGGTGATGGCGATGATCGGCAGGCGCGATGCGCCGCCGCGATCGCCGTGCTCGCCAGCGCTGCTCTCGCGAGCGCTGTTTTCGCGAGCACGAATCTCGCGGGTCAGGGCGTAGCCGTCGACCAGCGGCATCTGACAGTCGGTCAGCAGCAGGTCGTAGCGTTGCTTGCACAACGCGGTCAGCGCCGCGTTGCCGTCTTCGCACAGATCGCAGCCATAGCCCAGTTGCGCGAGTTGGCGGCGGATCAGTTCGCGATTGACCGCGTTGTCCTCGACCACCAGGATGCGCGCGGCGCGCGGCGCTTCGATCGCGGCGAGCGGCAGGCGGTCGCCATGGCCCTCGCCGGACGGATCGCGACACCAGGCGCAGGCGCGCACGACGTGCAGATGCAGCAGCGGATTGGCGTCGATGAGGTAATCCGCCACGGCCGCCGAATCCGGCTGGCGCACCACCCGCACCGTGTCGGCCGCTTCGCCGTCGACGAACAGCAGCTCGACCGCGTCGCCGGGTTCGACCGCCCGATTGCCCAGCGCCGCCAGTTGCTGCCGCAGCGCATCAGCGCGGCGCGGATCGCGCACCGCGACTGCGACCCGCAGCGGCGCCGGATCGCTGACGGGCAGTTCGGCCCGGCTCAGCGGCAGCGACGCGATCACCCGCGTGCCCTCGCCTTCGCGGCTGTCGATATGGATCGTGCCGCCCATCAACTCGACCAGGCTGCGGCAGATCGACAGGCCCAGGCCGGTGCCGCCGAAACGGCGCGAGGTCGAATCGTCGGCCTGATGGAATGGCTCGAACACGCGCGCGACCTGTTCGGCGCTCATGCCGATGCCGGTGTCGCCGATCTCGATGCGCAGCCGCGCCGGCGCAGCCGCGCCGCCGTCGTTTGTCGGCGATACGGCCTCGTCCAGCCCCATCGCCAGCCACACGCCGCCGTGCTCGGTGAACTTCACCGCGTTGCCGAGCAGGTTCAGCAGCACCTGCCGCAGCCGCATGGCGTCACCGAGGTAGCAACGCGCGACCGCGGCGTCGATATGCACGTCCAGGCGCAGGCCTTTCTTGCGGCAGGCCGACGCGGTGTGCATGGCGACCGCGTCGGCGAGCACGCGCGGTTGCAGCGGCGCGTGTTCCAGGCGCAGATGGCCGGCCTCGATCTTGGACACATCGAGAATGTCGTCGAGGATGTCCTGCAACGAGCGCGCAGAATCCTGCATATGCCCGAGCAGTACGCTCTGGTCCTCGTTCAAGTCGGACTGGCCCATCAGTTCGAGCATGCCGATCATGCCGCCCATCGGCGTGCGGATCTCGTGGCTCATGGTCGCCAGGAAATTGGATTTCGCCCGGGTCGCCGCTTCGGCCTGCTCCTTGGCCGCGGCCAGCGCCTCGGCCTGGGCATGGGCGTCGGTGATGTCGACGAAGTAGCCGGCGTAACTGGCCTGGCCTTCATCGTCGTCGGGTTGCGGACGTTGCGGCAGCGCGCTGACCCGCACCCAGCGGACCGACCCGTCGTCGGTGAGCACGCGAAAATCCGCGCTGATCTCGCCGCGGATCAGCGCGGCGTCGGTGATCGCGCGGCTCAGGCCGCGTCGATCGGCGGGATGGATGCGCGAGTAGATCAGCCGCTCCTCGGCGACGAGGCGCTCGGCGTCTACCCCGAACAACAGCTCCGGGCGGCCGGTCAGATAGGGAAAACGGATATGCCCGCTGGCGCTGCGCTGGGCCTTGAACACCACGCCGGGCAGATTGCCGGCGACTTCGCGCAGCTTGCGGTCGGCCAGTTCGCGACGGCGCGATTCCTGGCGCAGACGCAGGTAGAACGCGCTGATCGCCGCGATCGCCAGCAGCGAACCGGCCAAGATCAGGATCACGTTGGACCAGGCCAGGCCGTAGTTGTACTCGGCGCTGATCCAGTGAGTGTGGATACGCTGGCGCTCGGCCTCCGACAGGCCCGACAGTTGTCGGTCGATGATCGGAATCAGCGGCGCCAGGCGCTCGTCGACGACGAAGGCGATGTCTTCCTCCATGTCCGCCGGCGCGACCTGGAACGAGCGCGGGTCGAATTGGGTGTTGATGACCTGATCGATCACCGCCAGATTGCCCACGTGCGCGTCGACCTTGCCGGCCGCGACCAGCCGCAGGCCTTCGGCGTGGGTGGTCACACCGACCACGCGCGCGTCCGGCGCGGCCTTGAGCACCGCCGCGCCGATGCGATGGAGTTGATTCACCGCCACCCGTTTGCCGGCGAGGCTTCCCATGCCGATCGCGGCCGGGTTGTCGTGCCGGGTCACGATCACCGTGGGCATGCGATCGACCGGCTGGCTGTAGACCCAATGCTCGCCCGGCAGGCCGCCGATCGGCACCAGGGCGATGTCGGCGGTTCCGGTCAGCATCGCATTGGCCACGCTCTTGTAGCCGTTGCCGAAGACCGGTTCGAACTGCACCCCGAGGTGTTCCTCGATCATGTGGATGTAGTCCGGCAGGATGCCCTCGGCCTTGCCGTCGCCGTCGATCGTGCTGAGCGGCGCGGAATTGTCGGCGATCGCGATTCGCAGCTTGGGCTGCTTGCCCAGCCATTCGCGCTGGGCGTTGGTCAGGTTCGCGGTGCTGCTTTCGTCACGCGTATCCTCGCCCAGCCATTGCGTGCTCAGGCGCGCGATGCGTTCGGGATCGCGCTTGAGTTCGGCGTCGATCATGCGCAACAGCGGCAGTTGCGCATGCGGCGCGGTGAACAGCATCGAGATCACCGGCTCGCGTATCGCCGCCGGCAGCTGATCGGTGGCCAGGACGTTCAGATGCGGGTAGCGCTGATGCTCGAGGTGCCAGCGGATGATCGGCGGCGTGTCGAAGTACAGATCGGCCTTGCCCTCCTCGACCAGCCGCAGCGCTTCGCCGACGCTGCCGACTTCGATCAAATGGGCCTTGGGAAACCAGTCCGGCGCCTGCACCTGGATCTGCGACCCCTTGAGCACCGGGATGCGCATGCGCTTGAGGGTTTCGCTGTTGATCACCCGGGTATCGGCGCTGTGACGCACTGCGTACACCCCCAGTTGTAGGTAGGGATCGGTGTAGGCGATGCAGCGGGTGCGCGCGGTGGTCAGGGTCACGCTCATGGCCAGGTCGACCCGGCCATCGCACATCGCCCTGGCGATTTCCTCGACATTGGCCAGCGGCACGTACTTCAGCCGGATGCCCTTGGCGCTGAGGATCTCGCGGATCAGCGCCACGCTCATGCCCTGCGGCTTGCCCTGGTTGTAGTCGGCGTGCGGCATCGCGCCGTAGGTCGGCACGGCCAGGCGCACCACGCTCGGCAAGGTCGGCGCGCGTGGCGCGTCGGACGGACGTTGCGCGCTGGCGAGTGTCGCCGGGTTGACGGTGGTGACTGCTGTGTCCGGCGCGGGTGGATCCGACGGCGGAGCGGCAACGCTGGCCGCGTTCTCGACGCCGGGTTGCGAGACGGAATCGGGTGCATGCTGCGCTTCAAGCGGCGACAGCCCCAGGCACAGCAGGCACACCAGCGCGCAGGCCCAGCGGCGCCGCCACGCCGATGACGGGGCCGTCGCCATCCCGGCTTGCGGCGTCGCCGCCGAGGCCGCATCGATGTCTAGCGCGCGCGGCATCCCCGCCGGCTCAGGACACCAGGCCCATCGAACGGGCGTAATCGTAGATGTCCAGGTCGTTCTTCAAGCCGAGCTTGTCCATCGCATCGGTCTTCTGGCGGCTGATGGTCTGCTTGCTGCGATGCAGCTTGGCGGCGATTTCCGAGACCGAATTGCCGGCCACGAACAGGCGCAGCACCTCGGTTTCGCGCGGCGACAGCGCCTGGTGTTCCTCGCGTTCGCCGCCGCTGCCTTCCAGCGCGCCGCGCAGCGCTTCGCCGTAGTACTCGCGGCCCTGCATCACCGAGCGCACCACGTTCGGCAACTCGGTCGCCGCGGCGGCCTTGTCGAGCAGGCCGCGCACGCCGGCATCGGCGATCGCGCGCAGCACCGGCACGTTGCTGATCATGGTCAGCACGATCACCGGCAGATTGGGATAGCGGCGGCGGATCATGCTGATCAGGGTCAGCCCGTCGCCGGCGCGGCTGCCGGGCATCGAGAAATCGGTGATCAACAGATCCAACTGGGTTTCGGCCAGCAGGTTCAGCAGTTCGTCGGCATTGGCCGCTTCGGCCACCACTTTCCAGTCTTCGTTCAGACCCGAAGCGGTTTCGAGCAGCGCGCGCACGCCGGCGCGAACCACGGGATGATCGTCGGATAGGGCGATGCGCAGACTCATGCAAGGCTCACAGTGAATTCTCTTGACGGATGACCACCCACCGGATCGCCTGGTTTTCAGTTCGAAATCCCGATTCGGGGATTCGAAACGCCGACTCTGCGGCGACAGTCGTTGATCCGGTTGGCGCTGGTGACACGGTGCCTCGGTCCGACGCTTCCTCCGCTCCACCTGCGCGCCGCGCCTTCCCGGCCTGGACGACCGTGGCGATGGCGGGCAGTGTCGTGGCGCGCTGCGACTGCGGTGGCTTGCTCTATCGCCTGCCCGCCTGGATCGAATGTTGGCGGACTTATCTCACTCATCGTGGCTTGCGCATCAATCAGGACACCATCTGCGGACATTTGCGGCACATTGCGTAGAAGCCACAGGCATAGGCGTGGGCGGCGGCGATGAATGGGCAGATAGGGCGAAGTCCTGGAGCGGCCGGGTGGTGGCGGATCAACAGGGGTAATCGTGGATTTCGTCCGAAGGCGGACATCCATGACCGAAGATCGATACGGCGGTCGCTGTGCAGGCTCGTGGCGCGGGATTTATCCAGCGCGGGCTCGTGCGATCCCGCTCGGGTCGCATGCTGAATTCGCCGAAGTCCGGCGTGGCGGCGATGACGGTTCCATCGCCAAGGCCGACTGCTTATCGAACGGGTAAGGATCCGTCTGATTGGGCGATCCGATTCCCGTCATCGCCAGGCGCGGCGAGACCACGGCGTCATGCAAACAAACGGGCCGCATGCGCGGCCCGTTTTTTCTGCTTCTACGATGTCGGCTCGCCGCGACGGAACTTGCGTCCGTCGTGGCCGAAGCTCGCGATCAAGTCACGAACGAACCGGAACCAGGGTGATCTCGACGCGGCGATTCTGCGCGCGGCCGGCATCGGTGTCGTTGCTCGCGATCGGACGGGTCTTGCCGGCGCCGGTCAGGATGAAACGGTCGCGCACCAGGCCCTTGGACATCAGGTAATTGCCGACGCTCGCCGCGCGCTGTTCGGACAGGCGCTGATTGACAGCGTCGGTACCGATGCTGTCGGTGTGGCCGGCGACTTCGACGATGGTCTGGTTGTACTCGGTCAGGGTGCTGGCGACGTTGTCGAGCACGCCGTAGAACTGCGGGTCGAGGTTGGCGCTGTTGAAGGCGAAGGTGATGTTGCTGGGCATGTTCAGGGTGATGTTGTCGCCCTGGCGGACCACGTCGACGCCGGTGCCGGCCATGCGATCGCGCAAGGCGCGTTCCTGACGGTCCTGGTAGTTGCCGATCGCGCCGCCGGCTAGGCCGCCGACGCCGGCGCCGATCAGGGCGCGCTGGCGGCGTTCGGTCGCGTCGTCGCCGCTGAGCAGACCGGCCGCGACGCCGGCGAGCGCGCCGATCAGGGCGCCCTTCTGGGTGCGGTTCATGCCGCCCTGCTGCTGCGGCGGGTTCTGGCCCTGCGGGTACTGATTATTGGGGTAAGGCTGCTGCTGGCCGCCGTAGTAGCCGCCACCGCCGGTGGCGCAGCCGGCGAGCAGCGCGGTCATGGTGGCGGCCGCAAGCGCGAGCTTGAATTGGGTCTTCATGGGGAATCCTCGTCTGTGTGGCGGAGCGCCCACAAGCTAATCACGTCGCCGTGGGGGACGAGTGACGAGGCCGCTTCCCTGTTCAGGCGACGGCAGGCGTAAACCGTTTTCAGGTGCCAGGAAGGGCGTGGGCGTTGTGCGGGCGCCAGCAACGGCGTGGATCAGCGGCGTCGTATGTCGCCACGTTCCGTACGCCCTGCCCGCACGCTGACACCGCGCGAAGACGGTTCAGTCGCCAAAGTCGACCGGCGACACAGCTTGAGCGTCGCCGGTTGCTTTCAACGCTGCTTTCAAGCCTCAGGCGATCAACGCATCCGCCGCGTCGGCATCCAGAGTCACGTCCCAATTGCCCATCAGCGCCAAGTACAGCAGCTTGTCGAACTCGGCGCCGAAGCGGCTGATGACTTCGTCCGGGTCCGGGATCAGCTTGGCGTCGGCGATCAGGCCGAAGTGGACCCGGCCGTTGTAGCTCAAGATCGAGATGCCCACGCCGATCGAACCGGTCTGCGGTACCCAGAACATCATTTCGTCCAGGCGGCTGCCGGCCATGTACAGCGGTTGCTGCGGACCGGGCACGTTGGTCGCCACCGCCGTGGCCTTGCGGCTGAACAGCTCCAGCGCCAGCCCCTGGACCTGCGCCGGGGCCATGCCGAGCGCGGCTAAAAGTCCAAATGCGACAATGGCTTGGCGAGAATTCTTGAGATTGTTCATGCACTCGGCGACGCGTTCGACCCGACGGATCGGATTGCTCTCGCCGACCGGCAGGTCCAGGAACACCAGGCCGAAGTGGTTGCCGAGCTTGCGCGCGTGTTCGAGCGGTCGCAGGTTGACCGGCACGGTCGCGCGCAGGGTCAGCCCGTCGACCTGATCGCCGCGTTCGATCATGTAGCTGCGCAGCGCGCCGGCCGCGGTCGCCATCAGCACGTCGTTGACGGTGCAATCGCAGGCGCGTCCGACCGCCTTGACCTCTTCCAGATTCAGCGGCTCGGCCCAGGCCACGCGCTTGCTGACCCCGAGCTTGCCGCGCAGCATCGACGGCGGATCGTCCGACAGCGACAGCGCATGCAACAGCTCGCGCGCGATCTCGCCGCCCTCCTTCGCCAGCATCGCGGCCAGGGTCGGGTCGCGGTACATCTCCATGCCCTTTTCGATCGCGCGGCTGCCGAGCTTCATGTAGCGATCGACCGCGCCCACGCGCCGGGCCACGTCGGCGCCGTCCTGCTTGAGCCAGGCATGGGCCAGATCGCTGCCCTTGGCCGGTTGCGCGGTGGTATCGGTCAGCGACAGCAGCACCTGCACCAGGGCGATGCCGTCGGCGTAGCTGTGATGGATGCGCGCGACCAGCGCCGAACCGCCGTTGTAGCGTTCGACCAGATGGAACTGCCACAGCGGCCGGCTGGCATCGAGCGGACTCGACGCGAGTTGGCTCACGAAACGTTCCAGCGCGCGCTTGCCGCCGCGCCCCGGCAACGCCGTGTGCTGGACATGCCAGTCCAGTTCGAAATCCTCGTCGGTCTGCCAGTACGCGCCGGCCGCGGTGTCGACCGCCTTCTGGCGAAAGCGCGAATAGGCGAGGAAACGTTGCTTGACCACGCGCTTGAGCGCATCGACCGACATCGGCTCGGCGAACATCAACACGCCGGTGATCATCATCGGATTGGTCGGACGTTCCATCCGCAGCCAGGCCGTATCGACCCGCGACATCGCTTCGCGGCGCGCGCGCTTGCGCGATGGTGCTTCCGAACCGGCGTTTTCTGCAGTGGCCATGCGCCCTCCCAAGCGAGTCCGGCGAGTGAATCACGCGCTTGTTGGCGACGTCAACGCGAACAGCCGGGATTCGGGATTGGAGATTAGGGATTCGCAAAAGCCGACGCCGCGCAACCCGCTTTTGCCAATCCCCAATCCCGAATCCCTAATCCCGCATCTTGCGATACGCCGCCAACGCCGCATCGCGCCCGGCCGCCAGATCGACCAGCGGTTGCGGCGGATAGTCGGGGGCCACGCGCTGCAAGGTGCGCGGTTCGCGCCACGGCGCGTGCCGCAGCGGCGCGGGCAATGGCGCCAGTTCCGGCACCCAACGGGCGATGTATTCGCCGTCGGGGTCGAATTTTTCGGCCTGGGTCACCGGGTTGAACACGCGGAAATACGGCGCGGCGTCGGCGCCGGTGCCGGCCACCCACTGCCAGCCCAGGGTGTTGCTGGCGAGGTCGGCGTCGACCAGGGTGTCCCAGAACCAGCGCGCGCCATGACGCCAGTGATAACGCAGGTGCTTGGTCAGATAACTGGCGACGATCATGCGCACGCGGTTGTGCATCCAGCCGGTGGCCCACAACTCGCGCAGGCCGGCGTCGACGATCGGCACGCCGGTGCGGCCTTGCTGCCAGGCTTCGAGCTTCGGCTCCGACACCTTGGCCCAGTCGAAATCGATGAAGCGCGGGTTGAAGTTCTGTTCCGGGGTGTCTGGAAAATGGTGCAGCAGGTGATGGGCGAATTCGCGCCAGCCCAGTTCGCGCACCGCCGAGTCGACATCGCCGGCATTGGCCGCGGTGCGGTGCTCGCGCAGCACCGCGGCCGCGCGCCACGGCGCGATCTCGCCGAAATGCAGGTGCGGCGACAGGCGCGAGGTGCCGACCCGGTCGGGCCGGTCGCGTTGTTCGCCATAGCCGCGCAAGGCGCCGTCGACGAAGACCTCGAGCGCGGCGTGCGCGCCGGCTTCGCCGGGTGTCCACTCATGCCAGAACCCGTCGGCCCAATCGCGCCGCGGCGACAGGCGCAGCGCCGTCAGCGGCACGCCCTCGGGCCCTTCGCGCGTACTCGGCAGCGAGGCCGGCGGGTCCCACAGCGGCTCGTCCTTCCAGTTCGCCAGCGCGCTGCGCCAGAACGGGGTGAACACCTTGAACGGACCGCCCTGCTTGGTGCGCAAGGTCCACGGTTCGAACATCAGCGCGCTGTTGAAGCTCTCGACCTCCAGGTCCATCCGCCGCAACGCCTGCTTGATCCTGGTGTCGCGCTTTTCGATGTAGGGCTCGTAGCGGCGGTTCCAGAACACCGCCTTGGCGTCGGTCGCGAGCACCAGCGATTGCAGCGTGGCCAGGCTCGGGCCGAAGAAACGGCGCAGGTGCGAGCCGCGTTCGCGCAGTTCGCGATCGAGCGCGTCGAGCGAGCGATGGCGCCAGGCATCGGAGGCGGCGCCGGGGCGCCAGTTGCCGTGCTCGTCGGGCGCGTGGATGTAGATCGGAACCGGGATATAGCCCGCGTCCAGCGCGGCGCGCAGGGCCGGGTTGTCGCGCAGGCGCAGGTCGTTGCGGAACCAGACCAAGGCGATGGCGTTGGTATCGGGCATCGCGACGACCGTGACGGAAGAGACCGGCAGTATGCCGTGTCGTCGGCGCGCGTGGTCGTGACGCGCTATCGCGGCGATGTGGGCGCTGGTCCGGGTCGTGCCGCCCTCGCCCGCCCCGCCCTCTCGTCGAACCCCTCTCCCCGCGAAGGGAGAGGGGCTGAAGCTACGACGGGTCGGTTACTGCGACTGCAACTCGGCGATCGCGGCCGGGATCCGCACCAGCCCCCAGCCGGTGTTGTTGTCGCGGCCCGCCGCGTCGATGTCGAGCGCGGTGGTTTCCAGCGCCTCGAGCACCTGCTGCGCGGTCGCGGCCGGCTTGCTGCTCCACACCACCGCGGCCGCGCCGGCCACGTGCGGGGTCGCCATCGAGGTGCCGCTCTTGTTCTCGTAGGCCACGTTGCTGACCGACGGGGTGGCGTCGACGGTAGCGGTCTGCCCGGCCAGGCTGGCGATGATGGTCTCGCCGTCGGCCTTGCTGATGCCGACGGCCGGCAGGGTGTTGGTCACCGGCTGCGGCGGGGTGGCGGTGTTGTAGAACCCGGCCAGCAAGGGGCCGTCGACGTTGTTGTAGACCACCATGGCCAGGCCGCCGCCGGTTTTGACCCGGGTGACCTTGTCGTTGAAGCTGTTGGTACCGCGCTGGCACAGCACGACCTTGTTGCGCCACGCCGACGAAGAGGCCGTGCACAAGCCGCCGTTGACCCAGCCCGCGCTGGCGGTGGTCTGCCTGGCGCCGGAGATCGGATTGGCCGCGAACTGGCTGTTGCCGACGACCAGCGGATCGTTGGCCAGCGGCGTGGTGCTGAGGGTGTCCACGCCCGGGCCGGACAGTTCGACCTCGGCATTGAACTGCGAGAAGCTGGCCTTGACGTTGTTCTGGTCGACCGCGGCCACCGAGACCACGCTCGGGTAAGAGGCCGGATAGCTCAGGGTCGCGTTGCCGTCGTTGCCGGCCGCGGCGATGCTGAGCACGCCGTTGTTGGCCAGGGTCTGGAACGCGTTGCGTTCGGTGGTGGAGCTGTTCGCGCCGCCCAGACTCATGTTGATGACCTTGGCGCCGGCGCTGGCGCAGCGCTGCGCCGCGTCGACCAGGGTCGAGCTGTAAGTCCACGAGCACTGGCCGTGGCCGCTGCCGTTGTAGCCGTTGCTGCCGAAGATCTTGATGATGTGCAGCGACACCTTGCCCGGGCTGACGCCGACCACGCCGGTGGCGTTGTTGGCCGCGGCGATGGTGCCGGCGACATGGGTGCCGTGGCCGCAGGTGTCGGTGTTCCAGCCGGTCGGGTAACCGGTCAGGGCGACGCCGGCGAAATCCTCGTGGGTGGAGTTGATGCCCGAGTCGATCACGCAGACCTTGATGCCGGCGCCGGTCGCCGCGCCCGCGTCGATCACGCCGTCACGATTGACGTCCCACGCGTCGCGCGCCTGGACCTGGTCGATGCCGTAGGGAACGCTCTGCGCCATTGGATAGCGCGGGTAGTCGATCTCGACCGATTCGACATCGGGATTGGCGCGCAAGGCCTTGATCGCGTCGGCCGACGGCAGGGTCAGCACCGCGGCATTGAGCTTGTCGAACTGGAAATTCACCGCCGCATCGCCGGCCTTCAATGCGGTCAACTTGGCGCGCAGCGCGCTCACCCGCTGCTGCAGGCTGAGCGGAACCGCGCCCGCGCTCTTGCCCAGGGCGCCGGCCGCGGCGGTGTTGTTCTGCTTGAACTTGACCCACACGCGGTTCGGATTGGGCTGTTCCTGCGCCATCGACGTCGCCGACGACACCATCGCGGCCAGACCCAGGCCCAGCGCGCATACCAACTTGCTCTGCTTCATCGATCCCCCTGCTTGCAACCATGGGCCGGACTCCGGGCGGAGCGGCCGCCGGCGCGCATCGCGCGCGCCCGACATGGGTGCAAACGGGTCGATAGCTGTGCATCCCTACCCAGAAATCGTCTTTTCAGACCAATCCGAGCACCACGATGCACAAAAGATGGACGTGATGCACAGAACACGCACGTATTGCAGGTATCGACCGCGGCTTGTCCGCTGCAGGCCGAACGCGGATGCAATAACCGCAACGTCCGGCCGGCTCAGCTCTCGACGAAACGGACCCGCCGGGTGATCGAGCAGGTCAGCTCGTAACCGATCGTGCCGCTGACCTGGGCGATCCGTTCGACCGGCAGCTCCGGCCCCCACAGCAGCACCGGGTCGCCGACCTTGGCCAGCGGAATGCCGCGCAGGTCGATGGTCATCAGGTCCATCGAGACCCGGCCGATGACCTGGGTGTCGTGCCCGGCCACGCGCACCGGCGTGCCCGAGGGCGCAGCGCGCGGGTAGCCGTCGCCGTAACCGATCGCGGCCACGCCGATCAGCATGTCTTCGGGGCATTCCCAGGTCGCCGCATAGCCGACGCGTTCGCCCTTGCGGACCGCGTTGACCGCGATCAACCGGGTCGACAGGGTCATCGCCGGGCGCAGGCCGAAGTCCTCGCCGTTGCGGCCTTCGACCGCGCTGATCCCGTACAGCAGGCCGCCCGGACGGATCCAATCGGCATGCGCGTCCGGCCAACCGAGCACCGCGGCCGAATTGGCCAGCGAGCGCGCGCCGCTCAGGCCTTCGATCGCGGCGGCGAATTCGCGCTGCTGTTCGCGGGTCTGGCGGTTGCCCGGCGAGTCGCCATCGAATTCGTCGGAGCTGGCGAAATGGTTCATCAGCACGATGCCGTCGGCGACGCTGGCCGCCGCGCTCAGCCGCGCGTGCGCTTCGTGCACGTGTTCGGGCGCGAAGCCAAGCCGGTGCATGCCGGTGTCGACCTTGAGCCAGCAGCGGATCGGATCGCCGTCGCCGGCCTGTTCGAGCATCTCGACCTGGCTGATGTGGTGGACCACGGTTTCGACCCCGAGCCGACGCAGTTGCGGCAGATCGTCGGCTTCGTCGAAGCCCGACAGCAGCACGATCGGCTGCGACAGCCCGGCCGCGCGCAGGCGGTCGGCGTCGGACAGCGCGGCCACGCCGAAGGCATCGGCGCCTTCGAGCGCGCGCGCGACACGTTCGAGCCCGTGGCCGTAGCCGTCGGCCTTGACCACCGCCATCACCCGGCTTTGGGGGGCGAGCGCGCGGGCCTGGGCGAGGTTGTGACGCAGGGCGTCGGTGTGAATGAGTGCGGAAGTCGGTCGTGCCATGGCGCACATTCTAGCGAGACGGCTTCGCGCGCCGATGAGGCGAATGTGAAGTGCGGGGATTGGGGATTCGAGATACGGGATTCGGCAAAGCCGAAGCCACTAGCCATCCGCAATCCTGTCCCATAACGAAATCGGGACCGGCTTGCGCCGATCCCGAATCTCGAATCCCGAATCTCAAATCCCGGCTTCAATCGCAACGGCGCTCGATCACGGTCTCGGTCTTGTTCTGCTGGTTTTCCTGGATCTTGCGACCGGCGAACGCACCGCCGACCGCGCCGGCCGCGGTGGCCAGCTTCTTGCCGTTGCCGCCGCCGACCTGATTGCCGAGCAGACCACCCGCGACCGCGCCGATCGCGGTGCCGGCGATCTTGTGCTGGTCCTTGACCTGCTTGGGACGCTGCACTTCGACGTCGTAGCAGCGCGGCGTCTTCGACTTGGAGGACTTGCTCTGCGCGGTAGCGGCGCCGGTCACCATGACGCAGGACATCAGCGCGGCGGCGATCACGGTTTTCAGTTGGGTGTTCATGGACTCACCGATTGGGTTATGGGCAACGGTCACCATGCGCCGCGGCTCGTCACGAGAACGTCAAACCCCGTGCCGGGCGCCGCGGGCATTGCCGAGCGATCAGGCTAGTCCGCTACAGCTGAACGGGCGCATGTGCGCGCCTGCGGTCGCTAAATCGGCGAGGTGGAGCGTGCGCGGCGTCAAGGATCGCGGGGATCGGTGGCGAATTGGCAGCGATGGGACTGTCTCGCGGCCGCATCGATGCGCGAAGGCACGGGCTGATTGCGCGGAGCCTTTGCACGACGCACTTTCGCGATCAATCGACGTTGCACAGCGACGCGGACCACGGCATCGGCGCGACGATGGACGTGGATAGTGTCTGCAACTCTGTTCGGTATTCGTCAACCTGCACTTACTGATCGGCAGCGGCGGGCCGACGCCGCTGTCGGCGTTTGCCGCTTGCCTTGCCACAGGCAAGATGAGTCCCCTCGCCCACGCACGCACCCGAGCATCGCGGCCCGAGCGCGGTCCGCATTCTGCGCAATCGGTCGCTCACATCGGCGCGAACACACCCGCATTATGGAAGGCCCGATAACGGCCAGCTCGATGGAGCGATCATGTCGACTTATGACGTCGTAGTAGCAGGCAACGGAGTGCTCGGCATGGCGACCGCGCGCGCCTTGCAATTGCGCGACCCGCGCTTGCGGGTGGCGGTGATCGGCCCGGCCGCGCGCGGTGGCGCGGCCTCGGCGGCCGCGGGCGCGATGATGGGCTGCTACGGCGAAGTCACCGCGCAGTTGCTGCGCACCGATGCGGGCCGGGCCAAGCTGGCGAAAGGCAAGCTCGCGACGCGGCATTGGCCGGACTGGCTGGAAGGCATCAACGCCGAACTGGCCGAAACCGAACGGGTGTCGATGACGCCAGGCACGGTGGTCTTCAGCAATGCCAAGTCCGGCACCATCGAAGACGAAAACTATGCCGCCATCCAGCAGGCCCTGCGCGAAAGCGGCGAGGCCTGGGAAGAACTCGATCCTAATCGCATCCCCGGCCTGAACCCGGCGGAGGATTGCCGCCCCTCGCGCGCGCTGTTCCTGCCCGGTGAAGGCTCGATTGACGCCGCCAGGCTGCTGCAGGCGATGACCACGCTGATCGAGCGCTCGGCGAACTTGAGTTTCGTCGACGCCACGGTGAAGGCGCTCGACATTCAGGGCGGTCAGATCAAAGGCGTGCGGCTTCAAGACGGCAGCGTGGTGCCGGCCCCGCAGGTGGTGCTGGCGGCCGGCGTGTGGACCCAGACGATTCTCGACGCGCACCCCGAGCTGGCGCGGCGCATCCCGCGCCTGTTCTCCGGCGGCGGAACCTCGCTGGTGCTGGAAACCGCGACGGCGACCGCGCAGCAACACGTATTGCGCACGCCCAACCGCGCCTTCGCCTGCGGGCTGCACGCGGTGCCGCGCGGCGGCCGTCAGCTCTACATCGGCGCGACCAATACCTTGTTCGCGCAACCGATGCTGCGCACCTCGCCCGCCGATATGTTCTTCCTGCTCGAATGCGCGCTGGATCAACTCGATCAGGACCTGTGCGCGGCGCAACTGGTGACCTGGCAGGCGGGCAATCGGCCGGTCGCGGTCGACACCTGCCCGCTGATCGGCCCGACCTCGGTCGACGGTCTATGGATGCTGACCGGCACCTACCGCGACGGCTTGTTCCTGTCGCCGTTGCTCGCCCAGCACATGGCCGACCGCGTCTGCGGCGGCACGGGACTGTTCGAGGAAACCTTCCGACCCGAGCGCAAGCCGATCCGCCTGTATACCCAGGAACAGGCCCGCGCCGAGGCGCTCAAGCACTACCTCGCGATGGGTTCGGAACACGGCATCCGGCTACCCCGAGTCGGCTGGCATCAGGCGTTTCCGCGTTTCTACGAGCAGATGCTCAACGGCCTGTACGAAGACCTGGGCGAGGACGAGTATGTGTTGCCGCCGGAGCTGCTGGCGATCGTCGCCAGCGATCGCGCGAGGATGGTTCCGTTCTTCCGCGACTACTACGCACAGGTTCGCCAGGCCTGGGCCTGACAACGCCTCGTCATTCCAGCAGCGACTCGGTTTGCGCATCGGCCGGCGCGAAACCCGGCCGATGGAACCATGCAGCAAAGCTGTTTTTCCATTCGCGGAAATACGCGCTGTCGAGTTCGGGCGCGATCGTCGCCGACCGCTTGTCCACCGGCGCCTTGTGCGCATAGCCCAGGGTCGCCATCGCCTGTTCGATAAGCCGATCGCCGAGCACCAGCGAGAAACCGCAGTCGGGACGTTGGTTATAACGGTAATTGCAGCTGTTGATCATGTGCGGCACCACCACCCGCAGCTCGTCGACCCCATGGTTCAAGGTGTCGATCAGGATCCGCTGCGGCGCAAGATGCGCCATCGCCTCGAGCAACAGAAACGGATGCGCGGAGTGATACAGCACGCCCGCGCAGACCACCACATCGAAGCGATGCGGGTCGATCCGCCACAGCGCGTGGTGCATATCGCCTTCGATGACCTCCACACGGCCAGCGAATTTATCGCGCAGATGGGCGACGCAGCGCGGGTTGTTTTCGAGGGCGGTGACCGAAGCGGCGCAGTCGAGAATGGATTCGGTCAGACCGCCGGTATGCGCGCCGAGTTCCAGTACCGATTTGCCGCGCAGCCATGCCGCGCAATCGTCGATCAGATGCCGGCGCCGCACCGGCGTCGCGTGGGCGTGATCGGACTGTTCCAGCACGATCGCGAACCGCGAATGCCACTGCGCGGCCGAGGCGCTGCCGTCGCGGTCGGACTCGCCGTCCAGCCAGGCGTAGTCGATCGTTTCGTCCGAGCATCGCAGCACCACGACGGCCTTGTCGCGGTCGTTCAAGGGGCGCCATATCTCGCCCACGAGCGGTGGAGCGCTCAAATCGCCAGTCCTGCAAGCAGAAGAAAACCTGCCGCACTCGTGGATGCGAGCGCGGCAGATCTTCGTTACCTAGGAACTCGCCGCCTGGGTCGGCGCAACGCTGTACGGAGGCCACCAGCGACGTTCATCGGCGGAGCCGGTGGTCACTTCCGATTCTTCCAGAGTCTTCTTGTTGCTCAGGAGGCTCTTCAGCGTCTCCAGGCAAGTTGATTCATTGTTCATGAACTATCTCCTCTGTGGTGGAAGTACTGCTTGCTTTGCTACGGTCGCGACATCCGTGTCGGCTGACTCCCCTGCTCCATGACTGTTCTGCTCAAGCCGACTCGTCCGTCACGCAGGCGCGGCTTCGATCAGCCGGCTGCCCAACAGCGATTCGAGTCCGCGCCGCGCCTGCCGGCGCGCGCCGTCTTCGTTCAACCTGTCGCCGGCGAGTTCGGCATAGCCGCGCTCCACCTGCTCGACCGTGCGGCCGTCGCACAGCTCGAATACCATCCAGGTGTTGAGGCCGAGCCAGTGGATCTTTCCCGACTGCGGCGAGAACACCATCAGGCAATCGGCCTGCGGCACCGGACGCGAGCGCAGCCCGCTCGCCTTGCGTACCGTCAATTCGTCGCGCATAGGGCCTCCGGCGCCTCGCTGAACACCGCCTCGTCGACCGGGTCGAGCGAGCTCTTGAGCCACCCCACGAAGTCGATCCCGCCCGCCGACAGCAGCGGCGACCACTGCGTCTGCAACATGTGACCCAGGTAGCGGGCGCGGTCGATGGAGCGGCCGTACTGCGCGGCGGTGTCGTTGTTGACCACCGACATCGCATGCGGCCGGATCACGTACGCCGACGGGTCGCCGAACAATTCGAAGCTGCGCTTGTCCGCGCACAGCGCCGCGGCCTTGAACAAAGACAGGTGCACGTAGACGTGATAGGCGAAGATCGCCCGCACGATCGACCAGCGCACGTTGCGCCATGGCACCTGGATAGTTTCGCCGGGCGCTTTCGCCAGCGAGACCGAACGCGCCGCATCGAACAGCTTCATATGCAGGCCTTCGTGCAGCAGGCAGCCGGCGATGTCCCACGGGTTGCCGAGTTGCTCGAGCGAAATGAATACGGTCGACGGCGTCAGGTCGCCACCGGCGGCGGACAGCACGATGCCGCCCTCGAGCTGCGCATCCAACAGCGCGATGGCGCCGACGTGACGCAGCGCCGCGGCGCCGGCATTCGGCAACAGCATCGACAACAGCGCGATCGCGTCCTGCACCTTGGATTGCGCGACAGCGTCCGGATTGAGCAAGGTGCCGCGGTTGGCCGGGCTGGCCGAGAAAATGCCGTCGAACGCGGTCTGCAACTGCGCGGCATACGGATCGGAACTGCCGGCGATCGCCCACATCCAATGGCGTTCGTCCGAACTCAGATCCCAGCGCGCCAGCATATGCGACTGGCACAGGCCCGACGGCAACGCGGCGATTGCCTTCGGCAACAGGTCTTCGAGCCGATGCGGCGATGCCAGTTGTCCGGTTTCCAGCTCGGTGAAGGCATCTTCGGTCGCCAGCCGAACCAGCGGGTCGAAGAAGATGCGCCGCACGTCGGCGTCGGGCATCGCGTCCAGGCGCTCGAGCGCCGCCGCGACCCCGGGCAAGCGTTCGGCGAACAGTTCCGCGCCGAAGCGATAGCGTGCATACACCTTGGCCAGGATCCGATTGGAATCGCCGAAGTTTGGATGCTCGGACAGAATCCGGTCGGCGGTGGCGACGACCTTCGCGGTCGTGTTCATGCCGCCCTGCCTTCACGCACCGTCGCCGCGTCGTCGATCGCTACGTCGTTGACCGGCACGATCATGCCGCTGGCGACAAGATGCCCAAGCATCGGCTCGATCTTCTGCCAGGCGCGATCCTCGGCGACGCCGGTGATCTGCGCATAGGCCTGGGCCAGATCGCGCTCATTGCGGCCGTCGCACAACTCGAACATCAGCCAAGCGGCGGTGTTGAGCTTGCGGATCTGCGGCTGTTCGATCGCCGACGCGAACAGGATGCCGTGCTCTTTCAGCGGGCGCAGATGCAGCTTGGGATTCTTCGTGTAGCGGATCGTCGGTGCCGGCGCGGTAGCGGCCTGCGCCTCGCCTGCGGCCCGCGCCTGGTCGGGCCGTTCGATACCCATGTCGACCATCGGACTGATCGCTTCGCACAGCCAATCGACCATGCGGCGCGCGGCCGGGGTCAGGTACGAAGCCCAGGTGGTCCTGAACTGCTCGCCCAGGTAAATCATGCGTTGATGGCCGCGCGAGAACGGCGTGGTCGCGGCGGTGTTGACCACCGACATCGCATGCGGACGCGTGTTGGCCAAATACGATTCCGGCGCGCCGTAGGCCGCGTAATACTGCGGCCCCAGTTGCTCGACCGCGGTGCGGAACACCTGCAGATGCACGTAGGCGTGAAATGCGAACAGGCAATTCGATACCGAGATCTCCCGGCCCCATGGCAAGGTCACCATGGCTTCCTCGACCACCGCCGCGCTGGTGCGCACCATGTCCGACAATTTCAGATGCACCGCTTCGTGCATGATGTGAACGGCCGTGTCCCAGGGATTGGCCAGTTCCTCCGGCGCGATGAAGATCATGCACGGGGTGGAATCGCCGCCGGACGCGGTGAGCATCGGCCCGCGTTCATTGCGCATGTGCGCGATCGCGACCGAGTGCAGGTGCGAGAACACGCTGTGCGCGACCTGCGGCGCCAGCGCCTGCAGCAAGGCGCAGGCGCGATCGAGTTGGCGCACCATCTCCGGCGTGGGCCGGATGATCTGCGCTTCGCAATGCCCGCCGGGCATGAACCCCAGTCGCAGCGCCTCGCGCAGCGCATCGGCCACCGGTTCGGATCCGTCGGCAAGATCCCAGACCCAGATCCGCCGACCGTCGATCTCCGGCCCGACCTGAAAATCGCGCTCCATCGCGCCCGCGGACAGGCTTCTGGATTCGTCGGCGATGGCTAGACTGCGCTGCAGGCACCAGACCAGACGTTGCGTATCCTGGGGCGCCGAAGCATCGGTTTCCAGGCGTTCGATGGCCGCTTCGAGTTCGGCCCGGACCAACAGATCGCCGAGGATCTTGTTGGCGAGCGACTGATCCAATCGCTCGATCTGCGGCAACAAGACCTGCAGTTTCGCGTCGTTCTGCGCGAGCACGGCCAGGGCGAATTTATAGCGTTCGATATTGAGCGCGATGATCTGTCGCGAATTTCCGAATTCTTCGTGAGCCTGCAGATTGGCGTCGACTTGCCCGATCAGATCTTTCATCTCAAGACCCTGTCCTTGCGCATCCAGCGTTCGAGTCGGAATGGCGAGCGCGGCGGCGGATGCCGATGGATCGCTGCGCGGCCTTCATCTACTTGCTTGGCTTATAACAAGAACGCGTCACGCGCATAGGCGACGCCGATCTCAAAGCAACAAGGTCGTGCGTCGCATCGCCGATATGCGACATCCGGCCGAGTGCGTCATGCGCGATTCAGCGAGAAAAACGCGATACAACGCGCAAAATCACACAATGATGCATGCGCCGCGCGCATGTTCGGACGAGACGAGTGCCAGTTCGTCGGCGCGATTTAACGACGATGACGGATGCGATGGCCGGCGAGCGCCGAGAAGACTCGCATGAATGCGCGCTGGCGACCGCAACGCGTCATCGCCGCGTGCCATCGACATGACCCACTCATTCCTCGAAGCAATACTCGAAATTATGTTGCTCCATGGGCAGCGCGTTGAATTTCTTCACGAAGGACTCCGGCTTGAGCAAGAATCCTTCGAAACTCGCCTGGCCACTGGAAACCGCATACGCCAGGGCGTCGTAGAAACTGTCGTCGCCGCCGAGAAACAACTGACGCCGCGCGGCCTTTTCCGCCTTCTCCACCGCGCGTTGCAACTCGCGCCGCTTGCGCACGGCGGTGCGCAGCAGTCGGTTTACGTCCTGCAGCCGATAGCATTCGCGCAGGACCGATCTGACCGTCTCGGCGTAGTCGGCGTCCTGGGCGAATTTCGGCCAGTTCAGCGTCGCGACCACCGCCCAGAAATCCTTGGGATCGGTCTTTTGCAGGCGCGACCGCAGCGTTTTCGCCCTCGGATGCGAATGCGGCGAAGCCTCCGCCAGCGGACTGCTTTTCTTGAGCAGGCCGGCCAACTCCTGTTCGGACAGGGAAAACACCAGGCGCGGGCCCAACTCGCGCACGATCAGGCGATAAACGCCTTTCTTCGATCCGGCCTGGCGCAGACCGAAGATCCGTCCCTTGATCAGAGACTCGGCGCGGCCGCGCGCGTTCTCCAGGCGGTAAACCGTCTTGGCGGTGTAGACGCGCCATTGGTAAGCGGCATTGTCGACGATCGTCATGCGCTCAGCATCCGCGGCGGCCCGGCCTTGGGCACGCGCCGAATGATCCATGTTTCCGCGGCGCGGCGCCAACCCCGGACGCGGCTAAGGACTGCCACGCGGCGCTTTGCGATAAAGTCGGCGCGAGCCGAACGAAGGACGCGCCCGTGCCTCAACCGAACCTGTCCGCCACCACGCGCCAGCGCATCGACGCATTGCGCTCCAGCCATCGCCTGGTGCTGCTCACGAGCGGGACACCGGCCACATTGAATTGCGGTCTTTCGCTCAGGTTGTGCGGCTTGCTCGACGATATGGGCCTGGACTATGCGCAGGTCGATGCCGGCGCCGATCTCGAGCGAGGCCACGGCAGCGAGCGCCGAGGCGAGTGGCTGGCGATTCCGCAGTTGTATCTCGACGGCGACTACCTCGCCAGCGGCGACCTGATCGAACAGATGGCCAACGCCGGCGAACTGCACGCCGCCTTGGGCCTGCCCGCGCCCGATCGTCGCCCTCCGCAGGTGACGCTGAGCCCGGCGGCCGCGGAGTTCCTGCGCGCGGCCATCAGCAACAGCGAGGCCGGCACCGTGGCCGAGATCGAGGTCGATGCGCGCTGGGCGAGTTGCTTGCTGCTCGTACCGCGCAGAGCGGGAACCATCCAGACCCAGGTCGATGGCGTGCCGCTGCAATTCGGCCTGACCAGTGCACGCCGCAGCGACGGTCTGTCGATCGATTGGCACGATGTCGAACGCGGCCCCAGTTGGACGATGCGCTTTCCCGGAGCGCCGGTCATCGAACCGGTGCGGCCGATATCTGCGGCCGATGCCGATGCCGCCGCGCGCGACGGCCGCCTGACCATCGTCGATATCCGCCATCCGCAAGAGCGCGCGCTGGCCCGGCTCGATCTGCCCTTTCTGTCCCTGGACGAAAGCAGCCACGTGATCCGCAATCTGGCGCCGGACGTGCCGTTGGCGGTGCTGTGCCACCACGGCGATCGCAGCGTCCATGCCGCCGAACACCTGCACCGGCTGGGTCACCGAGATGTCTGCTACATCGAAGGCGGCATCGAGGCCTGGGCCAATCGGGTCGATGCGTCGATTCCGCACTATTGAAGTCGGGCACTGCCCGCGCCGCTGAGCGCGGCGCCGGCTTATGCGCGCGGTTCGATCCAAACCGCCGCTATTCGAAACTGCCGATCGAATCGTGGGCGAGATTGTCGAAGCGGGTGTATTCGCCGAAGAACTTGAGCTTGAGCGAGCCGGTCGGGCCGGAACGCTGCTTGCCGATGATGACCTCGGCCAGACCTTTGTCGGGCGAGGTTTCCTTGTTGTAATAATCGTCGCGGTAAATGAACACGATCACGTCGGCGTCCTGCTCGATAGCGCCGGATTCGCGCAGGTCGGCCATCACCGGGCGCTTGTCGGCGCGCTGTTCCAGCGAGCGGTTGAGCTGCGACAAAGCGATCACCGGCAGGTTGAGTTCCTTGGCCAGATGCTTGAGCGAGCGCGAGATCTCGGAGATTTCGGTCGCGCGGTTTTCGTTGTTGCCCGGCACCGACATCAGCTGCAGGTAGTCGATCACGATCAGGCCCAGGTCGTGCTCGCGCTTGAGCCGGCGCGACTTGGCGCGCAGCACTTCCGGCGACAGGCCCGGGGTGTCGTCGATGAAGATCTTGGCTTCGCGCAATTGCCGGATCGCGCCGGTGACGCGGCTCCAGTCCTCGTCCTCGAGCTGGCCCGAGCGCAAGCGCTGCGCGTTAACGCGGCCGACCGAGGAAATCAGACGCAGCGCGAGCTGGCTGGCCGACATTTCCATCGAGAACACCGCGACCGCTTTCTTGGTGCGGAACGCGGCGTGCTCGGCGATGTTGAGAGCGAACGCGGTCTTGCCCATCGCCGGACGCGCGGCCAGGATCAGCAGGTCGGTGTTCTGCAGACCGGCGGTCATCTCGTCGAATTCGGTGTAGCCGGTCGGAATGCCGGTGACCGAGCCGCCGTTGGCGTAGCGCGTCTGCAGCACGTCGAAGGCTTCCGACAGCGCCTTGGTGACCGGGGTGAAGTCGGTGCGTCCGCGCGAGCCGGCTTCGGCGATCGCGAACACCTGCTGCTCGGCCTTGGCCAGGATCTCGCCGCTGTCGCGACCATCGGGTTGAAAGCCGTCGTTGACGATCTCGGTGCCGACCTCGATCAGCTTGCGCATCACCGCCTTGTCGCGAACGATCTCGGCGTAGGCGGTGATGTTGGCGGCCGACGGCGTGGTGCTGGCCAGTTCGATCAGATAGGCGCCGCCGGCGACTTCCTCGACCAGGCCCTGCGATTCGAACCATTCGCCCAGGGTCACCGCGTCGAACGGCCGGCTCTTTTCCGCCAGCTCGCGGATCGCGCGGTAGATCAACTGGTGATCGCGGCGATAGAAATCTTCCTCGACGATCTGGTCGGCGACGCGGTCGTAGGCGTCGGGCGCGAGCATCAGGCCGCCTAGCACGGCCTGCTCGGCCTCGATCGACTGCGGCGGCACGCGCAACTGGTCGATGCGCTGCTCGGCGCGTGTCTCGAAACGTTTTTCGCCGCGGAATCCGGAACTACGTGCGCTCATCGGGGATGACGATCCTCGTCGTTCGGCCGTCTGCACAGCCAATCGAGCCAATCAAGGCCCAGGGATTCGGTGGCGTGCGGCCTGTCCCCGGCCGGCGCGGGCAGCGCCGGACGGCAATCGGTACCGGACACGCATCGTAGTCGTGTTGCGCTTGCGACAGTTGCATATAGCTCTGTGCCAAAGCTGTGGATAAGAGGTGGGTAACTTCACCTCTAATGCGCCGCTCTTGTCTCATAGCCTGCGACGGCAGCTTGAGCGCGCCGCGCCACAAAAACGAAAGGCGCCTTGCGGCGCCTCTCGTAAGTACCGCGATCAGGCTGCGATCAGGCGACTTCGCCGGCGACCGTGACCTTGACCGTGACTTCGACGTCGGCGTGCAGGTGGATCAGCACGTCGTATTCGCCGGTGCGGCGGATCGGGCCTTCGCCCATGATCACTTCCGACTTGTTGACCGGGAAACCGGCCTTGGTCAGCGCCTCGGCGATGTCGCGCGGGGTCACCGAACCGTACAGCTTGCCCTCGGTCGCGGCGTTGGCGTGGACCGTGACGGCCGCGCCTTCCAGCTGCGCCTTGCGGCCTTCGGCACCGTCGAGCTGCGACTTGGCCTTGGCTTCGTACTCGGCGCGACGGGTTTCGAAATCGGCCAGGTTCGAGGCGGTGGCCGGAACGGCCTTGCCCTGCGGCACGAGGAAGTTACGGCCGTAACCCGGCTTGACGTTGACCTTGTCGCCGAGCTTGCCGAGGTTGGTGACGTTCTGCAGGAGGATCAGTTGCATGGTCTTGCTCCGTATTCGTTAGCGGGCCTTTAGGTCCGCAGCGGGATTCGCTGTCCGAAGAAGCGAGGAGTGAGTTCAGAGGAGTGAGACGTGAGTAAAAGCAAAAGCTTTCTCTCGTTTCTCACTCCTACAGGGCGGCAAAGCCGCCACTCACTCCTACGCCGTCAGGCGTTGTGATTGTCGGTGTACGGGATCAGCGCGAGGAAACGCGCGCGCTTGACCGCCGTGGCCAGCTGGCGCTGGTACTTCGACTTGGTGCCGGTGACGCGGCTCGGCACGATCTTGCCGGTCTCGGTCAGGTACTGGCGCAGGGTGTTGAGATCCTTGTAGTCGATCTCTTTGACGCCTTCGGCGGTGAACTTGCAGAACTTGCGGCGACGGAAAAATTTGGACATGGGATCGATCCTCAGGCGGCTTCGGCGTTGTCTTCGGCGCTGTCGGCGGTGCCGACTGCGTTGTCGCTGTCGTCGTCACGACGACGGCGCTCACCGCGCTCGGGCTTGTCGCCCTTCTCGTCCTTGAACTTCATGATCAGCGACTGCTCGGTGTCGGCGTCGTCGCGCTTCATGACCAGGTGACGCAGGATCGCATCGTTGAAACGGAAACCGTCGACCAGCTCGTTGAGCACGGTCTGGGTGACTTCGATGTTCAGCAGGACGTAGTGAGCCTTGACCAGGTTCTCGATCGGGTACGCCAGCTGACGGCGGCCCCAGTCTTCGAGACGGTGGATCTTGCCTTCACCGGCTTCGATCAGCGACTTGTAGCGCTCGATCATGGCCGGCACCTGCTCGCTCTGGTCCGGATGGACCAGGAACACGACTTCGTAATGACGCATGGTGTGATTCCTTGTGGATGATGGATCGCCAACGGCGAACCCGTCGGCAACCCGGTTCAGCCCCCCGACGTCCGTAGCGGATGCGGTGGAGCAAGGTCCCAGGAGGTCAGTGGCCTCTTGGGAGCCGCGTATTATGGCGGTGTTTGGCGGCCGGGAGCAAATCGCGGCCTGGCGCGGGCGCAGCCAGCCCCGCAAGCCGGACCGTTTGACGGAGCTATGATGCCGATTTGAGCGAGGATTCCGTTCCGTCGCGCAATCTTATGCGACTGATGGCTGAGTCGCGATTCATACCGGCCGGGCGACTCGACACCGACGTCTCAAGACCGACTGCGACATACCTCAGCACCAGCGACGGACCCGATCCGCCGCTCGCGCGACGCGATTCGAGGACGCCGTCCGCTCAGCGCCCGGCTTTCTTGCTCGCGATCCACTCGTCGATGTGCTTCTCCAGCACGCCCAACGGCACCGAGCCAGTCGAGAGCACTTCGTCGTTGAAGTCGCGCACGTCGAAGCCCTCGCCCAGCGCCCGCTGCGAGCGCTCGCGCAGTTCGGAGATCTTGAGCTGGCCGATCTTGTAGGCCAGCGCCTGGCCCGGGGTGCCGATATACCGATCGATTTCGTTGACGATGTCCTGCTCGGTCTTGGGCGCGTTGTCGGTGAAATAGGCGATGGCCTTGTCGCGGCTCCAGCCCTTGGCATGCATGCCGGTGTCGACCACCAGCCGCACCGCGCGCCACATGTCGTAGGCCAGCTGACCCATGCGGTCGTAGGGATCGTCGTACAGGCCCATGTCGTAGCCTAGACGCTCGGCGTACAGGCCCCAGCCTTCGCCGTAAGCCACGAAATAACCGGTGCGGCGGAACATCGGCGCATCCGGCAGTTCCAGGCCGCGGGCGAACTGGAAGTGGTGGCCGGGCACCGCTTCGTGCAGCGACAGCGGAATCATTTCCCAGGTCGGCCGCACTTCGGGCTTGTACAGATTGACGTAATAGAAGCCGGCACGGCTGCCGTCGACCGCGCCGGGCTGGTAGTAGGCGGTGGTGGTGTCGGGGGCGACGTTGTCGGGAATCGGGCGCACGCCATAGGGCTGGCGCGGGATGATCTTCGACACTTTCACCAGTTCCGGATCGATGCGCTTGGACGTGGCCTGGTAGGCCTCCAGCAGCTCGGCCGGGGTCTTGTGGAAGAACTTGGGATCGCTGCGCAGGTAGGTGAAGAATTCGCTCAGACTGCCCTTGAACCCGACTTCGGTCTTGATCTTTTCCATGTCGGCGCGGATGCGCGCGACTTCCTTCAGGCCGATCTGGTGGATCGCATCGGCGCTCAGGTCGGTGGTGGTGTAGTACGCGGCGAGGAAGTCGTAATAGGCCTTGCCGTCGGGTAGATCGCTGACCGCGATGCTGGTGACGGTGTGCGGCAGATAGTCCTTGTCGAAGAACTCGCCGAAGCGGCGATACGCGGGCACCAACGTCTCGGCGATGACCTTTTTCGCTTCGGCCTGCAGCGCCGCGCGGTCGGCCGCGCCGATGCTGTCGGGGAAGCGGTTGAACGGCTTGTAGAACGGGCTCTGGGTCGGATCGGCGACGACCTGCTTGGCGATCTGCGCCGGCACGCGTTGCATCAATACGCGCGGCGGAGTGATGCCGGCCTTGACGCCTTCGCGCATCAGCGCCTCGTTCTGTTCGATCACCGTCGGCAAGGCGCGCATGCGCGCGAGCCAGTCGCGGTAGTCCTTGGCCTGGGCGAACTGCAGCACCTCGACCATGCCGTCGGCGCTCTGCACGCCGCCGGCCTGCCCGACCGGCGACAGGTATTCGCGGAATTTCTGTCGCTCGATGCTGCGCTCCAGGTCCCAGGCGAATACGTCGTAGTTGAGCTGGTCGGCGACCGACAAGTCGCCGCGGTCGATGGCCTTGAGCTTGGCCAGCGCGTCGCGATCGGCCTGACTGCGCGCTTGAATCGCGTTCAGGCTGTAATCGGCCCAGCGGTCGTTGAAGCGTTTGTCGCCGTTGTAGCTGGCGTTTTCCGGGCTTTCGCGCAGGCCGCGTTCCCACTCGGCGTCGAACAGGGCGTGCAGCGCCAACGCGCTGGGCTTGCGCGCGACCGGGCCGGCGGTGGTGGTCGATGCGGGCGCGGCGAAGGTGGCGGGCGATGCGGCCAGCACCACGGCGGCGATCGCCGTGGCGAGCAGGACGGGACGGAGCATGCGGAATTCCCCTTGAAGTCAGCGTCCGAGTCTAGCCCGGTGGCGCAGGGGCGCCGCATGACGAAAGTTGGGCTGGGTTCGGGGCGGCCGCGTGTCCGACTGTAGGAGCTGCGTAAGCTGCGACCGCGAATTTACCCAGGCCGGCGCCGGTTTCGATCAGGCCTGTTGGATGGCGGTCGCGGCTTGCGCCGCTTCTACAGAGGGCTGACGTAACTGCGCAGAGACTGGATCAGGTCGTGAAGTGCCGCGGCTGCCGACTGTAGGAGCTGCGCGAGCTGCGACCGCGAATTGGCGCAGGCCGGCGCAAGGTTCGATCAGACGGGTTGGATGGCGGTCGCGGCTTACGCCGCTCCTACAGGGGCTGACGGCGCTGCGCGGCGGCTGGATCCGGCCGCTGCGTTTTACCCGGGCCGATGTGAATCAGGCCGCGTCGGCCTGGGTGGTGAAGCTCTCGCCGCAGCCGCATTCGGCGGTGGCGTTGGGGTTCTGGAACACGAACATCTCGCCCAGGCCCTGCTTGAGGAAATCGATGCGGGTGCCTTCGACCAGCGGCAGGCTGATCGGGTCGACGTAGATGCGCACGCCGTCCTGTTCGAACACGGTGTCGCCTTCGCGCTGTTCGCGCGCGAGGTCGGCGGTGTGCTGCCAGCCCGAGCAGCCGGTGCGGGTCACGCCGAAACGCAGGCCCAGGGCGGTCGGCGTTTCCGTCAGGAAGTGCTGGACTCGGGCAAGCGCGGCGGGGGCGAGGGTCACGGGCATGGCGGTACTCGTAGGGTTGGCATGGGCGGCGCGACGACCGGTGGCGCTGAGCGGCTGGCCGACCGATCGATTCTCGATCGGACCGCATCCGCCGCGATGGTCTCGTGCATGCCCACGCGGGGACATGCATTAATCAGGCGATGCCGGAATGGTACCAGCCCGGCATCCACGGGCTGTACCCGATATGGCGGCATGCGTCCCGGGGTTCAAGGCGTGGCCAAGTCTGCATGGCTGGCCGCGGGTGGTCGCACCGGCTTCAGCCTGCCCTGCTCCGCCTGATGGCTTGGCGTCGATCCCCCAGGAACGGTCGGATCGGCCGCATCACCCCGTTCAGTCCCCGCGACCAGCCGCCGCTGCCGGCACCTCCGGCGGCGCCAGCAGATAGGTCGCGAAGCTGCCCAGCCAATGCGCGCCGGCATAATGGGTGTCGCCGACCGCGATCAGGCCGAGCTTGCGGTGCTCGGTCGCGGCCGCACGCAAGGCCGGAATCCGGCGGTCGCCCGGGGCCAGCCCGCGGGCGATGCCTTCCAGCATCCAGGCGCGGCTGAGGTTCAACCCGTCGAGGTGGGCCAGCTTGCCGTCCGCCGGGTCCAGCACCAGCCCCGGTGTCAGCCAGTCGCTACGGGAGCGGCGCGGGATCTGCGGCAGGAAGGTCTTGAGCCAGCGCGAGAATTCCTCCGGTGCCAGCACCCGCCGCATCAGATCGGCCTCGGCCAGGCACGGCGACAGGAAGTCCTGGCCGGACGGTTCGTAGGCCAGCGGGCAGTTGCGGTCGGCCAGGTAGTAGTAGCGCGAGCGGGCGATCAGCGCGTCGCGCAGGACCTGATCGCCGCTGATCCGGGTCCAATCCAAGGCCAGACCGAACGCGAACGCGGTCTGACTGTGTTCGCCGACCCGGATCGGCTTGGTCAGCTTGGGCAGCCAGCGCAGCAGGCGGCCGGCGGCCTCGCGTTCCAGCGGCTCCAGCGCCGCGGCCCATTGCCGCGCCTGCGGGTCGTCCCAGCCGCGCAATTGCGCGCCCAGTTGCAGCAGCCAGGCCAGGCCGTACGGCCGTTCGAAGCTGTCGTCGTCGCCGCGGCGCAGGTAGGCCAGCTCGCCGGCGATGTTCTGCGCGGTCAGGTTGCGCGCCAGCGCTGCGCGCGCGGGCGCCGCGATCGCCGCCTGCGGAAAGCGCTGGACCAGACGCGCCAGCAGCCAATGGCCATGGACCGAGGAATGCCAGTCGTAGCAGCCGTAGAACGCCGGATACAGCTGGCTCGGCGCCTGCACGTCGCGCGCGTTGTCCAGGCGGTGGGCGATCTTGTTCGGGTATTCGCGACCGACGCAGCTCAGCGCCAGCCCGGCGAAATGGGCCGCGTGGGCTTCGTCGAGCACCACGTCCGGCGCCGGTGCCGGGATCGGCAGGGCCTTGGGCACGGCCTGCTGCTGCTGCGCGATGGCGGCGCCCGTCCACAACACCAATGCCGCGATCAGGCTGCGTCGCGCGGTCGCACCCCAACGGTTCGTTTGCTCCCGACCTGCCCCGCCCTTGCCCATGACGCGTCCCCGCCCGTGATCGACTGCGCAGTCTACGATCGCGCGCGCCGGCGCGCTTCGCCGGAATCATCCGTTATGATCGCCGTCCCTCACACGCAACGCGCTCAAGGCGGCACGACATGACGGTGGTAAGCGTCGAACAGGCACTCGCGGGCAAGATCCCGGCGGGCGGCGAGGTCACGGTACGCGGCTGGGTACGCACCCGGCGCGATTCCAAGGCCGGACTGAGCTTCGTCAATGTAAGCGACGGCTCCTGCTTCGCGCCGATCCAGGTGGTCGCGCCCAATTCGCTGGCCAATTACGACAGCGAGATCAAGCATCTCACCGCCGGCTGCGCGGTGGTCGCCACTGGCAAGCTGGTGGCCTCGCAGGGCCAGGGCCAGGCGTTCGAAATCCAGGCCGAAACCTTCGAGGTGGTCGGCTGGGTCGAAGACCCGGAGACCTACCCGATCCAGCCCAAGGCGCATTCGCTGGAATTCCTGCGCGAAGTCGCGCACCTGCGCCCGCGCACCAATTTATTCGGCGCGGTCACCCGCATCCGCAACTCGCTGGCCCAGGCGACGCACCGGTTCTTCCACGAGAACGGCTACTTCTGGATCAGCACCCCGATCATCACCACCTCCGACGCCGAAGGCGCCGGACAGATGTTCCGCGTGTCGACCCTGGACCTGGCCAACCTGCCGCGCGACAAGGCCGGCGCGGTGGATTTCTCGCGCGACTTCTTCGGCAAGGAAACCTTCCTGACCGTGTCGGGCCAGCTCAACGCCGAGGCCTACGCGCTGGCGATGAGCAAGGTGTACACCTTCGGCCCGACCTTCCGGGCCGAGAACAGCAACACCACCCGCCACCTGGCCGAGTTCTGGATGATCGAGCCGGAGGTCGCGTTCAACGACCTGGCCGCCAACGCGCAGCTGGCCGAGGATTTCCTCAAGTACCTGTTCCGCGCGGTGCTCGCCGAGCGCGCCGACGACTTGGCGTTCATCGCCGAGCGGGTCGAACCGACCGCGCTCACGCGTCTGGAAGCGTTCGTCAACGCGCCGTTCGAACGCATCGACTACACCGATGCGATCGCGCTGCTGCAGAAGTCCGGGCAGAAGTTCGAGTTCCCGGTCGAATGGGGCCTGGACCTGCAGACCGAGCACGAGCGCTGGCTGACCGAGCAGCACGTCGGCCGCCCGGTGGTGGTGACCAACTACCCCGAGCACTTCAAGGCCTTCTACATGCGCCTGAACGACGACGGCAAGACCGTCGCGGCGATGGACGTGCTCGCGCCGGGCATCGGCGAGATCATCGGCGGCAGCCAGCGCGAAGAGCGCCTGGACGTGCTCGACGCGCGCATGGCCCAATTCGGCCTGGACCCGACCCATTACGGCTGGTACCGCGATTTCCGCCGCTACGGCACCGTCCCGCACGCCGGCTTCGGCCTGGGCTTCGAGCGTCTGGTGGTGTACGTGTGCGGGCTGAGCAATATCCGCGACGCGATCGCTTATCCGCGTGCGCCGGGGAATGCGGAGTTTTGATTTTGAAGGCGCGTTGATCAAGTTGATCGGTCACGCGCCTTGCTTTTGACTTTCGCCAGTCATTCGCTTTTGCTCATCATTCCCGTGAAGGCGGGAATCCAGAGACTTCAGGGTCTTGTCGCGATAAAGCCCTGGATCCCCGCCTTCGCGGGGATGACGGTCTGAAACAACGCGGCGATTGCGAAGCAATGCGGCCTTCCTTGGTAGCCGCTTCGCCCCGCCCATGAGGTAAAACAGCGTGATCCTGTTCCTGGCCCTGACCTTCGTAGGCATCGCGATATCGGCCTTCTGCGCGTTCGCGATCTTCTGGCCGCTGGCGCTGGTGCATCTGCGCGATCGCCATCCGCCGCTGCGGCATGCGCTCGGCGAGGCGGCCTTCGTCAATCCGGCGGCATGGAGCTGGCTGCTGCGCCAGCGTTACCGCGCCGCCAGCGATCGCAATCTCGACGGCCTGGCCACGCCGGCGCGGGTGTCGTTGCTGATCGTTTTCGTTGCGCTGGCCTGCGCCGGCGTGTTGTGGTTCCTGTCTGCGGTGGTGGCGTGATGAGCGAATATTCCGACGAAAGCTGGTGGCTGGCGACCCTGGGCCGGACCGTGGTGTGGGCGCGGTTGCGCGTGCGCGAGGCCGGCACCGCCGAGGTGTTCGACAGCGACGGCAAGATCCTGCCCTACGACAGCGAGGACACCGCGCGCGCGGCGTTGATGGACGCCGAGTTCGTCGAACTCAGCGGCCTGGACGACGACGATGCGCAGGCTCGCGGTTTCGCCCTGGCCGAGCTGGTTCCGCCGCGGGCCGGCGACGATGCCGCGCTGGCCGCGCTGATGATCCAGAAACTGCCGCAGCCGCACTGAGCCCGGACATGTACCTGCCGCGCGCCTTCGCCGAAACCGACCTGGGCGCGCTCGATCGCCTGGCCGAGCAGTACGACTTCGGCACCCTGATCACGGTGCGCGACGAACTGCCGACGGTGAGCCATCTGCCACTGCTGTACCGCCGCGACGGCGACCAGGTCGAACTGCGCGGCCACTGGGCACGCCCGAATCCGCAAGCGCGGCACGCCGGCCCGGCCCTGGCGGTCCTGCAAGGCCCGCAGGCCTACATCTCGCCGGGTTGGTATGCGGACAAGGAAACCGCGGCGCGGGTGCCGACCTGGAACTACGCGATCGCGCATCTGCACGGCCAGTTGGAAACCTTCGAGGATGAGGCGGGACTGGCCCAGGTCGTCGACGATCTGAGCGTGCGCCACGAGACCCGCATCGGCAGCGACTGGCGCTTCGAAGTCGAGCGCGACGAACTGCGCCGGCAACTGCGCGGCATCGTCGGTTTCCGTCTCCGGGTCGAGCGCATCGAACTCAAGTTCAAGCTCAGCCAGAACCATCCCCTGACCAATCGCGAAAACGTCGCCACGCAGTTGCAGGTGCAGGACCGCGACGACAGCCGCGCGGTCGCGGCGTTGATGCGCGAACGCATGCGGCACACCGTCGCGGACGATTGACCGCGCATCATCTTCCACTCGCGGCGCATGTCGCGCTGCCGTCATCGGAGATCGACATGGACCTCAACCTCACCGGCAAACACGCCCTGGTCTGCGGCGCATCCGAAGGCATCGGCCGCGCCGCCGCGCACGAACTGGCCCTGCTCGGCTGCGACGTGACCGTGCTGGCGCGTCGCGCCGAAGCGCTGGCCGCGGTCGCCGAGAACTTGCCGCGCAGCGGCGCGCAGGCGCACGGCTGGATCGCCGCCGACGTCGCCGATGCCGCCGCGCTGAGCGCGCAGGTCGAAGCGCTCGCCGCCGGCAAGCCGGTGCATATTCTGATCAACAACACCGGCGGCCCGCCCGGAGGCCCAGCGCATTCGGCCACCGATACGGCCTATCTCGACGCTTTCTCGCGCCATCTACTCGCCAACCAGACCCTGGTGCGCGCGGTGTTGCCGGGCATGCGATCGGCGCAGTGGGGCCGCGTGGTCAACGTGATCTCGACCTCGGTCAAGGAGCCCATCGTCGGCCTCGGCGTGTCCAACACCATTCGCGGCGCGGTCGCGAGCTGGGCCAAGACCTTGTCGCGCGAGCTCGGCGGCGACGGCATCACCGTCAATAACGTGCTGCCCGGTTACACCCGGACCGCGCGCATCGAACAGATCGTCGGCGATCGCGCGCGCACCACCGGCTTATCCGAAGAAGCCGTGATGGATGCGATGCGCAAGACCGTACCGCTCAATCGCTTCGCCGACGCCTCCGAAATCGCCGCCTGCATCGCCTTCCTGTGCTCGCCGGCGGCGGGTTACGTCAACGGCGTGAGCCTGGCGGTGGACGGTGGACGGATGCAGTCGATCTGAGGATTGCCGGATCGAGCGATCGCGCGGGTGTTTTGTAGCGCCGACGCTATTGCTCAACGATCACGCCTGCTCGGCGACCGCGGCGCCATAGCGCCCAAGACGCGAGCGCTCCAGCCACCACAGCCCCGCGGCACAGACCAGCCAAGCCAGGAACCATGGCCACGCGGCACCGCGCGGCACGTCGCTCGCGAACATGCTTTTCGCTCGATCGCGCGACGAGGCATCGGCGGCGGGGGCGGTGTTGGACTGCGACGACACCAGCGCCAAGGTCGCTTCGCGTAATTCGCTCGCGCGCAATCCAGGCGCATCGTCGCGGCCACGCACGAAGAACGCGGTGGTACGTTCGCCTTGTTTCAACGCATGCCAGCCGGCCGCATCGGGCCAGAACGCGGCGCAACGCTCGGCGCCGCGCACCGGGTCGATCAGCAAGCTCAGCGATCTGTTTTGTGGATCGGATACCCGCGCGCCATCGGCCAGCCCGCACAGCACCGTGCGTTCGCCCTGTCGCGCCGTGCCTTCGATCCGCAATGTGTCGCGCGGCTTGGCTCGGGCCAAGGTCGCGAATGCCTGACTCCACAACTGCGCATGCAGATCGTCGCGTCCGGCCAAGGCCAGCACGAAGCTGTCGCCCAAGCTCCACAGGCCGATGCGGCCCTGCCCGTTCGCGCGCCAAGCGGCGAAGGCATTGCCGTCGGCATCGCGCAGGAGGATTTGCACTTTGGGCCCGGCCAGCGACAGATTGCGCCGGGTCAGGGCCGGCACCGCCGCGACGGGTTGATCGCGCGGACGCGGCGCGTGTTCGCTGCCGGGTCCGAGTCGAGCGCGTATCGCGTCCTCATCGATCGCCGGGGCCGGCAGCTGCATCGCGATCGAATCCGCGCCCACGCCCAGTTCGAATCCGAGTTCGCGCAGTTGTGCGCGCATGCGTGGCGACAAGGGCCCACCGATGCGCAGCATCACGCCCAACCCCGCGCGCATCGCCGCCATCAACGCCTCGCGCTGCGGCGCGCCCAGCGCATCCCAGGCGCGTTCGTCGAGCACGACCAGATCGAACCCGGCCAGGGTCGCGGCATTCAGCGCGACCGGCGCATCGCCGAGCTGCATGCCGGCACCGACGCTGATCTGGGTATGCAGCTTCAGCCCCGCATCCACTGCCCAACGCCGCAGGTATTTGAGCTCCGGTCCGGGCGCGCCGGCCAATACCAGCACTTTCGGCTGCGCGTCGGGCAATACCGCAACCGGCAGTTCGATTTCCTCGATCACACGTTGGCGGGCATCGCGCAGCCGCAGGGTGAATCCGGTCAGTCCGGGACCGCGTGCGACCGCGCTGAGCGCGAATCCGCCATCGCGATCGGGCGCGATCCGGTCCACGCGCTGCCGGCCCGGATCGAGCAGTTCGACCGTGCCGTCCTGCATGCCCTGCACTCGGCCATGTACCGCGAAGGTCGCGCCGACACCGACCCGCGACGGCGCCCACACACCGACCAAGCCGCGCGGCAACGCGGGCGGCTGGAATTCGATCGCCAGTCCGCGCGCGGCGTCGCGATCGCGCGCTTCCAGTCCCGCGCCGATCACCCGCAGTCGTTGCGTCCCAGGATAACGGCGCAAGGCCGTGGCGAGATCGGGTACGCGCTCGCGCTCCGCCGACAACGGCGCTTCCGGCAGTCCGATCTGCACCTCGCCCACGATCGCAGCACCGCTTTGCGCCGCGCCCGCGGTCGCGACCACCATCGTGCCGGCCTGAGTGCGCAACGGCGGCGGCAGCAGACTCAGATACAACAAGACCGCGAGAATCGGCTGCGCGGCGAGCAGCAACGCCAAGCGCCAGCCGCGCGAACGCGCAGGCCGATCGCTGCGGCGCTGGCGATGGATCAGGCTCGCCATCGCGATCAACACCGCGAGGCCCAGAATGGCTGCGATCAGGGTGGGCAGGTCGATGGGCCAGTGCATTGGCGAGTTCATCGTCCACCCTCGCCTTGCAGCGCTTCGAAATAGCGTCGGTCGATCGCATCGCCGACATCGCGCGGCGCGACCGAAGCCGGCGGCCGGGTCAGCAACGGCCACAGCAGACTGCGCAGTTGCGCGCGGCACGAGGCGCACTCGGGCTGATTGCGCAGGCTGTCGAGCGCGGCCGCGAACGCGAGCGGATCGGCGACCCGCGCATCGTGCTCGCCGAGCCAGCGTTCCAGCGCGCCGTAATCGATGGCCGCCGCATCGCCGCTACCCGGCGCGGCCTGCAGTTGCAGCCACAAGGAACCGAGCAAGGGATCGGCCGCATTCGCCGCGATCAATGCATCCTCGCGCCGCGCCAGACCTTTACGGTCGCCGCTCAGCCGCCGGCTCTCGTCGATCGGCGGCAGCTCCGGCCCGACCCGCGCCAGATAGATGCGGCTGGCCTGCTGCACCTGCTTGATGAATCCCAACGCCTTGTACGCGTACGGCAAGGCCAGCTTCGGCTCGCCCTGGCGCAGATGCAGCTCGGATTGCCACATCTCGTCGAGCGCGGCCTTGAGCAACTTGCGCGTTCCCGGATCGAGCAAGGTCGCGGCCTCGGCGTGATCGTGAGTGTGGCCGTATTCCTCCAGCACCGCGCCTTCTTCGCCGAACTTCGCCGGCGCCGCGTTGGATGCGTGGTCGTGATCGTCGTGGGACGCACCGTCCGTCGCAGCGGGTTTATCGCCGTGCTCGTCTTTGTGCTCGCCATCGGCAGCAGGCGCTTCATCGTTGGTCGGCAAACGCGGCTCGCCTTCGGCTTCTTCGCCTAGGAACTGGCCGTAGCGCAGACGCAACAGGCGCTGATCGACGCCGATCGCGTCGGAGCGCTTGAGAAACTCGTCGGCGCCGAGCTTGCGCCGCTGCGGGATCAAGGCTTCGGCGTCGATGATGATCTGCCGCTGGCTACGGAAATACGCCGGCAAGGTGGTCTTGACCATGCCCTCGATGCCGGTGGCTTCGCTGCCCAGATCGGCCGGCCAGCGCAGGATCAGGCTCGGGCTCAACGCAGTCTGCGGCTGCGGGCTGCGGTTGTCGTCGACGCTGAGCTGCACGATCAGATCGTCGCCGACCGCGAACCCCAGCGCGGCCAGATCCAACCGCTGCGCATAGCGTTTCTGCGTCGCCGCGCCGGTGCCGCGCAGGCTGATGCGCTGTTCGCGGAAGGTGATGTTCTCGCCGCTGCCCTGGGCCAGGGTGATGCGCAACTGCGCGGTGGCGGCCAGGCCGTAATCGTCGCTGGCTTCGAACACCAGCGGCCACACGCGCTGCCCTTGCGCCATCAGGGTCAGGCCGCGATCGGGTTCGAGCACGCGCAATTGCGGAGCGCGATCGGGGGTCACATCGAGTCGATACAGGCGTCGCGACTGCGCCGGCGCCGCGCCAGCCGCTTCGATCCGGTACAGCGCCGACTTGGGCAGGCTGCGTTGCGCGATCCAGTCCTCGCCCTGACGGCGCAGCGGCAGGCGCAGGCCATCGTGGAATACCAATGCGGCGCTGGCCGGTTGCGGTTGGAAACGCAGGGTCCAGCGCAGGTTCGAACCTTGTGGCACGCGCGCTTCGAGCGTCGGTTCGCTGCGTGGCGGCAAACGCGTATAGGCCGGTGGATCGACTCGCAGCGCCTGATCGGTCAGTCGCGGTTGACCCGGCAAAGCGGCGACGGCCGGCGCGGGCGACAACGCGTCCAACTTCGGCGCGGCGGGTTTGGGCCCAGGCCATAGCACGATGGTCGCGAACACCAGCGAGGCGACCAGCAGAGAGAGCAGCGACCGCTTCGTCGACCATGCCGATCGCAGTTCCACCGGTGCGCCATGGACTAGACGATCCTGCAAGCGCGAACGTTGCAGCGTCTGCAGGCCAGTGAGCCCCTGCGGCGACGCGAACAACAGATCGGCGCTGTCGTCCATATCCGCGCGCAGCGTGTTGAGGCGACGGATCAGCCACAGCGTGTCCAGGCTGCGGGCGCGTTGCGCACTTAACACCGCGATCAACGCGAGCGCGACGATCAACGCGATCACCGCGGCGGTAATGCCATGGAAACGCCACACCATCGCCGCGACGACCAAGGCCCACGGCGTGCAGCTCAGCGCAAGGTCGAGCCCGCGGCGAGTACGTACGCCATGCAACAGGTCGCGCAACTGTTCGCTCGCGTTCATGGCGCCGCTCCACGACGCGGCCGCGTCGCCAGCCAACGTTCGAACAGGAATACCAGCGCGATCAGTAACGCCAACCACAGCCGCAGATCGCGCGGCGGCAACGCGAACGCGGCCGCGCCGGTCGACGGCGCATGCTCGCGCGCCATCACCCGCGACGGCGGTTCGCGCGGCGGTTCGAACAAGTTGCGCAATTGCCGCGCGAACCCGGGTTCGAGCAATTCCGGCAGTGCCTGCGGGGTCAAGGCGCGGGTCCAGCGCATGACCTTGCCGCGGCCGTAACGCGCGCCTTCGACGAGAACCGCGCCGTCGGCATTGCGCCATAGCGGCACCGGCACGATCGCCGAGCCCTCGTCCGCGCCGCTCGGCCAGGCGCTGGCGGAATCGAGCAGAACCGTGCCGCCGCCGGCGATCCATTCGCTCACCGCGTCCGGCAGCGGGCCGGGCTTGAGCCACAGCAATTGCCTGGACGACGCGTCCAGCGGCTGCGTATCGAACGCGATCGAACCATTGACGCGACCCGCCGCTACCGCGCCGGGCTCGCGCCACGACGCGATCGCCGCGCGCAGATACGGCAGCGCTGCGGCGCGATCGGCGGCGTAGCGGATCGAGAGATCGGGCGCGGCGACGGCTTGCGCGGTGCGCGTCGGCATCGCGCCCGGCAGCACCCGCCATTCGACCTGTCGCGACAGGCGCGGCCGCTGCGCATCGGCGCCTTGCAGTTGCTCGGGCACCAGCACGATCACGGCGACCTGCGCCGGCAGCGTGGCATCGAGTTCGCGCAGCAAGCTCGATACCGGTAGTTCCGAAGACGTCGGCGGCGCGGGCACGGCCGGATCGAACTCGGGAAATCCTGGTGTCAGCCAATGCATGCGCGCATCCGCAGGTCGATCCAGCTCCGCCAAGGACTGCGCCTGCACACCCGGCACTACCGCAATCCATGGCGCGTCGCTCTGCGCGCCGTACAACGCCGGCCGCGCCAGCAACAACGCGAGCAAGGCCAGCAACAACAGACGCACCGCCAGCAACAGCCATTCGTCGAAGCGAATGCGGTGGCGCGGCTTGGGTCGCTGCCGCAGCCAGCGCAGCGCGGCGAAATCGGTCGGACGCTGTTCGCTGCGCCGGGCCAGATGGATCAGCAACGGCACGATCAACGCGGCCAGCGCGGCCAGACCAATGGGCAACAACAGGACCGGGTTCACGCCACCCCCGCGCCGAACAATCGCCGCAAAGGCAGATCCAGCGCCTCGTCGAGCACGTACTCGGCGTGACGGATGCCGCTGGCGTCCAGACGCGCGTCCAACGCCGTGCGCGCAGCGGCGAAGCGGCGCAGGAAGTCCTCGCGCAAGGCGGCGCCGTCGCCGAGCAATTCCTCGCCGGTTTCCTGATCGCGGAAGCGGTAGCCGCCGCGGAACGGGAAATCGCGTTCCTCGGCGGTCAGGATGCGGATGCTCAGCACTTCACGCCGCGCCGCGGCGAGCCGTTCGGCGACGGCGAGCGCGCCTTCGTCGAATCCGTCGCCGATCATGATCACCAAGTCGCCGGCGTCGATGCGTTCCCACAACGGTCGCAAGCTGTCGGCCGCGGGCCACGCGCCCTGCGCCGACAAGCCGTGCAATTCCAGCAGCAGGCGATCGCGCTGACGCACGCCGGCCGCGGGCGCGACCAGGCGCAGGCCGTCGCCGCGCAATGCGATCAGTCCGAACCGGTCGCCCTGGCGCAGCGCCAGTTCGGCCACGCAGGCCGCCAGCGCCTTGCCCGCGTGCAAGCGCGACCAGCCCGATCGCGCCGCATCGCCCTGGCTCATCGACGCGGTCGCATCGAGCAGCAACCACACCGCGAGCGGGCTTTCGCGTTCGGCCTCGCGGACGAAGAAACGGTCGGAGCGCGCGTACAGTTTCCAATCGACCTGACGCAGTTCGTCGCCAGGCTCGTAGGCGCGGTATTGGGCGAATTCCAACCCCGCGCCGCGGCTGCGGCTGCTGTGCAGGCCGATGCCGTGGTTGCCGACCGCGCGCCGCGACAGCAATTGCAGGCCGCGCAAGCGTGCCCGCACCTCGGCAGGAATCAGATCGTTCACCGTGCCGTCCGCGCCGCGCTCAACCGCCGGGCAACGGCACGCCGCGCAGCAAGGCGGCGATCACGTCGTCGGCGCTCTTGTTCTCGGCCTCGGCCGCGAACGACAGCAGCAGGCGATGGCGCATCACCGGCGCGGCCAGCGCGGCGATGTCTTCGCGGGTCGCGGCGAAGCGGCCGTGCAGCAACGCACGCGCCTTGGCCGCGAGCACCAGCGACTGGCCGGCGCGCGGACCTGCGCCCCACTTCACCCATTGCCGCACTTCCGCCAGCCCGCCTTCGTCAGGACGGCTCGCGCGCACCAGTCTCGTGATCCACAACAGCAGATCGTCGGCCAGATGCACTTCACGCACCCGCGCCTGCAACGCCAGCACGTCCTCGCCGCCCATCACCCGCGGCACCTGCGCGCTGTGCGCGCCGGTGGTCTGCTGCAGGATGTCGTGTTCTTCGCGTTCGCTCGGATAGCCCACACGGATATGCAGCAGGAACCGGTCGAGCTGCGCTTCGGGCAAGGGATAGGTGCCGGCCTGTTCGAGCGGGTTCTGGGTGGCGAGCACGAAGAACGGCGACGGCAAGGTGTGGGTCACGCCGGCATAGCTGACCGTGCGTTCCTGCATCGCTTCGAGCAGCGCTGCCTGGGTCTTGGGCGGGGTGCGGTTGAGCTCATCGGCGAGCAGCAGGTTGGTGAAGATCGGTCCGGGCTGGAAGCGGAAATGGCGATGGCCGGTGCCGTGGTCTTCCTCGAGCAGTTCGGTGCCGAGGATGTCGCTGGGCATCAGGTCGGGGGTGAACTGCACGCGCCGGAACTGCAGTTCCAGCGCCTGCCCGAGCGAGCGCACCAGCAAGGTCTTGCCGAGACCCGGCACGCCTTCGAGCAGGCAGTGGCCGCCGGCGAGCAAGCCGATCAGCAACTGCTCGACCACGTCGTCCTGGCCGACGATCGCCTGCGCGATCGCCTGACGCAGCGCACCGAGCCGTTCGAGCTGCGATTTGAGTTCGGCCTCGCTGTTGTTGTTTGCCGCGTTCGTAGTCATCTGCACTTCCCGAAAAGCGACGCCTCTGCAAGCGCCACCGTCAAAATTCCCCCCCTTTGAAAAAGGGAGGCTAGGGGGGATTTGCTCTTGCCTTCACAGCCAACTGCCAAGGCAAAAGCAAAAGCAAAAGCAAATCCCCCGCGTCCGCTGCGCGGTCGCCGCCCCCTTTTTCAAAGGGGGCAAAAGCAACAGCCGCGCCACTCACCACACTACGCCGGCATCGATTCCCGTCTCACCAAACGCCGCCTGCAATCCCGCGTCGCAACACAGGGCTTCGCATCCGCCTTTCCGATTCCCAATTCCCGATTCCCGACTCCCGGCCGTCAAGACCCCAACGCATACATCACGATATTGACCCCGAACTTAGTATTGTCCTCAGCCAAAAACCGCTTATTGCGCCAGTCGTAATCCCACTCGCAGCCGTAATCCTTGTTGCTGTACAGCACACCCAGGCGGCCATCGATTTCGATGCCCTGCAAATAGTCGTGAACCAGATCGTCGCCCCAGCCGTTCAATTCGAAACCGGTCGCCGGCGGGCCGTCGAACACGAAGAAGCTGCGGTAGATCGGGTGGTTCTTCGGCAGTCGCTTGAGCGCCTTGGCGCCGAAGATCTTGCCCATCTGCGCTTCGAACGACTTGGCGAACAGGCCGTCGATGTCGTGGTTGCAGTCGTCGACGAACACGAAGCCGCCGTTGCGCACGTAGCGTTCGAAGTTGCGCCGCTCGTCGGGGTTGAACTCGACCAGCTTGTGCCCGGCCAGATAGCAGAACGGCGCCGCCAGCATCTTCGGATCGGCCAAGGCCAGCACGTGCTCCTTCGGGTCGACGCGCAAGTTGGTGTAGTCGATCAACGAGGTGATCAGATTGGCCGGCATGCGCTGGTCGACGTCCCAGTCGCCGGAGTCGTACTTGAGCCGGGTAAACCAGAAATCGTAATCGGCCGCGGCCTGCACCAGCGGCGAACGCGCGAGCCAGGCGCCGGCTACGCCGCCGAGCATCAATCGCAGGAACTGCGCGCGGTTCACCGCGATGCATCCCTACGCACGACGATCGGCAACCGCGCACCCTCGCCCATCGGCTTCATCGCCTACAGCGCACGCGCGGTGTTGATGACGTTGATGCCATTGAAACGCGTCGTGCTCGATCCGTGCGACACCGCCGACACCTGACTCGGTTGGCCCTTGCCGTCGAAGAACGAGCCGCCGAGACGGAAATCGCGTTCGTCGCACACCGCCACGCAGGCGTTCCAGAACTCCGGCGTGCGAATCTGATAGGCCGCGTCCTCGACCATCCCGGTCACTTCGCCGTTCTTGATCTCGAAGAACAACTGGCCACCGAACTGGGCGTTATAGCGCTGCTGGTCGATCGAATACGAACCGCGACCGTGCACATACAGGCCGCGCTCCACGCCCTTGATCATCTGCGCCACGCTCAGCGGCGTCTTGCCCGGCTTCAGCGAAACATTGGCCATGCGCTGGAACTGCACGCTCGACCACGAGTCGGCGTAGCTGCACCCGTGCGACTGCTTGTGTCCGAGGATATGCGCCTCGTCGCGCGTGGCCTGGTAGTCGACCAGGATGCCGTCGCGGATCAGGTCCCATTCGCGGGTCTTGACGCCTTCATCGTCGTAACCGACCGCGCCCAGGCTGCCCGGGCGGGTCTTGTCGGCGACGAAATTGACCACCTCGCTGCCGTAGCGATAACCCTGATCGCGCTTGTCCAAGGTGGCGAAACTGGTGCCGGCGTAATTGGCTTCGTAACCGAGCACGCGATCGAGTTCGAGCGGATGACCAACGTTCTCGTGAATGGTCAGGAACAGATTCGACGGATCGAGCACCAGATCGTATTTTCCCGGCTTCACCGACGGCGCCTTGAGCTTGGCGCGGGCGTGGCCGGCCGCGGCGACCGCGTCGGCCATCACGTCGTAGGAACGGCCGTAGCCGATCAGGCCGCCGGGCAGCGACACCCGCCCAGCCGGATCGGCGTCTAGGTACTCGTAGCCCATGCCCATCGGCGCCGACAAGCCGTCGCGGGTGCGGAACTTGCCGGTGGCCTTGTCGACCGCGGTCGCGGTCAAGGGCAACCAGATGCGATGCACATCCTGATCGATGTAGCTGCCGTCGGTGGACGCGAAATATTTCTGTTCGTTGATCACGAACAAGGTCGAATTGACGTAATCGGCGCCGGCCTTGAGCGCGGCCGCGTTGACCGACAGCAACAGATCGACTTTTTCCTTGATCGGTACCGCCATCGCGTTCTTGCGGATCGGGGTTTTCCACGCGACCTCGCCCACGCCGGCGACCGGCGCGAGCTCGACCTTGCGGGTCTGCGCCCGCGCATTGGCGCGCGCGATCGCCACGGCCTGGCGGGTCGCGCCGGCCACCGCGTCGGGCGTCGACGACGCGGTGGCGGCGAAGCCCCACGCACCTTCGCACAGCACGCGGATGCCTACTCCGGCCGATTCGCCGTTGACGATGTTGCGCACCTGCGCCTCGCGGGTGATCACCGATTGACGCAGATAACGCCCGATGCGCACGTCGCAATAACTCGCGCCGCCTTCGCGCGCCGCGCTCAACGCGGTGTCGGCCAGTAGCCGGCGCTTGGCCTGATCGGCCGGTTCCAGCAGCGCATCGGCCGCGATCGCGCGGCCGTAGGGAAGCGCCAGGCCGGCCAGGCCCAGACCGGTGAAACTGAGGAAATCGCGTCGTTGCACAGGCGGCTCGCACTTAGTGGATCGAACACATCGGAATAAACGTCACGCAACTCACACGGCGATGGCGAGTGGCGGACCGCGACGCGGCCGCGCCACCCGCACGGCGCCGATCAAACCGCGTCCGACAACGAAGTGAAGGTGAAATCGCGCAGCTTCATCGGTGGGATCATCATCACGAAGCCCGACTCGTCGCCGGCCACGCGCACCGGACGGCCGAGCTCCTCGATGTTGTTGAGCATGATCACCGGCGATTCGTTGAAGCGGAAATTCTTCACCGGATGCTTGATCACCCCGTTCTCGATGTAGAAGGTGCCGTCGCGGGTCAGGCCGGTCAGCAGCACGGTCTGCGGATCGACCATGCGGATGTACCAAGTGCGGGTGACCAGGATGCCCTTCTGGGTGCCCTTGATGAGTTCGGCGGTGGACTTGTCGCCGCCGGCCATCAGCAGGTTGCCGGGCGAGCCGATCGCCTTCTTGCCCTGCTTCTTGGCCCAGAAGCGCGAATAATCCAGCGCGGCGACCTTGCCGTTGTCGATGATCGCCATCTTCTCGCGCGGCAGGCCCTCTCTGTCCCACGGCAGCACCGAGGCGCGCGGGTCCCAGGGGTCGGCGCTGATGTTGACGCGCGGGTCGTAGACCAGTTCGCCGAGCTTGTTGCCGCCGCCCTTCTTGGACAGGAAGCTGCGGCCTTCGTCGGCCTGGCGCGCGTCGAAGAAATTCATCATGAACGAGATCAGGCCGGCGGCCGCGGCCGGTTCCAGGATCACCGTGTACTTGCCCGGCTCCAGCGCCTTGGCTTCGGCCGATTCGGTGGCCTTGCGCATGGCGATGCGCACGTCGGCATCGGTCTTGAACTGGCCCGAGTCCTGCAGGTTGCGCCCGACCCAGCCAGAACCGCGGCCGTCTTCGGTGCGCACGGTGCAGGTGTAGTTGAAGTTGGTCGACTGCTGATAGCCGAAGTTGCCCTTGCTGTTGGCGAAGGCGACAAAGCTCTGGCCGTCCTCGAGGAAACCGGCGGCGACGAGCTTGCCGTCGCGGCACGGCGCGATCGAATCGGTCGCGACCTTGGCGCGGAACTCGGGCGTGATCGCCGCGGTGCCGGCGCTGAAGGTCGAGCTGGGCTTGTAGCTCTGCTTGTCGATCGCCGGCATGAACTCGGGGTTTTCCGGCGCCAGTCGCGCCAGGTCCTCGGCGCGGCGGACCACGCGTTCGAGCGCGGCGTCGTCGAACTCGTTGATGGTCGCGGTGCCGGTGCGGTTGCCGAAGGCCACCTGCACGGCCAGGTCGGCGTTGCTGACGATGCCGCTGGTCGACACGTTGTTGAGGGCGAACCGGATGTTGCCGTCGATCGAACCGGTCAGGGTCGCGGTGCATTCATCGGCCTTGGACAGCGCGATGACCTTGTCGAGGATGGCCTTGGACTGCGCTTCGGTAAAAATACTCATTGTCTGATTCTCCTGCGCCGGTCAGCCGAGCTTGCGGGCGGTGTTGATGACGTTGACGCCGTTGAAACGCGCCGTGCTCGAACCATGCGAAACCGCCGAGACCTGGCCGGGCTGGCCCTTGCCGTCGAAGAACGAGCCGCCCAGGCGGTAATCGCTGTCGTCGCAGATCGCGGCGCAGGAGTTCCAGAATTCCGGCGTGCGGATCTGGTAGGCCACGTCCTCGAGCATGCCGGTGATCTTGCCGTTCTTGATTTCGTAGAACAGCTGGCCGCCGAACTGGGCGTTATAGCGCTGCTGATCGATCGAGAACGAACCGGCGCCGACGATGTAGATGCCGTTCTCCACGTCCTTGACCATGTCGGCGACGCTGAGCTTGTTCTTGCCCGGCGCCAGCGAGACGTTGGCCATGCGCTGGAATTGCACCGACGACCACGAGTCGGCATAGCAGCAGCCGTCGGATTCGGTCTTGCCCAGGATGTGGGCCTGATCGCGGATGGTCTGGTAGTCGACCAGGATGCCGTCCTTGATCAGGTTCCAGCGCTTGGTCTTGACGCCTTCGTCGTCGAAGCCGACCGCGCCGAGACTGCCTTCCTGGGTCTTGTCGGCGAACACCGTGACCTGGTCGCTGCCGTACTTGAAGCCGGACTTCTGCTTGTCGAGGGTGGCGAAGCTGGTGCCGGCGTAATTGGCTTCGTAGCCGAGCACGCGGTCGAGTTCGAGCGGATGGCCGATCGATTCGTGAATGGTGAGCCAGGTGTGCGAGGGATCGAGCACGAGGTCGTACTTGCCCGGCTTGACTGTCGGCGCGGTGAGTTTCTGCTGCGCCTGCTTGGCCGCGGCGACCGCGTCGGCGCGCATGTCGTAGGACTTGTTGTAGGCGACCGCGCCGTTGGGCAGCACGATCTTGCCCGAGGCGTCGCCGTCGAGGTATTCGAAGCCCATGCCCATCGGCGCGGACAGGCCGTCGCGGGTGCGGAACTTGCCGCTGGCCTTGTCGATCGCGGTGACCGTCATCGGCGCCCAGATGCGATGCACGTCCTGGTCGATGTAGGAACCGTCGGTGGAGGCGAAGTACTTCTGTTCGTTGACCAGGAACAGCATCGAGTTGACGAAGCTGGCGCCGGCGTTGATCGCCGCGGCGTTGACCCCGAGCAGCAGGTCGGCCTTATCCTTGATCGCCACTTCCATCGCGTTCTTGCGGATCGGGGTCTTCCAGGCGACCTCGCCCACGCCCGGCGCTTTGGCCAGTTCGACCTTGGAGGTCTGGCTCTTGGCGTTGGCGCGCGCGATCGCGGCGGCCTGCTGCGCGGCCTTGGCGACCGCATCGTTGTTGAGCTGGTTGGTGGCGGCGAAACCCCAGGCGCCGTCGACCAGCACGCGGATGCCGATGCCGGTGGATTCGGTGTTCACCACGTTCTGGACCTTGTCCTCGCGGGTGATCACGAACTGGCGCAGATAGCGGCCGATGCGCGCGTCGCAGTAGCTCGCGCCGGCGGCCTTGGCCGCGTTGAGCGCGATATCGGCCAGGGTCTTCTTCCTGGCCACGTCCAACGGCACCAGCAAGGCCTCCGCGGCGATCACGTTGCCGAAGGGAATCATGAGCCCGGCGATGCCGAGCCCGGACATGCTGAGGAAATTGCGTCTATCCACGTGATGGTTCCGCCGTAGTGAGCCCCGCAAGCGCGCTTCGGCGATCGCCAGGCATGGATGAAAGTGACCCCGCCGGAATGTGCGCAGCGTCGTACTTGCACGTCAAGTGCCGAGAGGCGCGCATGAGCATGACCATGGCGTGCGCGACGCATCCATCTGCGCATGAATTACGCTTTGTTTCGCGACTCATGCATTCGAAGCATGACTTTCGACCTAGATGGCATCGCATAGGACATGATCGGCAAACTTGAGGCCCGTCCCCGCCGATGCCTCGATGCAGTTGTGTGAAAAGGCTGAAGCCCGAAGCGCTGTTGAGGGATTCCAGCCCGATGCTCTTCTTTCCGATCGTGCGCCTGAGCGGAAACCTAGGGCCGTGACTCCGGAACCCGGTGCAATATCGGCCTGGGATCGACAGACCGGCGACCGAGACCGCTGCCGTCGCATCGGACCTTAAGTGCGGCGCACAACCGGATTAAGATCACCCGACATCCCTTCGAACTGAACGCGCATGGGCGTCAATGCGGTCTTGCTGGTGCGGCGCGTCTCTGCGTCGCGGGTCACCGAGGATTGGCTCGACGCGCTCTCGGCAGGTCTGTGCCGCGATATCGGTACGGATAATTTCATGATCGAGTGGATGTCGAACGTCGCCGAGTGCCAGGCTACCGTCGAGTGGGACGCGCGCTTCCGTTCTCATCCCTTTCACAGCGCTTGGCTGCACTGCGGCTTCGACGAACCCGAGTACAAGCGTGAACTCCACGAGCTGATGGTGCAGGAAATCGGCGACCGACCGAGCGATCGCCGCAGGGCAATCGAGCCCACGCTGACACTGTACCGCGAGGATAACGATCCGCCGCCGGGATCACTTTACGAACAACTCGGTTCGGATATCGACGCCGACCCCGGCGAGTGCCTGCTTGAGGTCCCTATGTTCGGGCGTTACTACCGCGAGGGTCACGAGCGCGGCGATCCCGAGCTGTACGCCGCCGTGGCCGATTGGCTGGAAGCGCACATCCCCGGCTGCGAGATCTGGTATGGCGGCGACAGTGGCGGAGCGTATATGCAGCCGTTCGGCCAAGAGCGGCGGCGACGGCTGATCGAGTACGCACGGGCTCGCCGCGACTTGCGCCGACGGTGGTGGCCGCCCGCACGCTCGAATTGAAGGTTCAGCCATAACCACGGCAAATCCACCTTCCCGGACGCCGTTCACCTTCCGCATGCGCCCTGCATCGCCAACGTCGCCCAACCGCGCTATGGGCGCTGCCGCCGCCACGCGTTAAGCTTGGCGCATGCAGAAATTCCGGCACTGGATCGACGGTCAGGCGAGCGATGCGGTCGGCGGCCGTTGGCTCGACGTCCACGATCCGGCCAATGCGCAGGCGTATGCCCAGGTCGCCCGCGGCGACGCGGCCGATATCGAGGCTGCCGTGGCCGCCGCGCAGGCCGCGTTCCCCGCCTGGTCGGGCCTGCCCAACAGCGAACGCGCGCACTGGCTGGACACGCTGGCCAATGCGCTGGAAGCGAATCTGGAAGCCTTCGCCCAGGCCGAATCGCGCGACGGCGGCAAGCCGATCGCGCTGGCCCGCAACGCCGAAATCCCGCGCGCCGTGGCCAATCTGCGGTTCTTCGCCCAGGCCGCGACCCAGTTCGCCAGCGAATCCCACCACGGCCAGGCCGGGCTCAACTACACCCTGCGCGCGCCGCTGGGCGTGGTCGCGGCGATCTCGCCGTGGAACCTGCCGCTGTACCTGTTCACCTGGAAGATCGCGCCCGCGCTCGCGGCCGGCAACACCGTGGTCGCTAAACCGTCTGAAATCACCCCGGCCAGCGCCAGCATGCTCGGCGAACTGGCCGCGCAGATCGGTTTCCCGCGCGGTGTGCTGAATATCGTGCACGGGCTGGGGCCGGAGGTCGGCGAGCCGCTGATCGGCCATGCGGCCGTGCGCGCGGTCTCGTTCACCGGCAGCACCGCGGTCGGCCGCCGCATCGCCGCGATCGCCGCACCGCTGCTGCGCAAGGTCTCGCTGGAGCTGGGCGGCAAGAACCCGAGCCTGATCTTCGCCGACAGCGACTGGCGCGCGAACCTGGACACCCTGGTGCGCTCGGCGTTCCAGAACTCCGGGCAGATCTGCCTGTGCGGCTCGCGCATTTTGATCGAGCGTTCGATCTACGACGAGGTCCGCGATGCGCTCGTCGAACGCGTCGAGGCATTGAAGATCGGCGAACCGTCCGATGAAACCGCCGCGCTCGGCCCACTGGTGTCGCAGGCGCATTACGACAAAGTCGTCGCGGCCTTGAACCGCGCCCGCGACGAGGACGGCCGGATCCTGTGCGGTGGCGCGGCGCTGGACCGTCCCGGTTGGTACGTCGCGCCGACTCTGATCGAGGGCCTGGGTCCCGACTGCGCGAGCAATCGCGAGGAAATCTTCGGTCCGGTGGCGACTCTGCAGGCCTTCGACGACGACGAACACGCGCTGGCCCTGGCCAATGCCAGCGACTACGGCCTGTGCGCGTCGCTGTGGACCCGCGATCTCAATCGCGCCCACCGCCTCGCCGCGCGGCTCAACGTCGGCATGGTCTGGATCAACACCTGGCTGCAACGCGACCTGCGCACGCCGTTCGGCGGCACCGGCGCGTCCGGCCTCGGCCGCGAAGGCGGCGCCGAGGCGATGCGTTTCTTCACCGACGCCAAGAACGTCGGCCTTCATCTGGGATGAGTGCTGCATGAGTACCAAGGATTCAAATTCCGACAGTTCCGACCTGACCGGCGCGGTCAACACCGCCGCTTCGATCACCTTGGACGAACTGCTCGAACGCAACCGCGAGTGGTCCGAGCGGGTCAACGCCGAAGACCCGGACTTCTTCAATCGCCTGTCGCAACAACAGGCGCCCGAATACCTGTGGATCGGCTGCTCGGATTCGCGCGTGCCGGCCAACCAGATCATCGACATGGCCCCGGGCGAGGTGTTCGTCCATCGCAACATCGCCAACGTCGTGGTCCACACCGACCTCAACTGCCTGTCGGTGATCCAGTTCGCGGTCGACGTGCTCAAGGTCAAGCACATCATCGTGGTCGGCCATTACGGCTGCGGCGGCGTGCATGCGGCGTTGCACGGGTTGCGCGTGGGCCTGGCCGACAACTGGATCCGCCATGTCGGCGACGTCGCCGACAAGCACGCCGACTGCATCGCCCACGTCCACCAAAGCGAGCGCCACGATCGCCTGTGCGAACTCAACGCGATCGAGCAGGTGCAGAACGTGTGCATGACCACGATCGTGCGCGACGCCTGGAGCCGCGGACAGCCGCTCAGCGTGCATGGCTGGGTCTACAGCCTGCGCAACGGCCGGGTCCACAACACCGGCATGGACGTGGATTCGTTCGACGCCCTGCAGTCGGCCTACGCCCGCGCGATCGCCACGGTACACGCCACCCACGGCGGATCGCCGCGATGAGCGATTCGCACGGCAACGGCAGCGTCCACGCCGACGGCGCGCCCAAGCCGGTCGGCTCGTACCCGCATGCGCGCCGGGTCGGCGAGCTGTTGTTCCTGTCCGGGATCGGGCCGCGCGACGCGGCCAGCAACGCAATCGTCGGCAATGTCCACGACGCGCAGGGCCGGCTGATCGCCTACGACATCGAACTGCAATGCCGCGCGGTGTTCGCCAACGTGCGCGCGGTGCTCGAAGCCAGCGGCGCGGGCTGGGACGATCTGGTCGACGTGACCGTGTACCTGACCGACATGGCCCGCGACTTCACGGTCTACAACGCGGTGTGGGCGGAGTATTTCCCCGATATCGACCGCGCCCCGTGCCGGACCACCCTGGGTATCACTGCCCTGCCGACCCCGATCGCGATCGAACTCAAATGCATCGCGCGCCTGCGCGGCGCGGCAACGGAGTAACCGCATGCTTCCCGCACCGCTCAACCTCGCCGCCTGGATCGACGAACACCGCCACCTGCTCAAGCCGCCAGTCGGCAACAAGGTGATCTACGTCGGCGACTTCATCGTCATGGTGGTCGGCGGGCCGAACCAGCGCACCGATTACCACTGGGACGAAGGCCCGGAGTGGTTCTACCAGCTCGAAGGCGAGATGGTGCTGCGCATCCAGGAAGACGGTGCCGTGCGCGACATCCCGATCCGCGCCGGCGAAATCTTCCTGCTGCCGCCGCGGGTGCCGCATTCGCCGCAGCGCATGCCCGACTCGGTCGGGCTGGTGATCGAGCGCAAGCGCCTGGCGCACGAAGACGACGGCCTGATGTGGTTCTGCGAACAATGCAACCACAAGATCTACGAAGAATATTTCCACCTGCACAATATCGAGACCGATTTCCCGCCGGTATTCGAACGCTTCTATTCCTCGCGCGAGCATCGGACCTGCGGTAACTGCGGCCATCTGAACCCGGCGCCGGGCCGCTACGTGATGCCCGACACCTGAGACCGCGATGCTCAAGATCGACACCCACGCCCATTACCTGCCGCGCGACTGGCCCGACCTGGCGCGCAAGTACGGCGACGACCGTTTCCCGGTGATCCACCACACCGACGACGGCCGCCATCGCATCTACAAGGACGGCAAGTTCTTCCGCGAGATCTGGTCCAAGACCTGGGACCCGCAGGAACGCGTCGACGATTACGCGCGCTTCGGCGTGCAGGTGCAGGTGATCAGCACCGTGCCGGTGATGTTCAGTTACTGGGCCAAGGCCAACCAGGCGCTGGACCTGCATCAATCGCTCAACGACCACATGGCCGCGACCTGCCGCGAGCATCCGCGCCATTACGCCGGCATCGGCACGGTACCGCTGCAATCGCCGCGTCTGGCGGTGCAGGAACTCGAACGCTGCATGGACCAACTCGGTCTGCAGGGCTGCCAGATCGGCAGCCACGTCAACGACTGGAATCTCGACGCGCCCGAATTGTTCGAATTCTTCGAAGCCGCCGCCGATCTGGGCGCGGCGATCCTGGTCCATCCCTGGGACATGATGGGAACGCCGAGCATGCCGAAGTATTGGCTGCCTTGGCTGGTCGGCATGCCCGCCGAGCAATCGCGCGCGGCCTGCTGCCTGGTGTTCGGCGGCGTGCTAGAACGCCTGCCGAAGTTGAAGATCTGCCTGGCCCACGGCGGCGGCAGCTTCCCCTACACCATCGGCCGGATCGAACACGGCTTCAACATGCGCCCGGACCTGGTCGCCACCGACAACCCGCGTAATCCGCGCGATTATCTCTCGCAGCTGTATTTCGACTCGTGGGTCGCCGATCCGCGCGCGCTGCAATACCTGCTCGACACCTGCGGCGTGTCGCGGGTGATGCTCGGCACCGACTATCCGTTCCCGCTCGGCGAACAATCGCCCGGCGCCGGCATCGCCTCGCTGAATCTGGACGAGACCGATCAGACGCGGCTGTACCACGGCACCGCGCTGGAATGGCTCGGTCTGTCGAAAGCACGGTTCGATTGACGGCGCCGACGCCGGCCATCGCATCAGCGCCACCGATGCGTGGCCTCTCTCACTTCACTCGTACGCCCGCGCAGCGAACCTGCCCTGACCTCATGACCGAACCGCACTCACCCGCCCACGCCGCCGCCCTCGACGCGGCCGATCCCTTGCCGACCCTGCGCGCGGAATTCCTGATCCCGCGTCACGCGGATGAGGAGCAAGCTTACTTCGTCGGCAATTCGCTCGGCCTGCAACCGCGCGGTGCGCGCGCCCGCGTCGAGGAGGTGCTGGACAAGTGGGCGATGGAAGCGGTCGAAGGCCATTTCACCGGCCAGGCGCAATGGATGTCGTACCACGAACTGGTGCGCGAACCGCTGGCGCGGCTGGTCGGCGCGCTGCCGAGCGAAGTGATCGCGATGAACTCGCTGACCGCGAATCTGCACCTGATGATGGTCAGCTTCTACCGCCCCACCCGCGAACGTCCGGCGATCCTGATCGAGGCCGGCTCGTTTCCGTCCGACCGTTATGCGGTGGCCTCGCAGATCGCCTTCCATGGCTTCGATCCCGACACCGATCTGATCGAGATCGAGCCCGATGAGCCCGGCGGGCTGATTTCGATGGCGAGCATCGAGCGCGCGATCGCCGAACACGGGCCGCGTCTGGCGCTGGTGCTGTGGCCGGGCGTGCAATACCGCAGCGGCCAGGCCTTCGACCTCGACGCGATCGTGCGGCTGGCGCATGCGCAGGGCGCGGTGTGCGGCTTCGATCTCGCGCACGGCGTGGGCAATCTGGAGCTGGGCCTGCATGACAGCGGCGTCGATTTCGCGGTGTGGTGCCATTACAAATATCTGAACTCCGGTCCCGGCGCGGTCGCCGGCTGCTTCGTCCACGAGCGTCACGCGCGCAGCGAGTTGCCGCGTTTTGCCGGTTGGTGGGGGCACGAAGCAACGACCCGGTTCCGCATGGGCCCGCAGTTCGTGCCGACCCCGGGCGCGGAAGGCTGGCAGCTGAGCAACCCGCCGATCCTCGGCCTGGCGCCGCTGCGCGCCTCGCTGGACCTGTTCGACCGCGTCGGCATGCGCGCCCTGCGCGAAAAATCCCTGCGCCTGACCGGTTACCTGGACACGCTGATCCGCGCGCGTCTGGCCGACACCCTCGACATCGTGACTCCGACCGATCCGGCTCAGCGCGGTTGCCAGCTGTCGTTGCGGGTGATCGGCGGTCGCGGGCTGAGCGGCCGCGCCGCGGGCCGCGATCTGTTCGACTACCTGGCACGCAACGGCGTGCTGGGCGACTGGCGCGAACCGGACGTGATCCGGATTTCGCCGGCGCCGCTCTATAACACGCACGGGGACGTGTCGCGGTTTGTGGCGGCGGTTGAGGGTTGGAGGGGGGCCTAAGCTTCAGCCATAAACGCGTAACTCCAAGACCGTCATTCCCGCGAACGCGGGAATCCAGCGACTTTAGCCCTCAAGGACGAGGCATGAACAAACAACCCGCCGTTTACCTCATGGCCAGCAGCCGCAACGGCACCTTGTATATCGGCGTCACGGGTGACTTAGTGCAACGCGCATGGCAGCATCGGGAACACGTCACCCAGGGATTCGCCCAACGCTACGACGTACATCAACTGGTCTGGTTCGAATTGCACGAAACATTCGCAAGCGCCATCACTCGTGAGAAGCAGATAAAGAAATGGCGACGAGAGTGGAAAGTCGATCTGATCGAAACAAGCAATCCGTATTGGCTCGACCTGTGGCCTGGCTTGCTGGCGCCGTGACGGAAGTCGCTGGATTCCCGCGTTCGCGGGAATGACGGTCTTGGAGTTTCGCCCCTTTGCTGGAACATCATCGGTACTCGCCTGAAGGCTCACGCTCCTTGAACGCACCCACCCACCCCAAACACATCACCCTCATCGGCGCGGGCCTCGCCGGCGCCTTGCTCGCCACCCTGCTCGCGCGGCGCGGCTGGCAGGTGGACGTGTACGAGAAACGCGGCGATCCGCGCCTGCAGGGCTACCAGGGCGGGCGTTCGATCAATCTTGCCCTGGCCGAGCGCGGCCGGCATGCGCTGCGTCTGGCCGGCGCGGACGAGGCGGTGATGGCGCAGGCGGTGATGATGCGCGGGCGCATGGTGCATTTTCTCGACGGACGCACCGATCTGCAGCGCTACGGCCGCGACGACAGCGAGGTCATCTGGTCGGTGCATCGCGGCGAATTGAACCTGATCCTGCTGCAGATCGCCGAAGACGCCGGGGCCAGGCTGCATTTCCATCGTGGCCTGAGCGAGGTCGATTTCGACCGGCGCATCGCCCGCTTCGTCGACGATCGCGACGGCGCTTCGCACGAAATCGTCTTCGACAGCCTGGTCGGCGCCGACGGCGCGGGCTCGGCGCTGCGTGGGGCGATGAAGCAGGCCGCCGATCTGGGCGAGCGCACCGAGTTCCTCGGCCATTCCTACAAGGAACTGGAAATCCCGCCCTCGCCCGACGGCGGTTTCAGCATCGAACCCAATGCCCTGCATATCTGGCCGCGCGGCCGCTACATGTGCATCGCGCTGCCGAACGACGAACGCACCTTCACCGTCACCTTGTTCCTGCCCAACGAAGGCGATCCGAGTTTCCAGACCATCCGCGACGGCGCAGACGCGCGCGCATTGTTCGAACGCGACTTCGCCGATGCGCTGCCGCTGATTCCGAACCTCGAACACGATTTCGAACACAACCCGGCCGGCCTGTTGGCGACCTTGTACCTGGACCGCTGGCATCTGGACGATCGCGCGGTGCTGCTCGGCGACGCCGCGCACGCGATGGTGCCGTTCCACGGCCAGGGCATGAACTGCGCGTTCGAAGATTGCGTCGCCCTGGCCGAGCGCCTGCTCGCCGACGACGATCGCGCCGCGGCTTTCGCGGCGTTCCAAGAGCAGCGCCTGCCGAGCGCGCGCGCGATCCAGGCGATGGCGCTGGAGAACTATCTGGAAATGCGCGACCGCGTCGACAACGACGATTACCTGCTGCAGCGCGCGCTGGAGCACGAACTGGCCCAGCGCCATCCGGAACGTTTCATGCCGCGTTACGCGATGGTGACCTTCCACCGCATGCCGTACGAGGTCGCGTTCGAACGCGGCCAGCGCCAGCGCGAGTTGCTGGTCGAACTGACCGCCGGCCACGACCGCTTGGACACGCTCGACTGGGACCGCGTCGACGCGCTGGTGCACGAACGCCTGTCGCCCCTGCCCACGGACGAATGAGCGCCGACTGACCATGCCCGCCAGCTTCCTGTTCTACGATCTGGAGACCTACGGCTCCGATCCGCGCACCACCCGCATCGCCCAGTTCGCGGCGATCCGCACCGACGCCGACCTTAACCAGATCGACACCCCGATCAGCGTGTTCGTCAAACCCGCCGACGACCTGCTGCCCTCGCCGATCGCCACCGTCATCACCGGGATCGCGCCGCAGGACGCGCTGCGCGACGGTGTCAGCGAAGCCGAGATCTTCGCGCTGATCTTCGACGAAATGGCGCGGCCGGAAACCTGCAGCGCCGGCTATAACTCGCTACGTTTCGACGACGAGTTCGTGCGTTACGGGCTGTTCCGCAATTTCTACGATCCGTACGAACGCGAGTGGCGCGGCGGCAATTCGCGCTGGGACCTGCTCGACGTGCTGCGGCTGGCGCATGCGCTGCGACCCGACGGCGTCGTCTGGCCCAAGCGCGAGGACGGCGCGACCTCGTTCAAGCTCGAACACCTCGCCGAGGCCAATGGGGTGCGCGAAGGCGACGCTCACGAGGCACTGTCGGACGTGCGCGCGCTGATCGGCATCGCCCGCAAGTTCAAGACCGCCCAGCCCAAGTTGTGGGAATACGCGCTGCGTCTGCGCGACAAGCGCTTCGCCGGCTCGCTGCTCGACGTGATCGCGATGACCCCGGCCCTGCATGTGTCGCAGCGCTATCCGGCCGCGCGCATGTGCGCAGCGCCGGTGATCCCGCTGGCCCGCCATCCGCGCATCGACAACCGCGTGCTGGTGTTCGATCTGGCCCAGGACCCGGCCGCGCTGCTGCGCCTGGCGCCCGACGAAATCGCCGACCGCCTGTACACGCCGACCGCCGACCTGCCCGAAGGCGAGGAACGCATCGCGCTCAAAGAAGTGCATCTGAATCGCTGCCCGGCCTTGATCGCCTGGAATCATCTGCGACCGGCCGATTTCGAGCGCCTGCAGATCGATCCGGCCCAGGTCGAACGCCATGCTGCGCAGGTCCGCGAGGCCGGGCCGGAACTGGTCGAAAAAGTCCGGCGGGTGTATGCGAACGATCGCGCGCGCGATCCTTCCGACGTCGACGCTTCGCTGTACGACGCTTTCATCGGCGACGGCGACAAGCGCTTGTTCCGCAACGTGCGCACCACCGCGCCCGAAGCGCTGGCCCAGGCCGCGTTCGAATTCCGCGACACGCGCCTGCCCGAATTGCTGTTCCGCTACCGCGCGCGCAACTGGCCGCAGACCCTCAGCGCGGCCGAGCGCGAGCGTTGGGACGCCTACCGTCGTCATCGCCTGGTCGACGACTCGGGCCTGTCGGAATTCAACTTCGAGCGCTTCGCGATCGAGTTGCAGCAAGCCCGCGCGATGGTCGGTGAAGACGGGGCCAAACAGGCTCTGCTCGATCGGCTTGAAGACTGGGCCGGCGCGATCGAGCGCGATCTGAACGCTTCAGGGTGAACCGCGGCGGCTGCGTGTGCGCGCGCAAGGCCGCGATTCGGCTCGGCGTCTCTTGGATTTTGCGTATCCATCGCTATTTTGTGGGGATCGAACGAATCCGCCGCGGACCCGCCGCGACACAGGCCGATGACCTGGACGCCGCACGCCATCGTTCGCCCGACCTTTCGCTCCGAGCTTTCGAGACTGCCGCATGAGCCGATACTTCTCCGATGCCAGCTTCAAGTTCCTGCGTTCGCTGGCGCGCAACAACAATCGCGAATGGTTCCACGAGCACAAGGCCGCCTACGAGAGCCATGTGCGTGGCCCGTTCCTGCGTTTGTTGACCGATCTGCAGCCGGCGCTGGCCGAGATCAGCCCGCATTACCGCAGCGAGCCCAAGAACGTCGGCGGTTCGCTGTTCCGCATCCATCGCGACACCCGTTTCGCCAACGATAAGGCGCCGTACAAGAGTTGGCAGGGTGCGCGCCTGTTTCATGAGCGCAAGCGTCAGGTCGAGGCGCCGTCGTTCTACATCCACCTGCAGGGCGGCGAATGCTTCATCGCTTCGGGCGTGTGGCATCCCGAGCCCGATTCGTTGCGCAAGATCCGCCACTTCGTGCTCGACAACCCGGGAAGTTGGAAGGCGGCCGCGCACGATCCCAAGTTCCGTAAGCGCTACGACCTCGACGACAGCGAGATGCTGACCCGCGCGCCGCGCGGTTTCCCGGCCGAGTTCGAATTCGCCGAGGATTTGCGACGCAAGAACTTCGTGGCGTTGCGGTCGATCGACGACGAGACCATGACTGGGCCGCGGTTGCTCAAGACGCTGGAGAAAGATCTGGCAGGGCTGGCGCCGTTTACCGACTACTTGTGCGCGGCGTTGGATCTGGAGTTCTGAAGTCCGATTCCAGCACCGACCGCGGCGCACGACCGTCGCGCAGAACTGCATGCGGTCGATCTCGCAGGCCCGCTGCGAATCGGCGGCGGGGTCTCCGCCGCCGATCCGCGACAACGCTTGCGACTACGGGCAGTTGAGATAGGTCACGTGGACCGAATCGCCGAACTCGCCTTCGCTGTTGAAAAAGCCGTCGCAATCGCGCTGCGCCCAGCCTACTTCGGCGCCGTTGCGGTAATAGGTATGACGTTCGCCGATCTCGACCCGGATGATATTGGCCGAAGCGGTGGTGACGATCGCGATCAAGGCCAGTCCCAGGCCGAACAGCAGCTTCTTGCTTCGCATATCTCAGCTCCTTGCTGTGGATGCCGGCTGGGTTGCCGGCGGGCCGATGCTAGCAGTGCGGTGTCGGGGTGGTTGCCGGGACGCGGGATGGTGTTCGCGGGGCGCTGTTGACGATTGGGTTCCGGGGCTAAAAGCGAATCCCCCCTGCCCCCCTTTTCCAAAGGGGGGAACAGCAAAGGCCTTCGTGGCGGTAGATCGGGGCGACGTTCTGCTGGCATGAGAAAACGTCGCCCCGATCTGCCTGTGCGAGATGCATTGATCATGACGATGCACGGCCGAGCGAATCACTGAGTCATGCAATCGCACGCGAATCCCATCGCCCACTTTGTAAAAGGGGGCAAGCGCCCGGCGCGAGCACGAAGCTGAAGCGTTCCGCAGCGCGGGGGATTCGCTTTTGCTTTTGCAGTTGCTTGGCTCTACCCGCGATACCAGCAATAAACCCACGCAAACGCGCCGCAAATCGTTCCCGACAAACCCCATGCTTCCGGTATCGTGACCGCTCAACCCCACACCGCCGCGAGCCGCGCTTGCCTCCCGCAGAATTCCGCCGCTACGCGCTGTTCTACCTGGGCTACTACGGCGCACTAGGCGCCTACACCCCGTACATCGGCCGCTGGGTCAGCGCCAACGGCCACGGCGGTTATGCGGTCGGGGCGATGCTGGCGCTGTGGTACGGCGGCCGCATCCTGGCGCCGCCGACCTGGGCGCGGCAGGTCGCGCGCAGTCCCGCGCCGGGGCATTGGCTGGTCGCCGGCTGCACCCTGGCGCTGGCGGTGTTCGCCGGTTTCACCCGCTTCGACCACGGCCTGATGCTGTTCGTGGTCATGGGCGTGTTCGCGCTGTTCTTCAACGCGGTGATGCCGCAGTTCGAGGCCATGACCTTGAACGCGCTGGGCACGCGCAATCACGACTACGGCAAGATCCGCATGTGGGGCTCGGTCGGTTTCCTGCTGGTCGCGGCGAGCTACGGCTGGCTGCTCGACCGGCTCGGCAACGATGCCTTCGTCTGGCTCACCCTGCCATGGCTGGCCTTGACCGCCGCGGCCGCATGGCTGCACCGCGCCGATCCGCCCTCGCCGGCGATCGATCCGGGCGTGGCGCGCGAACGCCTGTGGCGACGCCCCGGCACGCGCCGCCTGCTATGCACCGCGCTGCTGATGCAACTGGGTTTCGGCCCGTTCTATGTGTTCTACACCCTGCAACTGCAGGCGCACGGCCACGACGGTTTCGCGGTCGGGCTGCTGTGGGCGATCGGGGTGATCTGCGAGATCGCGATGTTCTGGCAGGCGCCGCGACTGGTGCAGCGTTTCGGCGCGCACAAGCTGATGGCCGCCTGTCTGATCGCGACCGCGTTGCGCTGGACCCTGGTGGCGTTCTTCGCCGACTCCTTCGCCTGGATGGCGTTGGCCCAGACCGGACATGCGCTGAGCTTCGCGGCCTTCCACGCCGGCTGCATGCGGCGCATGGCCGAGCTGTTCCCGGCGCGGCGCGACATGGCCTCCGCGCAAGGCATGCTGTACGGCTTCAGCGGCGGCATCGGCGGTGTGCTCGGCGCCGGCATGGCGGCATTCGCCTGGCAACACGGCGGCGGTGCCGCGGCGTTCGTGGCTGGTGCGGCTTGTGCGTTGATCGCGCTGTGCGTGCATCTGGCCACGCAGCGATTTGCGCGGCCGGTGCCTGCCTGAGATAAGCATCCCGCTACAGCGAACGCTGATCCGCCTCATCGTCCAACCAGTTTCCGCATCGCTCCCTGCGGCTTCTGTACCGCGACTGCGCCAGCAATGCCATCGGACAAATCACGCCGCACACGCCTTGTCGGCGATCGCGCTGACCTGGCGTGTTGCGATGGTCCCCGGCGCCCACTTGCGCTGGCGTTTTCCGCAACTGTGCGCACCGTCGTTTCGCGATCGACCCGCGGTCACGCTTTGCTTCGATTGCATGGCGCATTGCCGCATGACAGCAACATTCGGCTACGTATGCTCGGTCGACCGCCGCGCAGGGACGCCGCGGCCAACGACCGGGGGCATGCGGGCACGACGCCGGCGCAGGACGTTCTCGGCAATCGGGGAGGATTCATGGATAAGTTTTCAATCGCGCGGCGGCCCTTGGCCGCGGCGATGTTGGCGGCCGCATCGTTGATCGCCGCGCCCTTGGCCGCGAACGCCGCCACCGGCGTCGCCTTCGTGCACGGCACCGGCAATCAGAGCAACGCGTATCAGGACTACTGGCAACCGGCGATGGTCGACAGCGTGCGCGGCGGACTGGCCAATCCGTCCAATTACGTCGTCATCAACTGCGATTTCGAGCAGTACATGTGGGACAGCCGCGCCGCCGGTTGCCTCGCCCAACAGCTGACCAGTTTCATCAGCGCCAAGGGCATCACCCAACTGATCGTGATCACCCATTCCAACGGCGGCAACGTGATGCGCTGGATCATGTCGAACCCGACCTACGACAGCCGCTATCCGAACATCATCAGCAAGATCGTGCGGGTCAACGCGATCGCGCCGTCCTCGGCCGGCACGCCGCTGGCCGATGCGGCGATGAACGGCAACGGCTTCGAACAGGCGGTGGGCTGGTTGCTGGGCTACAAGTCCGACGCGGTCAAGATGCAGCAGGTCAGCTGGATGGCGACCTACAACGCCAACAATCTGTACGGCACCTCCGGTCGTCCCGCGTTGCCGAAAACCTTCCGCAGCGTGGTCGGCACCGACGTGGATTCCTCGCCGTTCGACAGCGACAGCTACTGCGGCGGCTATCCCGAGAACGTCGGCCTGGAAACCACCCAGAACTGGTTGAACAGCTGTTCCGACGGCTTTCTGAACTGCTCCAGCCAGTCGGCCGCGGGCAGCGTGTGGTTTCAGGACAAGCAGCGCACCGCCGGCGCCGAACCGCTCAGCCACAACCAGAGCCGGCGCGCCTGCTTCAACCTCAACACCATCCTGCGCAGCGACATGACCCCATGAGGCCGACGACCATGCGAACCCTTTTGACCCTCGCTTTGCTCGCCGCGCTGTCGAATGCACATGCAGCCGATGCGCCGATGCTGCCGGCGACGACATCCGATCAAGTGCCGCAACGTCTGGCGGTGCTGGCCGCGCCGAAGAACGCGGCCGAACGCGCGCCGGTGCAGTTTTCCTGGGCGCTCGATCCCAACGCCGCGCTGACCAGCGACGCGAAACCGGCGGTGATCGAAAGCCGCGAGTACTGGCAGGAAACCGACGGCGCCGCGCTGCAACGCGGGCTCGATATCGCCACCAGCGCGCCGGGCGCGTTGATCCGGGTCAGCCCGGTCACCGGCGCGGCCAAGGTTTCGGCCGATTCGGTGCGGATCAGCCGCGCCGGTCGCACGGTCAGCGCGGCCAAGCGCACCGACGCGGCGCAGTTGCAGTCCGCCGGGCTGGCGGTCGGCGAAGGCACCGCCGCGGTGCAGTTGGCCGACGATGCCGGCGCCGGGCATTACGCGGTGCAGGTCGCGCAGGCGCGCGGCCGCTACGTGGTGCACGTGTTCGAACCGCGCAGCGAGGTGCGTCTGCTCGCGGCGTTGAGTCACGACCATGGCCTGGCCGGTAGCAGCCGCGAAGTGGTGGTCGACCTGCAACGCGGCGATACCCGGCTCAAGGCCCAGGGCGGCGCCTTGCTGGTCGCGCCGTCGGGTCGCAGCTGGCCGTTGAGCCTGAAGGACGGAGGCGATGGCAGGTTGCGCGCGTCGGTGACCTTGCCGACCGATGCCGGCGAGCAGCCGCCGGGCCTGTGGGAAGTGCAGGTATTCGCCGGCGACGGCGAGATCCAGCGCGACGCGCGTACCGCGATCGCGGTGGCGCAGCCGACCGCCAAACTGGATGGCGGCTATCGTTTCGACGCGGCCAAGCTGAGTTTCGACCTGCCCTTGCGCGCGGCTTCGCCGGGCCGTTACGAAGTGCGCGGCACCTTGTACGCCACCGGTCCCGGCCGCGTACTGCGTCCGGTCGCGATCGCGCACAGCGCCCGCTGGCTGGATGGCGGCGCGGGTCGGATCGAACTCGCGTTCGACCGTTCGCAATTGGCTAAGGGCTATGGCGCGCCGTACGAATTGCGCGATGTCGAGCTCAACGATCAGAGCCGGTTGGCGCCGGTGGAGCGCCGGCAGCGGGTGGCGCGGATCGCGCGGTGATTCAACCAAGCCCCTCTCCCGCTTTGCGGGAGAGGGGTTGGGGTGAGGGCACGCAGAATCGCACGCCACGCATCAAGCTTCTCGCGCGCCCTCATCCGCCCTTCGGGCACCTTCTCTCGCAAGCGGGAGAAGGACTCCGGCATGGCACCGGTGTAAGCAAGGGACGTTCCGTGCTCACCTCTTAAGCCCTGGTAACCCCAGCGGCGCTACTCTGGCCATCCGCAACCCGGACTGCCTTCGATGAAGAAATGGATCGCCCTGCTCGTCCTCGTCCTGGCCCTGCTGCTCGGCTATGTCGCCGCAGGCCCGTTCCTCACCGTCCATGCGATCCGCACCGCGGTCAAGGAAGGCAACACCGGCGAGCTGTCCAAGCACGTCGACTTCGCCGCGATCCGGCTCAGCCTGAAGGCTCAGGTCGAGGACTACATCGTCCGCCGCGCCGGTCCGCAGGTGCAGTCCAGCCTGTTCGGCGCGCTGGGCCTGAGCGTGGCCAGCGGTCTGGCCGGCACCGCGGTCGATGCGATCGCCACGCCGATGGGCATCGGCGCGGTGCTCGAAGGCCGCAAGGTATTCAAGCGCTTCGACGGCAGCGCCGCCCGCCGCGACGTCTACGAACCGGTGGCGCCGGCCGAGCCGCTCAAGGACCTGCAGTACCGCTATGAATCGCCATCGCGCTTCACCGCCACGGTCAACAACGCCGACGGCGATCCGGTGGTGTTCGTGCTGACCCGCAAGGGCCTGAACTGGCAGGTCACCGACGTGCGTTTGCCGATGGACAAGCTGCTGCCCTGAATCTGGCCGAGCCCGGATCTGGCGGTCGCCACGAGAGTGCCTAGAGTCCGACCATGGCATCACCCCGCTCGCGCTGGCTTGGATATTGCGACAGCGTGCATACTTCGCGCGGGCCCGCTTCGGTTCACCGCGGCGGGCTGGGACAGGCTAGTCCCGTATCGATCGCCACCTCAGTACCCCTTTGGACAGGAACGCCATGAAAACCATCTTCTGCGCCGCGGCACTCGGCCTGCTCGGCCTCGCCTCTTTCGCCGCCAACGCCCAGGGCGAGTGCGACAAGTACCGCACCAGCTACGACAAGACCTACTGCTTTGCCAAGCTGTTCCTGGAGTCGGACAAGGAGCTCAACACCGCCTACAAGGATCTGCGCGCGGTGGCCAAGGAAGCCGCGAACCAGAAGCTCAAGGCGACCCAGTTGGACTGGATCAAGTACCGCGACGCCACCTGTGAGTCCTCGGGCAGCATCAACGTGGACTGCAACTACCGGGTCAACCGCGAGCGCACCGAGTACCTGCGCGACCGCGCCCGCGAGTGCAAGGCCGGCACCTGCCGCGACGAGATGATCGGCAAGAAGTCCTGGAACTGATCGGGTCGCGAGCGCTTCGTTCGTGTTCGTATCGATCGAGGCGATGGTGATGTCGACCGACGCGATGGATTGAGCGCGTTCGGCGGTTTCGCGAATGCATAACGGCGGGTCGGAAACGGCCTGCCGTTTTTATTTGGGCCGATGGTGGTGGCCGGCGGCGCGCCTCGCGTCGATTGCGTCGGCAAGCGAGGTGTCGCGGTCGCGGCTCGCGCCGCTCCTACAGGGCGTGATCGAGGTTTCGTATCCCCCTGTAGGAGCGGCGCGAGCCGCGACCGCGCCCCATCGATTACCGCGAACGCAACCGCCGCGCCATGCAACCCGAGTACGCGCTTTTGCCCCTTTGCAAGTAGGGGGAACCGGTCTGACGGGGTTTGCCTCGAACTCGATCGTTCATCGCCCATCGTTCAACGCCGGCCGCCGATCGCAACCGCCGTCAACCGAACTCAAATACACCCACCCCTCAGCGATTCGCAACCCCATGCGGCACATGCCCCGCCGCAACGTGATCGCGCGCCGACAAAATGTTGTGCTCGGAATCATCGAAGAAGATATCGGCACCGAACGCTTCCAGGAACGGGCCCTTGGAACGCCCGCCGAGGAACAGCGCTTCGTCCAGGCGGATGCCCCACTCGCGCAGGGTGCGGATCACCCGCTCGTGCGCCGGCACCGAGCGCGCGGTCACCAGCGCGGTGCGGATCGGCGCGTCCTGGCCGACCGGGAACGCTTTCTGCAGGCGATGCAAGGCGTCCAGGAAGCCGCGGAACGGCCCGCCCGACAGCGGTTCGCCGGCATGGCTGCGCTCGTGTTCGGCGAATGCGGCCAGGCCGCCCTCGCGCGAGACCCGCTCGCCTTCGTCGTCGAAGATCACCGCGTCGCCATCGAAGGCGATGCGCAGTTGATCCGGACGCAGATGCGGCGCCAGCCGCGACGGCGGGATCGCCGGCAGCAGAGTCGCCGCGGCGACTCCGGCCGCCAGCGCGGCGCTGACGTCCTCGGCGTTGGCCGACAGGAACAGGTCGGCGCCGAACGGGCGGATGTAGGGAAACGGCGGCGCGCCGTTGCTGAACGCCGCGCGCTTGATCGACAGGCCGTGATGGGCGATCGAATTGAAGATGCGCAGGCCGCTGTCGGCCGAATTGCGCGAGATCAGGATCACCTCGACCCGCGGCGCCTCGGCCGGCGCGCCCGCGTTGAGCGCGAGCAGCTTGCGCACCAGCGGGAACGCGATGCCCGGGCGCAGCACATCGTCCTCGTGCTCGCGCTGGAAATCGGCATAGGCGTCGATGCCCTCGCGTTCGAACAGCGAATGGCTCTCTTCCATGTCGAACAGGGTTCGCGAGGAAATCGCGACGATCAGGGGGTCGGCATCACGGTCGGGCATGTGGCTATTAGAACAGGAGTGAGTGGAGAGGAGTGAGGAACGAGTAAGAGCCGTTGGCACTCGGCCTGCGTGGAACCCTCGAAACTCGGTCATGCCTGAAATCGCGTGAGCCGGTGGTGCCAGGAGCGAGTGAAGAGGAGTGAGGAACGAGTTAGAGCCCGTCGCTACTCACTACTCACTCCTCACTCCTCTCCACTCGTTTCTAGGTCCTGCTATGGTTCCGCACCGCCTCCTGGCCCGGAACCGCCCATGTCGCCCAGCCCCGCCGCTCCCGCCGCCGACGCCTCCAAGCTCGGCCATGCCCTGAAATCGCGCCAGCTGGTGATGATGGGCCTGGGCAGCGCGATCGGCGCCGGCTTGTTCCTCGGCTCGGGCCTGGGCGTGCAGACCGCCGGGCCGGCAGTACTGCTGTCGTATCTGATCGCCGGCGTGCTGGTCATCATCGTGATGCGCGCGCTCGGCGAAATGGCCGCGCTGCGGCCCACCAGCGGCGCGTTCTCGGTCTACGCCGCCGATGCGATGGGACCGACCGCCGGCGCCACCCTGGGCTGGCTGTGGTGGGCGCAGCTGGTGATCGTGATCGCGGCCGAATCGGTCGGCGCCGCCGGCCTGTTGGCGACGGTGTGGCCGTCGTTGTCGGTGGCGACCACCTCGCTGGTGTTCATGAGCGTGTTCACCGCGATCAATCTGCTCGGCGTGCGCCATTTCGGCGAATTCGAATTCTGGTTCGCGATCCTTAAAGTCGTGGCGATCCTGGCCTTCATCGCGATCGGCGCGGCGCTGCTGCTGGGGCTGCTGCCCGACGTGCCCTCGCCGGGCCTGGGCAATTTCACCGAGCACGGCGGCTTCGCGCCCAAGGGCTGGGGCGGCATCGGCGCGGCCTTGCTGCTGGTGGTGTTCGCGTTCGGCGGCACCGAGATCGTCGCGGTCGCCGCGGCCGAAACCCAGGACCCCGAACGCAGCATCACCCAGGCGATCCGCACCGTCGCCTGGCGCATCCTGGTGTTCTACATCGGCTCGCTGGCGGTGATCATCGCGGTGGTGCCGTGGACCAGCGAGGCGCTGAAATCGCCGTTCGCGGCGGTGCTGGACGCGGCGCGGATTCCGGGCGCGGGCACGGCCATCACCTTGGTCGCGGTGGTCGCCCTGCTGTCTGCGCTCAACGCCAATCTGTACGGCGCCTCGCGAATGATCTATTCGCTGGCCGAACGCGGCGAAGCGCCGCGCGGGCTCGCGCGCCTGACCGGCAACCGGGTGCCGGTGATCGCGGTGCTGGCGAGCGTGGCGTTCGGCTTCATCGCCACCGGCCTGGAATTGCTGTATCCGGACAAGGTGCTGCCGGCGCTGCTCAACGTGGTCGGTTCGACCTGTTTGCTGGTGTGGACCTTGTCGCTGGTCGCGCAGCTGATCCTGCGCCGCCGCGCCGACCGCGCCGGGGTCGTGCTGCCGTTCAAGATGTGGGCATTCCCGTACGTGACCTGGCTGGGCCTGGCCATTCTCGGCATGGTGTTCGTGCTGGCGCTGGTTACCGAGGGTTCGCGGACCCAGTTGCTGTCGACCGTGGTGCTGACCCTATGTATCGCCGGGATCAGCGAGATCGCACGGCGGATGCGGGCACGGGGTTGAGGTTGCTCTACCTTCGCGCCTGCGATCCGATCAGTTAAACGACTTCACATATGAAGCGTAATTGCTTGAATTTTATCGACTTACAAACTTAATGTAAGTTCTTAAGTCAGGCGCCAAGCATTCACTGCTCCGCCCATCGACGACTGGCGCGGTGATGCCTCAATCGGCCGCCGAGCCATCCCCGGCCAACAGGCGCTCCAACCCGGCGAGCAGCTGCTTGCGCTGCGCCGAGTCCAGTCCGTCCAGCTGCAACTTGAGCGAGCCCGGCTGGCGCCAGTAGAACCCGACGCCCAGGGTCTGCCCGCCTTGCCCGTCGTGCCAGATCAACAGGCCGCCGTCATCGAGAAACGGCCGCGCCTGATCGGCCGAGGCCAGCACCTGCACGTCGCCCTCGCCGTCAATGCCGCTGATCCGCCCGGCGGCGTCGGTCAGGCGCCAGCCCAACTCCGGCAACCCGGACAGAACCCGCTCGGCGTGGTCGGCGGCAATCAGGACTTCGTATCCGCTCATCGGCGCATCAACCGCTGGTGAACTGCTCGATCAGCATCCGCTCTTCCAGGTTGTGCTCCGGATCGAACAGCAAGGTGACCGTGCGGTCGCGCGATTCGCGGATCATGACTTCGACCACGTCGCGCACTTCGTGCGAGTCGGCGGTGGCGCTGACCGGGCGCTTGTAGGGATCGAGCACGCGAAAGCGCACTTCGGTGTCGGCCTTGAGCAAGGCGCCGCGCCAGCGCCGCGGACGGAACGCGGCGATCGGGGTCAAGGCGATCACCGCCGAACCCAGCGGCAGGATCGGCCCGTGCGCGGAGAAGTTGTAGGCGGTGCTGCCGGCCGCGGTCGCGACCAGCACGCCGTCGCAGATCAGTTCGTCGAGCCGGGTCTGGCCATTGAGGTCGATGCGCACGTGCGCGGCCTGACGGGTCTGGCGCAGCAACGAGACTTCGTTATAGGCCAGCGAACCGAAGGTCGCGCCCGATTCGGTTTGGGCGACCATTTCCAGCGGACGCAGCACCGCAGGTTCGGCCGCGGCGAGGCGTTCGAACAGATCGCCGGCGCCGTCGGCGTATTGATTCATGAGGAAACCGACCGTGCCCAGCTTCATGCCGTACACCGGTTTGCCGAGCGCGCCGTGGCGATGCAGGGTCTGCAGCATGAAGCCGTCGCCGCCGAGCGCGACCAGCACGTCGGCGTCGTTGGGTTCGTGCTGTTCGTGCTGGGCGATCAGCGCGCTCAAGGCGCGTTGCGCTTCGTCGGTGTGACTGGCGAGGAAGGCGATGCGTGGCGTCGCGGTCATCGGCGGCTCCGGGAGGATGGGATCAGCATAACCCGTGGGCCATAAAAGAACCCTTGGCAAAGCCCCCCCTTCTCCCGCCCCGCGGGAGAAGGTGCCCGAAGGGCGGATGAGGGCGCGCGAAAGTGAGCGAAGACGCACGATATGCAGCATGGCGTGCCCTCACCCAACCCTCTCCCGCAGACGGGAGAGGGCTACAAACAAAAGCAAAACGTGCTTCACGTCACCCGCTGCATCACCCGAAACGCCGCGCCGCCGCCCCAGACTTCGACCCAGGGTTCGGATTCGTCCAGGGTCCAGGCCAGCAACGCGCGTTCGCGGTTCTGCTCCCAGTCGCCGTCGGGCCACGGGAAGTGCCAGCCGCCGAGCACGGCGACGATGTCGTCGGCGTACATCGGGCAATGGGTTTGCCAGTGTTTGAGATAGGCGTCGTCGTGACCGTCGTCGAACGCATCCGGCGGCGGCAGCGAACGCGACGAATGGGCGTACAGCGGCTCGCCCTCGACCGCGGAATCGGCCCGCGGCAAGCGCGCCTGCGGGTCGTGCACGGCGAATCCCGATTCGCAGTCTTCTTCGTCGGTGTAGATGCTCAGCACGCCGCTGTCCGGGCCGAGGCCTTCGGGCAGGAACCGGCAGTCGATGCTGAGCCAGTGGCGGTGATTCGCATCGGGCGCGGTGACCACGCCGGGGCCGCCCCACCATGCGGCGAATCGCTCGCCATCGCGTTTGAGCAGCACGCTGACGCGGGCCAATGCGTCGGCTTGCGCGATCAGCGCCGACACGGTCGGCGCGGAATCGTCGGATCTGGCCATGTTCATCGTTCCTTGATGAAAGAATTCCGGGATGTAACGAGAAAACCACCGACTGCGGGAGCGCCTCGCGGCGCCCCCGCATGACGGCTTAGCCGCGCGCGGCCAACTGCGACAGACGCTGCACCGCGACCGAGGCGGTCGGATAGTCCAGAGTTTTCTGCGCCGCCAGCTCGGTCAGCATCGCCAGGGTGAAACGCAGCGACTGGTCGTCGCGTCCCAACCATGCCTGCACCTTCGCGTCGGCGTTGGCGCCCGGCATCTTCAGCACCTGGCCGACCAGGATGCGCTGCTGGGTCGACAGTTCCTCGCGCAGCACGCCGCGCGCCACCGCATGCCAGCGGCCGTCGACGGTCAGCGCGTCGATCTGCTCCTGCAGCCACGGCAGACGCAGCGCTTCGCCGAGGCGGAAGTGGACCTTGGCCACGTCGACCGGCTTGAGCTTGCGCTCGCGCGCCAGTTCGATGATGTCGCAGCTCGGCTCCAGGTACGGCAGCGCGGCCAGCTGCGCGGCCAGCGATTCGGGCACGCCCTTGGCCTTCCAGTCGGCGAACGCGGCATCGTGGTTCGGGCGTTCGCCGTCGCCGAGGATGCCGACGCCGGCGCGGATGTTCTTGAAGCCGTCGTGGTAGCGGTCGACCGCGGTGGTGATGTCGGGAATCGCGCCCGGACGCGACAGCAACCAACGGGTGAACGAACGCTGCAGCGTCCAGATCACCTGCAGGGCGTCGATCTGGGTCGACTCGGCGACCTTGCCGTCGAGCGCGTCGATCTGCGTCCACAGGTCGCGCGCATCCAGGGTTTCGCGGGTGATGGTGAAGGCCTTGGCGACCTCGCCCGGGGTGCGGCCGCTGTCTTCCTGCATGCGCAGCAGGAAGGTCGCGCCCATCCGGTTGATGGTCGAGTTGGTCACCGCGGTGGCGATGATTTCGCGCTTCAGGCGGTGGTTTTCCATCGCCTTCGCGTACTTGGCCTGCAGCGGCTGCGGGAAGTAGCGCACCAGTTCCTTCGACAGGTACGGGTCTTCCGGCACGTCCGAATCGAGCATCTGCTGGAACGCGACCAGCTTGGAGTACGACAGCAGCACCGACAGTTCCGGACGGGTCAGGCCCTGGCCGCGCGCCTTGCGCTCGGCGATTTCGGCGTCGCTCGGCAGGAACTCGATCTGACGATCGAGCAGGCCTTGCGACTCGAGCGTACGGATGAAGTGCAGCTTCGAACCCAGGCGCGACAGGCTCATCCGCTCCATCAGGCTGATCGCCTGGTTCTGGCGGTAGTTGTCGTTGAGCACGAGGTCGGCCACTTCGTCGGTCATCGACGCCAGCAGCTTGTTGCGCTCGGGCAAGGTCAGCTTCTTCGCCTGGACCTGGCCGTTGAGCAGGATCTTGATGTTGACCTCGTGATCCGAGGTGTCCACGCCGGCGGAGTTGTCGATGAAGTCGGTGTTGAGCAGCACGCCGTGCTGCGCGGCCTCGATGCGGCCGAGCTGGGTCAGACCCAGGTTGCCGCCCTCGCCCACCATCTTGCAGCGCAGGTCGCCGCCGTTGACCCGCAGCGCGTTGTTGGCGCGGTCGCCGACGTCGCTGTTGGTTTCGCTGCTGGCCTTGACGTAGGTGCCGATGCCGCCGTTCCACAGCAGATCGACCGGCGCCTTGAGGATCGCGCTCATCAGCTCGACCGGGCTCATCGCGCTGGCGTTGCCTTCGATGCCGAGCGCGGCCTTGATTTCCGGCGACAGCGGGATCGACTTGGCCGAACGCGGGTACACCCCGCCGCCCTTGCTGATCAGCGCCTTGTCGTAGTCGTCCCAGCTCGAGCGCGGCAGCTTGAACATGCGCTCGCGCTCTTTGAACGTCTTGGCCGCGTCCGGGTTCGGATCGAGGAAGATGTGGCGGTGGTCGAACGCGGCCAGCAGGCGGATGTGCTTGCTCAGCAGCATGCCGTTACCGAACACGTCGCCGGACATGTCGCCGATGCCGACCGTGGTGAAGTCCTGGGTCTGGCTGTCGCGGCCGAGCGAACGGAAGTGGCGCTTGACCGACTCCCACGCGCCCTTGGCGGTGATGCCCATGCCCTTGTGGTCGTAACCGACCGAACCGCCCGAGGCAAACGCGTCGTCGAGCCAGAATTTGTGCTCGGCGGCGATGCCGTTGGCGATGTCGGAGAAGGTCGCGGTGCCCTTGTCGGCGGCGACGACCAGGTACGGATCGTCGTTGTCATGGCGCACGACATTGGCCGGCGGCACGATCTTGCCGCCGACGATGTTGTCGGTGATATCCAGCAAGCCGTTGATGAACATCTTGTAGCAAGCGATGCCCTCGGCGAGGATCGCATCGCGGTCGCCGCCGATCGGCGGACGCTTGGCGAAGAAGCCGCCCTTCGAACCGACCGGCACGATCACCGTGTTCTTGACCATCTGCGCCTTGACCAGACCCAGCACCTCGGTGCGGAAGTCTTCGCGGCGATCGGACCAGCGCAGACCGCCGCGCGCGACCGGTCCGAAGCGCAGATGCACGCCTTCCACGCGCGGGCCGTAGACGAAGATTTCGCGGTACGGACGCGGCTTGGGCAGGTCCGGCACGTTGGCCGAATCGAACTTGTAGCTCACGTAGCCGCGCTCGGAACCGTCGGCGGTGGTCTGGTAGTAGCTGGTGCGCAAGGTGGCGTTGATCACGCCGATGAAGCTGCGCAGGATGCGGTCTTCGTCGAGGCTGGAGACGCGGTCGAGCAACGCCTTGATCGCCTCGACCGTGGCCTGCGCCTGCTGATCGCGCTTGCCGCTGCGCGCTTCGATCACCGGCTTGAGCGCGGTCATGACCGCGGCGTCGCCGCCGGACAAGGTGTCGAACTGCTGGACCAGGCGTTCCTGGCCGGCCTTGATCTCGTCCTTGCTCTCGTTGCCGGTGCACGGGTCGAAGCGCGCTTCGAACAGTTCCACCAGCAAACGCGCCAGCAGCGGATAGCGGCTGAAGGTTTCCTCGACGTAGCTTTGCGAGAACGGCACGCCGACCTGCAGCAGGTACTTGCAGTACGCGCGCAGCATCGCGACCTGACGCCAGGACAGGTTGGCGGTGAGGATCAAGCGGTTGAAGCCGTCGTTCTCGGCATTGCCGCGCCAGATCTGGGCGAAGGCTTCCTCGAAGTTTTCGTCCAGACGGTCGACGTCGATGTCGTTGTTGGCGGTCTCGACCTCGAAGTCCTGGATGTAGACCGGCTGGTTGTCGACATTGAGCCGGTACGGATGCTCGGAGATCACCCGCAGACCCATGTTCTCCATCATCGGCAGCGCGTCCGACAGCGGGATGTCGTCGAGCTGGCGGTAGAACTTGAAGCGCAGCCCGCCTTCGCCCTGGCGGGTGCGGCACAAGCTCAGGCGCAGGTCGTCGGGGCCGCTCAGGGCGGCGACATGGGCGATGTCCTGCGCGGCGACGGCGGCGGAGACTTCCTCGATGTAGCCCGCCGGCAAGGCGCGCCCGTAACGATTGGCCAGGGCCAGGCCCTGCTGCTCGCCGTTGTTGCGCACCAGCGCTTCGCGCAGGTCGTCCTGGCGATTGCGCACGATCTCGGCCAGTTCGGCCTCGATCGCGGCGTTGTCGATCTGACGGCCGCCGTTGCTGACCGCATCGCCGGCCTTCGGCCGCACGATCAGGTGCAACTGCGCCAGCGGCGATTCGCCGATGTGCACGGTGGTGTCGACGTGTTCGCCGTGCAGCTTGTCCTTCAACATCGCTTCCACGCGCAGGCGCACGTCGGTGTTGAAGCGCTCGCGCGGGATGTAGACCAGGCCGGAGTAGTAGCGGCCGTAGCGGTCCTGGCGCAGGAACAGTTTGCTGCGCACGCGCTCCTGCAGGCCGAGGATGCCCGAGGTGGTCTTGAGCAGTTCTTCTTCGCTGGACTGGAACAGCTCGTCGCGCGGCAGGGTTTCCAGCACATGGCGCAGTGCCTTGCCGCTGTGGCTGTCCGGGCCGAGGCCGGACTGCTGCATCACGTAGGCATGGCGCTGACGCACCAGCGGGATGTCCCACGGGCGACGGTTGTAGGCGCTGGAGGTGTACAGGCCGAGGAAGCGCTTTTCGCCGGTCGGACGGCCTTCGGCGTCGAAGCTGAGCACGCCGATGTAGTCCATGTAGCCGGGACGGTGCACGGTGGAACGCGCATTGGTCTTGGTCAGGATCAACGCATCGACCGAACCCGACTGCGGCATGTAGTGCGCCGCCAGCGAGGTCAGCAGGCGCGGCTTGCCGACTTCCTTGCCGCGCAGCAGGCCCAGGCCGCTGTCCTTGACAGCGCGCAGCACCTCGTTGCCGCCGAGCTTGACGACTTCGTACTCGCGATAACCCAGGAAGGTGAAGTGGTTGTCGGCGGCCCAGTGCAGGAACGCCTGCGCCTCGCGCTTTCCGTCTTCGTCAATCGGCAAGTTTTCGCCCGGCAGATCGTCGGCGACCTCGTTCATCTTGTCGCGCATCTGCGCCCAGTCGCGCACGATCGCGCGCACGTCGGCGAGCACGGTTTCCAGCGCCTGCTTGACCGCGGCGGCCGATTCCGGGGTCTGCCGGTCGATTTCCAGGTGCATCAACGATTCGGCCACGCCCTGCCCGACCGCCAGCAGCTTGCCGGCCTTGTCGCGCTGGAACGTCACCACCGGATGGCCGAGCACGTGCACGCCGATGCCCTGATCGGCCAGCGCCATGGTCACCGAGTCGACCAGGAACGGCATGTCGTCGTTGGCGATCTGCAGCACGGTGTGCGGCGATTCCCAGCCATGAGACTTCAGCGTCGGGTTGAACAGGCGCACCAGCGCCGACCCCTGCTTGCGATCGCGCGCGTAATCGAGGAAATCCACCGCCAACGCCGCCCAGCCGTCGGGCTGGTGCTGCGGCAGCTCATCCCCGCTCATGCGCTTGTAGAACGCATGCGCGAACGCTTCGGCTTCGGCATGGCGCGCCTTCGGCAGGCGCTTGCGCATCGCCGCGACGATCGGCTCGAGGCTGACCGCCTGGCTGTCGACCGGCGGCGCGGACTGGCCGGTGTCCAGCGCGGCCTTGTCGGGCGCGGCCTTCTTGACGCTGGCCGACTTGCTGACGGGCGCTTGCTTGGTCGCAGCGGGTTTGGCCGAGGTTTTCTTGACCGTGGCTTGCTTGGCCGATGCCGACTTCGTCGCAGGTTTGGCGGCGGCGCGTTTGGCGGGTTCGGGCTTGGAAGCTTTTTTAATGCTCATGGGGATGTCGAGATCCGGATGGAATGAGGCCCACGCTTTCGCGCGGGCCAAGAGAGTGGTTATTGCCTGGAGTTCAAACCGTGCGAGGCGGCAACGATGCCGGCGCCGTAATCGAGCGACGCGCCGACACGGGCCCGCGCGCAGACGCGCGGGCCGGCATGCATGGCGCGGACCGAAACGCGCAAGCCCTTGCCGCCGTCCTCAGGACAGGCGGTAGGCCTGGACGAACCGAAACGTTTCATCGTCGGTAGTTTTTCAGCGCAGACCGGTTTCGTTGCGGGCGATGACCAGACGCTGGATCTCGCTGGTGCCTTCGTAGATTTCGGTGATCTTGGCGTCGCGGAAATAACGCTCCAGCGGCATTTCCTTGGAATAGCCCATGCCGCCGTGAATCTGCACGGCCTGGTGGGCGATCCACATCGCCGCTTCCGACGCGGTCAGCTTGGCGATCGCCGCCTCGTTGCTGAAACGGCCGCCGTTCTTCTCGGTCTGGCCCTTGGTCCAGGCCGCGCGCAAGGTCAGCAGCAGGGCCGCGTCGAGCTTGCACTTCATGTCGGCGATCTTGGCCTGGGTCATCTGGAACGCGCCGATCGGCTGGCCGAAGGCCTTGCGCTCGCGCACGTAGACCAAGGTGGCCTCGTACGCCGCGCGGCCGATGCCGATGGCCTGCGAGGCGATGCCGATGCGGCCGGCGTCGAGCACGCCCATGGCGATCTTGAAGCCGTGGCCTTCCTCGCCGAGCACGTCCTCGGCGGTGGCGACGTAGTCTTCGAACTCGATCTCGCAGGTGGCCGACGCGCGGATGCCGAGCTTGGGCTCGGTCTTGCCGCGGTGGAAACCCGGCTTGGCGGTGTCGATCATGAACGCGGTGATGCCGCGCGCGCCCTTGTCCGGGTCGGTCATCGCGAACAGCACGATGTACTTGGCGACCGGGCCGGAGGTGATCCAGCTCTTCTTGCCGTTGATCACGAAGCTGCCGTCGGCCTGCTTGACCGCCTTGCAGCGCATCGCGGTGGCGTCGGAGCCCGACTGCGGCTCGGTCAGCGCGAACGCGCCGATCTCGCGGCCTTCGGCGATCGCGCGCACGTACAGCTGTTTCTGCGCCTCGGTGCCGAACTTGAGAATGCCGTTGCAGAACAGCGAATTATTCACCGACACGATGGTCGAGTGGGCGGCGTCGCCGGCGGCGATTTCGACCATCGCCAGCACGTAGGAGATCGGGTCCATGCCGGCGCCGCCGTACTCGGCCGGCACCTCGATGCCCATCAGGCCGTTCTCGCCGAGGGTGCGGATGTTCTCGAGCGGGAACTCGCCGGTCTGATCGTGGTGCTCGGCGCTGGGAGCAATCTTTTCCTGGGCGATACGGCGCGCCACGTCCTGGATCATCAACTGCTCTTCGGTAAAGCCAAAATCCACGTCGGCACCTCTCGGGTCTTGATTGCTGTGGTGATTGCCATCGCAGCCCGATCGAACGGCGCCGTCGCCTCACTGGCGTGTCGCGGCCGATCCGACCCTGGCTCATGGTCCGCGCGTCCATTCGTTGAACCGCGAACGCGAATTGTAGCCGTGCGCGCCGAATAACCCCACCCATCGGCCTGCCCCGATCTGGCGTTCGGCCCGCGCGCTTTCAGTCCGCTTTCAGACGCCGTCAGGGTCGTCCCCGACTTTGCTGCGACGCGTCACGACTTGACCTGAGGGGCGGCGGATACCACACTTATCGCTGTATCGCGATACGTTGATGGAAGAGCGGGAATCGGGAATGGAGAATCGGGAATCGGCGCCTGCCGATGTCGCCGACGCCGTTCTCGCGATTCCCCATTCCCGATTCCCCATTCCCATCCAGGGCACCTCATGGATCTAGAAGGCTGGTCATCCCGTCTAAAAGTGTTCGCCGACGCCACCCGCGTGCGTCTGCTGACCCTGCTTGAGCGCGAGGAACTGACCGTGGCCGAGCTGTCGGCGATCACCCGCCTGGCCCAGCCGCGCGTATCCACCCATCTGTCCAAGCTCAAGGAAGCCGGACTGGTGCGCGACCGCCGCGCCGGCGTGTCGGCGTATTACCGCTTCGACGAGGGCGCGCTGGATCAGGCCCAGCGTGCCTTGTGGCAGACCCTGAGCACCGGCAGTGACGATCCTTTACTGCGTCAGGACGCCGAACGGGTGACCGCGGTGCTGGCGATGCGCGCCTCCGACCAGAACTGGGCCGACTCGGTGGCCGGCGACATGGAGCGCCACTACTCGCCCGGCCGCACCTGGGAAGCACTGGCCCGTTCGGCGGTGCCGCTGCTGCAACCCGGCGACGTGCTCGACATCGCCTCCGGCGACGGCGTGCTGGCCGAGCTGCTGGCGCCGCACTCCAACCGTTATGTGTGCCTGGACGCCAGTACCAAGGTGGTCGCGGCCGCGTCCGAGCGCCTGCGCAAGCTCAAGAACGTGGAAGTGCGCGAGGGCGACATGCACGCGCTGCCGTTCGACGCCGACAGTTTCGACCTGGTCGTGCTGATGCACGCGCTGACCTATGCCGAGCAACCGGCGCAGGCGGTGGTCGAGGCCGCGCGGGTGCTGCGTCCCGGCGGCCGCCTGCTGCTGACCAGTCTGGCCAAGCACGAGCATCGCGGCGCGGTCGAAGCCTTCGGCCACGTCAACCTGGGGTTCGCCGAAAAGGACCTGCAGAAATTCGCCGCCAAGGCCGGGTTCGAGATCGTCAGCTGCGAGACGGTCACCCGCGAACGCCGGCCGCCGCATTTCGAAGTGATCGCGTTGATGGCGCGCAAGCCCGGCGGCGAGCCGGTGCGCAAGCCCGGCAAGAAGTGAGGAGATCGATATGAAACAGCTGCCTTGGATCAATCCCGAGCGCGCGCAAGCGCTGGAACGCGGGTTGGCGCAACGCATCCTGGTCATGGACGGCGCGATGGGCACGATGATCCAGCAGTTCACGCTGGAAGAAGCCGACTACCGCGGCGAACGCTTCGCCGAAGGCTTCGACCGGCTGTACGCGCCGCAGGACGAACACGGCGAGCACGTGCATGGCGAGGGCTGCGGCTGCTCGCGCGATCAGCGCGGCAACAACGATCTGCTGACCCTGACCCGGCCCGACATCATCGGCGACATCCACGCCCAGTACCTGGCCGCCGGCGCCGACCTGATCGAGACCAACACCTTCAACTCGACCACGATCTCGCTGTCCGACTACGGCCTGGAGCATCTGGCGCGCGAGCTCAACCTCGAAGGCGCGCGCCTGGCGCGCAAGGCCTGCGACGAGGCCGAGGCGCGCGACGCGGCCGCGGGCAAGGACAAGCCGCGCTACGTGATCGGCGTGCTCGGCCCGACCAGCCGCACGGCCTCGCTGAGCCCGGACGTCAACCGTCCCGGCTACCGCGCGATCACCTTCGACGAACTGCGCATCGCCTACCGCGAAGCCACCGACGGCCTGATCGACGGCGGCGCGGACGTGATCATGGTCGAAACCATCTTCGACACGCTCAACGCCAAGGCCGCGCTGTTCGCGGTCGAGGAAGCCTTCGACGCGCGCGGCGCGCGGCTGCCGGTAATGATCTCCGGCACCATCACCGACGCCTCCGGCCGGACCCTGTCGGGCCAGACCGCCGAGGCGTTCTGGTACTCGGTGCGCCACAACCAGCCGGTCGCGATCGGCCTGAACTGCGCGCTCGGCGCCAAGGACCTGCGCGTGCATATCGACGTGCTGGCGCAGATCGCCGACGCCTATATCAGCACCCACCCCAACGCCGGCCTGCCGAACGCGTTCGGCGGCTACGACGAAACCCCCGAGGACATGGCCGCGGTGCTCGGCGAATTCGCCCGCGCCGGCCTGCTCAACCTGGTCGGCGGCTGCTGCGGCACGACGCCGGCGCATATCGCCGCGATCGCCGCGGTGGTCGAGGGCGTGGCGCCACGGCAGCCGCTGCATCTTCAAGCGGTCGCTTGAAGACGAGAAACGAGTGCAGAGGAGTGAGGAGTGAGTAAAGGCGGCTCTGACTCACTCCTCACTCCTCTGCACTCGTTCCTGGCTCCGCCCCCCCTCGAATAACGCAAGAAGCCATCTGTAATGACCGCAACCCTCCCCCGCCAGACCCGGCTCAGCGGCCTCGAACCGCTGCAGATCACCCCGCAAAGCAACTTCGTCAACGTCGGCGAGCGCACCAACGTCACCGGCAGCGCGCAGTTCAAGAAGCTGATCCTCGAAGGCCGTTACGACGAAGCCATCGTCGTGGCGCGCCAGCAGGTCGAAAACGGCGCGCAGGTGCTCGACGTCAACATGGACGAGGGCATGCTCGATTCCGAGCTGGCCATGGTCACCTACCTCAACCTGATCGCGGCCGAGCCCGACATCGCGCGCATCCCGGTGATGGTCGACAGCTCCAAATGGACGGTGATCGAGGCCGGGCTCAAGTGCCTGCAGGGCAAGGGCATCGTCAATTCGATCTCGATGAAGGAAGGCGAAGCCGAATTCCTGCGCCAGGCGCGGCTGGTGCGGCGCTACGGCGCGGCCGTGGTGGTCATGGCCTTCGACGAAGTCGGCCAGGCCGACAGCATCGACCGCAAGGTCGAGATCTGCTCGCGCGCCTACAAGCTGCTGACCGAGGAGATCGGTTTTCCGCCCGAGGACATCATCTTCGACCCGAACGTGTTCGCGATCGCCACCGGCATCGAGGAACACAACAACTACGCGGTCGATTTCATCGAGGCCACGCGCGAGCTCAAGCGACGGTTCCCGTACAGCCATATCTCCGGCGGCGTATCCAACGTCTCGTTCTCGTTCCGCGGCAACGAGCTGGTGCGCCAGGCGATCCACGTGGTGTTCCTGTACCACGCGATCAAGGCCGGCATGGACATGGGCATCGTCAACGCCGGCGGTTTGCCGTTGTACGACGATCTCGATCCGGACCTGCGCGAGCGGGTCGAGGACGTGGTGCTCAATCGCCGCCCCGACGGCACCGAGCGCTTGCTGGACATCGCCGACCGCTTCAAGGGCAAGAAAGGCGAGAAGAAGGTCGAGGATCTGCGCTGGCGCGACAAGCCGGTGCGCGATCGCTTGAGCCATGCGCTGGTCTACGGCATCGATCAGTGGATCGAGGAAGACACCGAAGCGGCGCGCATCGAATCGACCCGCCCGCTGGACGTGATCGAAGGCCCGCTGATGTCGGGCATGAACGTGGTCGGCGACCTGTTCGGCGCCGGCAAGATGTTCCTGCCGCAGGTGGTGAAATCGGCGCGGGTGATGAAGAAGGCGGTCGCCTACCTGCTGCCGTACATCGAAGCCGAGAAGCTGCGCACTGGCGATGTCGGCAAGTCCAACGGCAAGATCGTCATGGCCACGGTCAAGGGCGACGTGCACGACATCGGCAAGAACATCGTCGGCGTGGTCCTGGCCTGCAACAACTTCGACGTGATCGACCTGGGCGTGATGGTGCCGGCGCAAACCATTCTGGACCGCGCCAAGGCCGAGAACGCCGACCTGATCGGCCTGTCGGGCCTGATCACACCGTCGCTGGAGGAAATGAGCCACGTCGCCCGCGAGATGCAACGCCAGGGCTTCACCATGCCGCTGCTGATCGGCGGCGCGACCACCTCGCGCGCACACACCGCGCTGAAGATCGACCCGCATTACAAGTCGCCGACGATCTGGGTCAAGGACGCCTCGCGCGCGGTCGGCGTGGCCCAGTCGCTGATCTCGATCGACCTGCGCGAGCCGTTCGTCGCCGCCAACGCCTCCGACTACGCCGAGATCCGCGAACGCCACAAGAACCGCGGCGACGGCAAGCGGCTGGTGTCGCTGGAAAAGGCGCGTGGCCAGCGTTACGACGGAGGCTGGAACGACTACGTTCCGCCCGCGCCGAAGCAGCCCGGCTTGCACGTGTTCGACGATTACCCGCTGGACGAACTGGTCGAGTACATCGACTGGACGCCATTCTTCAACACCTGGGAACTGGCCGGCCGCTATCCGGCGATCCTGAGCGACGAAATCGTCGGCAAGCAGGCGACCGAGCTGTACCGCGATGCGCGCAGGATGCTCAAGCAGTTGGTCGAGGAGAAGTGGATTCGGGCCAAGGCCGTGTTCGGCTTGTGGCCGGCGAATTCAATCGGTGACGATGTCGTGGTCTGGGAATCGGGAATCGAGAATCGGGAGTCGGCGCAGGCGGCCGAAGCCATTTCCGACTCCCGATTCTCCATTCCCCATTCCCGCACCTTGCACTTCCTGCGACAGCAAGCCGACAAACCCGCCGACCGCCCCGACTTCTGCCTGGCCGACTTCGTCGCGCCGAAGGAGTCGGGCCGGCAGGACTGGATCGGCGGTTTCGCGGTCACCGCCGGCATCGGCATCGAGCCGCATGTCGCGCGCTTCGAGGCCGATCACGACGACTACAACTCGATCATGATCAAGGCCCTGGCCGATCGTTTCGCCGAAGCGCTGGCCGAGCGCCTGCATCAGCGTGTGCGCAAGGAATTCTGGGGCTACGCCGACGACGAAACCCTCGACAACGATGCGCTGATCGACGAAGGCTACCGCGGCATCCGCCCCGCTCCGGGCTATCCGGCCTGCCCCGAACACAGCGAGAAGACCACGCTGTTCGAGATGCTCGACGCCACCCGCCACACCAGCCTGGAGTTGACCGAAAGCTTCGCCATGTACCCGGCCGCGGCGGTCTCGGGCTATTACTTCAGCCATCCGGGCAGCCAATACTTCGTGGTCGGCCGGGTCAACAAGGAACAGGTCGAGGACTACGCCAGGCGCAAGGGCGTCAGCGTGATCCAGGCCGAACGGTGGCTGGCCTCGAATCTGGATTACGATCCCGAGTGAGCGCGCCGGGGCCCTGCCCCGATGCGCCGATCGTATCGACTACGATCCGACCCCAGCCCGCAGCGCCGAACGAGTACGCAAGGATGAGCGACGAAATCCTGTTGTCCGCCGATGTCGAAGAGCAGGCCGAATCGGCCGACGCTTTCGGCAACGCCGCCTTCATCGAAAAACACGCCGGGCCGGGTCGGATCGGCCTGTGCGGCGGCCGCGACTGGATCAACAAGCTGATTCGCAAGGCGCAGTCGCCGTTGACCGTCGACGGCCATCGCAGCCTGTGGTCGCACGCCTTCATGTTCAGCGAGCGCCGCATCGACGGACGCTGGTGGGTGATCGAGTCCGATCTGGACATGCGCTACAAGCAGATCCGCCTGGGCGTGCAGGAGAACCGGGTCGAGCGTTACTACGACGCCGAAGCGTTTCCGAACATCGCGATCCTGGATTTCGGCCTGGACGAGGACCAGGTCCGCAAGGTCCAGATCGCCGGGCTCGACCTGTTGTCGGGGCTGTCGAGTTATTCGATCAGCGAGTTGGTCGGCACCTTGATGGCGATGCACAGCAGCCGCCTGCGCAAGCGCAGCAACCTGCTGGCCAAGGAAGGCGCGCTGTACTGCTCGGCGCTGGTCCAGCATTGCTATGCCGCGGCCGGCATCGAGTTCCTGCCCGGCGTGCCGGGCAAGAACATCGCCCCGCACGACATCGACGAATCGCCGTTGCCGCATCGCACCCACCGCATCATCCGCGACCTGGGCGTGTCGACGGTGCGCGAGCTGGCGCACAGCGCGCGCGCCATGTTGCCGGCGTCGCTCGGCGGCGATTGAAGACGCGTTGGCGAATCGATCGTCGCCGCGGCTTAGGCGCGCGGTGACCGACACCGACCGACGACGACGCACACGCCGGGCCGCACATCCCGACCCGTCATGAAACTCCGCCGGCGCGATGGCCGGCGGAGCGTCAACACATCAGACAACTTCCCTGCGACCGGCTTACGGAGCCGGCGGCAACGGCTGTTCGACGTTGTAACGGGTGACCGCGCATTCGGAAAAACCCGAGTGCATCGTGTTGATGAACACGTTCTCCACGCAGGTCGCCCCGCTCGCGCCGCTGAGACCGAACATCACGTTCTGCTGACGCGACATGATGGTGTTGTGGACCACGCGCGCGCGCGGCGACTGTTCCAGGCGGATCATGCGATCGACCCCGGCCGGATCCAGGAACTGGTTGTTGGTGATCTGCACGTCGGGCGAGCCCACCAGTTCCAGGCCGACCGGCCCGCTGTGGCCGGCGACGACGTTGTTGCTGATCACCGCGCGACCCAGGCCGACCACGCGCAGCGCCGGGGCCCAGCTGGACGAGGGATCGTTGGCGGTCGGGTAGCCGATCACCCGGTTGCCGACGATGCGGGTCGGTTCGGCGAACGGATCGTTGTTGTTGCCGTGGACCATGATCGCGACATCTTGCGCACGTACCACGGTGTTGTTGAGCAACTGCGCATTGGAATGCACGTTCATGTCGATGCCGATCGGGAAACCGTCGACTCGGCAATTGCGCACGATGACCTTGTCGCCGGAGTTGATCCGGATGCCGGTCGGGCCGCCGCCGTTGGAACTGGGATTGATGATGGAGCGGGTACGGCAATCGAGTTCGATGTCCGGTCCGCTGATTTCGATCGGAAGACTGCGATTGGCGCTGAGGCAATACTTGCCCGGGCCATGGATCGATATTTGCTGCGACGAAACGATGGTGTCGCAGGCGAACGCGGAGGTGCTGAGCATCAGGCCGGTCAGTGCCAGGCCGGCAATCGGGAGCAGTCGCATGAAGTTCCTTTTCCTTGAAGGGTGTGACGGATGAGCGCAGTGCGCGAGGTGATCAGTCGCCTCGCTGTGCTGCGCCGACGATTGTATCGACATTGCATCTCACTCATCGCGACGAAGCGCCGATCCCGTCTGACTCTGTCGCCTGCACCTTCACCGCAAACGACGCCGCCCCGCTGTTTTGAAGGCGGCGTCTTTGAGATGCATGCCGGCACGTTATCGATGACTATCGCCGCAAAAAATCAATCCCCGTTATTGATCTGCTCGACGTTGTAACGCTTCACCACACAGCCTTCCAGGCCCGAATGCACGGCATTGATCAGGATGTTCTCGATGCAGGTCGCCTCGCTCGCGCCGCTCAGGCCGTGGGCGTTGACCCCGCGACGCAGCATCACGGTGTTATGGGCCAGGCGCGCGCGCGGCGAGAAAATAAAATCCACGCCGACCGATCCGCCTTCGTTCAAGTCGAGCAACTGATTGCCGGTCAGCTGCGCATCCGGCGAGCGGTCCAGTCGCAGCGCGGCATGGCCCATGAAACCGGCGACCACGTTATTGGTCAGCACCGCGCGCGGCGAATGCCAGATGCCGATCGCCTGCTCGGCGCCGTTTTGCGAGCCGTAGAACAGCACCCGGTTGCCGACCACGCGCAGACCGTCGCCTTCGGGCCGGTCGCTGCCGTACGCGGTGATCGCCGGGCCCTCGGGGATGAAGGTGTTGTTGAGGATCTGCACGTTGAGAAACTGTTCGGCGAGCACGCTGAACTGCCAGCCCTCGAAGCGGCAGTTGCGCAGGGTGAGGTTGTCGCCGCGCAGCAGCACGCCGGTGCCGAACCCGGGCGTATCGGGCGCGCGCGACAGCGTGCGGCCACGGCAGTCGAGTTCGACGTTGTCGGCGTGCACTTCAATCGGCGCGCTGCGGTTGGCGGCCAGGCAGTAATTGCCGGCGGCGTCGATCGAACGCACCTGCGGCGACAACACGGTGTCGCAGGCGGCGTGGGCGGTGTGGCTGAGCAACAGGCCGGACAAGGCCAGGCCCGCGAACGTAAGAATGCGCATGAATTCCCTCTCTGAGTGGATGTCCCTATGGCGTGCGTCGCCGCCGGGCCGCATTGATCGGCCCGATCAGCAATCTGCTACGCACGCGGCCGCACTTTAGCCACAACCAATCTCATCCGCGGCGATGGCGGCGGGTTCCATGCGCGAATCAGCGGCGCGTTCGGTGACCCGCATGTCATCCAGTTTTCCGACGACGTGGCGAACGTCGAATGGTCGCTGCCTAGCCCGCGCTCGCCGACGTGCTTTCCTCGATCCACGCCCGCGTCTGCGCCAGCACTTCGTCGGACAACGCCGGGTCGTCGCTGAGCCGCGCCAGGATCACCGCGCCGACCATCGCCGACCAGGCGCCGATCGCCTGCCGCCTGCGCGTGGCTTCATCCGGCGCGGATTCCATACGGGTCATGTGCTGCAGATGCTGGCGCAATCCCTCGGTCATCGCATGACGCGCCTGCGGCGACTGGCGGATCGTGTCGGCGCCGAGCGCGGCGGTCGGGCACCCGCCGGCAAGGTCGCCGCAGTGATGCGGCGACAGATAGAAATCCACGAACGGCTGCAGTTCGTCGCCGACCTGGGCCTGGCTCAACACATGGCCCAGGGTCTGCGCGATCAGATCGTCCTTGGACTGGAAGTGGCCGTAGAACGCGCCATGGGTCAGGCCGGCGGCCTTCATCACCTCGGCCACCGTGACCGCCTCGAACCCGCGCGCACGGAACAGCCGGCCGGCCTCGTCGAGGATCCTGCGGCGGTTTTCACCTACCTGTTCGCGGCTGACTTTCATCCGGTTCTCCTGCTGATTGCGGCCGATTCAACGACCCGACGAGCGGCGTCTGATCGTCCTTGACATCTTACATGACGATCATCATGATAACTTAAACATGATGATCATCAGTAATAAACCCACCCCACATCGAACGAGGTTCACCGTGACTACCCCGCTTCCTTCCGTCCTCATTACCGGCGCTTCCAGCGGCATCGGCGCCGTTTACGCCGACCGCTTCGCCCGCCGCGGCCACGATCTGGTCCTGGTGGCGCGCGACCTGACCCGCCTGGACGCCCTCGCCGAGCGTCTGCGCGCCGATTACGGCGTCCAGGTCGAGGTGCTGCAGGCCGACCTCGCCGACCCGGTCCAGCTGACGCGGGTCGAGGCGGTGCTGCGTGACGACCCGCGCATCGGCGTGCTGGTCAACAACGCCGGTGCCACCCTGCCCGGCAACTTCCTGGCGCAGTCGCCCGAGCAGGTCGCGCAACTGATCGCGCTCAATGTCACCGCGCCGGCGCGGTTGGCGGCGGCGATCGCGCCGCGACTGGCCGCCGCCGGCCAGGGCTCGATCGTGAACCTCGCGTCCGTGGTCGGGCTCGCGCCGGAATTCGGCATGAGCGTGTACGGCGCGACCAAGGCCTTCATGCAGTACCTAAGCCAGTCGCTGCTGGTCGAACTCGGGCCCCAGGGCGTGTACGTGCAGGCGGTGTTGCCGGCGGCCACGCGCACCGAAATCTGGGAGCGTTCGGGCCGCGACGTGGAACAGATTCCCGGGCTCATGGAAGTCGACGATCTGGTCGACGCCGCCCTGTCCGGTTACGACCGGCGCGAGACGGTGACGATTCCGCCGCTGCACGAGGCGGCCTTGTGGGACACGCTGGAGCGCTCGCGGCAGGCGCTGCTTCCGCACTTCGGCCAGTCGCAGCCGGCACCGCGGTATCGCGAGGCGGCTTGAAGGTTTTGATGATGTGAGCGCGACGCGGGCCCGATGGGCTCGCGTCGTAGTGCGAGGTTCACGGTCGCGGCTTGCGCCGCTCCTACAGGGGGCCCCGAAGTCCGACTGTAGGAGCTGCGTAAGCTGCGACCGCGGGCTGACCGATCGCGGCGTCACTCACGGCCACCGGCATAACGGCACGCATTGACACGGTAGCGGCCCATCCAACTCGCGTAATGGCAAATCAGTCGCCGCGGACGGCTACCAGCTACCAGCTACCAGCTACCGCACAACTGTACGCAATGGTATGGTTCAGCCATCTCATCGCCAGCGGCCCGTTGCGGCCCCTCGCCCGCATGCACGATCTGCTGCTGTTCTCCCACGCCAACGGCTTTCCGGCGCCCGTGTACGGGGTGATGCTGGACGCGCTCGCGTCGCGGTTCCGGATCGAACGGCCGGCGCGCATCGGCCACGACCCGCGCTACCCGGTCAGCCTCGACTGGCCGCATCTGGTCGAGGAACTGGCGGCGCGGGTCGAAGCGGCCAGCGGCGATGCGCGGCGGATCTGGCTGGTCGGGCATTCGCTGGGCGGGTACCTGAGCCTGCTGGCCGCGCATCGGCTGTCGGGCTCGGCGCTGGGCTCGCGCCTGGCCGGCGTGGTCATGCTCGATTCGCCGCTGATCGCCGGTTGGCGCGCGCGCCTGGTTTCGCTGGGCCGCCGCACCGGCCTGGACAATCTGGTGATGCCCACGCGCGCGACCTTGCAGCGGCGCAAGCACTGGCCCGACACCGACGCGGTGCGCAGCCACTTCCTGGCCAAGCCGGCGTTCGCGCGTTGGGATGCGCGCGTGCTCGATGCCTACGTCGAGCACGGCACCCGCCGCGCCGACGATGGCGCGCGCGAGCTCGCGTTCGAGCGCGAGATCGAATACCAGATTTACCGTAGCTTGCCGACCACCTCGTTGAGCGGGCTGACGCCAAAGCTGCGGGTTCCGGTCGGTTTCCTCGCCGGTACGCATTCGCGCGAACTGCGTAATGCCGGCACCGCCGCGACCCGGCGTCTGGTCGGTTCGCGCTGGGCCTGGATCGAGGGCAGCCATTTGTTTCCGATGGAGCGGCCGCTGGAGACCGCACAGGCGGTCGCGGCGATGATCGATCGGATCGGGTCGGCGCAGGACGATGCGGCGGCGACGGCTGCGGTTACGTCGCGGTCGCGGGCGGTTGGCGCTTAGGTTTCGTGCTGGTTCGCGGGGTGGAGCAAATCCCCCGCGCCGTTGGTGCATCGGCTTCGTTCAAAGACGCAAGGCGCGTGCCCCCTCACAAAGTGGGCAATGGGTTGCAGCGGCTTCGTTTGTAAGCGTTGGAGTATCGAAGGCAGCGTGGCTTCCAACTTTTAGCTCTTAGCTTTCAACTCTTGCTCTCGGCTTGTCGCTTTGTCTTTTGACCTTCGGCTTCGGTTCCGAGCTTTCAAGCTTCTGAAAGTTGGCAAGATCGCGCCTATCCGGTGCCCACTTTGAAAAAGGGGGCGGCGCTAAGCGCACCCCCCTTATCGGGTCGAACCTCAGCGCGGGGGATTTGCTGTTGCTGTTGCTGTTGCTGTTGCTTTCGCAATCACAACAACAACCTCACCCTTCCCCACTCACCAGACCAGATCGTCCGGCACCTGATACTGCGGATCGGCGTAAGGATCGTCCTCCGCCGGCGCATTCGGGTCGACCTTCAACGCCACCGCCTGCGGGAAAATCTCCTCCGCCTGCGCCAGCAAGGCCGCCGTCACCAGCACGTAGCGGCCTTCCAGCTGCAGCACGCCCAGTTCGCCGGCGTTGAGCTGCTTGAGCTGTTCGGCATTGACGTAGACCCGCTTGATCTTGCCGCCATACGGGAAATGCCGGGCGATTTCGGCGTCGGCCTGGTTCAGGCCCTGGCCCTTGACCAGCTCGGTGAGCTTGGCTCGCGCTTCGCGGCGCAGCCGCGCCTCTTCCTGCTTGGCCTGCTCGGCGGCGATGCGTTCGTCTTTCTCGCGCTGGGCGCGGATCGCGTACGCCTTGGCCAGGTCGATGTCCTCGCGCGTGCGCGGCTTGCCCGGCGCGCCCGGACGCGGGCCGCGCTGATCGGGCCTGCGGCCTTCGCCGGGCTTGGACGCCGGTCGCGCCTGATCGCCGCGAGCGCCGTCGGGCCGCGCGCCCGGCGGTTTGCCGGAACGCTGCTCGCCGGGCTTGCGCGCGCCGTCGTGGCGCGGGCCCGGTTTTCCGTCGGCGCGTCGGCCGTCGGCGCGCGAGGCGCCGGGTTTGGTGTTGCCGCGCGCGGCGTCGGGCCGGTCAGGGCCGCCGCCACGGCGGTCGTCGCCCTTGCGCTCGCTGCGCTCGGGCTTGGGCGCGGGCTTGAAGCCCAGGCCCAACAGTTGATCGCGAAGTGTGTCGCTCATTGCTCGGTGTTCAATAGTGCGGCGGGGGTGGTTCGCTGCCGACATCGCCGGTCAACGGGCTGGCGGCCATCGCGGCGCGCAGGTGTTTGATCTCTTCCAGCGCGCGGAACAGCAGCAAGGTGTTGCGTGCTTCCTCGCTGCGCGCGGCGGCGAGCGCATCGCTCAGTTCGCCCAGCGCATGTTCCTGGAACGCGATGCGCGTTTCCAGGTCGACCAGACGCTGTTCAAGTTCGAAGCTCACAGGCATTGCATCCATCGGCGGCGAAGACGGCTCATGCGCCGTCGATCAGGATCGAGCGGCCGCGGCCGATGCCGTAATAGGCCAGGTCCGCCGCTTCGACTTCGTCGGGATGGTACAGGTTGCGTCCGTCGAAGATCACGCCATCGGCCAGAGCCTGGCGGACGCGGACGAAATCCGGGCTGCGGAACTGCTTCCACTCGGTCACCACCACCAGCGCGTCGGCGTCGGCGAGCGCGGCGCGGGCCGAGTCGCACAGGACCAGATCCTCGCGCTCGCCGAAGATGCGATGCGCTTCCTCGTTGGCCTCCGGATCGTAAGCGCGCACGCGCGCGCCGGCCTGCCACAGCTGGGCCAGCAAGGTACGACTGGAGGCTTCGCGCATGTCGTCGGTGTTGGGCTTGAACGCCAGCCCCCACACCGCGAAGGTCTTGCCCGCGATCGGCGCGCCGTCGTAATGACGCTGGATCAGTTCGAACAGGTGGCCCTTCTGGTTGTCGTTGACGGTTTCCACCGCGTCGAGCAGATGCGCGTCGTAGCCATGCTGCTGCGCGGTGCGCGACAGCGCCTGTACGTCCTTGGGGAAACACGAGCCGCCGTAACCGGCGCCGGGGTAGATGAAGTGCCAGCCGATGCGCGGGTCCGAGCCGATGCCCTGGCGGACCATTTCGATATCGGCGCCGACTTTCTCGGCGATGTTGGCGATCTCGTTCATGAAACTGATCTTGGTCGCCAGCATCGCGTTGGCGGCGTACTTGGTCAGTTCGGCCGAGCGCAGGTCCATGACCACGATGCGCTCGTGATTGCGGTTGAACGGCGCGTACAGGCGCTTGAGCTTTTCCACCGCGAGCGGATTGGCCGCGCCGATCACGATGCGGTCCGGCCGCATGCAGTCGGCGACCGCATCGCCTTCCTTGAGGAATTCGGGGTTGGAGGCGACATCGAAGGCGACATCGACGCCGCGCGACGCCAGTTCGCGGGCGATGGTCGCCTCGACCTTGTCGGCGGTGCCGACCGGTACGGTCGACTTGTTCACGACCACCACCGGGCGTTCGATATGCCGGCCAATGGTCGAGGCCACCGACAGCACGTACTTGAGATCGGCGCTGCCGCTTTCGTCGGGCGGCGTGCCGACCGCGATGAAGATCAGGTCGGCGTGGCCGATCGCGGCGGCCGCATCGGTGGTGAAGTGCAGACGGCCGGCGGCGTGGTTGGCCTTGACCATCGGCTCCAGGCCGGGCTCGTAGATCGGAATCACGCCGCGCGTGAGGCCCTCGACCTTGGCCGCGTCGATATCGACGCAGACCACGTCGTGGCCGACATCGGCCAGGCAGGTCCCGGTGACGAGGCCGACATAACCGGTGCCGAAGATGGTGACGCGCATGCGTTGGTTCTCGTTCTAGGTGAAGCGAACAGCGGGAATCGACGGCTGGAACAAAACAGGGAACAGGGAATGGAACGGTCCCGCGCGCGAGCGCGTGAACCGTCCACTCCCCATTCCCATCGGTCCTGTCGTTTTAGTCCCGCTTCATTGCGTCAATGCTTGTGGCCGTCGCCCATCGCGGCCGATTCCGCGCCGGCCGGACCACCAGGACCGCCGGCGTCGCCCTTGACGATGTCGAGCAGTTCCACGTCGAACACCAAGGTCGCGTTCGGACCGATCGGGCCGCCCGGGGTGCCCTGCTCGCCGTAACCGAGCTTGCTCGGGATCCACAGCTTGAACTTGCTGCCGACCGGCATCAGCGCGATGCCTTCCTGCCAGCCCGGGACCACCGCGCCGAGCGGGAACACCGCCGGTTCGTTGCGATCGTAGGAGCTGTCGAAGGTCTTGCCGTCGAGCAAGGTGCCCTTGTAGTGCACGCGCACGGTGTCGCTGACCTTCGGCTTGACGCCCTTGCCCTCGGTGAGGATCTGGTACTGCAGGCCCGACGCGGTGGTCACCACGCCCGGCTTCTTGCCGTTGGTGGCGAGGAACTTCTCACCGTCGGCCAGGTTGGTCTTGGCCAGCGCGACCATCTTTTCCATCTGCTTGGTGCGGACTTTTTCCTGCAGGCGCTGACGGATCTGCTGGGCTTCCTCGTCGGTCAACAGGGCCTTGTCGCCCTTGATGTTGGCCTGCATGGCCTTCTGCAGCACGGCCAGGTCCAGATCGTCCTTGAGCAGTTCCAGCGAACGGCCCATGTCCATGCCGATCAGGTAGCTGTCCTGTTCCTTCTCGGTCTTCATGCCGCCGAGCACCTTGACCTCGCTCTTGCCGTCGGCGGATTTTTCGCCGGGCTTGGCTTCGGCCGCCTTGTCGCCGGCCGGCTTGCCGGCCTTGTCGCAACCCGACGCGAACAGCGCCATCGAGGCGACCGCGAACGCGAGGGCGGTGTTACGCATGAAAGGCTTCATCAAACTGCACTCCTGAAAGACTGAATATCCGGAAGGTGGGAAACCGCGCCGGCTGCACACGTTGCCGGCCGGCAACTGAACGCTACGCGTCTGCGCGCGTCCGCCGCCGCTCCCGGCCGCGACCCGCGCAGCGGGGGGATTACAGGATGTCGAGCAACTCGACTTCGAAGGTCAAAGTCGCGTTCGGACCGATGCTCGGCGGCGCGCCGTTCGGGCCGTAGGCCAGTTCGGCCGGAATCCAGAACTTGAACTTGCTGCCGACCGGCATCATCGCCAGGCCTTCCTGCCAGCCCTGGATCACGCCGTTGACCGGGAATTCGGCCGGCTGGCCGCGATCGTAGGAGCTGTCGAAGGTCTTGCCGTCGAGCAAGGTGCCCTTGTAGTTCACGCTGACCTTGTCGGTCGGCTTGGGACGCTCGCCCGAGCCCTGGCGCAGGATCATGTACTGCAGGCCCGAGCCGGTCACGAACACGCCCTTGACCTTCTTGTTCTCTTCCAGGAACGCCTTGCCGTCCTTGAGGTTCTTTTCGCCGGCGGCGGCGGCCTCGGTCTTGGCCTTGGCCTGCATGCGCTCGCTGAAATTGGTCAGCAGGGTGCGCGCCTCGCCCTCGGCTAGCAGCGGCTTGCCGCCGCTCAGCGAGGTGCGCACGGCCTGCACCAGCACCGGCACTTCGATTTCGGATTTGATCTGCTGCAGGGCCGGGCCGACCATGAAGGTGCCGATCAGCAGGCCGACCTTGCCCTTGTCCACCGCCGGCGGCTGCGAACCCGGCGCGGCGCCCGCGGCCGGCTTGCCGTCGCGCGCGGCGATGCGCGCGCGCAGGGCGGTGTCGACGGTGCGCGCTTCGTCCTGGGTGATCAGCGGCTTGCCGCCGTCGAAGACGTTCTTGACCGCGCGTTCGAACGCGGCGGTGTCCAGGTCCGGACCGACCGGCTTGAGCGAGGAGGCCACGTCCAGGCCGATGGCGTAGCTGATTTTTTCACGGTCGTTGGCGAGCACGGACTTGTCCTGGGCAGAGGCGGCGCCGCTCACGAGCGCTGCAGTAGTGATCAACACGGCTGCGCCGCGCACGAAAGCCTTCATCGGGGTAGAGCTCCTTAAGTTGCAAATCTCTGAATGTTCCAGGGGCGAACCCGGAGCGATGGATCGATACGCCGCGACCGGGCGCCAGCCCGACATTGTCGCGGGCCGGCGCTATGCCGGCAATGTTCCAGTGTGACGGCGGACAAGCCGCTAAGTTCCTGGCGACGAAAGGCGCGGGCCGCGCGAAAACCCGACCGCGTGCGCAGATTCGCTCGGCTGTGTGCGCTTGCGATGACGCGCGAGCGGCAATCCGCGATGCTCAGGGCGATTTCTTCGCCGCCGCCGAGGTCGACGCCGAAGCCGCCCCACCCTTCGCGCGCGGCGCGGCGAGCGCGCGCTCGATCGCCGCGACGATGCTGGGATCGTCCGGAGTGACCTTGCTGCCGTAGCTCGCGATCAACTTGCCGTCGCGGCCGATCAGATACTTGTGGAAATTCCACTTCGGCGCCTCGCCGGCGGCCTTGGCCAAGTCCTTGTACAGCGGCGTGGCCTGATCGCCGATCACGTGCACCTTCTCGAACATCGGGAACTTGACCCCGTAAGTCAGGGTGCAGAACTCCTGGATCTGTTTTTCGTCCTCGAATTCCTGCGCGCGGAAATCGCCGGACGGGAAGCCGAGCACGGCGAAACCCTTCGCCTTGTACTTGGACTGCAGGCCTTCCAGGGCCTCGAACTGCGGGGTGAAACCGCATTTGCTGGCGGTGTTGACCACCAGCACCACGTCGCCGCCGTAGGCCTTGTTCAGATCGACCGGCACCTTGCCGGCCAGCGGACGGAAGCTGCGATCGAGCAGGCCGCCACCGGCCGCGGCGGCGCTGCCGGCGGCAAGGACCAGGCACACCAGGACGGAAAGGCCGGCGATACGGGCCGGGCGCGGAAGGGAAAGCGACGGGAAGGTCATCGGGGCGGGCTCGCAGGGGCGATTGGGGACGGCGGGCGCCAAGTATGACTTCAGTTGGGTCAAGAGCGATTGACATGCCGTGAGTTGGTGTTATAGTTGCATACAACACCGGCCCACTAACGAGCAGGACGTTCAAGATGAACCGCAAGCTCCATAACTCGATATCCGCTCTGATGGCCGCCGGCGGCGCCCTGGTGCTGGGCCTGGTGGTGATGATGCCGGTGCCGAATCCGGCGCTGGGCTCCCCGGCCGGCATGGCGGTGCTCGCCGCCGACGCCCCGGCCACCCGCCCGCTGGAACTCGACCTGGGCGTGGTCAAGGCCCAGATCGGCTTCGATCGCGCCTTCGTCGAACGCGCCAAGGCGCGCTCCAGCGACGTCGCCCAGGTCGCCCGCCGGATCGAGGCGCGCGCCCAGCAGCTCGAAAGCAGCACCACCGCGGTCGGGATCGCCGCCTTCGCCGGCGGTCTGGCCAGCGAAGTCGCCGACCTGGGCGCGGTGGCCAACTCCCTGCAAACCCCACCTGCCGCGGAGTCGGCAAGCAACGAAACCAAGCGCAAGGCCGGGACCGCCGCGCGTCACAACCGACGGAATCTCGTGATGCCTTATTTCTCCTTCTTGTCGCGGGGCTGAACCCATGACCGCAATCCAATGGAGCGACGGCGCTCCGATCTATCGCCAGCTCAAGGAACGCGTCGTCGCGATGATGCTCGACGGCGTGCTCAAGCCCGGCGATGCCCTGCCCTCGGTGAGGCAGGTCGCCGCGGAATATCAACTCAATCCCATCACTGTCTCGCGCGCCTACCAGGAGTTGGCCGACGAGGCGTTGGTCGAAAAACGCCGAGGACTGGGCATGTACGTGACCGAAGAAGCTTCCAGGAAATTGCTCATGAACGAGCGCGAACGCTTCCTGCAAGAGGAATGGCCGCTGGTCCTGGAGCGCATCGCCCGATTGGGCCTGCGCACCGAGGAACTGCTCGGCAGCGGCGTCAGCAACGGCAACGACAAGGCGGACGCACCATGACCAATGCCATCCACATCGATCCGGGCCACATCATCACCGCGCGCGGCCTGCGCAAGGTCTATCGCAACAAGCTCGCGCTCGACGACACCAGCTTCGACATCCCGGCCGGCCGCATCGTCGGCCTGATCGGCCCCAACGGCGCCGGCAAGACCACCGCGCTCAAGGCGGTGCTGGGACTGATCGCGTTCGACGGCGAACTGTCGGTGCTCGGCCGCGACCCGCGCACCCAGCGCGACGAACTGATGCGCGACGTGTGCTTCATCGCCGACGTCGCGGTGCTGCCGCGCTGGCTGCGGGTACGCGAGGCGATCGACTTCGTCGCCGGCGTGCATCCGCGCTTCGACCGCGCCAAATGCGAGCGCTTCCTGCACGGCACCCAGCTCAAGCCGGACCTGCGCGTTCGCGAAATGTCCAAGGGCATGATCGTGCAACTGCACCTGGCGCTGGTGATGGCGATCGACGCGCGCCTGCTGGTGCTCGACGAACCCACCCTCGGCCTGGACATCCTGTACCGCAAGCAGTTCTACCAGCGCCTGCTGGAAGACTACTTCGACGAGAACAAGACCATCATCATCACCACCCACCAGGTCGAGGAGATCGAACACATCCTCACCGACGTGATGTTCATCCGCGACGGCAAGATCGTGCTCGACTGCCCGATGGAACACCTCAGCGACCGTTTCGTCGAAGTGCTGGTCGACCGCGACAAGGCCGACCACGCCAAGATTCTCGGCCCGCTCGACGAACGCGCCCTGCCCTTCGGCAAGACCGTGATGCTGTTCGACGGCGTGCCGGCCGCGCAGCTCAACGGACTGGGCGAAACCCGCACGCCGGGCCTGGCCGACCTGTTCGTCGCCACCATGAAGGGGACCTACGCATGAATGCCACCCACGACGACCTCCAGGCCCCTCCCGCCGCGCGTGCGATGACCACGATCACGCCGATGCAGACCTTCAAGATGTTGCTCAAGCGCGAATACTGGGAGCATCGCGGCGGCTTCGTATGGGGCCCGCTGATTGCCGGCGCGATCGCGATCGTGCTCGCGGTCATCACCGCGATCGGCCTGTCCGCGGCGTTCCACTACTACCTCGGCAAGGGCGAAGCGCACGGCGTCAATATGGACTTCTCCAGCAAGGCCGAATCGGCCGGCCAGATCGGCGATCTCGCCCTGAGCGGCGGCCTGGCGATGGTGTTCATGGTGTTCGTGTTCGTGGTGTTCTTCTACGCCCTGGGCTCGATCTACGACGAACGCAAGGACCGCAGCATTCTGTTCTGGAAATCGCTGCCGATCTCCGACACCCAGGCGGTACTGTCCAAGCTGTTGTGGGCGCTGGTGCTGGCGCCGGCGCTGGCCGCGGCGATCGGTCTGCTGGTCGGACTGGTGTTGTGGGTCCTGGCCTGGTTGACCGCCGTGCTCAACGGCGTCGACGGCGCGTCGGCGATCTTCGTGCAGGCGCATCCGCTGCGAGTGGTCGCGCAAGTCCTGCTGTCGCTGCCGGTGTACGCACTGTGGGCGCTGCCGACCGTCGGCTGGCTGATGCTGTGCTCGGCCTGGGCGCGCAGCGTGCCGTTCATCTGGGCGGTGGTGATTCCGCTGCTGGCGTGCGTGTTCATCGGCCTGGTCAACGTGTTCCTGGCGATCGTCACCCCCGACACCGGTTTCCCGGCGCTGCGTCTGGCCTACATCATCGGTTACCGCGGCTTGTTGAGCGTGGTTCCCGGCAGCTGGATGCTGAGCCCGCAGATCGCCAACGACGCCCAGCGCGCCGCCGTCGACGGGCCGCAGGCACTGACCCAGTCGTCGATCGACTTCACCACCAACCTGCATGCCCTGACCACCATCGACTTGTGGGTCGGCGCGGCGATCGGCGCGGCGATGGTCTACGGCGCGATCCGCCTGCGCCGCTGGCGCGACGAAGGCTGATCCGATGTCCCCGCCCGTCGCTGCGATCACGGCGGCGGGCGGGAGATCGATTGCAACCATCACCGCTTCGCGCGCATCAAGACCTCGACCCTTTCATTCGGAGCACACGATGCGACACGCCCTTCTTCTGCCGGCCACCCTGCTGCTCGCCGCCGCGGCGGTACTGCCGCTCGCCGCCCAGGCCGGCGAACGCTGCGAACATTCGCAGCCGCGCAATCTGCAACTGGACCTGGCCGGGGTCAAAGCGGTGGTGTTCGAGATCGGCTCCGACGATCTGGTCGTCACCGGCGCGCCCGGCGCCCGCGCCGCGGTCACTGGCCGCGCCTGCGCCTCGGACGCCTCCGACCTGGACGGCATGACTCTGATCCAGCAGCGCGTCGGCGACAAGCTGGTGGTCCGCGCCGAACATCGCTACGGCATCAACTTCGGCTTCAACGGCTACCGCTACATGAAGCTGCAGGCCAGCCTGCCCGACAGCATGCGCGTCCAGCTCAAGCTCGGTTCCGGCGACGCCCGGATCGACAACGTGGCCGGGCTGAGCATCGACCTGGGCTCGGGCGATGTCGAAGCGCGCAACGTGCGTGGCGTGACCACCGCCGACATCGGCTCGGGCGATGTCGATCTCGAACGCATCGGCTCGCTGCAGGTGATCTCGGTCGGTTCGGGCGATCTCAAGGCCAAGCACATCGGCGGCGGCGCCAAGCTCGGTTCGATCGGTTCGGGCGATGTCGAACTGAGCCAGGTCGGCGGCTCGGTCGAGCTCGACCGCCTGGGCTCGGGCGACCTGGTCGTCGACGACGTGCGCGGCGATCTGACCGTGCGCAAGGTCGGCAGCGGCTCGGTCGATCACCGCGGCGTCAGCGGCCGCGTCGACGTGGACAAGTGAAGACGTAAACAAGTGATTTCGCGCGCGGTGTCGTGCCGCGCGCTTTCTTCCTCCGCACCACCTCTCGGGATTCCGCCATGAAGGCCATGAACGCTTCGATGTCGCCGCTGTTGCCGGGCCTGCTCGCCGTAGCGCTCGCGGTGGCGTCCGCCGCCGGTTGTTCGCCGGCGCCGACCGCGCCGGCCGACGTGCAAGGCTCGCCGCTGGGCTTTCTCAAGATCGACGACCAGCAGGTGCAATTGCGCAACGGCGATGCGGTGGCGCGGATCGCCGCCGACGGCGCGCTCAGCATCGACGGTCGCGCGATCGCCCTGACCGCCCCGCAACAGGCGCTGAGCAAGAGCTACTACACCCACGCCACGGCGATCGGCCTGGAAGGCGCGGCGATGGGCAAGGCCGGCGCGCAACTGGCCGGCAAGGCCGTCAGTGGCGCGATCGAAGCCGCGTTCAAGGGCGGCGATCCCGATCAGGTCGGCAAGGACGTCGACGCGCAGACCGCGGAGCTGGAGAAGAAAGCCCAGGCCATGTGCATGCACGTCGCCGAGTTGCACACCACGCAACAGGCCCTCGCCGCCAGTCTGCCCGCGTTCCAACCGTTCGCGCGTCTCGACGCGACCACGTCGTTGGATTGTCAGAAGTAGTAACCGCCCCGCTCCATTCGCCTTGCGGCGATCGCGACCGAGCCGAATACTGCACGCCATTCGGTGTGGACAAGGATCGATCGGCCATGGAGCGAACGCAGGGACGGCTGTTGCCGCCGGTGGAGTATTGGTACGAGGATCAGCCGCGCGGCGACGCACCGCCGCGCGACGGGCTTTCGGCCAACGGCAATCTCCGCCATATCGACGCCAACTATCTGGAGCTGTCGCGCACCGAGGTCCTGATCAGGGGCCTGGGGATTTTCGGCGGCTGCTTCGCGCTGTGTATTTTTGCCTACGGCCTGTTTCCGGGCTCGTGGCGCGACTGGACCGTGTGGGACATCGCGCTGTCGATCGCCTCCCTCGGCGTGGTCGCACTCGCGGTGTTTTGCGTTCGCCTGGACACCACGGTGCCTTCCGACACGCCGGTGCGCTTCAATCGCGCCCGCGGCAAGATCTACATTTACGAATTCGCCTGGAAGGCCAATCCCTTCGTGCGCTGGCCGCAAACCATCAAGGTTTTCGACTGGGCCGACACCCACGCCGAAATCACCCGCCAGGCCGGAAACAGCGTGCGTTACGCGTTGTTTCTGAGCCACTGCAAGCCGGGCACGCTGGAGGTCGTCGACCGCATTCAACTCGGCGGTCAGAGCATCGACGAAGCCGATATGCGGCGCATGTGGGATTACTGCCGCGCCTACATGGAGCACGGCCCAGACAACCTGCCGCCGCAGACGCCGCGGCTGGACGACGTCAATTTCCGCCGCAGCGCGTTCTTCTTCATGCCGTTCCTCGATCCGAGCGCGGAAGGTGCCGCTTATCGCCAGCAGATGCATGTGCTCGAATGGATCGCCAGCCTTGCGTTGATGCTGCCGATGTTCTGGCTGTTGCTGCCGCTTGGCCTGATGCGCTACCTCGCCGTGCGCCTGGCGCCCAGGCCGCAATGGCCGGCGGAACTGGACGCGCAATCGCGCGGCGCGCCGACGGCGGCCGCGTGACTGTTTGCCAAGCACGCGCCTGACAGGCGTCGGCCGCGGCGACACCGCGATCCGCCGCGGATCGCGGCGCAGGCCAGCCGCCGCGACTTACTCGTACTCGTCGGCCGTGCCGCTGTCGCGGGTGTTCTTCTGCACCGCGATCGCCGCGAACAGGCTCAACGCATAGGCCATGCCGTAGAAGCCTTTCTCGCTCAGGCTGATGCCGGCGTTCCACAGGCCGATGCACAGCAGCACCAGTGCGCTCATCACCGAGGTCCAGGCCAGACCGTAGTAGATATTGGTGACCGGGATGCCTTCCATCCGGTCGCGCACCGCCTTCTGCACCGACACGGCCGCGAACAGGCCGTACAGCAGCAAGGTCAGGTAATACCCTTTCTCGTTGAGCAGCATCTGCGTGTTCCACAGGCCGACCAGATAGGCCAGCGCGCCCAGCATGAGCGCGGTCCACGAAGCGCCGACAAAAGCCGCGGTGGGCTTATGGGAGATGGCACGGTTCATTTTTGCTTTCCTTGTCGAAAGTAATCGGCTGACGTAAGCCACTCTGCGCCGGCCCATGACGCGGCCGGCTCACCGTGCGAGCGCTCCCAGCTCGCGCGGTCACTATGCCGATTACCGTGATCGCTGTCACCTGCGCATGGCGTTGCCGCCCGCCCTTGAAAAGGCTCGGAACATGCCTCATGCCGGACGATCGATAGCGTGGGTTTCGCCGATTCGGCCGCGCTCCCGGCGCGTCGTCGCTATCGACCGGCCAGGCCGGAATTCGCCGCGATAACGGCTCGACCGAACCGAGACGAGGCCGCGCGCCTTACCGCCGCGCCGCGCATCGCGGCTAGCTCACTTGCCGGATCGGACCGGCGTCTTGGCCACCCGCTTGCGCGGCTTGCCCTGGTCGGCTTCGCGCGCCTGCGCATCGGCGATCAACACCAGCACGTCGTTGATGATGCTCGACATCGTCGCGTGCGCGGCCACCGCATCGCCGGCCTTGATCGCATCGAGCACGCGCCGGTGCGCGGGAATGCTCGCGGTATGGCCCTTGATGCGATTGGTCAGCTGGATCGAGATGCGCAGCGCGGTGTTCACCAGTTCGTGCAGTTGCACGTAGAACGGGTTGCCGGTGGCATCGAGGATGGCGACGTGGAAGGCCACATCGGAGGTCAGATGATCGTCCTCGCCGCGTTCGGCCGCGATCATCCGTTGCAGGCCGCGCTCGATGCCCTCGATGGCCTTGGCGTCGGCGCGACGCGCGGCCAGGGCCGCCGCGGTGGGCTCGATGCCCAACCGCATCTCGGTGAACGACTGCAGCAATTTGTAGGAGAACTTGCGCTCGAGCATCCAGCGCAGCACGTCGGCATCCAGCAGGCTCCAACTGCGCTCGGGCTGGACCACGATGCCGCTGCGCGGGCGCGCCGACAGCATGCCTTTGGAGGTGAGCATCTTGATCGCTTCGCGGGTGACGCCGCGGCTGGTCGAATAGGCCTCGGAAATTTCCGCCTCGGTGGGAAACCCGCTTTCGGCGAAACGGCCCAGCACGATTTCCCTGCCCAATGCATCGAGCAGCTGTTCCGTCAGCGTCATGCGGCCGCTCAACTGCGATCGTCCGGCGGACTCGATAGGAGGCATCTTCCGAAATGCTCGATGGGGGGTGGGTACGATCTTCGCGACGCCGAACCGTTCCGGCAAGCACCCAGGCCTTGTTCGCCGACACGATAGCACGCGGCCCGACATCGGCAGACGCGCTGGCGAAGAGGTTTTGGTTCATCTCGCCTCGCCCTGTTTCGACGCCGACGCTCGTGCGATCCACGGTGCACGCTCTGCATGAGCGCGATCGTCGTGGCCGGGTCGACATCGCTATATTTATATGATAAATACGACAATGGTCAGACGGAGGGGTCTGCATGGGTTCGTTTCTGCTTCGCGCCGCGGTCGGCGCGGCGTTCATCGTGTTGTGCTTACTTCCCGATCCGGCGCGGGCGTCGGTGGGTTTCGATGCGCGGACCCGGGTGTTTCGCCTCGACGGCGGTCAGGTCACCTACGCCTTCGGCATTAACGAGAACGGCCAGTTGCAGGCCGTGCACTGGGGCGGACGGCTCACCGACGGCGACCGGCTCGGCCCGGTCAAGGCGCTGCCCGGCCATGCCAGTTTCGACCTGTCCGCCTCGGTCACGCCGCAGGAATTTCCGGCCCAGGGCGGCGGCATCTACAGCGAGGTCGCGCTCAAGGTCGCGTATGCCGACGGCAACCGCGACACGGTGCTGCGCTATGTATCGCATCGCATCGAAGGCGACGCCCTCGTCATCCGCATGAAGGACATCGCCGCGCCGCTGCAGGTGAGCCTGCGCTACACCATCGATGCCGACACCGGCGTGGTCGGGCGTTCGGCCTCGATCGAGAATCAGGGCGACACGCCGGTGCGCATCGATCAGGCCGCATCGGCTTCCTACACTCTCGCGCCCGAAAACGACTACCGGCTGCATCACCTCACCGGCCGCTGGGCCGGCGAATGGACCCTGCAGCAGCGCCCGGTCACCGAAGGCGCGACCGTACTGGAAAGCCGGCGCGGTTCCACCGGCCAGCAGAACACGCCGTGGTTCGCGATCGGCCGCGACGGCGTGTCCAGCGAAGAAAGCGGGCCGGTGTGGTTCGGCGCGCTGGCGTGGTCGGGATCGTGGCGGATCAGCATCGACAAGGATCAGCTCGGCGCGGTGCGCGTGGTCGGCGGCTACAACCCCTATGATTTTGCCTACCGCCTCGCGCCCGGCGAAACCCTGGATACGCCGGTGTTCTACGCCGGCTATTCCGAGCAAGGCATGGGCGGCGCCTCGCGCCTGATGCATCGTTTCCAGCGCGAACGCATCCTGCCCGGCAACGGCAAGCCGCGGCTGCGTCCGGTGCTCTACAACAGTTGGGAAGCCACCGAGTTCGCGGTCGACGAAGCCGGTCAGATGGCTTTGGCCGAAAAAGCCGCGCGCATCGGCGTTGAACGTTTCGTTATGGACGACGGCTGGTTCGGCGCGCGCAACAGCGACAAGGCCGGACTGGGCGATTGGACGGTCAATCCGAACAAATTCCCGAACGGGCTCAAACCGCTGATCGACAAAGTGCATGGCCTGGGCATGGAGTTCGGGCTGTGGGTCGAGCCGGAAATGGTCAACCCCGACAGCGATCTGTACCGCGCGCATCCGGACTGGGCGATCCAGTTTCCCGGCCGTCCGCTCACGCCGGCGCGCAATCAGCTGGTGCTCAATCTCGCCCGGCGCGATGTGCGCGATCACCTGTTCAAGGTGCTCGACGACCTGGTCACCCGCAACGACATCCAGTTCCTGAAATGGGATTACAACCGCAACTGGTCCGAGCCGGGCTGGTCGCAACTGGCGCCGGAAGACCAGCCCAAGCTCTACGTCGAGTACGTGCGCAACCTGTACTGGATTCTGGCCGAGCTGCGCCGCAAGCATCCGCATTTGGAGATCGAATCGTGTTCCGGCGGCGGCGGCCGCGTCGACATGGGCATCATGGCGTTCACCGATCAGGTGTGGCCGTCGGACAACACCGATCCCTACGACCGGTTGAGCATGCAGGACGGTTTCAGCCACGCCTATGCGCCGGCGGTGATGATGGCCTGGGTGACCGACTCGCCCAACTGGGTCAACAAGCGCGAAACCTCGCTCGACTATCGCTTCCTGTCGTCGATGCAGGGCGGCCTGGGCATCGGCGCCAACCTCAATCATTGGAAGGACGCCGATTTCGCCACGGCCACGCGCATGGTCGAGGCCTACAAGGGCATCCGCCGCACCGTGCAGCAGGGCGATCTGTATCGCTTGCTGTCGCCGTGGGACGGTGGCCGTCGTTCGGCCACGCTGTCGGTTTCGCCCGATCGAAAGCAGGCGGTGTTGTTCGCGTTCTTGCACAGCTCGACCAAGGCGCTGCCGGATCCGGCGATCCGCTTGCGCGGGCTCGATCCGGCCAGGCGCTATCGCATTGCACGCGTGGGCGGTGGCGAGCGGCCTGAATCAGCACCAGCCGAAGCCAGCGGCGCGTACTGGATGGCGCATGGCGTGCCGGTGAGTTTGCGTGGCGATTTTCAGGCGGCCGCGTATGTGTTCGAGGCGAAGTGACAGGCGGTTCGATACGCAACAGCATTCGCGCCTTTGGCGCTCAGGCCCTCACCCCTGCTCTCTCCCGCCGTGCGGGAGAGGGAGTTCGAATGGCGTTGGGGTTTCAATCGCGCTAGCACTCAACAGCGGTAAAACGAAAACGCCGCTGCAGACGCGCTCCGGGCGCCAATGCGGTCATGCCGTGGGCGAGCGCGCCGCCGGGCAGATGAACCGCGTCGATCGCATGATCCACTGGCTCGAAGCAGAAGAAGTCCGCGCTCACCGGCGTGTACAGCACGAAACGGTCGACGTCGCTGTCGATGTCCAAACCCAGTCGGCGACGCGGCCAACGGATGTTCGCCCGGCCCGACCAACCGACGAAACCATGATCGACGCAATCGGCGGGCAGCATGCGCATATCGTCGAATCGCCAGGGTTCGGGAATGTCCGCCAACTCGGTCGGCAGCGGCGTACGGCCATTGTTGAGCCAGATCCGGTCCGCCGGGGCGCGCAGACACGTGTCGGCATCGCGCGGGAAGAACGGGTGCAGCCCCAGTCCGAATGGCAGACTCTTCAGGCCGATGTTGACCACGCTCAGCGACACCTCCAACGCGCGTTCGCGCAGCCGGTAACGCAGGTTTGCGCGATAGCGATAGTCGCGAGCAGAGGTTTCATCCAACGCCAGCAAGGCCTCGTCCGCGGCGGCGTAGGCGACGCGCCAGGCGCGTTGCCAACCGCTGCCGTGAATCGGCCAGGGCTCGTCGTCGCGGTTGCGCGGCAAGTCGATGCGGCGTCCGTCGAAATCGAAGCCATCGTCGGAGATGCGGTTCGACCAAGGCAGCAACGGATAGCAGGCCAACTGGTTGGAGTCAGGAACGACACCCTCCGGCGACGGCGCGAACGCAGTGGTGCGCATCAGCGGCCCCAACTGGCCATCGATGACGGCGTCCAGGCCGAGCAACGCGCCGCCCCACTCGGGCGCGATCCGCGCGCGCAACCCCGCACTGGCCAGCATCATCGCCTGCACCGCCGTGCGCGCGGGTCAGCGCGCGCTGATCCGGCACATCGCGGTCGCATGCGGTGCCAGGGCGCCCATCGACAAACCGTCGCTCGAATGATGTTCGCGGCTGCATGGATCGCGCACAGCGAACGCGGACAGCTTGCTCAAGCGTGTGGATCGCATGCGAATTCTCCCGGGAAGATCGGCCGTGATCACCAGAACACGGCGTACAACACAGCCACTATCACCACCACGACGAGCGAGCCGATGTTGAAACTGGTCGGGGTCCGATAACTCACGTCGTCGGTGCGGATCAGATCGCTGCCGGTCCGCGTCTTGCTCAACAACGAAACCACCACCGCCAGTACCAGCGCGAGCAAGAACACCACGCCGACGCGATTCATGAACGGATAGTCCGGCCACATCACCCGCACCGCGATCGACAACAGCACCGAGCCGATCGCCGCGGCCAGGGCGCCGGCTTCGTTGGCGCGTTTCCAGAACAGGCCCAGCAGGAAGATCACGGTGATGCCCGGGGTGAAATAACCGGTGAAATCCTGGATGTACTGGAAGGCCTGATCGAAACTGCCCAGCAGCGGCTTGGCCGCGAGCATGCCCAGCGCGACCGCGATCAGCGAGGCGATGCGGCCGACCCGAACCAGTTTCGCCTCGTCCTGATCCGGACGTAGCTTGGCGTAGAAATCCAGGGTGAAGATGGTCGCCACCGAATTGATCTTGGACGCCAGCGACGCCATGATCGCCGCGATCAGGGCCGCGAACACCAAGCCCAGCACGCCGGTCGGCAGCAAACCCATCATGGTCGGATACGCTTGATCGGGCTTGCTCAATCCCGGCGCCAACACCACCGCGGCGATGCCCGGAATCACCACGATCACCGGCACCAGCAACTTCAGGAACGCGGCAAACAGCACGCCCTTCTGCGCCTCGGCGATGTCCTTGGCCGCCAGCCCGCGCTGGATGATGTATTGATTGAAGCCCCAGTAGCTGAAATTCATGATCCACAAACCGCCGAGCAACACGCCCAGGCCCGGCAAATCCTTGTAATAGGGATTGTCGCGACTGAGGATCATGTGGAAGCGCTCGGGCTGGACCTCCAGCAGGTGGCGGAAACCAGCGATCACGCCCTGCCCCTCGCCGATGCGGTTCAAGGTCAGCGCGGTGATCATCAAACCGCCGAGCACCAGCAGCGACACTTGCACGATGTCGGTCAGCGCCACCGCCTTGAGCCCGCCGTAGATCTGATACGCCAGGGCGAAACCGCCGAGCAACAGCAAGGCGTAGAGCTGGTCCATGCCGGTGACCTGGCTTACCGCGATCGAACCCAGCCACAGAATCGAGGTGAGGTTGACGAACACGTACAGGATCAGCCAGAACACCGCCATGACGATGCGGATCGTGCGGCCGTACCGGTTCTCCAGAAACTGCGGCATGGTGTAGATGTTGTTGCGCAGAAACACCGGCAGGAAGAACTTGCCGACGATCAGCAAGGTCAACGCGGCCATCCATTCGTAGGACGCGATCGCCAGGCCCAGCGCATAGCCCGAGCCGGACATGCCGATGATCTGCTCGGCGGAGATGTTGGCCGCGATCAGCGAAGCGCCGATCGCCCACCACGGCAGGGACTTGCTGGCCAGGAAATAATCCTGCGCATTCTTGCGGTGCCCCTGTTTCTCGCGCGACACCCACTGCGCCAGCAAGAAGATACCGGCCAGATAACCCAACACGATCACGACATCCAATACCGACAGCATCATTCGCCTCTCTTCCTGGGTCCGGCGATGCGGCGTGCCGGTGATTGACTGCGAAACCACGGGAACCACGAAAAACTAGATTCGCGCGCGGCCACGGTCGCGACGCGATGAATCTTCACTCCATTGGCAGACCGCGCTGTCGCGCGAGCGCGTACAGGCCGCGCGCGGAGACCTGCTCGTCGTGTACCTGCACGCGGTGACCGCGACGGGTCAGCGCGGTCGTGTACGGCTCCAGCAAGGCCGGTGGCGCGATCAGATGCACGGTCTGCGCCGATGCCGGCAGCCGGCGAAGCTCATGGCCGATCAGCAGGCCGGACAGGAACGAGCGCAACGCCGGCGCCGGCAGCACGTCGAACAATCCGTGCGTACGCACCGCGAACAGATGCTCGATCAGATCGCCATCCAGGCCGGCGTGATCCAGTCCTCGCGCGAAGCCCTGCGCATCGTGCGGCCCGGGCTGCATCAAACGGCCGAGGATGCTGTGCTCGCTCAACACCTGAAACAGTTCGCCGGTCATGGCGGTGGAGAAATCGCGGATGCGGCCATCGTCGATACGCAGATGCTTGCAGTGAGTGCCGGCCAGGCAGGCCAGATGCGAACCGGGCCCGAGCCGGTCGAGCAATCCGCAGATCTGAGTCTCCTCGCCGCGCATCACATCGTGGACGCCATCGGCATGAGTCACGCTCAGCCCCGGCGCGATCCACACTTCGCGATCGCGCGGAACCGACGATTCGATCCGGCGCATGCCCTCGGCGATCTCGTCCAGCCCCGCCGGACACGCCACGTAGGCGACCTCGTGCCAGCCCTGGCGGCTGCCGACCATGCCGGCCATCGCCACGACGCGGTCGTCCCAACCTTGCGCGATTTCGTCGAGCACCGCTTCGAAACGACCGGCGGACGCGAGCACGCCTTGATCGGAGCGGCGCGAGTCGATCACCCTTCCCTGCTGATCGAGCCGGAACGCGCGCAGGCTGCTGGTGCCCCAATCGATCGCGATCATCGGTCGTCGAACCTCGCTTCGGCCAACCCGCGCACGCCCGGCATCGAAGCGACGAACAGGCCGCCCGCCTCGGGTTGGAGGCTCAACTCGGCGTCGTCGAGTTCGTCGCTCGCGGTGGTGATGTAGATCCGATCCAGCGCGGGGCCGGCGAAACTCAGGCAGCTGACGTTCGAGGTCGGCACCCGCACACTGCGATCGACATGGCCATCGCGAGCGTAACGCACCACACGCCCGGCGCCCCAATGCGCGCTCCACACCTGACCGTCGCGATCCACCGCCGCGCCGTCCGGAGAAGCCGGCGCGTCCACCCGCGCGAACAGCCGCGGCTCGCCCACCCTCGCCGTCTCGCTGTCGTAGGCCGCGCGCATGATCCGGCCGCTGCGCGAATCGCAGTAGTACAGGCCGCGCCCGTCCAGGTCGAAACACAGGCTGTTGGGAATCGCCACGCCGGGCAAATCCAGCACGCGCAAGCCGTGGCTCAGCGAATACTGATGGAACCGCCCGATCGGCGCGCGCCGCGGATCTTCGTTGAGGGTGCCGAACACGAAACGGCCGTTGCGGTCGGCGCGGCCGTCGTTGATGCGCAGCGTCGGCTGGTCTGCATCGACCGGCACCAGCGCCTGCACGGGGAGTTCCTCGGCGTGCTCGGCCTGACGCGGGTCGGCGAAGTACAGGCCTTTCGCCAAACCGAGCAGCAATCGTCCCGATTCGCACAACGCGAACGATCCCAGGCGATCCGGCAAACGCCACTGCCGGACCTGTCCGAGTTGTGGCCGATAACGCCACAAGCGCGCGGCATGGATATCGGTCCACCACAGCGCCTGCTCGCGTTCGCACCACAGCACGCATTCGCCGAGTCTGCAGCGGCTGTCGACGGCGAGCGTCGCCACGGATTCATGCCCGGACTCGCGCATGGACTCAAGCATCGGCGCAACCATCGCCCTCACCACTCCGCCACGCTGCCGTCGGCGTGGCGCCACAGCGGGTTGCGCCAGTCCGACGCCTCGCGGCTGCGTTCGATCACCCGCGCTTCGTCGATCTCCAGTCCCAGCCCGGGCAACACGAACGGACGCACCGAGCCCTGCTCCATCGCGAAGGCATCCTTGTTGACGATGTAATCGAGCAGTTCGCCATCGGCGTTGTAATGGATGCCGATGCTCTGCTCCTGCAGCACCGCGTTCCAACTGGCGAAGTCCACGTGCAGGCACGCGGCCAGCGCGATCGGTCCCAGCGGGCAATGCGGCGCCAGCGCGACATCGTAGGCTTCGGCCATCGCGGCGATCTTCATGCATTCGCTGATGCCGCCGGCATGCGACAGATCGGGTTGCACGATCGCCAAGCCGCCGGCATGCAGCACGTTCTTGAATTCGAACCGCGAATACATGCGCTCGCCGGCGGCGAGCGGAATGGCGGTCTGCGCGGCCAGGCGCGGATAGTATTCGGCCTGTTCGGCCAGCACCGGTTCTTCGATGAACAACGGCCGGTAGGGTTCGAGTTCGCGGATCAGGGTCTTCGCCATCGGCCAGCCGACGCGACCGTGGAAGTCCAGGCCGAACTCGATGCGGTTGCCGAACACGGCGCGGATCTCGGCGACCTTGGCCACCGCCGCGTCGATCGCGCGGCCGCTGTCGAGCAGGCCGAGCTCCTCGCAGGCATTCATCTTGAACGTATCGAAACCCAAGGCGACGCGATCGTGGATCTGCGCGATGATGTCGGCCGGCCGATCGCCGCCGACCCAGCAATAGGTCTTCATTCGATCGCGCACCAGACCGCCGAGCAGCTGATACACCGGCACGCCCAGGGCCTTGCCCTTGATGTCCCACAAGGCCTGGTCGATGCCGGCGATGGCGCTCATGAACACCGCGCCGCCGCGGTAGAAACCGCCGCGGTACATGCTTTGCCAATGATCGTTGATGCGCGCGGGGTCCTGGCCGATCAGCAGTTCGCCGAGTTCGGCGACGGCGGCTTCGACGGTACGCGCGCGACCTTCCACCACCGGTTCGCCCCAACCAACGAGGCCTTCGTCGGTCTCGATCTTGAGGAACATCCAGCGCGGGGCGACGCGGTAAGTGCTGAGTCGGGTGATTTTCAAGGGCGCGCGCTCTGGTAGGCATCGACAAAAAGACCGCCGCGTTCGCGGGTGACCGCGGGCGATTGACCCGGGGTGTACAGATCGCTGCCCAGTCCGGCGCCGACGCAGCCGGCTTGCAGAAAACCGGCGAGGTTGTCCGGCGTGACGCCACCGACCGCGAACACCGGCACCTGCGGCGGCAACACCGCCTTGATCGCGCGCACGTAAGCGGGGCCGAAGTGGCTCGCAGGAAACAGCTTGAGTGCCTGCGCGCCCGCCGCCAGCGCGGCGAAAGCTTCGCTCGGCGTGGCGAAACCGACCGCGCAGCTCAGGCCGCGTTGCACCGCATGGCGGATCACCGCGACATCGGTGTTGGGGGTGACCATCAATCGCGCGCCGGTCGCCGCCAACGCATCCACGTCGGCCAGGTTCAACACGGTGCCTGCGCCGATCAGCGCGCGGTCGCCGGCGACGGCGAGCGCGAGTTCGACGCTGCGCAACCAATCGGGTGAGTTGGTCGGGATCTCGATCAAGCCGATCCCCGCATCGATCAATGCCAGCACATGCGCCTCGACCTCGGCCGGCGCGATGCCGCGCAGGATCGCGATCAAGGGGCGTCGGGCGCTCCAGTCGATGGACGGTTCGGTCATGGGCGAGGTGATCATTCGTGATACAGCTGGGTGCGTCCGCCATCGATGACGATGTCGGTGGCGTTGATGAAACGCGCTTCGTCGCTGGCGAGGAACAAGGCGGTGTAGGCCACCTCGTCGGGTTCACCGATCCGCCGCGGCGGCAGCAGTTCGGTCTGACGGCGACGCGTGGCCTCGGGATCGGGCTGCGATGACAACCAGCGCTCGATGCGATCCGTAAGAATCAGCCCGGGCGAGATCGAATTGAAACGCAGGCCCTGCGCCGCGTACTCCAGTCCCAGCGCTTTGGTCAGCCCGATCAGCGCGTGCTTGGCGACCGGATACGGGAACGCGCCGGGAATGATCTTGTGGCCATGCACCGAAGCGATGTTGACCACCGATCCGCGTCCGTACTCGAGCATGACCGGCAACGCGGCGCGGCTGAAATTCCAGGCACCGCCTAGGTTGATCGCCAGATTGCGCCACCAGTCGTCCGGCGCCAGGGTCAGCGGATCGCTGAACACGTCCACGCCGGCGTTGTTGATGACGACATCGATGGTGCCGAAGGCCTGCGCGGCGCGGTCGACGAAGGCCGCGACCGCATCGGCATCGGCGACATCGCCGGCGACGAACAGTTCGCAGGCCGAGATCTGCCCCGCTGGCGGCGGCGCGCGGTCGTAACCGGCCACGCGCGCGCCATGTTCGACGAACAGGCGCGCGATCGCCGCACCGATGCCGTTGGACGATCCCGAGACCAGGACCGATTTTCCGGCCAGGCGTTGCCCCGGTGCGGAGGAAGTGCGCTCGCTCATCGATTCGCCTCGGTGCCGGCCTGGGCCGGCGTTATGCGGAACTGGTAGCGCGAAGGCGCCACCGGAATACGGTACTGCGAATGCGGCTGGCCGACCTTGCTCCACGAATCGTCGCCGCCGACGCCGATCTGGCGTTCGTCGATCATCAGCGAAACGTGCTCGCGCGCGACGATGTCGCTGCTGTGCGCCTGCCCGATCGGCTTGCGATCCAGATCGGCATACGGAAAGGCCAAGGCATTGACCGACAGCGGCTTGGCCCCGGTCACCCGTATCCCGGCGCCGTCCTCGGCGGTCAGCGCGAGCCAGCGCACGTCGATCTTGTTGCCGGTTTCCTGCGGGCGGATGTAGTCGTGGTTCTGCTCGGCGATCTTGCCGGCATACACGCCGATCTCGGCGCCGGTGTAGCGATCGGCATAGTTCTCGTGCGGGCCGCGGCCGTACCAGCTCAGCTCGGTGATGCGGCTGGGCATGGTGAACATCAGCCCTAGGCGCAAGGGGTCGGGCAAGCCAGCGTACAAAGGCTTGAACTCGCCGCTGACGTCGACCGAACCGTCGCGCGCCATCGCATAGTCGACCGTGTACTGCACATCCGGTGTCGCGGGTTCGCCACCGATATCGAATTCCACCCGCACGCTTGCACTGCCGTCGTCGTCGCGTCGCACCTGGATAGCACGCACTCGACGAGATTCCGACAGTGGCTTCCAGATCTGATGGCTGGCGTAAAGCCCGGTGCCGATGTCGTTATCGGTTGGCGCACGCCAGAAGTTCGGCGCACCGCCTTGCAACAAGGTCTGATCGTTATAGGCGTAGCGCTGGATCAGGCCGGTGGCGCGATCGATGCTGAGTTCGACGCCGGCGGCGCGCAGGATCGCGGTCTGCGCCGTATCACTGACCGCGACTGCGGCACCCGAGCGCGCGACAGACGGCAACGACGGCGGCGGCGACAAGGCGAACTGTTCCCACGCCACCACATGCCCGGCCGGCACCAGCGGCACCGTGCCGGCGCGGGTGCGCGCACGCAGCGTCAGCAGATACTCGGCGCCGGGCCGCTTGCTCAGCGATGGCAGAGCGAAGTCGACCGTCTGGCTGCCGTCGGCGGGCGTGGACAACGCCGGCCCCTTGCCTTCGCGCACGATCCGGCCGTTCTCGCGCAGTTGCCAGTCGAAATCGAAACCGCTCAGGTCGATGAAGTTATGCCGGTTGCGCACGGTGAAGCGGCCGGCCGCGGCGTCCACGGCTTCGAACTGGATCGGCCCGTACACCTTGCTCAACTCGTGCAGATGCGGGTTGGGCGTGCGATCGGGTTGCAGCAGGCCGTCGCCGAATTCGATCGCCTCCGCGCCGGACGGATTGGGGCCGTAATCGGCGCCGTAGGCCCAGTACGCGCGGCCGTCGTCGGTGCGCTTGAGCATGCTCTGGTCGACCCAGTCCCAGATGAAGCCGCCCTGCAGCCGGTCGTGAGCGTAGATCGCATCCCAGTACAGCTTGAGGCCGCCGAGGCTGTTGCCCATCGCATGCGCGTACTCGCACAGGATCAGCGGCTTGCCCGCGAACTCCGGGGCGGTCGCGTAATCGACGATGCGCTCGGCCGGGTCGTACATCGGCGCGTAGAAATCCACGTATGGTTCTGGCAGATGCTGGGCGTAGATGGTGCCGTGGCCGAGATAGCTCACCAACCGCGTCGTGTCATGCGTGTGCAGCCAGTTGGCCGCGTTGGCGAAGTTCGGCCCGGTGCCCGCTTCGTTGCCCAGCGACCAGAAAATGATCGAAGGATGGTTCTTGTCGCGCTCCATCATGCGCTGGACCCGCTCCAGATGCGCGCGCTCCCAGCGCGGGTCGTAGCCCAGTTGGACCTGGTCGCGCGGCCGCATGCCCTCGTCGCCCTTCTGCATGTAGCCGTGCGATTCGATATTGGCCTCGTCCATCACGTACAGGCCGTATTCGTCGGCCAGCGCATACCAAAGCTCGGCGTTGGGGTAATGCGAGGTGCGCACCGCATTGACGTTGTTGAGCTTCATCAACTCGATGTCGCGCCGCATCGACGCTTCCGATATCACGTGGAAGCTGACCGGGTCGTGCTCGTGCCGGTTGACCCCACGGATCTTGATCGGCTTGCCGTTGACCCGCACCAGTCCGCCGGACACTTCGACCGTGCGAAAGCCGATCTTTACCGCGCTGGCCTGCACCAGTCGGCCGCCGGCATCGTGCAGTTCCAGCAGCAAGGTGTATAGATTCGGCGTTTCCGCGGTCCACGGCCGCACGCTTTCGATCGTGCCCGCCAGACTCAAGGTGCGCGGTTTCGACGACGGCTCGACCGCCGCCTCGCGCGTCAGCACGACGCGGTCGCCATCGAGCACACTGGCCTTGACCCGACCCGCCGCGGCCGCGCCGGTGACGCTCAGGTCTAGATTCAATTCGCCGTTGCGATAATTCTTGTCCAAGGTGGTGCGGGCGAAGAAGTCGCGCAACCAAGTGCCAGGCGCGGCGAGCAGATAGACATCGCGCTCGATGCCGCTGACCCGCCAGAAATCCTGATCCTCCAGATAGCTGCCGTCGGACCAGCGATACACCTGGATCGACACGTTGTTGCTGCCGGCGCGCAGATGGCGGGTGATGTCGAACTCGGCCGGCAGCTTGGAGTCTTCGCTGTAACCGACCTGTTTGCCGTTCACCCACACGTAGTACGCCGCGCCGGCCGCGCCGATGTGCAACAGCACCTGGCGCCCGTCCCAACCCTGCGGCACGGTGAAATCGCGCCGGTAAGATCCGACCGAATTGATCGCGTGCGGAATGAAGGGCTGATTGGCCGGAAACGGATACGTGATGTTGTTGTACAGCGGCTGGCCGTAACCCTGCGCCTGCCACATCGACGGCACCGGGATGGTTTTCCAGGCCGATACGTCGAAATCGTCGCGATAAAAATCCAGCGGCCGCTGGTCGACGCTCGGCGCGAACGCGAAGCGCCAATCGCCGTTGAGGTCGAGGAAGTAACGCGAATCGGCGATCTTTCCGGCGCGCGCAAGCGGCACCGACTCGAACGGGAACGAGGTGGCGCGCATCGGTTCGCGATCGATCGCATTGACCTCCGGCCGCTCCCATTCGGCCGCTTGCGTGGACGCTTGCGGCGCGGGTGCCGCCTGCGCGCCCGCCAGAGCGCACAGCGCCAGCAGCATCAGCAAGCCGCGACCGACGTGGCGTATGGGCGTACGCATCACCATGATCCGCGGATGCCGAAGGACAGCGCGCGACCGTTCGCCGCGACCCACTGCGGACGGCTCTCGTAGCGCGAATACGCCGCTTCGGTCTCGTCGTTGACGTTGCTGGCTTCGGCGAACAGCGAGACGTGGTCGTTGAGCTTGAAGTTGGCGCTCAGATCGATCTGCCCATACGGCTTCACCGTGGTCGGCTCGCCCTGCGATCCGCGCACCGCCGACAGGTATTCGTCGCGCCAGTTGTAGGCCGCGCGGAAACCGACCCGGTCCTTTTCGTAGAACACGATCAGATTGCCCGAATTGGCCAGGCCCACCACCGCGAACTGACCGGTGGCGATGGCCGGATCGAAGCTCTGCTTGCTGTCGACGTAGGTGTAGTTGGCCTGCACGCCCAGGCCGTCGAACGGCGCCGGCAGGCGGTCGAAGGTGTACTGGAACGATAACTCCGCACCCTTGACCACGGCGGTATTGGCGTTGACCGGCAGGGTTTCCATGAACGGATAGCCCTGGATCGTGGTCGGCCGGGTCACGTTGGTGACGAAGTTCTCGACCTTCTTGTAGAAGCCGGCCAGACCGAGGTAACTGGTGTCGTTGAAGTACCACTCCGCGCCAAGATCATAATTGCGCGCCTTGTACGGCTTGAGATCGATGTTGCCGGTGTTGATCGATCCCGGGCCCGGCGGACGCACGCCGATGTCTTCGCTGATGCGCAGGCTGGTCAGGGTCGGCCGGGTCAAGGTGTCGGACGCCGACGCGCGCAGCACCACGTTCTCGCGCAGATTGATGCGGAAATTCAGCGACGGCAGCCAGTCGTTGTAGCTGGCGCTGCGCGAGATCGGAATCGGCGGAGTGAAATGTACCTGGGCATTGGTCGGATCGCCCGGCGTGCCGGTGATCGATTCCACCTGCGAGGACACCGCGCGCGAAACCGCATCGGTCTTGACGAAGCGCACGCCGAGGTTGAGCGTCCACGGCATGTCGTGGAAGCTGTTCTCGAAGGTGGCCTGGGCGAACGCCGCGTACGACTTCTCCTCCACCAGCCATTGGCTTTGCGGCACCGGCATCGCCCTGAAGCCGCCGTATTTCTGCAAGGCATCGGCGATGCGCTGAGCACGGCCGGGATCGTTGGGGTCGTAGAATTCGCCGCCGGGCGCGAACTGGTTGTACGCCGCCGGGCTCGACAGGAAGTCGAAGTAGCGCTGCGGATCGAACGTCAGCCATTGGGTCGGCGCGCCGGTGGAAACGCCGTTCACCAGCGAGCCGGCATTGAACACGCTCGCCAGTTCGCTCGGCAGCCGCACCGCATAGCCGCAGTACGCGCAGTTCAGATCGCTGTCGGAGGTGCGCACGGTGACGCTGTCCTTGGTCCGCTTGGAGCCGGAGATGCCGAACTGCAACTGCGACAAGGTGCCTTCGATGAAGTTGCGGGTCAGGCTGACCTTGCCCTCGTACAGCTCGTCGCTGCGGTTGTCGCCTTCGCGGTCGACGAAATGCGCGCGCAGATCCGAGGTGTCGGTGGTCGGCAACAGATTGGAGTAGCTCGGAAACGCGCCGGGATTGAGATTCCAGGTGGGATTCACGCCGACATTGCGCGCGCCCATCACCATGAAATAGCCCTTGCCTCCACTGTTCTCCTCGGCCTTGGAATAGGAGCCGTCGAAGTCCAGCGAGGTCTGCTCGCCGACCTGCCAGGCGACGTTGACGCCGAGCTGCTGGTTGATGGAGTTGCGCGGGCTGGACGAGACGATGTGATCGTTGGCCAGCCCGCCGGTGTCGCGGCGGACGAAGGAGGTGGCGGTGCCGTTGGCATCGACGCTGGCCTGCTGGACGTCGGCGGGGTCCGTGTACAGGCCGAAGGCGTTGACCTTCGAGTCGATCTCGTACTTGGAGTACATGGCGTCCACGCCCACCCGCACGTTTTCGCTCGGCAACCAGTCGATCGCCGCGTTAACGCCGGTGCGGGTGCGCTGTTCCTGATTGACCTTGTATTGCAGGGTGCGCGGCACGGCGACGTTGTTCAAACCGCTCACGCCGTTGATGCCGTTGCTGCCGGTCAGCCAGCCTTCGTCGTCGATCACTTCGCTGGTGTGATCGCGCTGGTAGCGCACCACGCCGAGCAAGGCGCCGAAGGTGCCGTCGGCGTTGGTGTCGCTGATCAGGCCGGAGAACTTCGGCTTGGTCTCGCCCGACAGGCTGTCGCGCACGGCTGACACGCTGCCGGCGACGTGGAAACCCTTATCGTCGAGCGGGCGCCGGGTCTTGATGTTGACCGTCGCGCCGATGCCGCCTTCGCTGAGATTGGCCTGCGAGGTCTTGAACACCTCGGCGGTGCTGATCAGTTCCGACGGCAGCACATCGAAGCTGAATTCGCGCCCGGCGTTCTCGGTCGCCATGGTCCGGCCGTTGAGCAGCACGGTGTTGAATTCCGGGCCGAAGCCGCGCACGGTGATGAAGCGCGATTCGCCGCCGGAGCGGTCCACCGACACGCCGGCGATGCGCTGCAGCGAGTCGGCGACGTTCTGGTCGGGGAACTTGCCCACGTCCTCGGCCGATACCGCGTCGACGGTGCCGATGGCGTCCTGCTTGAGCGCCTGCGATTTCTGGATGCTCGCGCGGGTGCCGCTGACCACCACCGCGCCGAGCGTGGTCGGGTCTTTGTCGGCGCTTTCGGCCGCCGCGGCGGCCGGCGCGTCGGCGGACTGTTGCGCTTGCGCGGCCTGGGCGACGACGGCGGACATCGCCATCGTGACCATCAGCGCGTTGCGGACACGAAGTGCGTTACGAACGGAAACGGTCAGTGCTGATTGATGCATTACCCTGCCCCGGCTGAACAGCGATTTGGCTGTTGTTTGACGATCGACCGGACCTCGCCCCCGCTCGGTCCCTCCCTGCGCGACCGCCCCGGCTGGGCCAGATCGTCGCGCACCTCTATTTGTAGGATAAATAGTATTTATGGGATCAATGCCGATGCAAGCTGCACCGCAGCATGGCGATCGCGCAGGCTCCGGCCGGACCGTAACTCGACGCACGGTCGGCCTGCGAGCACCGGAACAAGGCAATCGGCGCCGATGCAACGCAAATCGACGACTCGACGCTGACGCGGTCATCCGCATGGCTCGCAACGACTGCGCCGCACGCGGCTCGGCTTGGCCGCGATCAGGGCGAGGCTGTAAGCGTTCGCATGGTCGTGACGTCAGATGCGGGCACACACGCCTCGAGCCCGGGCTGGGGCGCGTTCGGCGAGCCGATTGGCTAAAGGCCCAGGTCTGTTTTTGCCAGGAGTGAGTCTGGAGGAGTGAGAAATGAGTGAAGCGGTTGCGTCGCTGCCGCTTTTCGCCCGCCATAGCGAATATCCGGCGCGGTGGGCGTGGCTTACGAGCGTTCCTGAATCACACCGCCCTGCCGGTAACCATGAACTGTGTCGACCGCGCACAGCGATGCCGACCGCCGCTGAAAATGCGCGAGAAATGGGGAATAGAAAACAAGTGACAGCGCGCGCCTGTCGCTGATCCGTCGTGGCGGGCGAATCGGTAAGCGTCACCGCGGAACGATTCAGTCGCTGCGCGTTACCGAGGTGTGCCCGCAAGCGTGGCCCGATGCATACGACGACGTCGGCACTGAATACGTGTGCACGTAAGGGGCGAGACGGGCGGCCGCGGCACCATGTCATCGCGGTGCGGGCCTGCTCAAATTTGCACGCCACCGGCACCGCAGACCGAGGTCTGCGATGGCGGGGCTGTCCGGATCCGCCGACAGGCGGAACCGGTCCCGGGCCAGGCGTGCCCCCGGCCCGGGACGGGTGGATCAGTGCGCCGGCGTGACGCTGGCGACGGCGGCCTGGGCCGCGTCGGCGGCGACCGGTGCGACCTGCGAGGCCACGTCGGCCTTTATGTCATCGCCGATCGGCACGTCCTGCGGCGCGCAGGCGGCACAGGCGAACAGCGACAGGACGGCGGCGTACCGAAAGAAAGTCTTGGACATCATGAGCGAGGCTCCATTGTGATGGCTGACCGGATCGGGGCGATCCGGGGTTCGGGGGAAAACACGTTGCGCGGACGCATCCGGCGGCTCGAGCAACGATGCACATAAAACCGCAAACATAACCCAGGCATTACGGACCGATTACCGCTCAATAACCGCCCATCGCTGCCCGGCGTTCGCGGACCTGCCCGGCGGCCTGGGCCGCCGGATTCGCGATAAACCCGCGTAACGCGGGCCTGTCGCGAAATCCGTCACGCGCGGGAAAGACATCGAAACCCGAAAGTTCCGTGGTGCGCCGCCTGCTTTCGCACGCCGCGCCGCCGCTTTCCCGCCGCAGCGGGAGATTATCGCGCACTAACGCGCGAATATCCCCGAACACGCCCCGAGCATATCCAAGCGCCAGCGCCTGAAAACCCCACCCCGGTCGCGAAACTAAATCCTGGAACAATTCGATCCACCGAGGCCGCGGGCCGCGCCTTCCCCAAGACACGACCGCGACCACGACATCCGGAGCCAGACTCTAATCACACTCTGACATGAATTGAAGCAGGCGACGTTCACTCAGGCTCAACCGCCCCCGCCACCGCCGCCACCGGCCTGGATGCCGCCGCGGGTCAGCCGGGTCGGATCAAGCAAACGGCGTAGTTGTTTTTCCGGCAGCCCGGTGACCTCGATCGCCACCTCCAGCACCGGCCGACCTTCCTTGTAGGCCTGTTTGGCGATCGCCGCGGCCTTCTCGTAACCGATCAGCGGATTGAGCGCGGTGACCAGGATCGGATTGCGGTCGAGCGCGTCGCGCACATGCGCCTCGCGCGCGCGCAAGCCGGCGATCGCGCTGTCGGCGAGCAGGCGCATGGCGTTACCGAGCAGGCGGATCGAATCGAGCAGGTCGTAGGCGATCAGCGGCAGCATCACGTTGAGCTGGAAATTGCCGCTCTGCCCGGCCACGGTGATGGCCGCGTGGTGACCGATCACCTGCGCGCAGACCATCGCCATCGCCTCGGGAATCACCGGGTTTACCTTGCCGGGCATGATCGAACTGCCCGGCTGCAGCGCCGGCAATTCGATCTCGCCCAGGCCGGCCAGCGGGCCGGAATTCATCCAGCGCAGATCGTTGGCGATCTTGGTCAGCGCCACCGCCAGGGCGCTGAGCTGGCCGGACAGTTCGACCGCATCGTCCTGCGCGGCCAGGCCTTCGAACTTGTTCGCCGCCGATTCGAAGCGCGTGCCGGTCGCGGCCGACAGCGCCTTCGCCATCGCCTTGCCGAAACGCGGATCGGCGTTGATGCCGGTGCCGATCGCGGTGCCGCCGATCGGCAGCCGGCGCAGGCGCTTGAGGCTGTCTTCGATGCGCTGCTGCGCCGAATCGAGCTGCGCGGCCCAGGTGTCGAACTCCTGGCCGAACGTCAGCGGCATGGCGTCCATGAGATGGGTCCGCCCGGTCTTGGTGGTCTTGGCCAGTTCCTTCGCGCGGCGCTGAATGGTCTTGCGCAGATGCGCCAGCGACGGCAGCAAGGATTCGACCACCGCCAACTGCGCCGACACCCGGATCGTGGTCGGAATCACGTCGTTCGAGCTCTGGCCCAGGTTGACGTGATCGTTCGGATGGATGGTGTGCTTGCCCGCGCGCGAGGCCAGGGTCGCGATGACCTCGTTGGCGTTCATATTGCTCGAAGTGCCCGAGCCGGTCTGATAGACGTCGATCGGGAAATGCGCGTCGAAGCGGCCGTCGGCGACCTGCGCCGCGGCGGCGCCGATCGCCTTGGCCACGCCGGCTTCGAGCAGGCCGAGCCCACCGTTGACCTGGGCCGCGGCGGCCTTGACCAGCGCCAGCGCACGGATGAATTCACGCGGCATCGGCACGCCCGAGATCGGGAAGTTCTGCACCGCGCGCTGGGTCTGCGCGCCCCACAAGGCGTCGATGGGGACGCTGAGCTCGCCCATGCTGTCGTGTTCGCGGCGGAAACCCGGGGCCGCCGCAGCTTGTGCGGGCTTGGCCGAGGTGCGGGTCGGGGTTTTGCCCGGAGTCTTCGCCGGATTCTTTGATTTGGACGCCATTGCCAACTCCATTGAGTCGTGGGGGAGACGCGCGGCGCAGGGGCCGTGCATCGCATCGAGAGGTCGGGACGCGGCCGAACTTCGCAAGGGCGAAGGCCTGCGCCGTGCTGGCATTACGATTCCGCTGGCGGACGCCATGATCGCCGTGGCCGCACCGCGCGTCGAGTGCACGCCGGCGTTTCGCCCGATCCGGCGAGGTCGGCTTCACGCAGAGCTTCCTGCAGGAGCGGCGTGAGCCGCGACCGCAGAGTGACAAGTTTGCGCCGCGACCCTGCAGCCCCGCGGGCGCGGCTCGCGCCGCTCCTACACGGGGCGCCCGGCACGCCACGGACCGTGGGGTAGAATGGCGGACTGTTTCCTGCCCTGCGTGTGCCATGTCCGCCGACCCCCAGACCGCTCTGCTCGCCCTGTCCCCGCTCGATGGCCGTTACGCCGGCAAGGTCGACGCGCTGCGGCCGATCTTTTCCGAATTCGGCCTGATCAAGGCCCGCGTCAAGGTCGAGGTCGAATGGCTGCTGGCGCTGGCCAACGAGCCGGGCATCGTCGAGCTCAAGCCGTTCTCCGATGCGGCCGCGGCGCGCTTGCGCGCGCTGGCCGACGGGTTGTCGGTCGAGGACGCGGCGCGGGTCAAGGAGATCGAGCGCACCACCAATCACGACGTCAAGGCGGTCGAGTACCTGATCAAGGAACGGCTCAAGGACGACGCCGAACTGGGCCCGGCCCTGGAATTCGTGCATTTCGCCTGCACCAGCGAAGACATCAACAACCTCAGCTACGCGCTGATGCTCAATCAGGCCCGCCAGCACGTGCTGCTGCCGCGGCTGGACGAACTGATCCAGGCCCTGCGCGCGATGGCCCACGCCCACGCCGCGCTGCCGATGCTCTCGCGCACCCACGGCCAGACCGCGTCGCCGACCACGGTCGGCAAGGAACTGGCCAACGTGGTCGCGCGCCTGCAGCGCCAGGGCGAGACCCTGGCCGGCGCGCAGATGCCCGGCAAGATCAACGGCGCGGTCGGCAACTACAACGCTCACGTCTCGGCTTATCCGGACATCGACTGGCCGGTGTTCTGCGAGCGTTTTGTCGCCTCGCTGGGCCTGGACTGGCAGCCCTACACCACCCAGATCGAGCCGCACGACGGCATCGCCGAGCTGTGCGACGCGCAGCGCCGGATCGATACGATCTGCATCGACCTGTGCCGCGACGTGTGGGGCTATATCTCGCTGGGGTATTTCAAGCAGGCGGTCAAGGCCGGCGAAATCGGCAGCTCGACCATGCCGCACAAGGTCAACCCGATCGATTTCGAGAACGCCGAAGGCAACTTCGGCATCGCCAACGCCTTGTTCGAACATTTCGCCGCCAAGCTGCCGATCAGCCGCTGGCAGCGCGACCTGACCGACTCGACCGTGCTGCGCGCGCTCGGCACCGCGTTCGGCCACGCCCTGATCGGCATCGACGCGCTGATGCGTGGCCTGGGCAAGCTCAGCGTCAATCCCGAGCGCCTGGCCGCCGACCTCGACGCGTCCTGGGAAGTGCTGGCCGAAGCGGTGCAGACGGTGATGCGCCGTCACGGCCTGCCGAACCCGTACGAACAGCTCAAGGCGCTGACCCGCGGCCAGGGCATCAACGAAGCCTCGATGCGCGAGTTCATCGCCTCGCTGGAGCTGCCGGCCGAGGACAAGCAGCGGTTGCTGGCGATGACCCCGGGCAGCTACACCGGCCTGGCCGAGCGGTTGGCGCGCGAGATCTGATCCGGCGCGCGCGATTTACGCCGCTTCGCAGGTGAGTTACGTCCTGTAGGAGCGGCGTAAGCCGCGACCGCGAAAACCCAACTACGACGAAACCTGCGTCGTGGCCGCAGTGCCGCAGTCGCGGCTTACGCCGCTCCTACCGTCGCTCCGACGCAGAAACAAAAATTCCTCTTTCTGCTGCCACAATTTCTTTTTGCTTCGCGGGGCATCCGAATCGGAGATAGTGATCGCCACTGTTCCGCAAGGATTCCGCACATGCGTTTTCGCACCAGCGTGTTAGCCGCTTCGCTCGTTTCATCGCTTCTCGCCGCCTGCGCAAGCGCGCCGCGCGCCGACAAGGCCCTCATCGCCACGGTCGCCGCGCCCGCGCCCTGCTCCGCCGATCCGAGCTGGGACGAGCCGACCGCGCCGCGCCACATCTACGCCAACACCTGGTACGTGGGCACCTGCGCGATCAGCGCGATCCTCATCACCTCCGACGCCGGCCACATCCTCATCGACGGCGTCACCGACCAGGCCGCGCCACAAATCGAGGCCAACATCCGCGCGCTCGGTTTCGAGCCGAAGGACGTGCGTTACATCGTCAGTTCGCACGAACACCTCGATCATGTCGGCGGCATCGCCCGCCTGCAACGCGACACCGGCGCGCGCGTGGTCGCGCGCGAACCCGCCGCGACCGCGCTGGAACGCGGCCACAGCGATCGCAGCGATCCGCAATTCCTGAGCGTGGCGAAGTTTCCGCCGGTCGCGTCGGTGCAGCGCATCGACGACGGCGAAACTCTGCGCGTCGGGGCGGTCGTGCTGACCGCCCACGCCACGCCCGGCCATACCGCTGGCGGCACCAGTTGGACCTGGTCCTCGTGCGACGGCGGGATCTGCCGCGCGATGGTCTATGCCGACAGCGTCACTGCGTTCTCGGACAAGGTGTATCGCTACAGCGAAAACGCCGAGATGGTCGCGGCCTTCCGCGACAGCCTGACGAGCATCGCCGGACTGCCCTGCGAGATCCTGCTGACGCCGCATCCGAGCGCGAGCCGATTGCTCGAGCGCCTGGATCCGGCCTCCGGCATCGCCCTGGTCGATACCGGCGCCTGCCGCGCCTATGCCGCGATCGGCACCGAGAAGCTCGAGGCGCGCCTGAGCAAGGAACGGGCCGAGCGGCCCGCCCCGAGCCCGAAAGAACCTGCGCCCGGCCGCTGAAGCGCATCGCCACGCGGCCTTAGCGCGGCCCACGCGACACTCCGATCCCGAGCCCCCGGAGCGTGACGATGCAGCAGCTGATCAATATCGACGTCCCCGATCTCGACGCGGCGACGCGTTTCTACACCCAGGCGTTCGGCTTGCACGTCGGGCGCAGACTGGGCGCGGAGGTGATCGAATTGCTCGGCGGACAGGCGCCGATCTATCTATTGCGCAAACCCGAGGGCTCCGCGGCCGCGGGCGACGACATCCGCCGCTACGCGCGGCATTGGTCGCCGCTGCATCTGGATGTGGTGGTCGACGACCTCGACGCGGCCTTACGCAGCGCATTGAGCGCCGGTGCGCGTCAGGAAGGTGCGGTCCGCGAAGCGAACTGGGGCCGGATCGTGCAGATCGCCGATCCGTTCGGGCATGGCTGGTGCCTGCTGCAGTTTCTGGGACGCGGCTACGACGAGATCGGCGACTGAAACTCGCCCGGCCTCATCCGCCTCGCACAGGCCTGCGCAGCGCCCAGTGCCGATACAGCGCGTACGACACCCCAGTGATGCCGGTCAGCATCGCCGGGACATACAAGGCCCGATAACTCCACGCCTGAAACAGCACCGCGCCGATTGCACCGCCGGCCAGGAAGCCACAGATCACCACCAGGCACAGCCACACCCGTCGCGTGCCGACCGGCAATCCGCGCAACCAATGGCCGAGCGCGACGCCGACGTCGGTGAACAAACCGGTCAGATGGGTGGTTCGGATCAACGCGCCGCTGTAAGTCGTGGCCATCGCGTTCTGCAGACCGCAGGCGACTGCGGCGAGCATCACCCCGGCATGCACGTCGCGCTCCATCAGCGGCACCGCCGCGAACAGACAGGCCGCTTCCACGGCGAGCACCACGCCATAACGACGGCCCAGCCTCAAGGTGCTGTCCTGGATGATCAGGCCGCTCAGCACCGCGCCGAACACGAACGACAACCCGACCAGAGCCAGATCGACCGCCACCCGGCCCTGGCCGTGAGCGAGCGCGATCCCGAGCAAGCTCGTGGTGCCGGTCAGATGAGTGACCGCCTGATGCTCATAGCCGAGATAGCCGATGGCATTGATCATGCCGGCGATCGCGGCCAGGCAGGCCGTGCCGATCCAGACCCACCGCGGCAGTACGATTCCCATTGCGTCCCCCTGGTTGTCGGCAGTCTAGCCGCCACGGTCGGCGTTCGAGCCTTGGCGCCTCCCTCGCTCGGATTGGACCAACACACCAAAGTCCGTCCACAAAGGCCGAACAGCGACGAGTCGCGATCACCGCGCCGGCCGATTCAAAGCGGCCGAACCGACCGGTTCGGTGACGCACGCGCCTCACCACGCATCGTCACATCGGCGACAATGCGGTTATCCGCGCGATCCGAGCGCGATCCGATCTGTACCCATGGCAAAGAAACCCGTCGCAAGCCCCGCCCGCAGCCAGACCTCCGCTCCGGCGATCGAGGTCGACGCCGCCGCCCATCCGCCGCTGGGCATGAGCCCGGCCGTGTTCCTGCGCGACTACTGGCAAAAGCGCCCGCTGCTGATCCGCAACGCCTTCCCCGGCCTGCAATCGCCGATCCAGCCCGAGGACCTGGCCGGTCTGGCCTGCGAGGAAGGCGTGCTGGCGCGGGTGATCGAGCACGATCGCGACAACGATGTGTATGCATTGCGGCACGGGCCGTTCGAAGAATCGTTTTTCCCCGGCCTGCCGCGACAGGACTGGACGCTGTTGGTGCAGGACGTCGACAAATGGGACGCCGACGTCGCCGCGCTGCTGCCGGCGTTCGATTTCCTGCCGCGCTGGCGCATCGACGACATCATGGTCTCGTTCGCCGCGCCGGGCGGTTCGGTCGGCGCGCACGTCGACCAGTACGACGTGTTCCTGCTGCAGGCCCAGGGCCACCGGCGCTGGCAGATCGACGCGCGGCCCGATGCGCCGCAGGACTTCCGCCCCGACGCCGACCTGAAACTGCTGCGCGAATTCGACCCCAGCCACGACTGGGTGCTCGGCCCCGGCGACATGCTGTACCTGCCGCCGGGCGTGCCGCACCACGGCGTCGCCGAAGACGCCTGCCTGACCTTCTCGGTCGGCATGCGCGCGCCGTCGGCGGCCGAGCTGATGGGCGATTACATCGACACCCTGGCCGGCGAGGCCGACGACAGCCTGCGCTACCGCGACCCCGACCTGAGCCCGCCGCGCGATCCCAACGAGATCGACGCAACCGCGATGGGCCGGGTGGTCGAGGCCTTGAACGCGATGCGCATGAACGACCCTGATCGCCTCGGCGACTGGTTCGGCCGCTTCATTACTGTGTACCGCGCCGCGGGCGAGGTCAGCGCCAGCAATGAGGAGGCGCGCTCGCGGATCGAGATCGAATGGGACCTGGAACGCGGCGCCTCGCTGTGGCGGCACCCGTGGTCGCGGATGGCCTGGCGCAAGGCCCATGCCAAGGGCCAGGCCGCGCGGCTGTACGTCAGCGGCCAGGAATTCGCCCTGCCCGCGCGCGATGCCCAGGCCATCGCCGCGGCGGTGGAGATCGATGCCGAAGCCTATTCGGCGCTGTCGCAGACCGGCCGCGCCTGCGTGCAGGAACTGATCGCCGGCGGCCATTACCGCCTCGGCCTGGACGATGACGGCGACGACGACAGCGAGGACGCGGGAGACGAGGCATGAGCGCGGGGTTCCAGGTGGTCGCGGTGGTCGATTACGCCGCCGCCCTGCCTTCGCTGCGGCAGGTGCGCGAGACCGTGTTCGTGCAGGAACAGAACGTCCCGGCCGAACTGGAACTCGACGCCCACGACCCGTTATGCCAGCACGTGCTGGCCTTCGCCGACGACGGCAGCCCGATCGGCACCGGCCGGCTGACCCCGGACCGGCGCATCGGCCGCATGGCCGTGCTCGCCGCGTGGCGCGGCCGCGGCGTCGGCGAGGCCTTGCTCGCGGCGTTGCTACGACGCGCCGGCGAGCTGGGTTGGCGCGAAATCACCCTGCACGCGCAGTTGCCGGCGCAGCGGCTCTACGCGCGTCACGGTTTCCTGCCCTACGGCGAACGCTTCTTCGAAGCCGGGATCGAACACCAATCGATGAGGTTATTGCTGGGCGCGGCCAACCCGGTCGAAACCCGCGACGCCGCCCTGGCGGCCATGCTCGGGGTGATCGCCGGCGCCCGCCGCGGCCTGTCGATCTACAGCCGCGAGCTCGACCCGGGCCTGCTCGACCGCACCGACATCACCACCGCGCTGCGCCGGTTCGCCACCGGCGGCGGCGTCACCCGCATCGTGCTGCACGACCCGGCCGCGCCGCAGCGCGCCCTGGCGCCGTTGATCGGCCTGGCCCAGCGCCTGCCGAGCGCGTTCTTGTTCCGCGCGATCGAGGAGCCGGTCGACCAGACCTATGCCTCGGCCTATGCCGTCAACGACCGCGACGGCTGGTACTACCGCACCCTGGGCAACCGTTTCGACGGCGAGACCCGGCTCGACGGCGGGCCGCGCGCGCGCCAGCTGCGCGCCCACTTCGATCCGGTGTGGGAACGCGCGCGGCCGTGCAGCGAGTATCGCGCGCTGGGCATCTGAGCAACCGAAGCCGGCCAACCTCAGCTCCCGCGCATGAACAAGGCCGCCTGCAACGGACAGGGCCACTTTCGCGAAAACGACCTCGACCTCGACGGCCCATATCGCCCCGCGTGCGGCCACGGCATCGCGGAACGGCCCGTTTCGACGCACGGCCCGCCGCAGAAAACCTCCGCGGCCTGGTCGAGAGATATCGTTTTCATCGACATGCCTCAAGGCTCGCAGACCCGCCCACCCCAGCCTTGGCGCTTGAAACGCCGCCGCCCCGGCCCAAGACCTGAGCGGCATTGCCGGAACGGTCCGAATCGCGCTTATCGGCCCCGCGATCGACGAAATCGAACCGAATCGGCCACTTAGACATAAGTAGTTATGCCGCTGGGCTTAACACTACCGCTATAATTCTCAGCCTTGTCCGCGCCCAGCGCCTCCGTGCGCCCGCGCGACGCCACTTCCGCCCCCAAGAGTTTCCCGATAGCCATCGTGGACAGCCTCCTCAAGCAGTTTTCGCAATCCTCGCAACTCGGCGCCAACGCCGCCTTCATCGAAGACCTGTACGAGCAGTACCTGGTCGATCCCGACAGCGTCGGGGCCAAGTGGAAAAGCTACTTCGACGGCTTCAAGGGCCGCGAAGCCGGCGATGTTCCGCATTCGGCCGCGATCGAGAGCATCGCCCAGGCCGGCAAAGCCGCCGCCCGCGGCGCGATCGCCTCCCCGGCCGGCGGAACGAGCGGCAGCGACGAACGCGAACGCGCCGTCGGCAAGGTCATCACCGCCTACCGTTCGCGCGGCCACCTGGCCGCCGACATCGACCCGCTGGGCCTGCTGCAAAAGCCCGACGCGCCGGACCTGGCGCTGGGCTTCCACCGCCTGTCCGAGAGCGACCAGTCGGTCGAGTTCTCGACCGGCGGCGTGGCCGGCCAGGAGCGCATGAAGCTCGGCGACCTGCTCGCCCTGCTCAAGGCCACCTACACCGGCCCGATCGGCGCGGAGTTCATGCACATCGCCGACGCCGAACAGCGCCGCTGGATGTACGAGCGCCTGGAAACCGCCGCTGGCAAGTACGGCCGCAGCGTCGAGGACAAGAAGCGCATCCTCGAACGGCTGACCGCCGCAGATGGCCTGGAGCGTTACCTGGGCACCAAGTACGTCGGCCAGAAGCGCTTCTCGCTGGAAGGCGGCGACGCGCTGATCCCGCTGATGGACGTGACCATCCGCCGCGCCGGCGAACAGGGCGTGCAGGACGTGATCATCGGCATGGCCCACCGCGGCCGCCTCAACGTCCTGGTCAACACCCTGGGCAAGCCGCCGCGCAAGCTGTTCGACGAGTTCGAAGGCAAGTTCGAGCACGACGAGCACGCCCACACCGGCGACGTGAAGTACCACATGGGCTTCAGCGCCGACGTCGCCACGCCCGGCGGCCCGGTCCATCTGGCGCTGGCGTTCAACCCCTCGCATCTTGAGATCGTCAATCCGGTGGTCGCCGGCAGCGTGCGTTCGCGCCAGACCCGCCGCGGCGACAAGGGCCGCGCCCAGGTGCTGCCGATCCTGCTGCACGGCGACGCCGCGTTCGCCGGTCAAGGCGTGGGCATGGAGCTGTTCCAGATGTCGCAGGCGCGCGGGTTCGCGGTCGGCGGCACGGTCCATATCGTCATCAACAACCAGGTCGGCTTCACCACCAGCGAGCGCCAGGACGCCCGGTCCACGCTGTACTGCACCGACGTGGCCAAGATGGTCGGCGCGCCGATCCTGCACGTGAACTCCGATCACCCCGAAGCGGTGGTGTTCTGCGCCGAGCTGGCGCTGGACTTCCGTCAGCGCTTCGGCCGCGACGTGGTCATCGACCTGGTCTGCTACCGCCGCCACGGCCACAACGAGGCCGACGAGCCGGCGGCGACCCAGCCGCTGATGTACCAGGTGATCCGCAAGCACAAGACCCCGCGCGAGCTCTACGCCGAGCAACTGGTCGGCGAAGGCACGCTCAAGGCCGAAGAAGCCCAGGCGCTGGTCGACCAGTACCGCGACAAGCTCGACGCCGGCGCGGTCACCACCGAGCTGGTCGAGGTCAAGCCCGACGAATTCACCATCGACTGGTCCAAGTACCTCTCGGGCAAGCTCAGCGATCCGGTCGACACGACCTTCGATCGCAGCAAGCTCGACGCGCTCGCGACCCAGATCAACGCGGTCGCCGACAGCGTCAAGCTGCACCCGCGCGTGGCCAAGATCTACGAGGACCGCCGCAAGATGGCCGCCGGCGAACTGCCGGGCGACTGGGGCTTCGCCGAGAACCTGGCCTACGCCAGCCTGATCAGCGAAGGCTACAAGCTGCGCCTGGTCGGCCAGGACAGCGGCCGCGGCACCTTCTTCCACCGTCACGCGATCCAGCACGAGCAGACCAGCGACGAGTACATCCTGCCGCTGCGTCAGCTGGTCAAGAACCCGTCGGACGTGACCATCATCGACTCGCTGCTCAGCGAAGAAGCGGTGATGGCGTTCGAATACGGCTATTCGACCGCCGATCCCATGACCCTGGACATCTGGGAAGCGCAGTTCGGCGATTTCGCCAACGGCGCCCAGGTCGTGATCGACCAGTTCCTGTCCTCCGGCGAAGCCAAGTGGGGCCGTCTGTGCGGCCTGGTGCTGCTGCTGCCGCACGGCTACGAAGGCCAGGGCCCCGAGCACAGCTCGGCGCGCCTGGAGCGCTTCCTGCAGCTGTGCGCGCTGGAGAACATGCTGGTCTGCGTGCCTACCACCCCGGCCCAGGCTTACCACATGATTCGCCGGCAGATGCGCATGAGCACGCGCAAGCCGCTGGTGGTGATGACGCCCAAGTCGCTGCTGCGCCACAAGCTCGCGGTGTCGAGTCTGGACGAACTGGCCGACGGCGAGTTCCAGCACCTGATTCCGGACGCCGCGGCCAACGTCAAGAAGGTCAAGCGCGTGGTGCTGTGCTCGGGCAAGGTCTATTACGACCTGTACGAGCAGGCGCAGAAGGACGGCCTCGACAACGTGGCGATCGTGCGCATCGAACAGCTGTATCCGTTCCCACGCGAAGCCCTCGCCGCCGAGCTCAAGCGTTTCGGCGCGGCCGCCGACGTGGTGTGGTGCCAGGAAGAGCCGCAGAACCAGGGCGCCTGGTACCAGATCCGCCATCACCTGACCGCCTGCCTGGGCCCGAAGCAAGCGCTGCACTACGCCGGACGCGCGCGTTCGCCGTCGCCGGCCGCCGGTCACCTGGCCGACCACATCGCCGAGCAGACCAAGCTGGTCGCCGACGCGCTGGTCAATTCGCTGCACGGAGAGTCCAGCGCCGAATAAGGCGCTGGTTCTTCGCGACCCCTACTTACGCATACCCACATTCAAGCACTCCAGGATGCCTGCCCCATGAGCACCGAGATCAAAGTCCCCGTACTGCCCGAGTCGGTCTCCGACGCCACCATCGCCACCTGGCATAAGAAAGTCGGCGATGCGGTCAAGCGCGACGAGAATCTGGTCGACCTGGAAACCGATAAGGTCGTGCTCGAAGTGCCCTCGCCGGTCGACGGCGTGCTCAAGGAAATCAAGTTCGAGGAAGGCGCGACCGTGACCAGCTCGCAGCTGATCGCGATCGTCGAAGCCGGCGCCGCCGCCAGCGCGCCCGCCGCCGAAGCCGCTCCGGCCGCGGCCAAGGTCGACGCGACCCCGGCCGCCGGCGCGCAGCCGATCACGCCCAAGGCCGAGGCGCCGAAGGCCGCCGCCCCGAGCTCCAACGACCAGCTGCCCCCGGGCGCGCGTTTCACCGCGAACAAGGAAGGCATCGACGCCTCGCAGGTCGAAGGCACCGGCCGCAAGGGCGCGGTGACCAAGGAAGACATCCTCAATTACGCCAAGAACGGCGGCGTCGGCAATGCCGCCGGCGCGCGTCCGGAAGAGCGCGTGCCGATGACCCGCATGCGCGCGCGCATCGCCGAGCGCCTGATGCAGTCGAAGAACTCGATCGCGATGCTGACCTCGTTCAACGAAGTCAACCTCGGCAAGGTCATGGCCATGCGCAAGGAGCTGGGCGAGTCGTTCGAGAAGGCCAACGGCGTCAAGCTGGGCTTCATGAGCTTCTTCGCCAAGGCCGCGGCCAACGCGCTGCAGCGCCATCCGGTGGTCAACGCCTCGGTCGACGGCAACGACGTGGTCTATCACGGCTACGCCGACATCTCGATCGCGGTGTCGACCGAGAAGGGCCTGGTCACGCCGGTGCTGCGCAATGTCGAGCGCATGGGCTTCGCCGACGTCGAGAAGGCCATCGGCGACTACGCCAAGAAGGCGCGCGACGGCAAGCTGGCGCTGGAAGACCTGCAGGGCGGCACCTTCACCATCACCAACGGCGGCACCTTCGGCTCGCTGATGTCGACCCCGATCGTCAACCCGCCGCAGTCGGCCATCCTCGGCATGCACGCGATCAAGGAACGCGCGATCGTCGAGAACGGCGCCGTGGTCGCCGCGCCGATGATGTACATCGCGCTGAGCTACGACCACCGCATCATCGACGGCAAGGACGCGGTGCTGTTCCTGGTCGACATCAAGAACCAGCTTGAGAACCCGCATCGCATGTTGCTGGGCATGTAATGCCCAGCCGGGATTTGGGATTGGGGATTTGGGATTCGCAAGGGCAACAGCGTCCTGCGAATTCCTTCCCAGGCCCGAGCTCCCGGCGCTTCTGCGGCAACCTTCGCGGGACCCGGGATTCGCGGCGCTGATGCGCCTTGACCGAATCCCGAATCCCCAATCCCGAATCCCGTGAGCGAATGAAATGAGCGAACAATTCGACGTAGTCGTCATCGGCGCCGGCCCCGCCGGCTATCACGCCGCCATCCGCGCCGCCCAGCTCGGTCTGAAGACCGCCTGCATCGACGCGGCGCTCGGCAAGGACGGCAAGCCCGCCCTCGGTGGCACCTGCCTGCGCGTGGGCTGCATTCCGTCCAAGGCGCTGCTCGACAGCTCGCGCCAGTTCTGGAACCTGCAGCATCTGTTCGGCGAACACGGCATCAGCGCCGACAACGCCAAGATCGACGTCGCCACCATGGTCGGTCGCAAGGACAAGATCGTGAAGCAGTTCACCGGCGGCATCGCGATGCTGTTCAAGGCGAACAAGATCACCCCGTACTACGGCTTCGGCGTCCTGCACCCGGGCAACGTGGTCAAGGTCAAGCAGCACGACGGTTCCGAGGTCGAGCTCAAGGGCACCAACGTCATCATCGCCGCCGGTTCGGATTCGATCGAACTGCCGTTCGCGAAGTTCGACGGCGACAAGATCGTCGACAACGTCGGCGCGCTGGATTTCACCGAAGTGCCCAAGCGTCTTGGCGTGATCGGCGCCGGCGTGATCGGCCTGGAACTGGGCAGCGTGTGGAAGCGCCTGGGCTCGGAAGTCACCATTCTCGAAGCGCTGCCCGATTTCCTCGCCGCCGCCGATGCCGAGGTCGCCAAGACCGCGGCCAAGGAATTCAAGAAGCAGGGCCTGGAGATCAAGCTCGGCGCGAAGGTCAGCAAGGCCGACATCCAGAAGGACGGCGTGCACCTGACCTACAACGACGGCAAGTCCGACCAGGAACTGGTCGTCGACAAATTGCTGGTTGCGGTCGGCCGTCGTGCAGCATCGAAGGGGCTCTTGGCCGAAGGCACCGGCGTCAAGCTCAACGAGCGCGGCCAGATCGAAGTCGACGAACACTGCCACACCGGCGTCGACGGCGTGTGGGCGGTCGGCGACTGCGTGCGCGGGCCGATGCTGGCGCACAAGGGCTTCGAGGAAGGCATCGCGGTCGCCGAACTCATCGCCGGCCTGCCGGGCCACGTCAACCTCGACACCGTGCCGTGGGTGATCTACACCGAGCCGGAAATCGCCTGGGTCGGCAAGACCGAGCAGCAGCTCAAGGCCGAGAACATCCCGTACAAGACCGGCAGCTTCCCGTTCGCGGCGATCGGCCGCGCGGTGGCGATGGGCGAGCCGGCCGGCTTCGTCAAGGTCATCGCGCACGCCGAGACCGATCGCGTGCTGGGCCTGCACCTGGTCGGCGTCGGCGTGTCCGAACTCGTCCACGAAGGCGTGCTGACCATGGAGTTCAACGGCTCCGCCGACGACCTCGCGCGCATCTGCCACGCCCATCCGACCCTGTCGGAAGCGATCCACGACGCGGCGATGGCGGTCGACAAGCGGGCGATTCACAAGGCCAATTAAGGCCGGGATTCGGGATTCGGGATTCGGGATTCGCAATAGCGGCCCGACCTCTCTCCCTTTCCCAAGCAGACGCCAGGCCCCGCCTGGCGTTTTGCTTTTACCAATCTCTAATCTCGAATGACCAATCCCATGCGAAGCATCTGCATCTACTGCGGCTCCAACGCCGGCGCCAAGCCGATCTATACCGAACGCGCGATGGCGCTCGGCAATCGCCTGGCCAAGGACGGCATCGCCCTGGTCTACGGCGGCGGCAACGTCGGCCTGATGGGCGTGGTCGCCGATGCCGTGCTCGAGGGCGGCGGCGAAGTGATCGGGGTGATCCCCGAGCAACTGGTCAACTGGGAAGTCGCCCATCGCGGCCTGAGCAAGCTGGAAATCGTCGGCTCGATGCACGAGCGCAAGGCGCGCATGTTCGACCTGGCCGACGGCTTCGTCGCCCTGCCCGGCGGCTTCGGCACGCTCGACGAAATGTTCGAGATGCTGACCTGGCGCCAGCTCGGCATCGGCAACAAGCCCTGCGCGTTTCTCGACATCGACGGCTTCTATGCGCCGCTGATGACGATGCTCGATCGCATGGTCGCCGAGCGCTTCGTGCATGCCGATCAGCGCAACGACCTGTGGCACGGCGACGACATCGACGCGATGCTCGGCTGGATGCAGGGCTACACCCCGGCCGCGGCCTCGAAGTGGCTGGACGAGAAGCGCCGCAACGCCTTGCGCTGACGCTGCGACCGACGGCGGCGTTCGCGCCGTCGCTACCGATGCGTTCGATCATGAGTTACGCATCCGCGATCGGCGCCCTCGGCAGTTCGCCGGGCGACCCCGTATAGTCGGCCCAACCCCAGAAAGGATTCGAGGATGGCCCTCACCACCCGCCGCGGATTGCTGGCCGCCTGCCTCGTCCTGGCGTTGTTGCCGACCGCCTCGCTGGCGGCCGAGCCGTCCAGACCGGCCGCGCGCGGCGGCGACTGCGACCTGGCCAAGGAACTGCCCGCCGATGCCGACGCGCGCAGCCGCCGCATCGCCTGCGACATCCCGCTCAAGTACCAGAGCGACGTGCTGATCGCCGAGAACGTCGGCAGCCTGATCCGCCGCCACGACATGGCCGCATGGCTGACCAGCGACGAGTTGCTCAAGATCGGCGCCTTGAAGGATTTCCCCGGTTCGCCCAAGGGCTGGTTGACCGACGACCGGGGCGACCACGTCGACGTGAACTACTTCAGCCAGGACGGCGACACGCTGATCTCGTTCGCGCAGTCCAGCCTGCACATGCAGCCGTTCGGCGTGCGCGACACCAAGCGCCTGGACCCGCCGCGTCCGGCCAACCCACGCGAACAAAAACTGATGGCCGCGCAGACCCTGGCGCGCACGCAGAAGCCGTTGTACTGCAGCGACATTCCGCCCAACCTGGTCGTGTTCGACGTCGAAGAAAATCACAAGCCGCAGATCTTCGTGTTCATGATGCCGCCGTGGCAGGACGACGACGTGCCGATGGGCGGCTACACCATGTTCCGCATGGACCAAAGCGGCGAACGCATCCTCGACCGCTACGAGCAAACACGCAGCTGCCTCAACTACGACGGCAAGCAATTGAAGAAGGCCGAGGCGTTCTACGTCAGCCACCTGACCTCGGCCGCGCCGACCATGTTCCACGTGTTCATGAGCCTGCAATACCGCAAGCCGCTGATCGTGTTCACCACCCAGAACCAGTTGCTGTGGAAGGTCGAACTGGGCCGCATCCACCTGCTCGACAGCGACGACAAGGAATACAAGCGCGCCCGGAAATGGTCCAAGCGGATCAAGTCCGAGCGCGAGGTGGTGCCTACTTCCAGCGATATTGGTTGAAGGCCGGGATTCGGGATTCGGGATTCGGGATTGGCAAAATCAAGGTGCAGTCGCACTGGCAACTCCGCCGCCCGCTGTGCTTTCACTAATCCCAAATCCCGAATCCCGAATCCCGAATCCCGGCCCTCAGCTATCATCGCGCCGTACACCACGAGTCCGCGCCGATGACCACGCCCAGCACCTTCAACGCCTTCCGCATCCACAACGACGCCGCCGGTTACCGCAGCGGCATCGAGCAGGTAACGCTGGACGATCTCGCGCCGGGCGAGGTGGTGATCAAGACCGCGTTCTCCTCGGTCAACTTCAAGGACGCGTTGGCCGGCACCGGTGAAGGCAAGATCCTGCGCAGATTTCCGCTGGTCGGCGGCATCGACGTCGCCGGGCATGTGGTCGCCTCGCGCGATGCGGGCTTCAAGGAAGGCGATGCGGTCCTGGTCACCGGTTGCGGCCTCAGCGAGACCCGCGACGGCGGCTACAGCGAGTACGCGCGCCTGCAGGCGCAGTGGGCGATCCCGCTGCCGGCCGGCCTGAGCCTGCGCGAGAGCATGATCCTCGGCACCGCCGGCTTCACCGCCGCGCTCGCGCTGCATCGCCTGCTCGACAACCGGCAGACGCCCGAGCACGGCCCGCTCGCGGTCACCGGCGCCACCGGCGGCGTGGGCTCGCTGGCGCTGGACATCTTCAGCCGCGCCGGGTTCGACGTGCATGCGATCAGCGGCAAGGCCGATCAGGCCGATTATCTGCGCTCGATCGGCGCCAGCCAGGTGCTCGACCGCGACGCGCTGGCGACCGCGCGGCCGATGGAATCGGTGCGCTTCGGCGGCGGCCTCGACAACGTCGGCGGGCCGATGCTGGCCAGCCTGCTCGCGCAGACCGCGCCCTACGGCAACGTCGCCACCGCCGGCCTGGCCGCCAGCGCGGAACTGGACAGCACGGTCATGCCGTTCATCATCCGCGGCGTGTCCCTGCTCGGGATCGCCTCGGCCGGCACCGCGCGCGACATCCGCGACCGCGTCTGGCAGCGCCTGGGCAGCGACTGGAAACCCGCGCACTTGGACCGGATATGCACCCGCGAGGTCGGTTTGGCACAGTTGCCGCAGGTGTTTGGTGGCATGCTGGCAGGCGGTTCGGTGGGCCGAACCCTGGTCGTGATCTAGTTGGCATTGCAGCCGCGCGCCGCGTCGCTACAATCGGCCGCAGATCCTTGGGGGAAACACATGGCGCGTATTTTGATCGTCGACGATTCGCCGTCCCAGTTGATGGGCATCCGTCGCATCGTCGAGAAATTGGGGCACGAAGCACTGACCGCGGAAGACGGCGCCGCCGGCGTCGAGGCGGCCAAGCGCGAGCTGCCCGACATGATCCTGATGGACGTGGTCATGCCGAACCTCAACGGCTTCCAGGCCACCCGCTCGATCTGCCGCGAGGCGACGACCAAGCACATCCCGATCGTGCTGGTCACGACCAAGGACCAGGACACCGACCGCGTCTGGGGCATGCGCCAGGGCGCCAAGGCCTACATCACCAAGCCGTTCAGCGAGACCGACCTGTCCGAGATCATCGGCCAGTTGTTGCCTTCGGCGGGCTGAATGGGCGGCGCGGGCGATCCGCGCGGCTTTGGGTAGAGACGATCCCGGCTTCGGCCGGGATTATTTTTGCGTGGTGAAGTCTCTGGGTCCCCGCCTTCGCGGGGATGACGAGCAAGAGCAAGTGCCGCGCAGTGCGCGGCTTTATCAGCGCTCTGTACTGAGCGACATACTTTCTAGCCGTCATTCCCGCGAACGCGGGAATCCAGGGCTTCACCGAAGCATGACTCTGAAGTCTCTGGATCCCCGCCTTCGCGGGGATGACAGGCAAGAGCAAGTGCCGCACAGTGCGCGGCTTTATCAGCGCTCTGTACTGAGCGACATAATTTCCAGCCGTCATTCCCGCGAACGCGGGAATCCAGTGACTTTGATGCGGGCGTAGTACAGGTGTATCTGAGATTCGTCGCGATCCACACTGCATCGCGACGAGAGCGAAAGTCGCTGGATTCCCGCGTTCGCGGGAATGACGAACTGAAAGGTCACGGCAGTCGCGGAAGATCCCAGCCTTCGCGGGAATGACGAACTGGGAGGCCAGAGCAGTGGCCAAGCACTTGAATCAAGTGGGAATCAGGCAGGCATCAGCGTCAAACGGCCTGTGCACCAGAGCGATGCAGTCACGACCACCAACATGACTCGACCGCCCATCAACCGCAGATCACTACACGACGACGCACGAACGATTTACCCGCGCATCGCGCCCACCGCCACCGCACCCGCCACCCTCACTCCCGCCGCCAATCCTCACCAAACGCCACCCGCATCGTCTCGTACGCCTCATGCTGCGCATCGGTCTGCGGCCGCGGCGCCAATACTTCGAGTTCGACGATCTGGTCGCCCGCCGGGGTACCCGGCAGGCCGCGACCACGCAGACGCAATTTGCGGCCGGCTTCGGAATTGGCGGGAATCTTCAGGTCGACCGGCCCGCCCAGGGTCGGCACGCTGATCGTCGCGCCCAGCGCCGCTTCCCACGGCGCCAGCGGCAGCACGTGGATCACGTTGCGGCCGTCCACTTCGAACTGCGGATGCGCGGCGTATTCGATCTCCAGCAACAGATCGCCGTGCGTGCCCTGCCCCGCGAGCCGGATCAGCTGGCCCGGGCGGATGCCCTTGGGCACGCGCACGTCCAGGGTCTTGTTGTTGACCGAAATGCGGACGCTGCCGCCTTCGTGGACCAGTTCCAGCGAGATCGCCAGCTTGGCGCGGGTGTCGCCGCGCGGCGGCGCCGGACGCGCGCCAGGGTTGCCACCGAAGCCGCCACCGGCGGAGCGCCCGCGACCGAACAGGTTCTCGAAGAAGTCGCTGAAGCCTCCGCCCGCGCCGCCGCCGGCGAAGATTTCCTCGAAATCCGGATTGCCGCCGCCATAGCCGCCACCGAAGCCGCCTGGAGGCGCCTGCACCTCGTCGCCCGGCCGATAACCGCGCGCGCGCAGTTGATCGTAGGCGGTGCGCTTCTGCGGATCGCGCAAGGCCTCGTAGGCTTCGTTGACCGCCTTGAATTTTTCCTCCGCGCCGGCCTCCTTGCTGACGTCGGGATGGTATTTGCGCGCAAGCCGGCGATACGCCGTCTTGATCTCGGCTTCGCCCGCGCTGGGCTCCAGGCCCAAAGTTTCGTAGTAATCCTTGAACTGCATCGATCGCTCCGGCGGCGTCGCGCGGCCGCGGCGCTGTCCGCCCAGCCCGCCTTGACGCATCATTAACCCGACAGCATGGCGACTATGACCGCGATTTCAAGTCGTTGACGCGGTGTTTAGACCCGCCTGCCTAGACTCGCACCCACTATCAGGAGAACCCCATGAGCATCCAGGTCGGCGAACGCCTGCCCGAAGTCGTACTCAAGCGCATCAACGAGGGCATCGAAGCGGTCGATACCCGGGCCCTGTTCGACGGCCGCAAGGCGGTGTTGTTCGCGGTGCCCGGCGCCTTCACCCCGACCTGCTCGGAAAAGCACCTGCCCGGCTTCGTCCAGCATTTCGAGGACTTCCGCGCCAAGGGCATCGAAGTGGCCTGCCTGGCGGTCAACGACCCGTTCGTGATGCAGGCCTGGGCGCAGAGCCAGCACGTGCCCGAGGGCATGATCATGCTATCCGACGGCAACGGCGACCTGACCCGCGCGCTCGGCCTGGAACTCGACGCCAGCGCCTACGGCATGGGCACCCGCGCCAAGCGCTTCGCGCTGTATGCCGACGACGGCGTGGTCGAGCAACTGCACGTCGAAGAACCCGGCGAGTACCGCGTGTCCTCGGCCGAGTACATGCTCGAACAGGTCTGATCGCCACGACCGCCGCGGGCCCGGAACGCATCCGGGCCCGCTTCTTTCCACGCATCACGCAAGCCTGAGGCTGCCTGCCCTTCCCCCGACTGCCAGGAAGCGCTCGCAGGCCGAATACGTCGAAGGCGGCGACCTGCGCGACATGGTCAAGGAGGATCTGGTCGCCGAACGCATCGCGATCGACAGCTACCGCGAAATCATCAATTTCATCGGCGACAAGGACACCACCACCAAGCGCATGATGGAAAGCATCCTGGCGCAGGAAGAAGAGCACGCCGACGAACTGGCCGACATGCTCGATGGTTGGACCGGCCGCTGAGCGACGCATCCAGTCGCATCCGGATGCATCAAAAAACAACCCCGCCGAACGCGGGGTTGTTTGTTTGCGCGGATGACAGGCACGGCCCGTAACCGCTTGCGGATCAGAACGTGGCGAACGCCTGATCGAGCCGATCCATGTAAGCGCGCTTGGCCGAGGCCTCGATAAAGCTGCCCTCGAAGCTGTTGGCCGCGAGCTGCCACGCCTGTTGCGCGCCCAGGCCGGTGGCGGCGAAGGTCTCGGTGAAGTTCTGGTTGACGTAACCGCCGAAGTAGGCCGGATCGTCGGAATTGACCGTCGCCACCAGGCCGGCGTCGAGCAACGCGCCGAGGTTGTGCTGGCGCAGGTCCGGGAACACGCACAGTTTCAGGTTCGACAACGGACACACGGTCAGCGGGATGCGGTCCTGCGCGAGCCGCTGCATCAGCGCCGGGTCCTTGACGCTCTGCACGCCGTGATCGATGCGCTCGACCTTGAGCACGTCGAGCGCGCTCCACACGTAGGCCGGCGGCCCTTCTTCGCCGGCATGCGCGACCAGGCGCAGGCCCAGTTCGCGGCAGCGCGCGAACACTCGCGCGAATTTCTCCGGCGGATGGCCCAGCTCGCTCGAATCCAGGCCCACGCCGATGAACTTGTCGCGCAAGGGCAGCGCCTGTTCCAGCGTTTCGAACGCCTCGCTCTCGCTGAGATGGCGCAGGAAACACAGGATCAACAGCGCGCTGACGCCCAACTGCGCCTGCGCATCCACGCAGGCACGGTGCAGGCCGTTGATGACCGTCTCGACCGCCACGCCGCGCGCGGTGTGGGTCTGCGGATCGAAGAACATCTCTGTATGCACGACGTTGTCGGCGGCGGCGCGCTGCAGATAGGCCCAGGCCATGTCGTAGAAGTCCTGCTCGGTGAGCAGCACGCTGGCGCCGGCGTAGTAGATATCGAGAAAGCTTTGCAGATTGCTGAAGGCATAGGCCTTGCGCAGCGCTTCGACATCGGCGTACGGCACGCTGACGCCGTTGCGCCGGGCCAGGGCGAAAATCAGCTCGGGTTCCAGCGAGCCTTCGATATGCATGTGCAGCTCGGCCTTGGGCATGCGGCGCAGCAGCTCGGGCAGACGCTGCGCATCAATGCGGGCGAAGTCATGGATGGTGCTGGTGGCCACTGGAGTCTCCCTGTCGGCGCTTGATGTACCGCGAATCGGAGGAAAAGCGCCCGATTCCGGCATTGCGGCGGCCATTGTCGCAGGCCGGGCCGTCTGTTGCGCCGATGTATAGCACGCGGCCCCGTGCTGCTTGTCGGGCAATGTCCGATCCACGCCTGCGGCGCTCGCAAGCTCGCGCTACCATGCCGCGGTGGACCCGACCCCATCGCTTGTGAATGCCGATGCCGACCGACCGTAGCGAGCCGACCTTGTTCCGCCTGTTCGGCGCGCCGGTGAGCTTTCACTGGTCGGTGCTGCTGATCGTGCTGCTGGCGCTGTTGTTCAGTCGCGATCCGGCCACGGTGATGAGCGGCATCGTCGCTTATCTGTCACTGATCGTCGCCCACGAGGCCGGCCACGCCTGGGTCGCGCGGCACAACCGCCTGCGGGTGCACGCGCTGCGGATTTTTCCGCTGCACGGCGTATGCGATTACGAGACCGCGCGCACGCCCGGCCAGGAGATCGCGGTCGCCTGGGGCGGCGTCGGCGCGCAGATGCTGCTGTTCGCGCTGGCGATCGCCTTGTCACTGCTGAGCCCGCACCTGGCCGAACCGCTGCGCTCGCCGCTGGGCGCGGTGGTGCTGGTGTGGGGGCCGATGAACCTGTTGAACGCGATCCTCAACCTGCTGCCGATCGCGCCGCTGGACGGTCGCACTGCCTGGGGCGTGCTGCCGTGGGCGTTGCAGCGGTTGCGCCGCAAAGGCGCGGATCGCAAGCGGCCGGTGAAACCCGCGCCATCGGCAAGCGCATCGCCAAAAAATGCGCCGACGAACAAGGCAACGTCGAAGAGCGGTACCGGCGACAAAGTCGTATCGCTGGACGAACGGCGCAAACAGCGCTGAGCCAAACGTCTTATCGCGCTGGCGCACGATCGCCGCAACGATCGCCGCTCACCGCAACACCCGGAACCTGATCCGCGACCACGCACCGGTATCAGCCAAAGCGGTCAAGGTGTGATCGCCGACCTCGCCGAAATCATGATCGAAACGCGCGCGGCCCTGCGATTCGCCGATCAGCCGGCCGTCGAGCAGCCAGCGCACCCGCGCGTCGCTGCCGAGCGCACGCAGCGACAACCGCAGCGGCGTCGCATTGCCCGGCGCGCGCGCCAGGGTGGCCAGATCGTCGATGCCTTCGATGCGCAGCTCTTCGGTCGCGTCGCGGCCATCGTCGATGCAGTCGGGCGACAAGGCCGGCAAGCGCGCGGCCTTGCGCGTATCGGCGGCGAGCCAGGGCGACGCCAGCGCCGGCCAGCGCGCCAGTTCCAGCGCCTTGCGTTCGTGCGGCTTGGCGCAATCGGCCGACACTCGAAAGCCGCTGCGCGCATCGATCTCGTAGCGCTCGACCCCGGCATTCCACAGCCGCGCGTCGCGCTCGGCCAGGGTCGGCGGCACCGAGCCGTCGAGGGTCCAGGCCTGCATGCGCCGATGGCATAGCTGCGGCGCGCTCGGGTCTGGCGGCAGGCCGAGCGGCCAGCACACCTCGATCTGTTCGACATTGGCCGGCTGCGGCCGCGGTGTCGCGTCGCCGCGCTGGCGCGGCAGACTGTCGATCACTTCGAACAGCAGCGGCAGCGCGGTCACCGCGCCGTACTGACCCGGCAGCGGCGTACCGTCGGGCCGGCCGACCCAGACCCCGACCGTGTAGCGCCGCGTGCTGCCCAAGGCCCAGGCATCGCGGAACCCGTAACTGGTGCCGGTCTTCCAGGCCACGCGCGGGCGGCCGCTCGCGTCGAGCGTTTGCTCGACGCTGCCCGGGCGCGGATTGGCTTCGAGAATCTCGCGCACGATCCAGGCCGCGCCCGGCGACATCAGCCGCCGTTCCAGCACCGGCGCATCGGGTTGATAGCGCACGCGCCCGGCGACGCCGTCGCGATTGAACGCGGCGTAGGCGCCAACCAGATCTTCCAATCGCGCGCCGGTGCCGCCGAGAATCATCGCCAGGTTCGGCTGCGCGCCGCGCGGCCATTGCAGGTCGATGCCGGCGTGGGCGAGCCGCGCCGAGAACCGCACCGGGCCGACCCGATCGAGCAGATCCACCGCGGGCACGTTGAGCGACAGCCGCAACGCAGTCGCCGCGCCCACCGGGCCGTTGAAGGCGGCATCGAAATTGCCCGGCCGGTAGCCGTGGAAGGATTGCGGCGCGTCGACGAACAGACTTTCCGAATGGATCAGGCCGTCGTCGAGCGCGAGACCGTACAAGAACGGCTTGAGGGTCGAACCCGGCGAACGCCAGGCCTGGACCATGTCGACATGACCCAGGCGCGCGGCGTCGCCGAAGGTCACCGAACCCACGTAGGCGCGCGCTTCCAGGCTGGCATTGTCGACCACCAGCAGCGCCGCCGAGGTGCGTTCGGGCAAGCTGGAAAAATACGCCGCGACCCGATCCTCCAAGGTGCGCTGCAATGGCAGGTCGATGGTCGACAGCACCCGCGCCGTCTTTGGATCGGCGAAGCGCAGGCGCTGCGCCAGCAAGGGCGCGTAGCGCGGCGGTTGCAACGAGCGCGCGACCACCGGTTCGACCCGCGCATCCTCGACCTGCGCGCGCGACCACACGCCCAGCGCGGCCATGCGCGCGAGCACCTTGTCGCGGGCGACACGCGCGCGTTCGGGCTCGCGATCCGGACGCAGCCGGCTCGGTGATTGCGGCAATACCGTCAGCAACGCGGCCTCGGCATGCGACAGACGCGACGAGGGCTTGCCCAGATAGGCCCAGCTTGCCGCTTCGACGCCTTCGACGGTGCCGCCGAACGGCGCGCGGTTGAGGTACAGGGCGAGGATCTGCGGCTTGCTAAGATGCACTTCGAGCTGCACCGCGCGCAGCATCTGCCGCGATTTCGACCACAGGCTGCGCCGGTTCTGTCCCGGCTGCGCGTCGAGAATGCGCGCGACCTGCATGGTCAAGGTCGATCCGCCCGACACCACCCGCCCGCTGCGCAGCCATTGCCCGGCCGCGCGCAGCATCGCCACCGGGTTGATGCCCGGATGCTTCCAGAACCAGCGGTCTTCGTAATTCAACAGCGCCTGCAGATACAGCGGCGAAACCTTGGCCGCATCGACCGGATACCGCCACACGCCGTCGCGATCGGCGAACGCGCGCAGCGGCGTGCCGTCGCGCGCGACCACCACCGCGCCGGCATCGCGCGGTTTCGGCAACGGCAAGGGAAACGCCAGATCGAGCAGCATCGCCACGATCGCCAGCAGCAACAGCGCTAGCAACGCTTTCAGGCCGCGGCGACGCCAACGCGGCCCGCCCATCGGCGCGGGCGCGGCATGGCGCGCGGCCATGGCGACGTCAGGCGATGAAGAGGACGGCATGCGGCGCTCGCTGCGTTCCGCGACCGGTTCGGCTCAGGCCCTCGCGGGCCCGGGCGCGAATGCGATCGCGTGGTGGGTCGATGGATCGATCGCGAATGTCCGCCTGCATGAGGCGTCCATCCGCGGCGATGCGAATCGACATCGATCAGCCGGCGGTATTCATCGCGACGATCTTCAACTGGCCTTCGATGAGCAACAGCACCAGGTTCTGGCCGCCGTCGCCCTCGGCCATGCCCAGGTCGACGCGCGCATCGATGATGCGGTTGTCGTTGCTCTCTTCGCGGTCTTCCTCCGGATCGGGCTGCACCACCAGGCCGTAGGTGATGCCGCCCTTGCCCGGCGAGCTCGACGAGGTCGAACCGCTGGGATCGGTCTTGAGCGGCCGGCCCTGCAGGTCGGCGATCGCATCGGCGTACAGGTCGGCGCGGTCGTTCGGGAACAGGTCGGTGTAGTACTTCTCGGCCATCGCGCGGTCGATCTTGCCGCCGGCCGCCTTGGCCGCCTTTTCCAGTTCGGTGTCGTAGACCGGCCAGTTCGACGCTTCCAGCGGGAAGGTCATCGCATCGAGCACGACCTTCTTGTCGCGCGCGCGGAACGCGGCGCCGAGCGGCTTGAGATCGGCGAGCACGCGCTGCGGCATGGTCTGGTGTTCGGCCTGGACGACGGTCTTGCCGTTCCACTGGTACACGTAATAGTCGGTGGCCTTGGGCCGCGCCGCCGAGCAGATGTCGATCTGATGCAGGTACAGCTTGCCGGCTTCGATCTTGTCGAGCTGCGGGCAGAAATCCGGCATGTCGGATTCCGGCAGCGCCTGCGGGCCGCCGGGACGGGTCATCAGCACGACCAGTTTCTGCGACGCGGCCATGGTGGCGTCCGGGGTGCCGGTGCCGTACAGCACGGCGACGTCGTCCTGGCCGTCCTGATCGATGTCGCCGACCAGTTCGCTATAGCCCAGGCGTTCGAATTGCGGCTCGATCTTGCGCAGCGCGGCGAAGGCGCGCTCGGCGGTCTGCTTCGGATCGGACGGCGCGGCCGCGGCGGGCGGCGGCGTCGCGGTCGCGCCGGTCTGCGCCGCGGCGGCGGCCTTGTCGCCGGATTGGCAGGCGGCCAGGGCCAGCATCAGCAGGGACGGCATCAGGGTCTTGCGCATGTTCACTCCTTGAAAAGTTCGGGGTTCGGGGGCGACCCTGGTTACTACTGTGATTCGAGATTGGGGATTCGGGATTCGTCAACGGCGCCGCGTCGGACGCGGGCGCGGCTTCAACGTTCCTCGTCCATGTCGAAGACGCCGTGTTCGGACAGGTACAGATCGCCATCGATCAGGTTGAACTTGACTTGATGACCGCTGCGCGTGCCCGGGTCCGGCCAGCGCACCAACACGCTCGCATCGAGAACGTAAGTGTAGCCGTCGGACTCGACCATGGAATTGCCGTCGCCGGGCTCCAGATCGATATACAGGGCGCGTTCGTCCGATTTGCCCTTGCCCGGCGTCGCCAGCGTCGCCTTGCGTCCGTGCTCGCCGTCGTCGCGGAATTCGACGTGGCTGAGCATGCCGACGGTGTCGGTGAAGCCACGGCGCAGCGCGGCATCGGCGAAGATCTGCTCGGGCGCGGCGCGCGGCTTGTCGCGTTCGGTCGGCGCGATGGGCGCGGGACCGTCGCGCAGATGGCGGTCGACCTCGTTCTTGCGCTGGGCCAGCAGCGCTTCGCGCAGTTGCTGCAGGCGCATGACCACGCGCTGCTCGGCGTTCTGCTCGGACACCTGACGCAATCGCTTGCGCGGGGCGTCCCATTCGAAGGTGTAGTAAGCGATGGTCTTCGGGAACGGCACGATGCACGCTTCCAGCGCATCGGCCAGCAGCTGGCCGCCGACGATCTCGCGCACCACCGGGCAGCCCGAGAACGCCTCGGTGGCCTCGGGCTGCACCTGCAGACCGCCGTCGCGAGCGAGCAGCACATAGATGCTCTTGGCGACATGGCGCATCGCGCCCTCGTCGCCGACGCCGTACTCGACCACCACGTCGTCGCGGCCGTCGCGGTCGAGATCGCCGGTGGTGTAGTTGACCTCGAAACGGTCGAAGCCGGGATCGGCCTTGCGCATCGCCGCTTCGGCCTGCTCCAGCAAGGGATTGGAAACCGGCGGCGTGTCGTGCGGCGTGGTGCCGCCCCAGTTGAGCGCGGGATCGGTGGCGTTGGCGGGCGCGGTGGCGGCCGGTGTCTGGGTCTTGTCGACACCCTCGCCTTCACCGCCCTTGCCTTTGTCGACACAGCCCACCGCCGACAGCAGCACCGCCGCCAGCACCGCGATGCGCGCGGCGGGAAGCGCGAAGCTTCCCGCCCTGCTGATCGAACTCACGGCTGACGCACCGACAGGCTAGCCGGCGAGGCCTTGCCGACGCCTCGCATCTCCGGACGGTACATGTCCTCGACCAGCGACGGCGGCACGGTGTACGTACCCGGCGTCACCGCGCGCACCAGATAGAACACCCGCGCGGTCTGGTTCTGACCGAGCTTGAGCGCGGCCACGTAGCGATCGTCGCGGAACTCCTCGTGCTTGACCTCGGCGGCGCTGGAACGCTCGGACAGTTCGATCCCGTCGACCACCACGCCGGCCCATTGCTTGGCGTCGCCGAGATTGAAGTTCTCGATTTCCAGGCCGGCCGGCAACAGATCGGTCAACAAGGCATCGGGCATCGCGCTGTGCGCCTTGATCGTGACCTGCACGATCAGCGCCTCGCCCTCGACCAGACTGCCGCCCGACCAGTCCTTGCCCTCGGTGGTGTAGAACTTGCGGCTCACTTCGATCTGCGAGGCGTCGGCGGCCGGCGCGGTGCGCGGCACGCCGGCGACTTCCAGGCTCGCGTACAGCGGCGGCTGGCCGTTCGGGGTGAAGCTCACCCCGCTCGCCAGCGCGGCGAAGTCGAACACGCGGCCGATCAGCTTGGCCGGATCGGCATCGGTCGACGCGCCGGCAATGGTCCAGCGGCCGGAGATCTGCTTGCCCTGGTCGGCCATCAACGCCTTGCCCAGACGCGCCAGCGCGACCTGCTCCTGCGTGCTCAGATACAGCCAGCCGCTGTTGCGGCGCGCGTCGAGGTCGCGACCCATCGACACGGTGCGCGCGTCGTACTCGGGCTGCGACAGCTTGTGCTCGTGCACCAGCGCGATCATCAACGCGTCGTCGCGCAGACGGCTGCCATAGTCGCCCAGGTACGGCGGGCGCTGCGAGGGATCGCGGGCGAAGCCTTCCTTGATCGCCTTGCCGCCGCGCGACTTATCGCCCTGCAACGACAGCGCCAGGCCCAGATGCACCAGTGGCAGGCCGGTCAGGCTCTGCTTGCGATCGTTGTCGTACAGCGCGCGCAAGGTTCCGAGCGGAGCGCGGTTGACCCGCGCCAGCACATAGCCGGCATGCGCCTGGTAGGCGAACTTGAGGTGTTCGCGGCGATCGTAGCCGTAGAACGAGGCATTGCCCGAAAGCAGATCCTCGTTGAGCACCTTGAGCGCCTTCTGCAGCATGCCGTCGGGCACGGCGAAACCGGCGTCGCGCGCATCGAGCAGGAATTCGACCACGTACGGCGTCAGCGCCGGATTGACCGAATCGCCGTCGCTGTCGCCGCCCCACATCGAGAAGTGACCCGAAGCGATCTGCATCGCCGCCAGCCGCCCGAACGCGCCTTCCATGCGGGTGCGGCGTTGCTTGGCGTCGATGCCCTTGACCCCGAGCATCTTGGCCGTGGCTTCGTCGAGTTCCAGCGCGGCATAGCCCTTGCTGGTGGTCTGCTCGGCGCAGCCGTACGGGTATTCCAGCGCGCCTTGCAATGCACTGGCGAACGGAATCGGCGGCAACGCGCTGACCACCATGCGCGCGTTGACCGAATCGGGCATCAGGCCGTCGGCGAAATCGGTGCCGAGCTGGATCGCGCCGAGTTCGTCTAGCACCCGCGTGCGCGAACGCAGCACCGACGGCCACGCCGGACGCACCGGCACGTCGTAGCGGCGATCGACCTTGTAACCGTTGCCGTCGACCCGCACCCGCACCTGCGCGGTGGTGTAGCCCTCGCGCGCCACGATCGGGAAGGTCAAGGTCTTCTTGGCTTCAACACCGAGCGTGAGCGTGTGCTCGCCGTCGCTCAGCGACAGCGGGCCGATGCCCTCGACCTTGACCGCGAACTCGCCGGGCTTGCCGGTAAAGTTCTGCACGTCCAGGGTCACGTTGCTCTTGTCGCCGGGCGCGAGCACGCGCGGCGTGCTGGCCTCGGCGAGCACCGGCGCGCGCACGATGGTTTCGGCGTCCTTGTTGCCGTAGCTGCCGCCGGAGTACACCAGTGCCGAGACCCGCAAGGTGCCGTTGAAATCCGGCACCGCCAGCTTGATCCGGGCGATGCCCTGGGCGTCGAGCTTCACCGGCCCGGCGAACAGATCCACCGTCTGCACCCGCGCGGTCGGACGCCGCGCCTGCGGCAGCGCCTGCAAGGCCATGTCGCCGCCGAAGCGGATCTTGGCGACATCGCCTTCGTAGCTTTCGATCACCCGCCCGTACACGTCGTAGGCATCGACCCCGAGCCGGCGCTGAGCGAAGAAATGCGCGGCCGCGTCCGGCACCGGGAAACGGGTGATGTTGAGAATGCCGACGTCGACCGCGGACACAGTCACGTACGCGTCCTTGCCGGCCAGTTGCGGCGCGCTGACCGTGACCGGCAAATCCTGCTCGGGCTTCATCAGCTTGGGCACGTTGATGCCGACCGCGACCTTGCGTTCGCGCCGGTCCATCGGCACGTGCGCCACGCCGACCGCGCGCGCCGGAGTGATCTTGCTCGGCGCACTGCCGCCGCGGAACACCAGCGCGGTCACGTAGACGTCGTGGCGTTCCCAGTCGGCGGTGACCGGAATCTTGAACTTGCTGCCGGCCTTCACCTCGATCGCCTGCACGTACAGCATGCGGTCGGCCTCGACCATCAGCAGGCCGGAGCCTTCGTGCGGCGGGGTCAGGGTTACTTCCAGCGTGTCGCCGGCCTTGTACGCGGTCTTGTCGAGCGCGAGCTTGACCTTGTCGGGACGCGCGTCGAGGCCGCGGTTCTGATCATCCCAGCTCCAGCCGGCGCGGAACGGATAGCGGCTGGTGAGCTTGGTCGCCGGGTCGTACACATCGACCCGGTACTCGCCCCACTTGACCGCGAAATTCAGTTTAGCGGGGGCGGTGCCGACATCGACGTTGCGCACTTCGACGTCTTCGAAGCGGCGGGTGAAGTCGTAATCCCAGCCGCCGTCGTCGGCGTAATTCCAGTGGTAGTCGCGATGTTCGCGCACCAGGGTCACGCGCAGGCCGGTGGCGGGACGCGGCTTGCCGTCGCTGCCGACGCGGGTGATTTCGAAGCCTGCGTTGCTGTCGGCGTCGCTGCCGTCCTTGTCGTCGAACAACGGACGCACGCCGACCAGCGCATCGGCCGGCCACAGCACCCGCTTGACGCTGCGGTTGACGCTGCGCCCGCCGGTTTCGAACACGCTGCCGGTGACGATCGCGGCGATCGGAGTGACCGGCTTGGCTTCGTCGGGCAACGCGATGTCCTGGGTCAGCTTGCCGTCCTCGCCCAGGGTGGTGTCGACCACGTCCTTGGCTTCCTTCGGCAAGCTCAGAGTCGGGTCGCCGAAGAAATAACCCGGCAACTGCTCCAGCGGATGCTGCTCAACCATCACCGCGAGCTTGGCGGTGAAACGATTGCCCGCGGCCGGCGCACCGTACAGATAGGCCGCGTCGACGCCGAGCTTGAACGGCTGCCCGGGCTTGAGCACCGGTTGCGCGGTCAGGTCCAGCTTCAGCCGCTCGGGCAGGAACTCTTCGATCCGCAGGGTCATGCCCTGCACCGCTTCCTTGCTGCTCGGATCGGTGCGGAACTCGACCCGCCAACGGCCGGTCGCGGCATCGGCCGGAATCACCTGCGCATGGCGCACATAGCCCTGCGCATCGGGTTGCAGGCGGGTTTCCAGGAAGGTCTTGCCGTCGGGCTGGACATAGCGCGCGAACACCGGCTGCAGCGCCTTGCCCTTGGTGTCGATCGGCTTGCCGTCCTGATCGCGCAGCAGCGCCGACAGCCGCACCGTCTCGCCGGGGCGATACAGATCGCGACCCGACCAGGCGAACACGTCGAACCAGGCCTGCTCGCGGCCGGCAACCGCGAATTCGGACAGATCCAGCGCCGGCTGGTTGAACGGCAGCATGGTGACGTCGCTGCCCTTCTTGGCGATCAGCACCTGCGCCGCGTCGAGCTTGTACGGCAGCATCGCGTTGCCGTTGCCGTCGGTCTCGCCCTTGAGCACCGGCTCGCCTTCGGCGTTGAGCACCTTGAGCTCGACCCCGCTGACCGCGCCGCCCTTTTCCAGCGAGGCGACATGCACGAACAGCTTGTCCTTGTAGGCGCGCGCGTGCAGGCCGAGGTCGCTGACGGTGAAGAACGCGGTCTCGAACTCGTCCTTGAACTGGCCGGCGCGCTTCATCACCGCGAAGTACAGGCCGGGTTCCTGCAGCTCCTTGATGTCCTGCAGCGGCAGATAGGTCAGCACGCGTTCGTTGGGCTTGCCGCCGAGCACGAAGCGATTGACGTAGACCGGTTCGGCCAGCTTCGACAACGGCTTCTTGTCGTCCCAGTCGCGTTCCAGGTCCCAACTGCCCTTGCGTCCGCCACGCTGGTACTCGGCGAAGAACTTCGGCAGTTCCTTTTCCTTGACCCGCAGGAATTCGACGTCGACCTCGGCCACGTTGATCGACACCACCGGCAGGCCGCGGCTGTCGCGCGCCGGCAGCACACTGCCCTGCGAGGCGAACCCGACCACCGGGTCGAGCGGGCCGGTATAGACCTGCTTGGTGACCGGCTGGGCGATACGGTCGCCGGCCGCGGCGGTGAGGCCGGGCTTGATCGTGACCGTGTAGTCCTTGCTCGCTTCCACATGCGGGAAGCGCAAAATCTTGCCGCCGTCGTCGAGCACCCAGCTACCCTGCACCGCCGCACCGTTCTTGTCGGTCACCGCGAGCAGTTCGTCGAAGCTCTGGGTGCCGACCAGCGGCTGGCTGAATTCCAGGGCGATGGCGAGCTCGTCGCCGCGCTTGCTGTCGGGATAGGCCGCGACCAGGGCGAAGCCCTTGACCGCCTCGCGCTTGGCGACGATGGCTTCGCCGCTGACCTCGGGCAACTGCCCGGTGGTGTCGCGCTTGCAGCCGGTGACCACGAGGGTGGCCGCCACCAGCACGCCGACCAGCGCGCGCGCCAGCCATCGCGGCGCGGAAGCGGCCGGCTTCGCGGCAGGCGTGCTTGCAGCGGGCGAGTTCGGAGCAGTCGTGCCCACGGCGGGCCGGCTCGAGTCAGGGGTATCCAAGATCGCAGTTCCATCCAGGGGGTGCGCGCGCTTCATGCGTATCTCTCCGAAAACTGCGACGAGTATAGAACGAGCTTGTGTGATCCACGACCGACTTGGGCGTGTATTGCGTTTGCCTGTCCGGGCGCGATGCGTGGCGGCGTGGCCACACTGCGAATCCGTCGCCGACGATTCCCGTGCGCTTGCGGCAACCCGCTGATCGCCGCGACCGCCGCGGGCCCAACGCCGATCGTCGGCGGCGCACGGTTCGTCGATTCCGGCAACCTTCTTGCCGACGCCGTGGCCGCGCCCATGGATCTCGCCGTCGCCGTCGCCCGGCAACGCCCGGCCGGCGGCATTCCTATATCGGGCAAATCATCGGCCGCGCATCGGTGCGGCTCAGTTGCTTTCGCTTTCAAGCACCGCGAATATCCGCGCCGTCAATTCGTTCGCCCAATCGCAATCGCATATTCGAAAAGAACTGAATCACATCGCGACCGATCGCCCGCCAATAAACATGCTTGGATTACAGAAAATCGTGAGTAAATACCGATAAATAATCGAAATCCGTCGTTCGCCGAAACCGCAAACAGCAATATGCGCACTTTAAGCACCGCCGCGGCACATCCATTATATTGTTCAAGCACAACGACTTGCGGCATTATTGCTGCAACGCATCAAGTTCCTTGAAACTGTATTACAAAACCAGCCGAAACCAATGACATCGATTACTTCGATGCGGGGGCGCGATTTTTCAGATATTTAGAATCCAGCCCGGTCGGCAGCCGAAACCGACCCAGTTTGCATTTTCTGTGTGAACCGCATCCGCGCCGTTGACGCTTTCGCGATCGCGCTTCCACGGTCCCTGCGCCGCGCCGCAACCCGTGCCGCGGCGTTCGCGCCGGACACCGGCCGCATGCGTCCACGCGTCGTCTCCCACCGACGCCGCCTGGTTCCGTGCCTCGTGTCTGCCCGGCCTTATCAATGCTTCGGGGAACCCACCTATGAATCGCAATCTGTCCATCCTGGCGGTCGCCATCTCGCTCGCTTCGGCCGCCGGCGCCGTCACCGCCGCGCAACGCGTGGACCTGCATGCCAAGGACGTCGCCAAGCTCAATCAGCAGTATCGCTCCGCCGTCGCCGCCTCCGGCGCGGCGGTCAAGGCGAACGTGCGTCATGCCGAACTGATCGCGCTCGACGCTCAGTCGTCGCTGCATCAGCTCAAGAGCAGCCGGGATGCCGACGGCAGCCGCAACTACCGTTACCAGCAGACCTTCCGCGGCGTGCCGGTGTTCGGCGAGCATGTGGTGGTGCGCGAAGACGCCAACGGCAATGTGCGCAGCCTGTTCGGCCGCTCGATCGAAGGCCTCGCCGCCGAACTGCCCGATGTCGCGCCCAAGCTCAGCGGCGCGCAGGCGTTGAATCTGGCCAAGCGCGCCGCGCTCGGCAAGCGCGTGGGGCAGATGCGCATCGAGAACGAAAGCAGCCAGCGCATGATCTATATCGACGACAACGGCGTGGCGCACATGAGCTATGTCGTATCGTTCTTCGCCGATACCGCCAAGGGCGAGCCGACCCGTCCGTACGTGATCGTCGACGCCGACAGCGGCAAGGTGCTCAAGCAGTGGGAAGGCCTGACTCACGCGCTGGTCGGCACCGGCCCGGGCGGCAATACCAAGATCGGCCAGTACGAATACGGCACCCAGTTCGCCAAACTCGACGTGCAGCAAAACGGCAGCACCTGCGTCATGGACAACGAGTTCGTCAAATCCGTGGACCTGGCCGGCGCGACCAGCGCATCGGGCAAGTCGCCGTTCTCGTACACCTGCCCGCGCAATACCTTCAAGACCGTCAATGGCGGCTTCTCGCCGATCAACGACGCGCACTTTTTCGGCAAGGTCATCTACGACATGTACAACAGCTACGTCGGCATGGCGCCGTTGACGTTCAAGCTGACCATGGCCGTGCACTACGGCACCCGGCACGACAATGCCTACTGGAACGGCACCACCATGCTGTTCGGCGACGGCGACACCCTGTTCTACCCGCTGGTGAGCCTGGATGTGTCGGGGCACGAGGTCTCCCATGGCTTCACCGAGCAGCAGTCCGCCCTGATCTACTCCGGCCAATCGGGCGCCATCAACGAAGCCTATTCGGACATCGCCGGCGAGGCGGGCGAATTCTTCATGAACGGCAGCAACGACTTCATGGTCGGCGCGCAGATCAAGAAGGGCACTGGCGCGCTGCGCTACATGGACGATCCGACCCGCGACGGCCGTTCGATCGGTCACGCCAGCAACTTCACCCCCGGCATGAACGTTCACCTTTCTTCCGGCGTCTACAACAAGGCCTTCTACACGCTGGCCAAGACCGCCGGTTGGGACACGGTCAAGGCGTTCAAGATCTTCGCCAAGGCCAATAAGGACTACTGGACGCCGAGTAGCGATTACAACAGCGGCGCCTGCGGCGTCGAACAGGCCGCCACCGATCTGGGCTACACCGTGGCCGACGTGTCCGCCGCGTTCCTCGTGGTCGGCGTGGATTGCCCCGGCGGTCCCGGCCCGGGCCCGGGTCCGGGCACGCAGACCTACAGCAACGGCACCGATGTGGCGATCCGCGACAACGCCACCGTGGAAAGCCCGATCGCCGTGTCCGGCCGGACCGGCAATGCGCCGAGCAATGCAAGCGTGTCGGTCAACATCATCCATACCTACAAGCAGGACCTGAAGGTCGACCTGGTTGCGCCGGACGGCTCGCTCTACAACATCCACAACCGCACCGGCGGCAGCGCCGACAACGTCGCCGGCACCTTCACCTTCAATCTGTCGAGCGAAACGCTCAACGGCACCTGGAAGCTACGGGTCAACGACGACGCCGCCGGCGATGTCGGCCGCATCGACACCTGGAGCATCACGTTCTGATTGGCGCGCAACAAATCCGGTCGCAGCCAGACTCGAAAAACCCCGGCCAAGGCCGGGGTTTTCTTTTCCGGGCGCCGAAACCTCGTTCGCCGAGCGGCGGCCTTATGCAAAAACATAATAAATACGTATTTGCGAGTGCGCTCGCAGAACCGTGCGTGCATGGGTCACAGGTGGGACTGGAATTTCCATAACGCGCTAAAAAACCGGAAACGCCGCGGTTCATGCATGAATCAAGCAGCCATCTGACACGCGGCCAGCACCCGGACGACCGCCTTCGAACGGCCTTCGACGGGTATATCCAACGCAATATGTGATCGATTACCCCACCCCGACGACGCAGGAATCTGCTGCATCGCAGCAATAATCCTGAAACATTATTACGCTCCGAAATTTCGTGACGCGCAAACGTGAAAGCGTTTCAAGCCTGATCGTAGAACGATCTCAGACGAAATCATTTGTCGCCGCGATCCGCGCACGTCGCATTCGAGGTGTGACCGGCGTCAGTCGCGTTGACTCGACTTTTTGGCACGGCCAGCGTGCCACCGCCGTGCTACGCGTCAGCACGGTATCCGCACGGAGTTCGACTACGCGAACGTCTTCGGGCACGGAATGCCCCCAGGCCGGACGCGCGAACGACGGGGGAGCGGATGTACGAGCACTGAGAGCCGGCCGCGAACGCGGCCACCATCCACACTCGTTTGGGGGTAATACCAGTGAATCGCAATGAATCGCCGTCCATGCACGCTCTGTCCTTCGCCCTGTCGCTCGCCCTCGTCTCCGGCGCTGCCGGCGCCGCGCAGCGCGTAGACCTGCACGGTCAGGACGTCGCCAAGCTCAACCAGCAGTACCAGTCCGCCGTCGCCAAGTCCGGCGCCGCCGCCAAGGCCAACGTGCGTCACGCCGAACTGATCTCGCTCGACGCCGACTCCGGCCTGAGCCAGATCAAGAGCAGCCAGGACGCCAACGGCACCCGCAACTACCGTTATCAGCAGACCTTCCGCGGCGTGCCGGTGTTCGGCGAGCACGTGGTGGTCAGCGAAGACGCCAAGGGCAACGTGAAGACGTTGTTCGGCCGCTCGGTCGCCGGCCTCGCCGCCGAACTGCCGGCCACCGCGCCGAAGCTGAGCAGCGCGCAGGCGCTGGATCTGGCCAAGGGCGCAGCGCTCGGCAAGCGCGCCGGCGCGCTGCAGGTGCGCAACGAAAGCAGCAAGCAGATGATCTACATCGACGACGCCGGCCGCGCGCACATGGCCTATGTCGTCAACTACTTCGCCGACTCCGCCAAGGGCGGCGAGCCGAGCCGTCCGTTCGTCATCGTCGATGCGAACAGCGGCAAGGTGCTCAAGCAGTGGGACGGCCTGAATCATGCCCTCGTCGGCACCGGCCCCGGCGGCAACGCCAAGACCGGCCAGTACGAATACGGCACCGACTTCGGCTTCAACGACGTCGCCCAGAGCGGCAGCACCTGCACGATGAGCAACGCCAACGTCAAGACGGTGAACCTCAACGGCGGCACCAGCGGCTCGACGGCGTTCTCGTACACCTGCCCGCGCAACACGGTCAAGGCCATCAACGGCGCGTATTCGCCGCTGAACGACGCGCACTACTTCGGCAAGGTCGTGTTCGACATGTACAACAGCTACGTCGGCACCCCGCCGCTGACGTTCCAGCTGTCGATGCGCGTTCACTACAGCAGCAACTACGAGAACGCGTTCTGGGACGGCTCGGCGATGACCTTCGGCGACGGCCGCACCACGTTCTATCCGCTGGTGAGCCTGGACGTGTCGGCGCACGAAGTCTCGCACGGCTTCACCGAGCAGCAATCGGGCCTGATCTACTCGGGCCAGTCCGGCGGCATCAACGAAGCGTTCTCGGACATGGCCGGTGAGGCCGCCGAGTACTACATGAACAACACCAACGACTTCCTGGTGGGCGCGCAGATCTTCAAGGGCAGCGGCGCGCTGCGTTACATGGCCAACCCGCCGCAGGACGGCCGCTCGATCGGTCACGCCAGCAACTACACCTCGGGCATGGACGTGCACTACTCGTCCGGTGTGTACAACAAGGCGTTCTACCTGCTGTCGACCACCGCGGGCTGGGACACGTCCAAGGCGTTCAAGGCGTTCGCCAAGGCCAACAAGGACTACTGGACCCCGAGCACCGACTTCAACAACGGTGCCTGCGGCGTGCGCACCGCGGCGACCGACCTGGGCTACAACGTGGCCGACGTGACCGCGGCGTTCACCGCTGTCGGCGTCACCTGCCCCGGCGGCCCGGGCCCGGGTCCGGGCACGACGTACACCAACGGCACCGACTACGCGATCAACGACAACTCCACCGTCGAAAGCCCGATCACCGTGTCCGGCCGCACCGGCAATGCCCCGACCAACGCCTCGGTGTCGGTCAACATCATCCACACCTACCGCGGCGACCTGAAGGTCGACCTGGTGGCGCCGGATGGCTCGCTGTACAACATCAGCAACCGCGCCGGCGGCAGCGCCGACAACCTCAGCGGCACGTTCACCTTCAACCTGTCGAGCGAACCGCTCAACGGCACCTGGAAGCTGCGCGTGAACGATAACGCCAATGCCGACGTTGGCCGCATCGACACCTGGAGCATCACGTTCTGATTGGTACGCAACAGGTAAGGCGATGCGCATGATCGCCCTGGAAACCCCGGCTCAGGCCGGGGTTTTCTTTTGCGCGTCGCCCGCTGCTGCGCAAGCACGGTGAACAGCGATCGGCCCGCGCCGCCGGGCTGCGCGGAAGCTCAGGCGGTGTGCACGCCGCGGCGCTTCCCGTGTCCGCGCCCAGGCCCACTCCCGATCGGTGGCGGGAAACGCGTGCTATCGACTTGGTTTACGCTCCGCGCCGAGGTAATTTCAGGCGAGCGCATGAGCAGGCCAAACCGCGAAGCCAGACCCGTCTCGCGCGGCGGCGTCGCTCAGACCTCAGCTGCGCGTACAAGCAAGACAGCCCACCCCGCAAACGCAACGGGATCGTGCCATGACCGATTTCGCTTCAAGCTTCGCCTCGCTGTCCGGCATTCTTCGCAAGCACACCGCCGGCATGTCCATCAAGACGGACGAACCCGGCAATTTCTACGTCGAACTGGCCGCGGCCACACCCAAGGCGAAGCCCAGGTTTTTCGGCGCCGTGCAGACGAAGAAGTCCTACGTCAGCTATCACCTGATGCCGGCGTATGAAAATCCGTCCCTGCTGGATGGCATCAGCGACGCCCTGCGCAAAAAGATGCAGGGAAAATCGTGCTTCAATTTCACCGCGAACGAGCCGTCGCTGTTCGAGGAACTCGATGCGCTCACGAAAAGATGCGCGGCGGCGGTCGAGTGAACCGCGCCGCGCCTGAGCATTCGTTCAAGCCGGACGTGCCTGGATTCCAGCCATAACGCGGCAGCAAGCGCCTGGCATGGGTTCGCTCGCGTGCGCGCCGCCTCGCCCGGGCGAAGGCGGCGCGCCTCGCGCGACGGACAGGATCAGAACTCGACCAGCTTCTTGAAGCCGCCGAAGATCATGCGTTTGCTGTCGAACGGCGCGGTTTCGCCCTGCATCTTCAGGCGCGGGTCGTCCATCACCTGCTTGTTGATGCGGTCGCGCGCCGCGCGGGACTTGTAGACGATCCACGCGAACACCACGACTTCGCCGGGTTTGAGCTTCACCGCCTGCGGAAACGAGGTGCTCTTGCCGGGCTTGACGTCGTCCTCGACCGCTTCGACATACGACAGCGCGCCGTACTCCATCCAGATCTTGCCGGCCTGGCGCGACAGGCGCCGGTAGGCGGCGAGGTTCTGCTTGGGTACCGCCACTACGAATCCATCCACGTAGCTCATGCGTCCTCCTTCGGGCCAGGCCCGTTGCTGGGATTGAAGCCGTTCGAACTCGTTCGCGGGCCGCGCTCAATGCAACGCCGGCTGCGCGCCCTCGGCGGCCTGGTTGGCCGGCGTGCGCAGCAGCAGGCCGCCGAGCAAGGCCGCGGCCAAACCGAATACCGCACCGACCGCAAACGCGAGGTGATAGCCCTCGGCCTGGGCCGCAATCAGATCAGTGCCCGCGGCGATCCGCGACGACGTGCGCGACGCGGCGAGACTGGCCAGGATCGCCAGCCCCAACGCGCCGCCCATCATGAAAGCGGTGTTGACCATGCCCGAGGCCAGGCCCGATTCGGCCGGCGAGACATCGCTCATCGCCGCCAGCAGCAAGGGATTGAAGGCGATGCCGGCGCCGAGCCCGAGCAACAGCATGCCCGGCAACACATCGCTGACGAAATCGCCGCCAACCGGCGCGCGCGCGAACAGCAGCAGGCCGATCGTCGCCAGGCCCAGGCCGATCGCGAGCGGCCAGCGGATGCCGAAGCGCATCACCAGCTTGGCCGACAGGCCCAGCGAGAACGCCGCCATGATCAGGTTGGACGGCAGGAACGCCAGCCCGACCTGCATCGGCGTGTACTTCAACACCAATTGCATATACAACGCCGACAGGAAGAACCAGGCGAACATCGCCGCCGCCCACAGCACGCCGACCGTATTCGCCACCGCGACATTGCGCAGGCGGAACAGGCTCAGCGGCATCAACGGCGCGCTGACCCGCGATTCGATCCACAAGAACGCGAGCAACAAGGCCACCGCCACACCGAGCAGGCCGAGCGTGGTCAGCGAGGTCCAGCCGGCTTCGTTGCCGTTGACGATCGCGTACACCGCGAGCATCAGCGACGCGGTCACGGTGATCGAACCGGCGATGTCCAACTGGCCCTCGCCCGGCCCGCGCGATGCCGGCAACAGCTTCATCGTCGCCGCGATCACGATCAGGCCGATCGGAATATTGACCAGGAAAATCCAGTGCCAGCTCAGCCCGCCGGTGAGCAATCCGCCGAGCAGCACGCCGACGCTGCCGCCGCCGGCGCAGACGAAGCTGTACACGCCCATCGCCTTGGCCCGGTCGGCCGGTTCGGTAAACAGATTCATGATCAGCGACAGCGCCACCGCGGTGACGACCGCGCCGCCAAGCCCCTGCACGCCGCGCGCGGCCACCAGGAAGGTCTGGCTGCCGGCCAGTCCGCAGGCCAGCGAGGCCAGGGTGAACACCGCGATCCCGATCAGGAACACGCGGCGATGGCCGAACAGATCGCCGAGCCGCCCGCCCAACAACAGGAAGCCGCCGAAGGTCAGCAGATAGGCATTGACCACCCAGGCCAGCGAGCTTTCACTGAAACCCAGGTCGGTGCGGATCGACGGCAATGCGACATTCACGATGGTCGAGTCGAGCACGATCATCAGCGCGCCCATGCACAGCACGGCCAACGCGGCCCAGCGATGGTCGTGGGGCTTGCGCTCGGGGTGCTCGGCGGAAGGCGATGGATCGGTCATGCGCGGTGGCGTCCTGTGGTGCGGGGTCGATCGATCCCGAAACGATGCTTCGTTCGGTTCGCACGCGCATCGATTGTGGTATTCGAAGCAAGCGGGCGCGGATTGCAATTGGCTGACGATTTCGCGGCGCGACGATCGCGGTCAGTGCCGGCTCGATCCGCAGCCGCAGCCAAATCCGCGGTCGAATCCTGCACCGGCGCGATGATGCCGCGCAAAGCCGCGGTCATCTTCAACATGCCTCGCGACCGAACCCGATGCGAGCCGCGCAGGCCCGCGCAGATCCCGATCCGCCGCCGGCTTGCAGGCGACTATCGCCCGCGTGCACAGCCGCTCACAGTGTGATTTGTCATGCCTGATCCTGACCGGAATCATGCGAATGCATGTGCTCTGGCAGTCGATGGCGCCGCGGCGACACACGCGTGGTCGCATCCGCATTCAGCCACCGTCGCCATCATCATCGTGGCGACGAGCGAAACCGACACCGCGCAATCGATACGATCGCGTATCGATGCGGAATTCGCGAACGATCTCAGTTTCATCGATCGCGGGCCTGCACAATCGGAAGCTCGCGTCGCTGCCGGCCGATCGGCTCGCAGTTCGCACGCGCCTCGTTCGTGGATCGACGAGTCCGACCGGTCCCGGATCGCCCCCCAACGCCTGGGGATGCTATTGGAGAAGGATTCTCTATGCGCTACGTCAACACCCGCTCCCAACCCACCCGCTCGCACGGCCTGAGCCTCGCCATCGCCGCCTCGATCGGCCTTTGCGCGCTCGCCGTCACGCCTGCGTTCGCCGGCGAAGCCCGGCTGTCCGGCCTGGATGCGCAGCCCTCGTTCGATCGCTTCATCGTCCGCTATGTGCCCGGCAGCGCCGCGCGCGGAGCCGCGTCGGCCAAGGCCGCCGCGTTGAATCGCGCCGCCGAACGGGTACGCCGCGGCGCCCAACCGGCGCTCGCGCTCAAGACCCTGCGCTCGACCGCGCTGGCCGGCACCGATGTCGTCGTCGCCGACCGCCGTCTCGACCGCGATCAGGCCGCCGCGTTGATGCGCCGGCTGGCCGCCGATCCGCAAGTCGATTACGTCGAGATCGATGCGCGCATGCACACCACCCTGACCCCGAACGATCCGAACTACCCGTTGCAATGGGGTTACAACGACGCCGACGCCGGCATCCGCGCCGAACAGGCCTGGGACATCGGCAACGGCGCGGGCGTGGTCGTCGCCGTGCTCGATACCGGCATCACCTCGCACGGCGATCTCAACGCCAACCTCGTCGCCGGCTACGACTTCATCAACGACGCGGCCACCGCGCGCGACGGCAACGGCCGCGATCCCAATCCGAACGACGAAGGCGACTGGGCAAGCGCGGGCGAATGCGGTCCGTTCGCGGCGGCCAATTCGAGCTGGCACGGCACCCATGTCGCCGGCACTGTCGCCGCGGTCACCAACAACGGCTCCGGCGTCGCCGGCACCGCGTTCGGCGCGCGGGTCCAGCCGGTGCGCGTGCTGGGCCGTTGCGGCGGTTATCTGTCCGACATCGCCGACGCGATCGTATGGGCGTCCGGCGGCGCGGTGGCCGGTGTACCGGCCAACGCCACGCCCGCCAACGTGATCAACATGAGCCTGGGCGGCTCGGGCGTGTGCAGCGCGACGTATCAGAACGCGATCGACGGCGCGGTCGCGCGCGGCGCCACCGTGGTCGTCGCGGCCGGCAACGGCAATGTCGATGCCGCCAACGCCAACCCCGCCAACTGCAACAACGTGATCGCGGTCGGCGCGGTCGACAGCAACGGTGCGCGTTCGGTCTGGAACGCCAGCCAGCAATCCAACTTCGGCGCCCTGGTCGATCTGGCCGCGCCGGGCACCGATATCTACTCGACGCTCAACTCGGGCGCGACCACGCCCGCGGCCGCGAGTTACGGCTATATGAGCGGCACCTCGATGGCCGCGCCGCATGTCGCCGGCGTGGTCGCGCTGCTGCGTTCGGTATCGTCGCAGCAACGCACGCCGGCGCAGATCGAAAGCCTGCTCAAGTCGACCGCGACGCCGTTCCCGAGCACGCCCTCGCAACCGATCGGCACCGGCATCGTCAATGCCGCCGCCGCGGTCAACGCCGTCGCAAGCGGCGCTGCGCCCGGCACCATCGTCGGCATCGGCAATAAATGCCTGGACGTGCGCGGTGGCGCCACCGCCAACGCGAGCGCGGTGCAGGTTTTCGGCTGCAATGGCTTTGCGCAGCAGAACTGGTCGCTCGGCGACACCTACGCCAATCTGCGCGGCGTGCCGAGCGGACGCATGCTCGACGTGGTCGGGATCAATCCCGAAAACGGCGCGCAATTGCAGATCTACGATGCCACCGGCGCGAGCAATCAGGCCTGGAGCTTCACCAACACCACCATCCTCAGCCTGGGCAGCAAGGCGGTGGATGCGATCGGCGGCAGCTCCGCCAACGGCACGCTGCTGCACCTGTGGGACAGTTCCGGCGTCGCCCAGCAGATCTGGAACTTCAATCCGCAGACCGGCGCCATCACCGGCATCGGCGGCAAATGCCTGGACGTGATCGGCGGCAACAGCGCCGACGGCACGCCGGTGCAGTTGTGGGATTGCAGCGGCGTGGCCCAGCAGAAGTGGCGGCTCGGACCCGGCGGCCGCATTCTCGGCATCGGCGACAAGTGCCTGGAAGCGGCCAACGGCAGCTTCGCCAACGGCACCCAGATACGGATCTGGAGCTGCAACGGCCTGCCCCATCAGTCCTGGCGTCTGCGCGGCGAAATCCGCAGCGGGCTCAACGGCAAGTGCCTCGACGATCCGAACCTGGGTCAGCAAGACGGATCGCTGGTGCATATGTGGACCTGCCACGGCGGGCCCAATCAGCGCTGGGAATATCGTTCGAACTGAGCCGGCCGCGCGCTTGCGGCGACTGGCGACATGCGCCTGGGCGAAACGCCCGGGCGCGACGCTCAAGCGTCATCCAAAACAACACGCGCCGCCCGAGGGCGGCGCGTCTTGTTTCTGTCTTGCGCGCTCACATCGCGCGGCTCCGATCGCGCGAACGCGACGCGGATCCACCGCGCCGCGCTGGATCACTCGGCCGCGACCGCCTCGATCTGGATGCGCAGGGTCACGTCCATGTTGAAGCCCCAGTCCTTGCCGGCGGCGATGCCGAACTCATCGCGCTGGAAGCTCGCGCTGGCGTCGGCGCCGCAGACCTCGCGCTTGCGCATCGGATGCGGCATGCACTTGAACTTGTTGATCTTCAGCTCCAGCGGCTTGGTCACCCCGCGCAGGGTCAGCTCGCCCTCGACCTTGCCCGGCGCGCCGTCCTTGAAATCGGCCAGCTTGCCCTTGTAGGTCGCGGTCGGAAACTTGGCGGTATCGAACAGATCGGCCTTGTTGGCGTGCTCGTTCATCGCGTCCATGCCGAAGTCGATGCTGGTGGTGTCGATGCTGACCTCGACCGTGCCGGCCCCGGCTTTCTTGTCGAGCGTCACCGTGCCCTCGGACTTGTTGAACTTGCCGCGCCAGGTCGACAGGCCGCCCATGTGGTCGGCTTCGAAGCTGGGATAGGTGTGGGACGGATCGATCTTGTAGGTGACCGGCGCGGCGAAGGCGCTACCGGCGAACACGGCCAGCGAGGTCAGAGCGCAAAGCATCAGCTTGTTCATGAGGCGGTCCCATTGGCGGAAGTCGGGGCACGCTACCACCGCGAGCCGGCGGCTCGCAATCGTGGCGATGCGTGGTGTCATCAGCGCACTTTCACGGCACTGCCATGGCGCCACGATGCGCCGCGACAAGGCCCGCGTGAGGTTTCGATGGACGATGATGCGCCGCAATCGGAACCTGCCGCGGCGCAGTATCGCCGCGGTCGGGCGCTCGATCTGGGCGCATCCGCCGCGCCGACGCGCGGCGGCGCTCGCCCATCCCGCGTCGCCGCGCATCGGCGACGCAGGTTGAACATCGATCAGAAGTCGATATTGGTCTTCAAGCCGATGATGAACGCATCGCGATTCGCATCGGTACCGCCCGGATGACGGATGTACTGCAGATTGGGCCGCAGCGACACCGACGCGATCGGCGACCAGTTGTAGAACACCTCGGTCACGTACTCGTTGCCGTCCTTGACCGGCGCCGCCGACTGCGGGTGCAGCCGATTGAACAGACGCTGGTGATCGGCCGCGCGCGGACCGGCGTGGGTGGCGCCGAACGCCAGGCCGACGAAGTCGTTGGGGCGCTGGAACACGCCCTTGTAGGTCACGCCGAGCGCGATCTGGCGATCGGTCGCCGAAGTGTTGCGATCGGCCTGGGTCAGATTGAAGAACACGCTGGCGCCGCTGCGGTCGTTGTCGCCGCTGAGCTGTTGCCGCAACGACAGGAATCCGCCGTAACGGCTGCCGCGCTGCAGGGCATCGCCGCCGGTCAACGCGCGCGGTTGCCGGTCGCGGTCGTAGAACAGGTCGGCGCCGCCGGCGTTGCTGTACCAGCCGCCGATCTTGTAGCTGCCCGGCCGGCCGCCGAGCTTCGGTGTCCAACCGAACTCGACCGGAATCAGCGCGCCGGTGGTGCCCGACGGGAAATCGAGCTTCCAGCCGTTGCGCTCGGCGTAGGCGTCGTCGACGTACTTCGGATTGAGCTGGTAGGCGCCGATTTTCAGATAGGTGTCGGCGCCGGTATCGAGCTTGATCCGCGCCGCCCATTGGCTGGTCGGCCAGTTCACCCAGTAATCGCCGGCGATGTTGCCCGGAGGCGCGCCGCAGAAGGTCAGGCTCATGAAATCGCAGCTGAAACCGGCGAAGTCCTCGCCGACCGGCAAGCGGCCGATGCGCAGATTGGCCCTGCCGCCGAACAGGTCCTGGCTCAAGGCGAACACGGTCAGATGCCAGGTCTGGCCGCGGCCATAGACTTCCTGGATGAGCTGGTTATTGCCGATGCCGGCATCGGCGCCGAGGTTGTCGCCGCCGCGATGAGTGAACATCACCTGGAACGCGCTGCCGGTCCAGCCCCAGGTCTTGTCGAGGTCGACCACGGCGCCGAGTTTCCATTGGTCGGTGTAACGGGTCAGTTCGCGCACGCCGCCGCTGCGGTTGCGCGCGGTTTCGCTGGTGTGTCCGAACTCGAAGCTCACGCCGCGATCGGCCAGCGCGCTGCGCTTGCCGCCCCAGTCGCCGAGCAGGTACGGACTGTCCTCCCCGGCGTTCGCCGGCGCATGCGCGACGACGCCGAACAGCGCCAGCAACAAGGAAGCGTGAAGCGGATTTTTGAGTAAAGCAGGCATAGCACGCCTCCTGAAAGGCATGGGTGGGAACAAGGATCGAAGGGCGCCTATCGCGGCGCGGACCGAAATCCGCGACGCGACAGCGTCAGTGGGTCGGCATGACGAACTGCGCTCCGCCGCTGGCGCCGCCGGCCAGCCAACGTTGGGTGACGGCTTTCTGCCGGGTGTAGAAACGCACCGCTTCCGGGCCGTGCGCGTGGTGATCGCCCATCAGGCTTTTCTTCCAACCGCCGAAACTGTGGAAGGCCATCGGCACCGGGATCGGCACGTTGATGCCGATCATCCCGACCTGCACGCGATGGGCGAACTCGCGCGCGGCCAGGCCGTCGCGGGTGAAGATCGCGGTGCCGTTGCCGAACTCGTGCGCGTCGATCAGCGCCAGCGCCGCGGCGAAATCGGGTACGCGCACCACGCACAGCACCGGTCCGAAGATTTCTTCACGATAGATGCGCATGTCGGTGCCGACGCGATCGAACAGACTGCCGCCGAGGAAGAATCCGTGTTCATGGCCAGCCACGCGATGGCCGCGGCCGTCGACCACGAGCTGCGCGCCGGCGGCGACGCCGTCGTCGATGTAGGCGACGATCTTGTCGCGATGCTGGGCGGTGACGACCGGGCCCATTTCGCTGGCCGGGTCCATGCCGTCGCCGATGCGCAGCGCGCGCACCTTCGGCGCGAGCCTGGCGACCAGCGCATCGGCGGTGGCCTCGCCGACCGCGACCGCGACCGAAATCGCCATGCAGCGTTCGCCGGCGGCACCGTAGCCGGCGCCGATCAACGCGTCCGCGGTCGCGTCCAGATCGGCGTCGGGCATCACCACCAGATGATTCTTGGCGCCGCCCAGCGCCTGCACGCGCTTGCCGCGCGCGCTGCCGCGGGCATAGATGTATTCGGCGATGGGGGTGGAACCGACGAAGCTGATCGCCTGCACGTCGGGATGGTCCAGCAGCGCGTCGACCGCGACCTTGTCGCCTTGCACCACGTTGAACACGCCGTCGGGCAGTCCGGCTTCCTTGAGCAGTTCGGCCAGACGCAGCGCGGTGGACGGATCGCGCTCGGACGGCTTGAGCACGAAGCTGTTGCCGCAGGCGATCGCCATCGGGAACATCCACATCGGCACCATCGCCGGAAAATTGAACGGGGTGATGCCGGCGCACACGCCCAGCGGCTGGCGCATCGTCCAGGCATCGATGCCGTTGGCGATCTGCTCGGTGTAATCGCCCTTGAGCAATTCGGGAATGCCGCAGGCGTACTCCACCACCTCCAGGCCGCGGATCAGCTCGCCGCGCGCATCGGACAGCACCTTGCCGTGCTCGCGGGTGATCAGCGCGGACAAGTCATCCAGTTCGCGTTCGATCAGCTGCTTGAAGCGGAACATCACCCGCGCGCGCTTGAGCGGCGGCGTGCGTGACCAGGCGGGAAACGCGGCGCGCGCGGCGGCGACCGCCGCATCGACCTCGGCCGCGGTCGCCAACGCGACCGCGCCGATCACCTCGCCGCTGGCCGGGTTGTAGCAGGCGGCGCTGTCGCCGTCGCCCGCATGCGGGCGACCGTCGATGTAATGGCCGATGCGCGCGGGGCCGGCGTGTGGGGACATCTGGGCGGACATGTTCGGTCTTCCTGTCGTAAGCGGAATCAGGGCTTCATCAGCCAGTCGTGAGCGGGATCGTTCTTGAAATGCCAGACCCGGCGCGGACCGGCCATCACGTTGAGGTAGTAGCCGCGATAGCCATGCGGCATCACCACCGGGTGGTAACCGCGCGGCACCATGACCAGATCGCGATCGCACACGGCCATGGATTCGTCGAGTTCGCGATCGTCGGTGTAGACGCGCTGGAACGCGAAACCCTGCGGCGGATCGATGCGGTGGTAATAGGTTTCCTCCAGCGAACTTTCCAGCGGAACGTTGTCGCTGTCGTGCTTGTGCGGGGGATAGCTGGACGAATGCGCGGCCGGTGTCACTACTTCCACCACCAGCAGGGATTCGGCCGCTTCGGTCTGCGGCAGGATGTCGCAGACGTAACGGGTGTTGCTGCCCTGCCCGCGCACGCTGCGCTGCATCGAATCGGCGGTGATCAGCCGCAGCGGATGCCGACCCTGGCCCGGCGCGGTGGCCAGCGCCAGTTCGACGTCGTCGTGCGCGTAGACCCGCAGCGGCGTCGCCGGCGGCGCGTACACCGCGTCGGGCGAACGCGGCTCGAACACGCTCGCGCGTCCGCCGATGCGTTCGAACACATGCGCGCCCGCGCTGAGGTCGATGGTGCCGGTCAGCACCACCAGGCAGCCTTCGCGGCCCGGCGGCAGATCCAGCGCGGCACTTTCGCCGGCGCGAAGCCTCAGGCTTTCGAAACCGACATGACGCCAGCCGGCGGATTCGGGCGTGACCTGGACGATCCGCCGCCCCTCGGGCTGGGCCTTGACCAGCAGGCTCATGCGACCTCCCGCATCGCGGCGCCGTCGACCAGCGCGCGCAAGGTCCGATAGCCGCGCTCGGCATAGGCATAACTCGGCGCCACCGCCGGATCCTGCTCGGCCTCGACCACCAGCCAGCCGGCGTAGCCGTGTTCGCGCAACACGCCGATCAGCGCGGCGAAATCGATCGCGCCGTCGCCGGGCACGGTGAACACGCCGTTGAGGACCGAGTCGAGAAAACTCCAGCGGCGATTGCGCGCGAGTTTGATCAACTCCGGCCGCACGTCCTTGCAATGCACATGACAGACCCGGCCGATATGACGGCGCAGCAGCGCCAGCGGATCGCCGCCGCCGAAATAGGCATGGCCGCTGTCGAACAGCAGGCCGACTTCCTCGCCGGTCGCCGCCATCAGACGGTCGATATCGTCGGACGACTCGATGTAGGCGCCCATGTGATGGTGATAGGCCAGGCGCACGCCGTGTTCGAGCAGATAGCGGGCGAACGCGGTCACCCGCTCGCCGTAACCGGCGAACGCGGCTTCGTCGGCGAAACGCGGACGCTTGTGCAAGGCTACATCGCGCTCGCCCTGGATCGCGTCGGCGACTTCGCCGTAGACCATTACCTTGCAACCGTTGCCGGCCAACAGGCGCAGATGCCCCTGCACCGCGGCGATTTCCTCCTCGACGCTGCGCTGCGCGAGGCGTCCGGAGTACCAGCCGGAAATCACTTCCAGCCCGTAGCCGGCCATGAGTTCGCGCAGCGCCTCGGGTTCGCGCGGAAACTTGTTGCCCAATTCGAAGCCCTGGTAGCCGATCTGGCGGCCTTCGAGCAAGGCCGTCGACAACGGGATTTCGCCGCCCAGCGAGGGCAGATCGTCGTTGCTCCAGCCGATCGGGTTGATGCCGATCTTGACCGCGAACGCGCCGTCAGACATCTGAGTCCACCTGTGCGGCCGGCGGCCGCGGTTGCTGTCGTTGTTTGGCGATCTCATAACTGCGCCGCGCTTGCCGCACCGCTTCGCGCTCGGACACTTGCGGCACCGCGACTTCCCACCAGCAACCGCCGTGCTCGGTGGTGCGGCGATGGTCGGTGTCGATCGAGATCAGATAGGTGCCGCGCGCGGCGCGCGCGCGCCGCATCGCCTGCTCCAGCGCGTCGATGTCGGCGACATGCTCGGCCTGCGCGCCCATCGCCCGGGCATGCGCGGCGAAATCGATCGCCGGGGCGCCGTCGCAGCCTTGCAGGCAGTCGTCCCACATATTGTTGAACGGCGCGCCGCCGCAGGCCTGCTGCAGGCGGTTGATGCAGCCGAACCCGCGGTTGTCCAGGACCACAATAATCAGCTTCATGCCCAGCATCACCGAGCTTGCGATCTCGGCGTTGAGCATCAGATAGCTGCCGTCGCCGACCATCACCACCACTTCGCGCTCGGGCCGGGCCATCTTCACGCCCAGGCCGCCGGCGATCTCGTAGCCCATGCAGGAGTAGCCGTACTCCATGTGATAGCCGCCGGGCGTGCGCGTGCGCCAGAGTTTTTCCAGTTCCGCCGGCAAGGTGCCGGCGGCGCAGACGACAATGTCGTCGCGGTCGGAGTCCGCGCCCGAGCGTTGCACCGCGCCGATCACTTCGCCGTCGTACGGCAAGGTGCCCGCGGGCAGTTCGCGCCGGCCGGTGACGGTGTCGACGATCGCGCGCCAAGCCTGCGCCTGCTCTTGCGCGAGCGCGTTCCACGGCGCGGGCGCGCGCCAGTCCGACAGCGCCGCCGACAGCGCGTGCAGGCCGAGGCCGGCGTCGCAGATCAGTTCCGGGCCGCCGCCTTTCAAGGCATCGTGCGGGTTGACGTTGAGCGTGGCGATGCGCGCTTCGGCGTACAGCGCATTCGAACCGGTGGTGAAATCCTGCAGCCGCGTGCCCACCGCCAGCACCAGATCGGCCTGCGCGAGCAATGCGTTGGCGGCGCTGGAACCGCACACGCCGGCCGCGCCCAGTTGCAAGGGGTGATCCCAGGCCAGCGCGCCCTTGCCGGCCTGCGTTTCAGCCACGGGCACTCGGTGCAGATCGGCGAAGCAGCGCAGTTCATCGCCGGCGCGGCCGTACAACACACCACCGCCGGCGATCAGCACCGGCCGCTGCGCCTCGCGCAGTGCAGTGGCGAGCGCGTCGACATCCTCGGCCTGCGGCGCCAGCGCGCGGAACGCATGCAGGCGCGGCGCGAAGAACGCTTCAGGCCAATCCCAGGCTTCGGTCTGCACGTCCTGCGGCAAGGCCAGGGTGACCGGGCCGCACAGGGCCGGATCGGTGAGCACGCGCATCGCCCGCGGCAATGCGCGCAGCAATTGTTCGGGCTTGACGATGCGATCGAAATAGCGCGACACCGGACGCAGACAATCGTTGACGCTGACCGTGCCGTCGGCGAAATCCTCCAGTTGCTGCAGCACCGGATCGGGCGCGCGCGAAACGAAGCTGTCGCCCGGCAACAGCAGCACCGGCAGACGATTGACGTGGGCCAGCGCCGCCGAGGTGACCAGATTGGTCGAACCCGGCCCGATCGACGCGGTCACCGCCATCATGCGCCGGCGCATGCACGCCTTGGCGTAAGCGATCGCGGCATTGGCCATGCCCTGCTCGCTGTGCGCGCGGTAGGTCGGCAGCGCGTCGCGGTGTTGATACAACGCCTCGCCCAGGCCCGCGACGTTGCCGTGGCCGAAGATCGCGAACACGCCGCCGAACAGGCGCACACGTTCACCGCTGTCGGGGTCGATCGTGTACTGCGCGGCAAGGTAGCGCACCAGGGCCTGAGCCATGGTCAGGCGCACCGCGCCGCCGGAACCGGATGCCGTTGCCGACGCGGGGGAGGACGTGGCGTTCATGCGGCATGCCCGACGGTTCCGGCGGCCGGCGCGGAACGGATTTGGCGCGACCGCGCCCACAGCGCGGCGAGTTCGGCGAAACCCGCGCAGGCGCGTGCCACCAGGGCGTCGTCGTCGATATCGCCGCGCAGCCAGGCGCGCGCGGGCTCGACGAAGATGCTGCGGCCCACCGCGAAACCGCGGCAGCTGCGGCTGCGCGAGGCGGCGGCGAAACCCTCGGCCAGTTCGGCGAACGGCGCGTTCAAGCCGAGCAGCAATACGCCGCGGCAATAGGGGTCGCGCTCTTCGATCAACGCGTCCAGCGCCTCCCAGTCGCGCATAGTCAGCGGCGCCAGTTTCCACCACTGCGGACGGATGCCGAGGTTGTAGATCCGCTTGAGCGAACGCAGCACCCGCTCGCCGCCTCGCCGGCCTTCGCTGTCGGCCGGCGGTATCACTTCCAGCAACAGTTCGTGCCCGCTCGCGCGCACCGCATCGTACAAACCGCGCAACTGGGTTTCCTGCTCGATCCGGACCAGCGCATCGCCATCGGGATCGAACTGCACCAGGCACTTCACCACGTGTTCGAGCGGCCAGCGCGACAACTGCGTGCCGACGCAGCGGCCGTACTCGAACTCGAGCGGGTTGGACCCGGGCATCTCGACCGGACGGCCGATCCACCAGCGGCGGCCGGTGGCCGCGTCCAGCGCATCCTGGCCATAGGTCTCGTCGCACAGCAGACCGATCCGGCCCCGCAGATCCAGACTGCGCTCGGCGCGATCCACCGCCTGCACCAGCAAGGACTTGAGCCGCGGCAGGCGCGATTCGGGCGCGCCGCATTCGCGCGCCAAATCGAACAACTGGGTGCGATGGTCGAACGCGAACACATGCAGATCGTCCCAATGCGCGCGCGCCACGCTGACCCGGTGCAGATGGGTCAACTGTTCGTCGCGATCGGGGCGCGGCAGGCGCTCGGCGTTGGCCAGGAAATAGTCGAGTTCGGCGCGGCTCGGCATGGCCGGCGCACAGCCGTGGCGCGAAACCACCAGCGCGCCGCAGGCGTTGGCATAAGCGCAGCAACGGTCGATCGGCTCGTCGCGCAGCCAGCCCGACAGGAAGCCGGCCATGAACGCGTCGCCGGCGCCGAGCACGTTGAGCACCTCCACCCGGGTGCCGCGACAGGTCGGCGCATCGTCGATATCCGCCGGCACCGCGGCTTCGATCACGCTGCAGCCCTGCGCGCCGCGCTTGACCACCAGCAAGGCGGAGGTGACCGCGCGAACCGCGCGCAAGGCCGCGATCAGATCGCTGCCGCCGCCGGCGACCAGGAATTCCTCTTCGGTGCCGACCACCAGATCGAACAACGGCAGCACCGATTGCAGATGCCGGGTCACGCCGTCGTCGGCGATGAAACGGGTCTCACCGTCGCCGCGTCCGGTCAGGCCCCACAGCACCGGCCGATAATCGATGTCGAGCACCGTGCGCACACCGTGGCGGCGCGCGTATTCCAGGGCGCGCAGGCTGGCCGCGTGCACGCCGGCGGTCGACAGATGGGTGCCGGTGATCGCCAGTGCACTGCTGGAGGCGATGAAGTCCTCGTCGATATCGGCCGCGCTCAGCGCCATGTCGGCGCAGTTTTCGCGATGGAAGATCAACGGAAACGTGTCGCGGTCCTTGATGCCGAGCAGCACCAGCGCGGTGAGCCGATCCGGGTCGGTGCTCAGCCGGCTTACGTCGCAGCCTTCGCGCGCGAGGGTTTCGCGCAGGAAGCGGCCCATATGATCGTCGCCGACGCGGCTGAGCATCGCGCTGCGCAAGCCCAGCCGGGCCAGCCCGAACGCGGCGTTGGCGGACGAGCCGCCCAGGTACTTGGCGAAACTGGCGACGTCCTCCAGACGCGCGCCGGTCTGTTGCGCGTACAGATCCACGGCCACGCGGCCGAGGAAGATGGCATCGAGAGCGCGATCGGTCATGAGCAGGTTCCGGAAAACGGTGGGGGCCGGCGTGCGCGGTTCATGCGGCGCTGCGTCCTTCGAGCCGGTCGAACAAGGTCTGGATCTCGCTGCCGCCGGCCATCATGTCGAGCACGCGTTCCTTGCTGATCTCGTGCTTGGCGAAACTGCCCATCGACTGGCCGCGGTTGAGCACGGTGAAGCTGTCGCCGATCGGATAGGCGTGATGGACGTTGTGGGTGATGAAGATCACCGAGATGCCGCGCTCGCGCGCCTGATGGATCAGCATCAACACGTTGCAGCTCTGCTTGACCCCGAGCGCGGCGGTGGGTTCGTCCAGGATCAGCACCTTGGCGCCGAAATGGATCGCGCGCGCGATCGCCAGGCATTGCCGCTCGCCGCCGGACATGGTGCCCACCGGCTGATGCGGCGAGCGCACGTGGATGCCCATCTCGGCGAGCTTGCTCATCGCCGTATCGGCGGCGAAGTCCATGTCCATCACCGGGATCAGGCCCATCAGCTTGCGTCGCGGCTCGCGTCCGGCGAAGAAATTGCGCGCCACGCTCATCAACGGCACCAGCGCGAGGTCCTGATAGACCGTGGCGATGCCGCGATCAAGCGCTTCGCGCGGCGACTTGAAGCACACCGGCTGGCCCTCGACCAGGTAGCGGCCCTCGCTCGGGCGGTGAACGCCGGCAAGCGTCTTGATCAGGGTGGACTTGCCGGCGCCGTTGTCGCCGAGCAGGCAATGCACCTCGCCGCGGCGCAGGCGCAGGCTCACGTCCTTGAGCGAGATCACGCTGCCGAAGTATTTGCTGACGTTTTCCAATTGCAGGATGCAGTCGTCGTTCATGGCCATACCCTCACTTCGCGCCGGTCGCGCGCAGGCGGATGTAGTGGTTCAACAACACCGCCAGCAGCAGCATCGCGCCGAGAAACACGCGGTACCAATCCGAGTTGATGTCGGTGTAGGAAATGCCGATCTGGACCACGCCGAAGATCAACGCGCCGATGCAGGCGCCGCGGATCGAGCCGTAGCCGCCGGTCAGCAAGGCGCCGCCGATGACCGCGGCGATGATCGCCTCGAACTCTTTCTGCAAGCCGCGATCGGCCGCCGCCGAACCGATGTCGGCCACCTGCAGCACGCCGAACAGGCAGGCGCACAACGCGGTGACCACGAACAGGCCGATCTTGACCTTTCGCACCGGCACGCCGACGTTCTTGGCCGCGTTGGCGTCGCCGCCGACGGTGAAGATCCAGTTGCCGGTGCGGGTCTGCGACAGCACGAAACCCGCGGCCGCGGCCAGCGCGCCCCACCACAGCAAGACCTTGGGAATGCCCTCGACCACCGGCTTGCCATTGGGCAGGCGATCGATCACGCCGCTGTTGGCGAGCCATTCGAACAGCCCCGGCAAGGCCGCGCCGCGGAACAAGGCGCTGATCAGCGGATCGCGCGCGACCGCCTCGCCGACGCCGCTGACCACGGTGCTGTTGGAGAAATGCGTGGACAGCACCAGGGTCAGGCCGCGCAGGATGAACATGAAGGCGAGCGTGACGATGAAACTGGGCAGGCCGGTGCGCACCACCAGATACCCGTTGAGCCAGCCCAGCGCGGCGCAGCACACGAAGGTGAACAACACCGCCGCCCACATCGGCCAGCCCAGAAACATCGCCGGCACCGCCATCAGCATGCCGGCGAAGCCGATCATCGAACCGATCGACAGATCGAATTCGCCGGCGATCATCAGCAGGCACGCGCCGACCGCGATGATCCCCAGATAGGCGGCGACCTGCGACCAGTTCATCACGCCGTCGAGATTGAACATGCCCGAATCGCCGGCGAACACCCCGAACAGAGCGAACACCAGCACGGCGCCGGCCAGGGACCCGAATTCGGGCCGGGCCGCGAACGCGCGCCAGAAGGGGATGGGCCGCACGCGCTCGTCCTTGCGTTGGCCGGTAAGGTCGTTCATGGAAGTCGCCATGTGAGGGAACGTCGTACTCATCGGGATCTCCGTGCGAAAGCGGACGAGCGCCGTCGACGCGACCGCGGCTCCAGGCCGGCTCGCACGCGGTGATCGGACACGCCAGGCGCTACGTATTCGGCGCCAGCTATTCAGCGCCATGAACTCAGCGATAGGTTCTCAGCGGTATTGGCCCGCGTACTTCTTGATCACATCGAGCCGCTCGCGGGTGACGAAGCCGGGGCCGGAACTGACGCCGTCGGCGGTGTATACGGGCTCCAGCGCGTACTGCTTCAGCCGCGCCTGGATCTTGGGATGGGCGCGCAGCTTGGCGACGATCACCGCCGGATCGCGGCTGCCTTCGTCGTGGGCGATCTTCAGCGCGGCGATCGCCAGATAGCCCTGCAGATACGGCTGCTGGTCGATGGCGAAATTCAGTTCGCCGTCCTCGATGCCCTGCACGATGGTCGGCGACAGATCGAAGGTGGCGAAGAAAATCTTGCCGGCCAGGCCCATCTGCTTGAGCACCTGCAGGGTCGGTTCGGCCGAGTTCGGGCCCAGCGCGAGCACCGCGCCGGTCTTGGGGTTGTTGCGCAGGTAGGCGCCGACCTTGCTCGAGACCACGGTGGGGTCCACGCCGGTGTCGAGCATCGACGCGCGCAGGTCGGCGCCGAGCGCGTCGGCGAAGCCCTTGCAGCGCTCCACCGAGGCCAGATTGGTCGCGTAGTGGTTCACGCACAGGAACGAGGTCACCCCGGCGGCCTTGGCGCGTTCGCCGGCGGCCTTGCCGGCGTCGTACTCGGGCTGGCCGATGTGCATGATCGCGTCGAGTTGCCTGCTCTGTTCGCGCGTGCCGGAATTGATCGTGACCAGGGCGATGCCCTTGCCGGTGACGCGCGAGGCGGCCTTGGACAGCACGCTGAAATCGGCGATCGAGGTGGCCACGCCGGCGTAATTGCGCGCGGCCGACTGCTCGATCAGCCGCGCCATGTCGGCCAAGTCGCCGTTGGGCGGATTGCGGTAGTCCACGGCCACGCCGAAATCCTCGCCGGCATCGACGACCGAGTTCTTGATCGTGTTCCACCACGAATCCGAATCCGGCGCATGGCTGACCAGCACATAACGTTCGTTGCTGTTGCCGCTGGCGGCGCCGCTGCCGCCGGGCGCCGCCGCGGACGGAGCGTCGCCGCCGCCCGAGCACGCGCTGAGCGCCAGCGCCAATGCGATCGAAGCCGAGCGCAGGCCGAATCGCCCGTTCACAAATGCCGCTACAACGTGCATACACCCCACTCCCCTATGGGCCGGCCAGGCCGGCTACGGACCGCCGCTGCGACCGCGGAACGGCAGCAACGACTCGATGGGGGCCGAGCATAGGGGCAAGGAATTCGGTTTTGCAACCCGCAGTGCAACATTTTTAAAACTAGAATTTAAATTCCATTTCAGGCATAAAGACACCCACACCACTCCAGGAGCCCGCATGTCCACCTACCAGGGAGTCGATGAGCTGATGCAAGGCATCGCCGCCGAGTTCGACAACCTGCCGCGCCAGTTGCAGAGCGTGGCCCGCTACATCGAACAGCAACGCGCCAACCTGATGGTCCAGCGCATCAACGAAATCGCCGAGGGCAGCGGCGTGCACAGCTCGGCGGTGGTGCGCTTCGCCCAGCGCTTCGGCTTTTCCGGCTTCACCGAGATGCAGGCGCTGTTCCGCAACGCCTACACCGAGCAGGTCGCGCCGGCACGCAGCTACCAGCAACGCATCCGCCGGGTGATCGAGGACGACGGCGGGCGCATGACCAGCGCGCAGATGGCGTTGCGCTTCATCGACGCCAGCCGCCTGGGCCTGGACGAACTCGCCGCCGAATTCGACGCCGAACGCTTCCAGAGCGCGGTCGACCTGCTGGTCAAGGCCGAGAACATCTACGTGGTCGCGGTGCGCCGCAGTTTCAGCATCGCCAGCTACATCGCCTACGCCCTGCAGCACACCAACAAGCGCGTGCACCTGATCACCGGCCTGGGCGGCATGCATCGCGAGCAGATCCGCAGCATCGGCAAGAACGACGTGCTGATCGCGATCAGCTTTCCGCCCTACGGCAAGGAAACCCTGTTCTGCGCGCGGGTGGCGCGCGAGCGCCACGCCAAGGTGCTGGCGGTCACCGAAAGCGAACTCGGGCCGCTGGCCAACTACGCCGACGTGCTGCTCAAGGTGCAGGAAGGCAGCGCGTTCGCGTTCCGCGCGCTGACCAGCACGATCTGCCTGTGCCAGGCCTTGTTCGTCGCCCTGACCTACGAGCTCGAACTCAAGGTCGAAGAAACCAACCGTCCCGGGGAATACGATGATTGAAGTGGCTTTGTTCGGCGCCGGACGCATCGGCAAGATCCACGCGGCCAATCTGGCCCGTCACCCGAAGGCGCGCCTGCGTTATGTCGTCGACGTGCACGAACCTGCCGCGGCCGAGCTGGCGCACGCGCACGGCGCGCGCGTCGTCACCGCCGAACAGGCCCTGGCCGATCCGGCCGTGGCCGCGGTGGTGATCGGTTCGAGCACCGACACCCACGCCGACCTGATCCAGCGCTCGGCGCTCGCGGGCAAGGCGATCTTCTGCGAGAAGCCGGTCGATCTGGACGTCGGCCGCGCGCGCGCCTGCGCCGACACGATCGCGCGCACCGGCGTGGCCTGCATGATCGGGTTCCAGCGCCGTTTCGATCCGACCTTCCGCGCGCTCAAGCAGCGCCTGGACGCCGGCGAGATCGGCGCGCCGGAAGTGCTGCTGATCACCAGCCGCGACCCCGGCCCGCCGCCGCTGGACTACATCGCCCGCTCCGGCGGCGTGTTCAAGGACATGCTGATCCACGACTTCGACATCTTCCGCTGGATCCTCGGCGCCGAAGCGGTCAGCGTCTACGCGACCGGCGCGGCGCCGGAGTTCGCCGACATCGCCGCCGCCGGCGATCTCACCACCGCCGCGGTCACCTTGCGCACGCGCGACGGCGCGCTGTGCCAGATCAATACCTCGCGCCGCGCGGCTTATGGCTACGACCAGCGCTTCGAAGTGCTCGGCAGCCGCGGCCTGCTGCAGGCTGGCAATCAGCGCCCGACCGAAGTGGTGGCGTGGAGCGCCCAGGCGATCAGCCAGGACACGCCCGAGGCGTTTTTCCTGGAGCGCTACCGCGCGGCGTACGCGCTGGAAATCGAGCATTTCTTCGATGGCTTGAGCCACGGCACGCCGCTGCATCCGAACATCGACGACGGGATCAAGGCGCTGGAACTGGCCGAACTGGCCACGCGCTCGTGGCGCGAAGGCCGGGCCCTGGACTGCTCGATCTGAACACGACGGCGGCCCGATCGCGCGCATCGCCGCCGCGCTCATCCGACAGCGCGCCAACAGAGGTAGTCATGAGTCAGAAGTTGCTGAAAATCGGGGTCGCCGGCCTCGGCCGCCTGGGCCGGCGCTATGCCGAGAATCTCGCCAGACACGTGCCCAGGGCGCGCCTGGACGCGGTCTGCAGTCCGATCGCGGACGAAATCGACTGGGCGCGCGAGCATCTGGGCGTGCAGCGCGCCTATGCCGACTACGCCGCGATGCTGGCCGATCCGGAGCTGGACGCGGTGTTCCTGATCACCCCGACCTCGCTGCACCCGCAACAGATCGAACAAGCGCTGGACGCGGGCAAGCACGTGTTCTGCGAGAAGCCGCTGTCGCTGCAGATGGACGAATGCCGGCGCACGGTCGAGCACGCCCGGCGCCATCCGGGATTGCGCGCGATGGTCGGGTTCGTGCGCCACTTCGACGCCAGTTACCGCCAAGCCAAGACCCGCATCGACGACGGCGCGATCGGCAAACCGTTCCTGGTCTATTCGCAGACCGCCGACCTGTTCGATCCCACAGGCGCGTTCGTCAAATTCGCCCCGACCAGCGGCGGCCTGTTCCTCGATTGCAGCGTGCACGACGTCGATCTGGCGCGTTGGCTGTTGGGCCGGCCCAAGGCGCGGCGGGTTTACGCGATGGGCACGATCGCCGCGTATCCGGACCTGCAAGGCATCGGCGACATCGACAACGGCGTGGCCGTATGCGAGTTCGACAACGGCTGCATGGCCATGTTCTATGCCTCGCGCACCCAGGCCCACGGCCACGAAACCTGCACCGACGTGGTCGGTACCGCCGGCAAGCTCAGCATCGGCCGCAATCCGCGCGTGGACCGGCTCGAGATCGCCGACGCGCACGGCGTGCGCAGCCTGTCGACGGCGAACTTCTTCGAGCGGTTCGGCGACGCCTTCCTGAGCCAGTGCTCGCATTTCGTCGATGCGGTGCTCGACGATCAGCCGTTCGATCTCGACCTCGAGGACGCGGCCGAAGCCACCCGCATCGCGATCGCCTTGCGCGAATCCCTGCAGACGCGGCAGCCGGTGGACTTGTGATCGGTTCGAGCCGAGCTGCCCGCACCGCCTCTTAGCGGCCGAGGCGAGCGGCGCGCCGGTCGAATGCGAACGCAAAAGAAAACGCCGCCCGAAGGCGGCGTTTTCTCAAGGCTCATTCAAACGGCGATCAGGCGTCCGGCGTCGGTGTTTCCACCGCATCGCCGGCATCGGCCACCGGCGCGACCGGCACCTCGCCTTCGATGCCGTCCTCGACCTCGTCCAGCGACGCGTCCACGCGTTCGATGGTCTGCAAGGTCTCGTCCTCGGCCAGACGCATCAGGGTCACGCCCTGGGTATTGCGCCCGACCTGGGAGATTTCCGCCGCGCGCGTACGCACCAGGGTGCCGCCGTCGGAGATCATCAGCACTTCGTGGTGATCGCTGAGCTGGATCGCGCCGACCAGCGCGCCGTTGCGCTCGGTGGTCTTCAGCGCGATCACGCCCTGGGTGCCGCGGCCCTTGCACGGGTACTCGTCGACCGGGGTGCGCTTGCCGTAACCGCGCTGACTGGCGGTGAGGATGTCGCCGTCGCCGTCGATCACGATCATGCTCACCACCGACTCGCCCTTCGCCAGCTTGATGCCGCGCACGCCACGGCTGTTGCGGCCGGTGGAACGCACGCCACCCTTGCCGCGACGCGACCGGTCGGCGCCCTCGCCTTCGGCCACGGCTTCAACGCCGGCCTCGGTTTCGATGCCGTCTTCGCCGCTGTCTTCGGCGCCATCGATCTCGGCCGATTCCTCGACCGCGTCGGCATCGTCCTCGCGACCGCTCTCGGCGAAGCGCACGGCCTTGCCGTTGCTCGCGAACAGCATCACTTCGCGCTGGCCGTTGGTCAGCGCCACATCGACCAGGGCATCGCCGTCGTCGAGATTGATCGCGATCTTGCCGCGCGCCAGTCGATAGGCGAACTCGGTCAGCGGAGTCTTCTTGACCATGCCGTTGCGGGTGGCGAAGAACACGAAGTGGCTGTCGTCGTAGGCGCGCACCGGCAGCACCGCCTGCACCTGCTCGCCGGCTTCCAGCGCCAGCCAGTTGATGATCGGACGGCCGCGCGCGTTCGGGCCGGCGTCGGGCAGCTGATGCACCGGCAGCCAGAACACCCGGCCGGTGCTGGTGAACGTCAGCAAGGTGTCGTGGGTGTTGACCAGCCACAACTTGTCGATGAAATCCTCGTCCTTGGTCATCGCCGCGTTGCGGCCCTTGCCGCCGCGCTTCTGCGCGCGGTAGGCGCTGACCGGCTGACGCTTGGCGTAACCCGAATGCGACAGGGTCACCACCACGTCCTCCGGCGCGATCAGGTCGAGGATGTCGAGGTCTTCTTCGCTCGCGCGGATTTCGCTGCGGCGCGCGTCGCCGAATTCTTCCTTCAGATTGAGCAGTTCGGTGCGGATCACCTCCAGCAGCACGTCGGGATTCTCGAGAATCTCGATCAGGCCGCGGATGGCCTCCAGCAGCACCTTGTATTCGTCGGTGAGCTTTTCCTGCTCCAGGCCGGTCAGGCGGTGCAGGCGCATTTCCAGGATCTGCGTGGCCTGCGTCTCGGTCAGCTGATACCGGCCGTCGTGCAGGCCGAACTCGGCGGCGAGATCCTCCGGACGCGAGGCCTCGGAACCGGCCGCGGCCAGCAGCGCGCCGACCAGGCCCGGCTCCCAGGTCTTCTCCAACATGCGCTCGCGCGCTTCGTTGGGATTGGCCGAGGTCTTGATCAGTTCGATCATCTCGTCGATGTTGGCGAGCGCGACCGTCAGACCTTCCAAAATATGCGCGCGCTGACGCGCCTTGCGCAGTTCGAAGATGGTGCGGCGGGTCACCACTTCGCGGCGGTGACGGATGAAGGCTTCGAGGATCTGCTTGAGGTTCAGCAACTGCGGGCGGCCGTCGACCAGCGCCACCATGTTGATGCCGAACACCGACTCCATCTGGGTCTGCTGATAGAGGTTGTTGAGCACCACCTCGGCCGATTCGCCGCGCTTGACCTCGATGAAGATGCGCATGCCGTCCTTGTCGGACTCGTCGCGCAACTCGCTGATGCCTTCCAGGCGCTTTTCCTTGACCAGCTCGGCGATCTTCTCGATCAGACGCGCCTTGTTGACCTGGTACGGGATCTCGGTGACCGCGATCGCTTCGCGGCCGGTGTCCTGGTTGACCTCGATCTCGGCGCGCGCACGCATCCGCACCCGGCCGCGGCCGGTGCGGTAGGCGTTGATGATGCCGGCGGTGCCGTTGATGATGCCCGCGGTCGGGAAGTCCGGACCGGGGATGTATTCCATCAGCGCATCGACGTCGAGTTCCGGCGCGTTGATCAAGGCGATGGTCGCGTTGATCACTTCCGACAGATTGTGCGGCGGGATGTTGGTCGCCATGCCCACGGCGATACCGGCCGAGCCGTTGATGAGCAGGTTCGGCACCCGGGTCGGCATGACCGTGGGTTCGAGTTCCTTTTCGTCGTAATTGGGCTGGAAATCGACGGTTTCCTTGTCGATGTCGGCCATCAGCTCGTGGGTGAGCTTGGCCATGCGCGACTCGGTGTAACGCATCGCCGCGGCGGAGTCGCCGTCGACCGAACCGAAGTTGCCCTGGCCATCGACCAGCAGGTAGCGCAGCGAGAACGGTTGCGCCATGCGCACCAGCGTGTCGTAGACCGACTGATCGCCGTGCGGGTGGTACTTACCGATCACGTCGCCGACGATACGCGCCGACTTGAAATGCGGCTTGTTGCTGTGGGCGCCCAGCTCGCTCATGGCGTACAGGACGCGGCGATGCACAGGCTTGAGGCCGTCTCGGACGTCGGGAAGCGCGCGTCCGACGATCACGCTCATGGCGTAATCGAGGTAGCTGCGGCGCATCTCGTCTTCGAGATTGACCTGGATGATTTCCTTGGCGAGTTCGGCCATCAGGGTTCCGTTGCGGGCGGTGAGTCGAACAACCCGGGCGAACGGCGTCGGCGTCCCTTGCGGAACGCCGCGGATATGGCTGAAAACAGGGTCCCTGCGGGCCTGTCCTGCAGCTCGCTCGGGGCGGCATCAAAACGACAGGAAATCATAGCACAAAACCCGATTTCACGGGAGCCTGATTCCCACGCAGAAACAAGCACTTGGCGGGGTTTTTCAGCTGCATTGCAGCATTGGGCGCGGGGTGGGATTGGGGTTGTCCGCGCCGGGAGTTTTGGCGGGCGCTTGAGGCGGGCTTCAAATGGCCTTCAGCGGCCTTCGCGCGCCTGTGCTGGCAGGCCTTCGCGATATGCAGAGCCTGGGACTGGCGCGAGATGGCTGCGCGCTCAGGAGAACTGCCCAAATAATCGAGACTGCTGCGCTCAATCAATCAATCAAGACTACTGAACTCAATCAAGAGAACCGCGCACTCACCAGCCGTCATTCCCGCGTTCGCGGGAATGACGACCTCGGTAAATGACGCTGAAGCCTCTGGACTCCCGCCTTCGCGGGAATGACGATCTAAAGGCACTGCATGCCTGGCAACACCGAGGCGAGCCTGCTTAGTCAGAAGTGCTGCCGCCCTTTCCTACCGTCATTCCCACCAAGGCGGGCTCTGCTTTACTTCGGTGTAGCCGAATATCCAGCGGCTTTCACGCGATAACGTTTGAAGTCACTGGACTCCCGCGTTCGCGGGAATGACGTTCTGAAAGGATGACGGTGAAGGCTCTGGATATTCGGCTACGCCGAAGTAAAACAGAGCCCGCCTTGGTGGGAATGACGGCCCGGAACTAGCTCGCTAAAGATCCCAGCGTTCCAAGCCAACGGCAATCAAACCCAATCGCGCTGACGCCAGTCGAAACCTCAACTCGCAGCCGCCAAACAGACCGAACGCCTCACACCCCGAACGCCACTTTCATCGCCGCCGCATCCGGCCGCTCGATCACTCCGCGCTCGGTCACGATCGCGTCGATCAGCTCGTGCGGCGTCACGTCGAACACCGGGTTCCAGGCGCCGACCCGCTCGGCCGCGGTGCGGTTACCGCCGACCGCGAACAACTCGCCCGGGTCGCGCTCCTCGATCTCGATCAGATCGCCGGACGCGGTGTCCATGTCGACCGTCGACGACGGCGCGGCGACCATGAACTTGACGCCGTGGTGGCGCGCGGCGATCGCCAGCTGGTAGGTGCCGATCTTGTTGGCGGTGTCGCCGTTGGCGCAGATGCGGTCGGCGCCGACGATCACCCAACCGACCTTGCCGGTCTTCATCAGATGCGAGGCGGCCGAGTCGGCGATCAGGATCGGCGCGATGCCGTCCTGCTCCAGCTCCCACACGGTCAGCCGCGCGCCCTGCAGCCACGGCCGGGTCTCGCCGGCATACACCTGGGCGATGCGGCCCTGGGCGACGCCGGCGCGGATCACGCCGAGCGCGGTGCCGAAACCGGCGGTGGCCAGCGAGCCGGTATTGCAGTGAGTCAGCACGCCGTTGCCCGGTTCGATCAGGGCCGCGCCGAGCGCGCCCATGCGCCGGTTCGCGGCCAGGTCTTCGTCGGCGATCGCCTGCGCTTCGCGCGCGAGCACTTCGCGCCAATCCGCGCCCGCGGCGGCCAGCACGCGGCGCATGCGCGCCAGCGCCCAGGCCAGGTTGACCGCGGTCGGGCGGGCCGCATTGAGGCGCTGCATGGCCGGCTCGATCCGCGCCAGCGCGGTGGCGCCGTCGGCGGCCTCGATCGCCTTGGCCGCCAGCACCACGCCCCAGGCCGCGGCGATGCCGATCGCGGGCGCGCCGCGCACGGTCAGCGCATGGATCGCCGCGGCGACCGCATCGCTGTCTTCGCAGGACACGTACTCCACCGCGAACGGCAGCTTGCGCTGGTCCAGCAGTTCCAGGGCCTGGCCGGTCCAGCGGATCGGGCGGATGCGGTCGTAACGGTCGAAATCGATAGTGTCGTTCATGCCGTCGAGTTTAACGGATGCAGGTGTCGGGCCTGAAACATCCGCGTCGCGGCCAGGCCCATCGGACCCGCCGCCGCCATGAACGACATCGCCCCGACCTTGCGGCCGGGGCGATGGGTACGAGCGTCGCGTGGATCGAGCGCGATGGTCTATCGAACGCGATCAGTTGACCTGGAAGCGACCGCGGCAACCGTTCGACACCCACACGCCGTTGCGGTCCCAACCCCAGGTCTGGCCTTCGATGCACGGCGAACCCGAGTTCTGGCGCAGCAGGCGCACGTCGCGACGCACGCTCATGTTGCAGCGGTTCTGACGGTTGTTGTTGGACTCGCAGGAAATCTCCTGACCGCCACCGCTCCAGCCGCCGCCGTTGTTGCCGCCGCCACCGTTCCAGCCGCCACCACCGCCGTTCCAACCGCCGCCACGGGTGGCGATGAACTCACCGCGGCAACCGCCGGACACCCACACCTGGCCCGGACGCGAACCCCAGTTCTGGCCCTCGACGCAGGTCGTGCTGGACAGCTGGCGCTGCAGACGCGCGCGGTTGCCGTTGATGCTGCAGCTGCGCTGACGGCCACCGTCGGATTCGCAGCGCACCACGTCGCCGTTGCCGCCGCCGTTCCAACCGCCGCCACCGCCGTTCCAGCCACCGCCGCGGCCGAGCGCGAATTCGGCGCGGCAACCTTCCGACACCCAGATGCCGTTGCGGTCGTAACCCCAACTGCGGCCCTGGATGCACGAGGAGCTGGACAGCTGGCGGCTCAGTTGCACGCCGCCTCGCGTATCGGCATCGCAACGGCGCTGACGGCCGCCGTCGGATTCGCAGCGGATGACGCCGTTGTTGGAACCGTAATCGTTGTACTGCGGCGCTGCCTGGGCGACGCCCGCGGACAACCCCAAGCCCACCATCAGACCCAGACTGGAAAGAATGCGTGCGGACATGCTTGTGCTCCTTGTCGATTTGTCGAGGACTCTAGCCGAACCCGCTTAACGCCAGCTCAAGATTTCGTCGTGTTCGCGAATCACGTTAACGATGCGACCGTTTTGTTCATGAGGTGCTTAGTTTGCGCCCTGTTTCGCGGCCGATCTCCGCCGTTGGTCGCATGACGCATGGCCCATGACGCGCGCCGATCAACCGCCGCCGCGCCGGTAGTCGAGTTCGAATTCGGCGCGGCAACCGTCCTCGACCCATACCCCATGCGCGTCGTAGCCCCAACTGCGGCCTTCGACGCATTCGGTGTTCGACAACTGCTTGACCATGCGCACGCCCATGCCGGTTTCGCCGTCGCAACGACGGGCCTTGCGATCGCGCGATTCGCACAGCAGCAATTTGCCCTTCGCCTGCGTCTCCGGCTCGACGCCCAGCAGGCGGAACTCGCCACGGCAACCGCCGGAGACCCACACGCCGTTGCCGTCGGTGCCCCAGGATTGATTGCGCAGGCAAGGTTGTTTGGACAATTGCTGGGCCAGGACCACGCCGGCTTCGGTCTTGGCGGCGCAGTGATTCCAGCGCCCGCCGACCGACTCACACTTGATCACGCGCGCGCCGGTCCGGCTGTCGCTGCCGCTGCCGCCACGTCCGAGTACGAAATCCGCCGAGCAGCCCTGCGAGACCCACACGCCGCCGCGATCGGCGCCCCAGCTGGTGCCTTCGACGCAGGGCTTGCCGGAAGTGCGCCGGACCAGGCGCACGCCGCCGCGGGTATCGGCCGGGCAACGCACCGTCTGCTCATCCTGCGATGCGCAACGCAGCACGTCGCCGCCGAACATCCGTTCGCCGGCCGGTTCCGCGCGCGCGCCCGTCGCGCAGACCGCGGCGGCGAACGCAAACAGATGGATCGCGGCTTTCACACTGCGCATGCATGGCCCCCAGCACCCGATGCGAGCACTCTAACCGTGATCGATGAACTTGCAATCAAAAACGCGCAGTGAGCTGATCTTGTGAAGCGCGTGGTTCATCGCGGTCAAGCGCGCGTGAAATCGAAGGCCAGCACGTCGGCGATACGCGCGCTGTCGAGCATCGCCATCAGCAGCCGATCCATGCCCAAGGCGACCCCGGCGCAATCGGGAAATCCATGGGCTAAAGCGTTAAGCAAGGCCTCGTCGCGCGGCGGACACACCGCTCCGCGCTGGCCGCGCAGGTCGCGGTCGCGGTTGAAGCGCTCTCCCTGCTCAGCCGCATCGGCCAGCTCGTGATAACCGTTGGCCAATTCCAGCGGCCCCAGGTACAGCTCGAAACGTTCGGCGACCGCGACGCCGTCGGCGTCCTCGCCCACTCGGGCCAGCGCGCATTGCGAGGCCGGATAGGCATGGATCGCCAGCAACTCATCGCGGGAAAACTGCGGCTGCAGCCGGTGGGTCATCAACAGATCGAGCCAATCGTCGCGGTTCAATCCCTGCGGATCGATCACCACCTCGCCGAGCGCCGCGCGCAACTGCGCTTCGTCGGCAACGAACGGATCGAGCCCCAGCCGATCGCGGTACAGATCGCGATACGCCACCGTGCGCAGGCGCGCATCGCGCCCGACCAGGGCCAGCGCGGCGCGCACCAGATCGGCGGCTTCCTCGATCAGACGACGATGATCCCAGCCGACCCGATACCACTCCAGCATGGTGAATTCGGGGTTGTGGCGACCGCCGGCTTCGCCGTCGCGGAACACCCGGCCGAGTTCGTAGCAGTCGCCGAACCCCGCCGCGAGCAGACGCTTGAGCGGGAATTCCGGCGAGGTGCGCAGCCAGCGCGTGCGCGGCGCGCCATCGGTGCGGCCGCTGAACTGCAGCGAGAACGAGGCGATGTTCGGATCGGTGTTGCCGGCCACTGACATCAGCGGCGTTTCGACTTCGATCACCGTGCGTTCGGCGAAGTAAGCCCGAACCGTGGCGTTGAGCCGCGCCCGCAGGCGCAGCGTTTCGAAGCTCGCCGACGGATGCCAGTCCGGCGCTTGCGAGACTGAAGGGTTCATTCGTTCTGAGCCAGGAACGCCAGCAGTTGTTCCTCGTCCCAGACCTCGATGCCGAGTTCCTGCGCCTTGTCGAGCTTGGACCCGGCTTCGGTGCCGGCGACGACGAAACTGGTCTTCTTCGACACGCTGCCGGCGACCTTGGCGCCAAGCGCTTCCAGACGGGCCTTGGCTTCATCGCGGGTCAACGCGGCCAGGCTGCCGGTGAGCACCGCGGTCTTGCCGTCGAGCACGCCAACCGAAGACGCGGAGGCCGCGGGCGTCAACGCATCGAGCTGCTTGAGCGCGTCGCCCACCCGCGTCAACAACTGCGCGTTCTCCTCAACGCTCAACCACGATGCCAGCGCCTGCGCGCTGTCGGCCGGCAATCCGGCGGTGATGTAGGCGTGCTCGGGCGCATCGCGCAGTTTTTCGGCATCGGCGAACGCGGTGGCGAGTTGCTCGGCGCGGATCTTGGTGACCTTGGGAATTTCCATGTCGACCAGCAAGGTCGCCAGGTTCAGGCCTTCGCGCAGTTTCGCCGACGGCGCATGGGTGTCGGCGATCAGCACGCCGCGTTCGAGCAGATCGTCGATCACCTGCTGATTGCCGGGCTGATCAAAGAAATGCCCGAGCGAACGCGCGACTTCGCCGCCCACGTCGGGCAGGCGCTTGAACACCGGCCACGGCAGCCCACGGATCAACTGCAGATCGCCGAGCCAAATCGCCAACGCCTTGGCCGTGCTTTCGCCGACGTGCTGGATGCCGAGCGCGAACAGGAAACGTTCGAGCGTGGTCTTGCGGCTTTGGTCGATCGCCTCGATCAGGTTGTCGGCCCACTTGGTCGCGACCTTGCCGGCTTTCACCGTCTCGGGCGTGGTGCCGTCGCGCTCGTCGGCGCGGCGCTTCATCTCGAGCAGATCCTCGAGCTTGAGCTTGAACAGGTCGGCGACCGATTGCAGATAGCCCAGGTCGGACAAGTCCTCGATGTAGCGATCGCCGAGGCCTTCGATGTCCATCGCTCGGCGCGATGCGAAGTGACGGATGGCTTCCTTGCGCTGCGCGGGGCAACTCAGTTCGCCCGAGCAGCGCCACGCCGCCTCGCCTTCCTCGCGCACGATTTCCGAACCGCACACCGGGCACGCGGTCGGCATCTGCCACTGCGGCGCATCCGGATTGCGGTGCTCGGGCACGACCCGCACGATTTCCGGGATCACGTCGCCGGCGCGGCGCACGATCACGGTATCGCCGATGCGCACGTCCAGGCGCGCGATCTGGTCGGCGTTATGCAAGGTCGCATTGGTCACCACCACGCCGGCGACCTGCACCGGCTTGAGCCGCGCGACCGGCGTGGCCGCGCCGGTGCGGCCGATCTGGATGTCGATGCCTTCCAGCACGGTGGATTGTTCCTGCGCCGGGAACTTGTGCGCGATCGCCCAGCGCGGCGCGCGCGAGACGAAGCCCATTTCGCGCTGGCCGGCGTAATCGTCGAGCTTGTAGACCACACCGTCGATATCGAACGGCAGCGAATCGCGCTTGGCGCCCATCTGCCGGTAATAGCCCAGCAAACCCTCGGCGCCGGCGACCACGCCGCTCTCGGCGCTGACCGGGAAGCCCCAGTCGCGCAATTTCTTCAAGGTCTGCGAGTGGCTCGCCGGCAAGCTGTAGTCCTCGACCACGCCGACCGCGTAGGCATAGAACGCCAGCGGCCGTTGCGCGGTGATGCGCGGGTCGAGCTGGCGCAGCGAACCGGCCGCGCCGTTGCGTGGGTTCGCCAGCACCTTGCCGCCGTCCTTGAGCGCTTTTTCGTTATAGGTCTTGAACGCCGCCAGCGGCATATAAACCTCGCCGCGCACTTCCAGCACAGGCGGCCAGTCCTTGCCGCGCAAGGTCATCGGAATCGCCTTGACCGTGCGCAGGTTGAGGGTGACGTCCTCGCCGGTGGCGCCGTCGCCGCGGGTCGCGCCCTGGACGAAACGGCCGTTCTCGTAGCGCAGGCTGATCGCCAGGCCGTCGAGCTTGGGTTCAACCGAAAACTCGGGGTTGGCGGTGTCCAGGCGCTCGACGATCTTGCGCACGAAGTCGGTCACTTCCTCGTCGCTGAAGGCATTGCCCAGCGACAGCATCGGCACGACGTGGGTGACTTGGGCGAAGGTGCCCGACGGGGTGTTGCCCACGCGCTGGGTCGGCGAATCGGCGCTGGCGAGTTCGGGATGCGCGGCTTCCAGCGCTTCGAGCTCGCGCAGCAGCCGGTCGTAATCGGCGTCGGTCAGGGTCGGGTCGTCGAGGACGTAGTAGCGGTAGTTCGCGTCGTCGAGCTGGCTGCGCAGTTCGGCGGCGCGTTGGGCCGCGTGGGCGGCATCTTGCTTGGATTGGGTCGTCACGGGCGGTTTGTCCTTGCGCTGCCGTTCGTGCGGAGCGGATGCATTTTGAACGGATTGGCCGTGATTGTGGATGCCGGGCGTGTCGCTGGGTGCGACTGGACGCCGGACGGTTACCGCGGGGATACGAATGCCTCGGCCTGGTTGCACTTGCCGGTGTGATCGCTATCGCTGGCAGGGAGCCAAGCCCACTTTGGAAAAGGGGGCGGCGCGTTGCGGCGCTTGAGGTCTGAACATAGAGCGGCGCGCAGGGGATTCGCTTTCTAGCTGCGGATAGCGCGGCGCTTGAGAGCAAAAGCAAATCCCCCTACCCCCCCTTTTGCAAAGGGGGGAAGAAACCTGGATGGGGCGATCACTTCAGGCAGACAATCGTGCCCACTTTGAAAAAAGGGGCTGCGCGTTGCGTCGCCTGAGGTCTTAGCGCAATTCGGCGCGCGGGGGATTTGCTTTTAGCTGGAGCTAACGCAGCGCCTGTGATTGAGAGCAAATCCGCCTACCCCCTTCTTCAAAAGGGGGACGCTAGAGGCGGTTGGCTTCAGGCACGGCCTGTGGCGTTGATTGAAGCGCGTATGGGCACGCGGCTCGCGTCGCGCTCACCAACGCGTCGGCTTGCTCAACGGCGGCGCTTCGCGCTGACGGTCGTAGGCGCGCAGTTCGTCGCGCAGGTGGGCGATGCGCTGGCGGCCGAGCGCGTTGCGCTGGTCGTCCAGCACCACCGCGTCGAGCAGTTCAGCCATGCGCTGGGCGGTCGGCAGCATGGTTTCCCAGGCGTCGAGCGCCGCGACCGGCGCGGGCAGGGTCAGGAAGAACGCGATCGCGGGCGTTTCCAGCGACTGGATCGCGGCCATGTCGAAACTGCCGGGCTTCATGATGTTGGCCACGCTGAACACCGGGCCGCGTTCGGGATGGCCTTCGACCAGGCGGTGGTATACGCCCATGTGGCCGTAGACCAGGCCGGCCTTTTCCGCCGCGACCACGATGTCCGGCCCGTGCAGCTTCTGCCCGGCGCGCGCGGCCAGGTACAGGGTGACGATCTTGTCGAACTCCTCGCTGACCCGACGGCCCAGTTCGCTGTTGGCCGCGTTGGCGTTGCCTTCCAGGGTCTTGTCGAACAGTTCCAGTTCGGCCTGAGTGGTCGCTTCGCCAGGCGCGCCGGTCTGGTCGAGTTCGTTCTGGATCTGCTCGCCCAGGGTCGGTTCCTGGCGCGGCCCGCTCTTGCGCGGCTCGGCGCTGCGCGCGGCGTCTTCGCGCGCGACGCGCTTGCCCTGCCCCGGCTTGCGCGGGCGGCCGAAGAATACGATCGCGCCGATCAGGATCAGGCCGGCGATCAGGATGCCGATCCTCATCAAGGTCACGTCGGACATTCGTTGCTCCTTATCTTGTTGCGGGGATTCGGGATTGGGGATTCGGGATTCGTCATGGCGGCGACGCCGACCATTGATTCCCTGCCCGCTACCGATTCCAGAAAACTATGGAGAGATGGGCATTCGTAACAACGGCGGACGCACCGACGTTCGATTGCTTACGTTGCACCAACTCAGAAAAAATTTGCTAAAGACTCGTTACGCCTTGGCGTTTGCCAATCCCGAATCCCGAATCACCAATCCCGGGTGCGGCCTCAAGCCGCACCAGCCAACCGCGTCGCTTCGGCCAGATCGACCGACACCAGCCGGCTGACACCGGGTTCGCGCATGGTCACGCCCGACAGTTGCTGCGCGGCTTCCATCGTCGCCTTGTTGTGGCTCACGAACAGGAACTGTACCTGCTCGCTCATCTCGCTGACCATCGCGGTGAAACGGCCGACGTTGGCTTCGTCGAGTGGCGCGTCGACCTCGTCGAGCAGGCAGAACGGCGCCGGGTTCAGACGGAAGATCGCGAACACCAGCGCCACCGCGGTCATCGCCTTCTCGCCGCCGGACAGCAGCGAGATGTTCGACACGCGCTTGCCGGGCGGCCGGGCCATGATCGCCACGCCGGTGTCGAGCAGGTCTTCGCCGGTGAGTTCCAGATAAGCGTGGCCGCCGCCGAACAGGCGCGGATACAGCTCCTGCACACCGGAATTGACCCGGTCGAAGGTGTCCTTGAAGCGGCCGCGGGTTTCGCGGTCGATCTTGCGGATCGCCTCTTCCAGGGTTTCCAGAGCGGTGTTGAGGTCGAGGAACTGCGCGTCGAGGTAGTCCTTGCGCTGCGCGGCCTCGGCATGCTCGGCGATCGCGGCCAGGTTGACCGGCTCGAGCCGACGCAGCTTGTTGTCGAGCTCGATGACGCTGCGTTCCCAGGTCTGCGGTTCGGCGTTTTCGTCGAGCGTATTGACCACGTCCTGCAGCACCGCACCGGCTTCGGCGATGGCCTCGGTCAGGGTCTCGGCCTTGAGCACCAGCGCCTGTTGCTCCAGGCGGCGCTGGCCGATCGCTTCGCGCTGCTGCAGCGCCTGTTCGTCGCGCTGCTGGCGGGTCTGTTCGAATTTGCGCAGGTCGTTGTCGATGCCGTCGAGCGCGCTGCGCGCGGCGGTCAGGTCCTGCTCGGCGAGCACGCGCTGTTCCAGCGCGACCTGACGTTGTTCTTCCAGCGCGACCACTGGTTCGTCGCCATCGCTGAGCTGGGCCGACAACTCGCTCAAACGCGAATCGAGCTGGCCGCGCTGGCCGCCCATGCGCTCGAGGGTCTGGCTGAGGCCGGCGATCTGGGCGCGCTGGGTTTCCAGAGTCAGGGTCAAGGCGTGCGCGGCGTCGCGCGATTCGCGCGCGGCGTTGCGCGCGGCGTCGCGCGCTTCCGACAGCGAACGGCGCTCGGATTCGAGCTGCAAGCGCGAGTCTTCCAGTTCGCCCATGCGCTCGACCGCGGCTTCCTGACGCATGCGCGCCTCGCGCGCCTGCTCGCGGCCGGCGTCCAGGCCGATCAGCAACTGCTCCAGGTCGGCGTCGATCTTCTCGATCCGGTTGCGCGCCGAATCCAGGCGGCCCTGGTGGCTTTGCAACTGGCCGGCCAGTTCGGACACGCTGCGATGGGCCATGTACAAGGCGCGCTGGGCGTCTTCGCGCTGCTGTTCGCCGGCCAGCGAGCGGTCGCGCAACTGGATCTGGGTCTGTTCGAGTTCGCGCTCGCGGGTCAGCAGTTCCTCGATCTCGACCCGCAGGGTCTGGATCTCGCGCTCGCGCAGCAGCGCGCCCTGCTTGGCCGCGCCGGAGCGCAGCACCCGCACCCAGCCGGCGCCGAGGCGCTCGCCGTTGCGGGTGATGATGGTTTCTTCCGCGCCCAGCGACGGCTGCAGCGCGCGCGCCGCGGCCAGATCGTCGGCGCCGTGCAGGCGCGCGAGCAGGCGGCGGATCGCGGCCGGGCCCTGCACCTTGGATGCCAGCGAGGTCGGCGGGTACACGCTGTCGTCGCGCTCGGGCGAGACCAGGGTCAGGCGGCCCTCGCCGAGTTCGCCGATCGCATCGACCAGAGTCTCGGGCGATTCGACCAGCACGCCTTCGATCAACTGGCCCAGCGCGCTTTCGACCGCGTTTTCCCAGCCCGGTTCGACGCTCAGGGTTTCGCCGACGCGCTGCGCCGAGTCCAGGCCGCGCGCCTTGAGCCACGTCAGCGCGGCGCCCTGTTCCTGTCCGAGTGCGGCGTGCTGCAAGGTTTCCAGCGACGACAGACGGCCGCGCGAGGTCTGCGCCTGCTTGCGCACCTCGGCGAGCTGGTTCTGGGTCGCGCGCTGCTGTTCCTGCAGGTCCGAGACCGCGGTCTTACGGATTTCCAGTTCGTCGGTCAGGCTTTCCAGCGATTCTTTCTGCAGGTCGTGCTGGCCCTGCAATTGTTCGAAGGCCTCCGACAGCGCGCCCAGGTCCAGACCGGCGCGTTCGCTGGCGAGCGATTCGCGGCGGCGGTCGGCATCGAGCGTCTGCCGGTCCAGGCCTTCGATGCGGGTGCGTTCGACCTCGGCCGCGCGCGCGGCTTCGGATTGTTCGCGGCTGTGCGCGTCCCAGCGCTGCTGCCAGTCGCTGAGTCGGTTTTCGGCGTCGCGCAGCGCGTCCTGGCGCGCTTCGTCGTCCTCGCGCATCGCCTCGATGCGCGGCTCGGCGTCGGCCACCGCGGCCAGCAGCACGTCCAGGCGCGCTTGATCGCTGCCGATGTGCTCGCCGATCTCGGCCAATTGGTTCATCGCTTCGTCGCGCGCCTTGAGCAGGCGGCTCGACATCTCGCGCTGGTGCTGGATCTGCTGTTCGATCCGCGCCAAGGCGCCGCCGACTTCGTAGCTGGCGGCCTGGGCCTTGTTGAGCTTCGCCGCGGCTTCCTCGCGACTGACCCGGCCGGTCTCCAGTTCGCGCTCGGCTTCGCGCTGTTCGGCGATCAACTGCTGCAGACGGGTTTCCTGCTGCGACAGCTTCTCGCGCTGGACCTGCAGTTTCTGGTCGAGGGCGCGGTACTCCAGCGCCTTCCATTCCACGTCCTTGATCTTGCGTTCGGCCTGGATCGCCTGGTACTGCTCGGCCTGGCGCGCCTGCCGGCGCAGGTGTTCGAGTTGCTTGCCGACTTCCTCGCGCAGATCGTTGAGGCGATCGAGATTTTCGCGGGTGTGGCGGATGCGGGTTTCGGTTTCCTTGCGCCGTTCCTTGTACTTGGAAATGCCGGCGGCTTCTTCCAGATACACGCGCAGATCCTCGGGCTTGGCCTCGATGATCTGGCTGATCATGCCCTGCTCGATGATCGAGTAGCTGCGCGGCCCCAGGCCGGTGCCGAGGAACAGATCAGTGATGTCGCGACGCCGGCATTTGCCGCCGTTGAGGTAGTACTGGCTGGTGCCGTCGCGGCTGACCGTGCGCTTGACCGAGATTTCGTTGAACGCGGCGAATTCGCCGGTGATGGTGTGATCGGAGTTGTCGAAGATCAGTTCGACCATCGCCTGCGACACCGGCTTGCGCGCCGAGGAACCGGCGAAGATCACGTCGGTGAGCGAGTCGCCGCGCAGGCGGCTGGCCGAGCTCTCGCCCATCACCCAGCGCACCGCGTCGATGATGTTCGACTTGCCGCAGCCATTCGGACCGACCACGCCGGTCATATTGGTGGGCAGGTGCAGCGTGGTCGGATCGACGAAGGACTTGAAACCGGACAGCTTGATCGTGGACAGACGCATGCGGCGTTGGGGCCTCTGGGTGCGGCGGACGCGGCCGTGAGTAGGTTGTTATGCAGGTTATCAAGTAATGCGGCCAAGTGATTGAATCGGCTGGGCCGGGCGCGGTTCTTGGCCGCGCTTACCCGGGAGTATAGCGGGCTGGCGCCGAGCTCGCCGTCGCTGCGCCATGGCGGGCCCGGGCGGCGCGCGATCTGTGCCGGCGCCCAGGGATCGCCGGCCGGCTGTTCACTGCCATGCAACGGCGACGGGATCACTACTAATTCGATAGTTGACAGACCGATCCGGGCCATGCTCCCATCAGCCAACTAATAAACCAGTAGATACTCATGGCCCGACCCGCCTCGCCCACGCTGACCCAGTCCGAGCAAGCGATCCTGGAGGTGCTGTGGGACAAGGACGAGGCCTCGGTGCGCGAGGTCGCCGACGAACTGTCCCGGCACAAGCCGACGGCCTATACGACGGTGCTGACGATGTTCAACGTCCTGGCCAAGAAAGGCTTCGTGACCCATCGCCAGGAAGGCCGCGCCTTCATCTACCGCGCCGCGATCAGCCGCGAGCAGGCCCGCACGCAAGCCCTGGATCACTTGCTGCTGCAATTCTTCGACGGTTCGCCGAACCTGCTGGCACAGCATCTGCTCGACCGGCACGACGTAGACCGCGCCGAACTAAAGACCCTTCGCGACAAGGTCAGCGCCGCCAAGGCCCGGGGGAACACTTGATGGAAAGCCACGTGATCGAAAGCCTGATCGACGCCGCGCCGGCGTTCGCGGCCCAGCATCTGTTGCAAAGCGCGCTGTTGTTCGCGTTGGCCCTGGTGTTCATGCGGATGCGGACGCTCGACGCCGAATTGCGTTCGTGGCTGCTGCTGGCGGTGTTCACGCTGGCGACGCTATCGCCGTTGGCGGCGCTGCTGCCGGGCCCGCCCTCGCCCGCGTTCGCGGCGCCTGCCGAGCAATTGGCGCCGCTACCGGACGAAGGCCCGACGCCCGACGAGGCGGTCTACGAGGCCGGGCAACGCGCCGACGTGCTGTATCTGGAAATACCGCAATCGTTTTCGACCGTGCTGGCGCTGGCCTGGGCGCTCGGCGCGCTGTGGCAGCTGATGCGTTTGGTCGAAGGCGCACGCCAGGCGCGCCGGCTGCGGCGTTCGGCGCATCCGGCGCCGGCGCTGGAGACGTTGCTCGCGCGGGAGCTGCCGCGCCGTGCGCGGATCGTGACCACCGCCATCGACGGCCCGATGGTGGTCGGCCTGCTGCATCCCATCATCCTGATTCCGCGCGCATTGGCGAACACGCTGGACACCGATGCGCTGCGCGACATCCTGCGCCACGAGATCGCGCATATCCGCCGCGGCGACCTGTGGCTAACCGCCGCGGTCCGCGCCGTGCTGGCGGTGTTCTGGTGGAGTCCATTCCTGCGCCTGATCCATGCGCGCCTGGACCTGGCGCGCGAGATGGCCTGCGATGCCCGCGCCGCCCGCGGTTGCGGTGCGCGCGTGGATTACGCCGGCTCCCTGCTCAGCAGCGCCGAGACACTCCTGGACCTGGGCGAACGGCCGGCCTGGCTGGCGGTCGGCATGCTCGAACGCCGCAGCCATCTGGCTCAACGCATCGACGGACTGATCGAGCCCGGCCCCGGCGATGAACCGCGGCGCCGGCACGCGGCGGTGGCCGTGTGCGTCGCCGTGCTGCTCGTGTTCGCAGGCGTGTCGCTGGCGAACACGCCGCGTCTGGAGATGAGCGGCCGCCATGTCGCCGAACCCGACACTCAAGTCGTCGCCCTGCTGGCGGCGGCGAAGGCCGGCGATACCGCCACGGTGCGCAAACTCGCCGGCAGCGGCGTCGACATCGACGCGCGCGTGCTCGGCGATGGCACCGCGCTGATCCAGGCCGTGAGCGCGCGCAACCTGAGCACCGTCGACACCTTGCTGGCCTTGGGCGCCGATCCGAACCGCGCCGCGCTCGGCGAAGGCAATCCCTTGATCGTCGCATCGCGGCTCGGCGCGCAGCCGATCGTCGAACGGCTGGTGCGTGCCGGCGCCGACGTCAACCGGGTGGTGACCTACGACGAAACGCCGTTGATCAATGCCGCCCGTGCCGGGCATCTGGCGACGGTCCAGTACCTGGTCGCGCGCGGCGCCGACGTCAATCTGGGCATGGTCGCCGATGGCTGGCTGGGACGCTGGCGCTCACCGCTCAATCAGGCCCGCGATCCGGCCGTGCGCGCTTATCTGATCGGTCGCGGAGCGGTCGCAGGACAGCCCTGACCGACTCGTTTTCCGCTGCATCCGTTCGAACCTTTCCGGCGCGGGCCATGACCGTTCGCGCACGGCCCCGCTTTGTCCGCATTCCCGCCCACCCACACGACCGCCACAGGGTATGACCACGATGAAATCCATGATGCTCGCCTGCACGCTGGCGATCGCTTCGCTCGGCGCCGCCGCCCACGCGCAAACACCGGCCGATCGCGACGCGGCCCAGTTGAAAGCCGCGATCGAACGCGGCCTGCGCCCCAGCATCGTCAAGGCCGGCCAGAGCATGCCGACCTGGACCCTGCAGGAGCGCATGGCGCATCACAAGATCCCCGGCGTCGCCATCGCCATCGTCAAGGACGGCAAGCTGCTCTACGCCGCCGGCTACGGCGTGCGCGAAGCCGGCACCCACGACACGGTCGACGCCGACACGCTGTTCTCGGTCGGCTCGGTCAGCAAGATGATCGCCGCGGCGACCACGCTGCAACTGGTCGCGCAGGGACGCATCGATCTCGACCGCGACGTCAACGGCTATCTGAAATCCTGGCGCATTCCGGCCGCGCCCGCGATCAAGAACCCGACGGTGACGATGCGCATGCTGCTGTCGCACACCTCGGGCCTGGGCGTGCATGGGTTCCAGGATTATCTGCCTCAGGAAACCCTGCCCACCCTGCTGCAGACCTTGAACGGAACCCCTCCGGCCAAGAACGATCCGGTGCGCCTGCAGTACGAGCCGGGAACGCGCAGCGATTACTCCGGCGGCGGCATCATGGTCGAGCAGCAGATCATCGAAGACCTGACCGGCCAACCGCTGGACGCGGTCGCGCGGACGCAGGTGTTCGAACCCGCGGGCATGCGCCGCAGCACCTACGAAAACCCGCTGTCGCCCGCGCGCGGCAACATCGCCAAGGCCCACGACGGCAACGGCGCGCTCACCGCCCTGCCGCGCGGCTGGCAGTCCTTCCCGGAGCAGGCCGCCTCGGGCCTGTGGACCAGCGCGAACGATCTGGGCGCGTTCGTCGGCGCGCTGATCCGCAGCTATCGCGGCCAGGGCGGCTTGCTGCCGCAGGCCATCGCGACCCAGATGATGAGCGAGGTCTCGCCCAGCGTGCGCGGCCTGGGACCGGAACTCAACGGCAGCGGCAAGGCGCGCCGGTTCTTCCACAACGGCGACAACGACAGCTACCACGCCGCGATCGAAGGCTATCCGGAAACCGGCTACGGCTTCGCCATCCTCACCAACGGCGAGAACGGCGGGCGCATCCGCGGCGAGATCCGCAACGCGATCTCCGATGCCCTGGGCGACGGCATGAAGCCGCCGATCCGCACCATCGCGCTGGACCTGAGCGCGCCCCTCTACGCCGATTACGCCGGCAGCTATCGCCTCGATCCGGCGATCCCCATGGATATCCGCAGCGCGCTCGCCGACTGGTTCGACGTCGACGCGATCACGATCAAGGTGGCCAACGGCGCCATCACCATGGACGTAGCCGACGGCCCGTCGGCCTCGCCGTTGCTGCCGCTGAGCCCGACCCGGTTCTTCGCCTCGGCCGTCGGCGCCGAGTTGGAGTTCCATCGCAATGCACGCGGCGTGGTGCATGCGGTCAGCGTCATGGCCGGCAACTCGCGCGCTTACTACCGCCGGCAAGTCGCGCCAGCGGCGGGCGCCGGCGCCTCGCCCGATCGCAATCGCCCGAAGCCTTGAGCGCCGACGCCGCGCCGCGGCGCGCATGCGACCATCGCCGCGCGCGGCAAGTGCATTGAGCGACCGCGTGCGTGTTTCGTGCCCGCGGTACGCCCGCTTTCGCAGCCGCGACGCGCGACGTGGTACATAGGCACGACCCGCCTTCGATCGCGATCCTGGAACGATCAACCCCGTATGAGCCGACCGCGCGCATCCAATCCGGCCCGCAAGGCCGGCGAACACCTGACCATGGCCGACCTGGCCGAACTGGCCGGGGTTTCGGCGATCACCGTCTCGCGCGCCCTGCGCGACAGCCCGCTGGTCAATCCGGAAACCCGGGCGAAGATCAAGGAACTGGCCGAGCGCGAGGGGTATCAGTTCAACATCAGCGCGCGCAACCTGCGCCTGCGCCGCAGCATGACCGTGGCGGTGGTGGTGGAAATGAAACCCACGATCGAACGGCAGATGTCCGGCCCCTACCCCCTCGATCTGCTCGGCGGCATCAGCCAGGAGCTGACCTCGGCCGGCTACAGCGTGCTGCTGACCTCGCTGCAGGGCGGCGCGCTGCCCAGCGTGCAGGCCGCCGATGGGGTGATCCTGCTGGGCCAGGGCGCGCACGAAGACGCCATGCACGAGGTGCGCCGCTGGGGCCGACCGATGGTGGTGTGGGGCGCGGTCAGCCGGCACGAGTCGCAGATCGTGGTCGGCAGCGACAATCATCTCGGCGGCCGCCTGGCCGCCGAACGTTTCCTGGCCCTGGGCCGGCGTCGGCCGGTGTTCCTGGGCGACAGCGCGCACGGCGAATTCGCCGAGCGCCTGGAAGGTTTCCAGCGCACGCTGGCCGCGCACGGAATCGAGCCGTTGACCCCGACCGTGGCCAATTTCACGGTCAGCGCGGGCGCGCAGGCGGTACACGCCCTGCTCGATCAGCACCCGCAGTTCGACGCATTGTTCGCGGCCAGCGACCTGCTGGCGATCGGCGCGATCCGCGCCTTGATCGAACGCGGCCGGCGCGTGCCCGACGACGTGTCGGTGATCGGCTACGACGACACGCCGCTGGGCGCGACGTATCTGCCGCCGTTGACGTCGATCCATCAGAACTTCGTCGATGCGGGGGTGTCGTTGGCGCGCAAGATTCTGGCGCTGATCGAGGGGGAGCCGGCGCAGTCGGAGATTCTGCCTACGCATTTGGTGGCGCGGGTTACCTGAGGCGACGTCGGTTGTGGGGTTTGGCGACGCGCCAGTGGTTTATCGGAAGTAGACGGTTGCGACGTTGATGCGGATTCGCGGTCGCGGCTTGTGACCGAAGGAAATCCGGTAGGACGCCGCTCCTGCAGGTAGATGGCGTGGCATCAACCTCTGCTCTGCTTTAGCTCGAGTCTGAGGCCGCGCAGTTCACCCAGCGCTGCAAAGCCACTAACTCGCGTTAGCAACAGCTCACCCGAAGGGCGGCGTGCAGGATGCACGCCGTGCGTCACCGGGACATGGATGTCCCGTGTGGCGCATGCCTGCGTCAGCACCGCACGCGCGGGCTTTTGATCCACAAAAAAGCCTTTTTCTTTGGTTACCTTTTGACCGAAGGGAATCCAGACAGACTTTTGTTGCTTTAGACAAAAGAAAGTGACCCGCCGCTTTAGTGGCGGAAGCTTTTGATCTGGCTTCAGCTTTGAAAGCTTCGAAGCTTTTAAGAGCCTTTGAAGCCAGAGCCAAGATCAACAGCTTTCGTCCGCAAGCGGCCGAGTTACTTTCTTTTGTCAAAAGCGACAAAAGAAAGCTAACCAAAGAAAAACGCTTTTTTGTGGGTCAAAGGCCCGCAAGATCGTTGCAAACGCGGGCATGCGCCACACGAGACATCCTGTCTCGGTGGCGCACGGCGCACATCCATGTGCGCCGCCCTACGGGTGTGCTTTTGTTCTCGCGAGTCAGTGGCTTCGCAGCGCTGGATGAACTGCGCGGCTTCGAGCGAAAGCCGCATGGCCTCCCTGTAGGAGCGGCGCAAGCCGCGACCGCGAACCCGCATCAACGTCGCAACCGCTTATCGCCGACAGACCTCCCCACTTCACCCCGCGCGAAATCGGCACTCCGTCATGCTGCAACGCAGCGACGAAGCCGATGCCATACGACGGCACACGCCACGATTTTTGCGCATCGCAACAATTCTTAACCATCTGATCCGACGCGATAAATCGTGGATCAACCGCGACCTCCGAAGGCCTCCAGGCACACCGACGCGCCCGCCGTCCAAGCCCGGTTGTTATCGGTAACTTGACATCGATAACAATCAATCCCTACGGTCCGCCACCAAGACAACACCGCGCACCATCGCAACCCGCCGCATCCCCGATGCCGCCCACCCCGCTTTCAGGCCTTACGCGTGACCCCGAACCCCGCTCCCGCGACATCCGCATCACCCCAAGACACCGACGCCTGGCGCCTGCGCCAAGAGCATCACGACCCTGCGCTGCGTCGCCGCGACGAAACCCTGTTCGCCCTGGCCAATGGTTCGCTCGGCGTGCGCGGCGGGTTCGAGGAAGCCGACGGCGGCAGCGACGGCAGCTTCCTGGCCTCGGTATTCGAAAAGCACCCGATCCACTACCACGAACGCTTCCCGGGTTTCGCCCGCAACACCGACACCCGCCTGCCGGTCGCCGACGGTCAGCGCATCGCGGTGTGGCTGGGCGCGCAGCGGCTGGACATCGATGACGCGCAGTGGTTGGCGTTCGAACGCGAACTTGACCTGCGTAGCGGTCTGCTGCGCCGACGTCTGCGCCTGAACACCGCGCAAGGCCACGGCATCGAAATCCGCGCCGAGCGCGTGCTGCCGTTCGACAGCGGCGCGGCCGGGGTGGATCTGCTCGCGATCCGCTACACCGTGGCGTCGATCGATTACACCGGCCCCATCACTCTGGCCTCGGCGATTGAATGCGGCCACGCCGCGGCCGAACAAGGCGACGACCCGCGCATCGGCGTGGCTTCGGCCGAAGGTCTGCAATTGCTTTCGCGCCAGGCCGACCGGCGCAGCGCGGACGTGGTCCAGGCGACCCGCCGCAGCGGCGTGCGCGTGGTCTGCAGCCAGGCGCATCGTCTGGGCGAAGGCGTGAGCTTCTTTGAGGCCGAGATTGGCGAGGAGCATGTCGCCCAGCGCTATCACGCCCAATTGCAGCCGGGGCAATCGGCGACGATCGAGAAGTTCGTCGTCTACGCCACCGACACCAGCCCGCACGCGACCGACCTGCCCGCGCACGCTGCGCAGGCCCTGCATCAAGCGGTAGCGGATGGCTTCGACGCGATCGCCGCGCGCCACGCCGCGGCGCTGGCCGAGTTCTGGGACGGCGCGGAATTGTTCATCGACGGCGATGCCGCCGCCGAACAGGCGCTGCGTTTCAACCTGTTCCATCTGCTGCAATCGGCCGGCCGCGACGGCGTCAACGGCACCGCCGCCAAGGGTCTGACCGGCGAAGGCTACGAAGGCCATTATTTCTGGGACACCGAAGCCTTCATGCTGCCGGTGATGGCGTACACCGCGCCGGAGGTCGCGCGCGCGATGCTGCATGCGCGCTTTCTCGCGCTGGAACCGGCGCGCAAGCATGCGCGCGAGATGAATCATCCGCGCGGCGCGCTGTTCCCGTGGCGCACGATCACCGGTGGCGAATGCTCGGCGCATTACCCGTCGGGTTCGGCCGCGTATCACATCAATGCGGCGGTCGCGTATGGGCTGGGCCTGTACCTGGACGCGACCGGCGATCTGGATTTCCTGGTCGAATGCGGCGCCGAAATCCTGTTCGAAACCGCGCGCATCTGGCCGCAGATCGGTCATTTCAATCCGCGCCGCGGCGGCGCGTTCTGCATTCACGAAGTCACCGGCCCGGACGAATACACCGCGCTGGTCGACAACAACTTCTATACCAACCGCATGGCCCAGCAGCATCTGCTGCGCGCGGTGCGGGTGTGGGAGCAACTGCAACGCGAACGTCCCGAACAATCGCAGGCCCTGGCCCAGCGTCTGCAACTGGACCCGCACGAGATCGACAGCTGGCGCCGCGCCGGCGAGCGCATGTTCCTGCGTTACGACGACGCGCTGGGCATCTACGCGCAGGACGACACCTTCCTCGACAAGCCGCGTTGGCCGTTCCCCAAGCACGAGGGCGAGCACCGTCCGCTGCTGCTCGACTACCACCCACTCACCTTGTATCGCCACCAGATCTGCAAGCAGGCCGACGTGGTCATGGCGCTGGTCCTGGCCGGCGACGGCATCGGCGCGGACATCAAGCGTCGCAGCTACGACTACTACGAAGCGGTCACCACCCACGACTCGACCTTGTCGGCGTCGGTGTTCGGCATTCTCGCCAGCGAAGTCGGCCACGCCGATCAGGCGGCGAAATTCTTCGGCGACAACCTGCGCGTCGACCTGGACGATCTGCACGGCAACACCGACCACGGCGTGCATATGGCGGCGCTGGCGGGGACGTGGCTCGGGCTGGCTTCGGGCTTCGCCGGCTTGCGCACGTCCAACGGCGTGCTGAAGTTCGCGCCGACTCTGCCGCGACAATGGCGCGGTTTCGGTTTCGGCCTGCGCTGGCAAGGCCGGCGCCTGCGCCTGCGGGTCGATCGCGACGGGGTCGAATACACCTTGCTCGACGGCGCGGCATTGCGCATCGAACACGCCGGCCACGCGATCGAACTGAGCGCCGATACGCCGGTGCGGGTCGCGCTCGCCCAACCGGGCAGCCAACCCGGCGAGGACGGCAAGCTCGCGTTCCCGCGTCCGGCGCGGGCGCTGATCTTCGATCTCGACGGCGTGCTCACCGACACCGCGCAGACCCACTACCGCGCCTGGAAGCGCATGGCCGACGAAGAAGGCCTGCCGTTCGACCAGCATGTCAACGAGCAGCTCAAGGGCGTCGACCGGATGAGTTCGCTGGACATCATCCTGCGCCACGCCGGCAAGGTGCTCGGCGCCGAACAGAAACGCGCGCTGGCCGAACGCAAGAACGGCTACTACGTCGAGGCCATCGCCGAAGTCACGCCGAAGGATCTGTTCGCCGGGGTCGAGCGCGTGCTCGAACAGGCGCGCGCGCGCGGGCTCAAGCTCGGTCTGGCCTCGGCCAGCCGCAATGCCGCCGCCCTGCTCGACCGCCTTGGCATCGCCGATCGCTTCGACTACATCGCCGACGCGGCGCGGATCGCGCGGGCCAAACCGGCGCCGGACATCTTCCTGGATGTCGCCGCCGCGCTCGGCGTCGCGCCGTCGCTGTGCATCGGCGTGGAAGACGCCGCCGCCGGCGTGGTCGCGATCAAGACCGCCGGCATGGCCGCGGTCGGCATCGGCGACGCGACGACGCTCGCGCGTGCCGATGCCTGCCTGCCCGACATCGCGTCCTTCGATCTGAACGCTTTCGTTTCGCCCTGACCGCGTCGGCACGTACCGCCGCGGCAGACCGCCTTGCAGTTCAACAATCCATAACAACCGGGTGGGGAGATCACCATGCACCACGCAGCCTTCAAGCAAACCCGTCTGATGCGTTACGCGCTGTCCGCGGCGATCGCCGCCGCGCTCGCGCCAGGCCATGCATTGGCCCAGGACGCGGCCGCCGCCGCGCCGCAGGACGCCGCGCCGGCCGAAACCTCCGCCACCACCCTCGACGCGGTCGTGGTCAGCGGCACCGCGCGCTTCAAGGGTTTGCGCAAGCGCGACGCCAGCTTCTCGATCACCACCGCATCGCTCGAGCAGATCCAGGAAGCGGTGCCGCTGAGCACCGCCGACGCGCTCAAGGTCGTGCCCGGCATCTGGGCCGAATCGGCCGGCGGCAGCACCGGCGCGAACATCTTCGTGCGCGGCATGCCCTCGGAAGGCGACGCGCCGTTCGTGACCGTGCAGATGGACGGCGCGCCGCTGTTCCCGCCGCCGACCCTGTCGTTTCTGGAAAACTCCACCCTGTTCCGCATGGACGACACCATCGACCGCATGGAAGTTCTGCGCGGCGGTCCGAGCCCGATCTTCTCCAACGGACAGCCCGGCGCGACGGTCAACTTCATCCAGAAGAAAGGCGGCGAAGAACCCGCCGGCAGCGTGCGCGTGGGCGTCGGCAGCGACAGTCTGCGCCGGGTCGATCTGTTCAACAGCGGCAAGCTCGGCGAAGGCTGGTATTACAGCGTGGGCGGTTTCTACCGCACCACCGACGGCGTGCGCGACACCCAGTTCCCGGCCGACAAGGGCGGCCAGCTCAGCGCCACCCTGACCCACAGCTGGGACAAGGGCGAGATCACCGTGTACGCGCGTCACACCGACGACAAGAACGCGTTCTTCACTCCGATCCCGCTGCTCTCGCGCAACAACGGCGGCAGCCTGTCGAGCTTCCCGGGCCTGGACGCGCAGACCGGCACCCTGCTCGGCAACGACTTCCGCCACGTCACCATTCCGACCGGACCGAACGGCCAGAGCATCAGCCGCGATCTCGCCGACGGCCGTGGCATCAACCTCGACGTGTTCGGCGCGTCGATGGACTTCTATGCCGGCGACTGGACCATCAGCGACCGGGTCAACTTCGTCAGCGGCAGCGCGCCGACCAACGGCCTGTTCACCGGCGCCAGCCCGCAGACGCTGGGATCGTTCATCGCTGGATTCGGCAGCGCCGGCACCGCGACCTACGTCAACGGCGGCGGCGCGGTCGATCCGAACCAGCAGGTGTTGACCGCCGGGTTCTGGGTGGTCGACAAGGAAATCGAATCGTTCACCAACGATCTGCGTTTCAGCAAGGATCTGTTCGAAGGCAACACGCTGACGGCCGGCGTGTACTTCGCCAAGTATTCGTCCAAGGACACCTGGTATCTGGGCAACAACATGCTGCTGACCGCGCAGAACAACGCGCGCCGGATCAACCTGACCCTGGCCGACGGCCGCCAGGTCACCCGCGACGGTTTCACCGGCACCTCGTTCTTCTCGCTGCGCGGCGATTACGACGGCCAGAACACCGCGGTGTTCCTCGCCGACGAATGGCAGATCAACGACCGTCTGCGCCTGGACGGCGGCATCCGCTACGAGTGGCAGCAGGTCGACGGCACCGTCCACGACACCGCGACGGTCGATCTGGACGGCAATCCGAACACGCTATACGACAACGCCACCTCGATCTCGTTGCCGAGCAGCCGCCGCATCGATCAGGACGACAAGCATTTCTCCTGGACCTTGGGCCTGAACTACAAGCTCAACGAGACCTCCAGTGTGTTCGCGCGCGCCAACTCGGGCTACAAGCTGCCGACCTTCGATGCATTGCGCGACGGCAACAACAAGGTGCAGGAAATCGATCAATACGAATTGGGCTTCAAGTCCGGCAATTCGGTCTACGACCTGTACCTGACCGCGTTCTACAACAGCTTCACCAATTCGCCGTTCCAGGCCTTCCTCGACGACGGCACCAACTTCACCACCGCCGGCGATTCGCGCGCCTACGGCGTGGAAGTCGAAGGCGCGGTGCGGCCGATCGGCGGGCTGGAGCTTGCGCTGACTGGCGTGTGGCTGGATGCGAAGTACGAGAACTATCGCGAGTTCACCGGCAATCAGGTCATGCGCCAGCCCAAGCAGCAGTTCCGCTTCACCCCGAGCTATTTCTGGACCTTGCCGTTCGGCGATCTGAAGATCTTCGCGACTTACTCGCGCATCGGCGATCGGTTCGCCGACCTGGCCAACACCCAGAAACTGCCGTCGTACGAGACCGTGGATGTCGGCGCGAACATGCATGTCGGCGACAACTGGGAGTTCGCGCTCAGCGGCAGCAACGTGACCAACGAACTGGGCCTGACCGAAGGCAACGTGCGCGTGCCCGGCGCGGCGACCGGCGGCGTGTTCATGGGCCGGCCGATCGCGGGGCGTTCGTATCTGTTCTCGGCCGCGTACAAGTGGTGATGCCTTGAGCCCCTCTCCCGCGAAGCGAGAGAGGGGTTGGGGTGAGGGCCATGATCGCCGCGCGCCCTCATCCGCCCCTTCGGGGCACCTTCTCCCGCATGCGGGAGAAGGATTCACTCACCATGCCGTCAAAGCCCCTCTCCAGCGAAGCGGGAGAGGGGTTGGGGTAAGGGCCGATGATCGCCACGTGCCCTCATCCGCCCCTTCGGGGCACCTTCTCCCGCACGCGGGAGAAGGATTCGCTCACCATGCCGTCAAAGCCCCTCTCCCGCGAAGCGGGAGAGGGGTTGGGGTGAGGGCCGATGATCACCGCGCGCCCCTCATCCGCCCCTTCGGGGCACCTTCTCCCGCACGCGGGAGAAGGATTCACTCACCATGCCGTCAAAGCCCCTCTCCCCCGAAGCGGGAGAGGGGTTGGGGTGAGGGCCCATGATCGCCGCGTGCCCTCATCCGCCCCTTCGGGACACCTTCTCCCGCACGCGGGAGAAGGATTCAAAATACGCGATAGATGATCCGCCGGAGCCTGCATGACCGCCAACACTTCCAGTCGCCGCCTGATGATCGTGGCGATGATCCTGACCTACATGATGTTCGGGATCCTGCTCAACAGCGTGGGCACGGTGATCCTGCAGTCGATCCAGGGCTTCGGCATCACCAAAAGCGACGCGAGCATCCTGGAAGCCTTCAAGGATCTCCCGATCGCGGTCGTCTCCTTCCTCACCGCCGCATTGATGCCGCGACTGGGCTACCGCCGCGCGATGATGCTGGGCCTGGGCATCGTCGGCGTCGCCTGCGCGCTGATGCCGCTGCTGTCCTCGTTCTGGATGACCAAGGTGTTGTTCATCGCCACCGGCGTGGCGTTCGCGCTGACCAAGGTCTCGGTGTATTCCTCGATCGGCCTGTTGACCGAGGGCAAGCAGGCGCATGCCAGCCTGACCAGCATCATCGAAGGCTGGTTCATGGTCGGCGTGCTCGCCGGCTACTGGATCTTCGCCTGGTTCATCAACCCCGATTCGCCGGCCGACCCGGTCTGGCTGCGGGTGTACTGGCTGCTCGCCGCGGTGGCCGCGCTGATCGTCGCGTTGCTCGCGTGTTCGCGCATGGACGAATCGGCCGCGCGCGACGGCCACGCCGCCGCCGATTCGTTTCTCGACATGTTCCGCCTGATCGCCCAGCCGCTGGTCGCCGCGTTCCTGGTCTCGGCGTTCCTGTACGTGCTGATCGAACAGAGCGTGGGCACCTGGCTGCCGACCTTCAATCGCGAAATCCTGCACCTGCCCACGACCATGAGCGTGCAGGCCGCGAGCATCTTCGCGGTGTCGCTCGCGTTGGGCCGGCTCGCCGCCGGCCTCGCGCTGCGGCGCGTGCCGTGGCACTGGTTGCTGATCACCTGCGTGGTGGCGATGGCGCTGCTGGTGATCGTGGCCCTGCCGCTCGCCGGTCAGGCCCAGCCAAGCGACGACATGACCTGGGCGCGCGCACCGCTCGCCGCGTATGTGTTCCCGCTGATCGGATTGTTCATGGCGCCGATCTATCCGGCGATCAATTCGGTCGTGCTCAGCTCGCTGCCTAAATCGCGGCATGCCGCGATGACCGGCCTGATCGTGGTGTTCTCGGCGCTGGGCGGCACCACCGGTTCGTTCATCACCGGCCAGCTGTTCGCGCGCATCGGCGGCGGCACCGCGTTCTATCTGTCGCTGCTGCCGATGGCGCTGTTGCTGCTGGCGATCGCGATGCTCAAGCGCCAGTCCAATCGCGCCGAACGCGCGATCGCGGCCGCTTGAGCACACGCGCCGTTCGCGACCGACCATCGGCATTCTGTTTCTCCCAGGGCTGGGCTATGCTCGACCTCGTGGCTATGGGCGTCCTTCCTTCTACTTGAAACTAGGGTGCCCGCTTCCCACACAGCCCGCCTCACGGCGGGCTTTTCATTGAGGACCTCGCGGAGGCACGGCGCATGAATGGAATCTACCTGCGGCGACGCGGCAAGCTGTACGTCAAACCCGGCGACGGCGGCGTCAGCGCGGCCGAAGTGGCGATGGTGCAGAAGGAAACCGAAGCGCTGGGTTACGTGCTGTCCGAGGCGGTGGTCGAACGCCTGTGTACGCTCTCGATCGAGCAACTCACCCAGGTGCTGCGCGAACTGCGCAAGCATCTGGCGCCGATGACCGGCGCGCACCGAAAGCACCGGCCCTTGTTTCCGGATTTTCCGAACGGCTCGATGATGCTGGCCGAGGCCGAGCTGTATCTGCGCGCGGTTTACCACTACCTCACCCATCGCCGTCTGCATCTGCAGCAGCCGATGGAAACCACGCCGCTGCTGCACGGGCGCGAGCCGCGCGAAATCGACCTGGGCAGCGCCGAAGATTTCGAAGCCATCTGCACCCGGCTGGCCAAGGCGCCGACCTCGCTGTCGGCGCAGGACAAGACCGACCTGTTGTGGTTCATCAAGCAGTACCAGGCCCAGGTGTTCCGGTTGCTGCCCGAACAGATTCCGTTCAAGGAAAACCTCGCGCTGATCGGCGCTGGCTTGCTGCGCTACGCACCGGGCGCGGCCACGAACGAATTCATCGCAACCCGATTCAAGACCGCGACCGACCTGCTGCGCCTGGCCGTAGCCTTGAACGACGGCGATGTTTCGCTGGCCGAACCGACTCGATTCAAGGCGATGAAGCGCACGCAACGACGCCTGCTGCTGGACGGGCTGGAAGCCTGCGGCGATCCGACCGAGGACATGCGGCGTTGGCGCGAACGCTGGAAGCGCCTGGGAGAAGTGCTGCATCCGGGCGACTACCGCGAACGCTGCCCGAACACCTGGCGCGCGTTCCAGGTGCTACGCGAGGACCTGCCGTTCGAGAGCTTCAACAGCGCGATCGAACGCGAACTGGAGCAAGGCCGCACCGATGCGGTCGCGCAGCGCTTGCGCGCGCGTCCGGGCGAACTCGCACGCCGGCTCGATCACCTGCTGCGCGGCGACCTACCGGCGCGGGCCGTGCTCGATCACTTCCGCGCCGTCGCCGAACGGGTTTCCACGCCGGTCCTGCTGCAGGCCTTGAGCCAGTTCGAACATCGCGGCGAATCGGCATTACGCACCTTCTTTCCGAAGGGTGACGCGGCGCGCGCGTGGACGCTGCACGATCGACGCGCTCCGATCGACGCGCGCGTCTTGGCCGATGTCATCGCGATCTGCCGCGATGCCCTGCGCAGCCGTTTCGCCGAACGCGCGCCGCTGGGGCGCTGTTACATCGACCCGGCCCTGGCCGACATGCGCGTACCGCTGGCCCAACGCTCGGCCTCGCGCGCGCTGCGCACGCTGGTGCGCGGCAGCCGCCTGCCGCTGCCCGACACCCGCTTCATCCGCCTGTTCCTGTGGTGGACCAACGGCCGCGAGCGCACCGACATCGACCTGTCGGCGGCATTCTTCGATCGCGATTTCGTGTTCCGCGACGTGGTCGCCTACTACAACCTCAAGGGTTACGGCGGCCATCACAGCGGCGACATCGTCGACGCGCCGCAGGGCGCGTCCGAGTTCATCGATCTGGACCTGGCGCGCTTGCGCGAGCTCGGCCTGCGCTTCGTCGTGGTCAGCATCCACAGCTTCACCAACCAGCCGTACTGCGACCTGCCCGAGTGCTTCGCCGGCTGGATGGCGCGCGGCGATGCGAACTCCGGTGAGCCGTTCGAAGCGCGCACGGTCGAGGATCGGCTGGATCTGGCCTCGAACCAGCAAAGCTGCCTGCCGTTCGTGCTCGATCTGCAGACCGATCAGATCCTGTGGACCGATATCGGCCTTGGCGGTTTCCCGCGCTGGAACAACGCCGCCAACCACCTGTCGGGCATCTCGCTGATCCTGCGCGCGATGACGGCGCTGGCAACGCCGGATCTGCGGACCTTGTTCGAATTGCATGCGCAGGCGCGCGGCGAACTGGTGGATACGCCCGAACAGGCCGATACGGTGTTTTCGATGAGCGAAGGCATTACCCCGTTCGATGTGGATCGGATTCGCGCCGAGTTCCTTTGAGCGCTCTCATGCAGGAGCGGCCTGAGCCGCGACCGCGGCAATGCGGCTACGGCGCGGGTCCCCGCAGCCGGCGCCGTTGTCGAGATTCCGCGGTCGCAGCTTACGCAGCTCCTACAGTCGGATACGGGGCCCCCGTCCGCATCGGACGCAACGCGGGACCGACTTCGCATGGCCTACCTGTAGGAGCGGCGTAAGCCGCGACCGCGCAGTGGCCGTTCGCGACGGATACAGGCCATCGGGCATTGACGACGCGTGCGGATGGATGGTCCGGCCGTCGACGTGTGGTGACCGGATCGATGCGCCTTGCGCCGGCTGGCGTGGGTCGCGGTCGCGGCTTACGCCGCTCCTACAGGGGGCGGCCGAGCTGCATCTGGTTTGAGGTTCGATGCAACGCGAACTGATGCAAGCCGCGACTCAAGCGTTTCGCTTCAACGCGATCAGGCTCTGCGCGGTCGCGATCAATGCGTCCTCGCGCGGCCGCGGCACCCAATCCAGCACGCGCTGGGCCTTGGCGCTGCTCGCGTTCTTGCGCTTGCCCAGGTCCGGGATCACCTGCCGCACCGCCGGGTCGCGCAACGCGGCCAGGCGCACCATCCAGTTCGGCACTTGCCGAGTGGCCACTTTCGCCGCCGCGGCGCCCAGATGGCTGCGCAGGGTCTGGGCCATTTCCTGCACCGACATGAAGTCGCCGGCGACGGCCAGGAAGCGTTCGCCGTTGGCGGCCGGATCGGTCATCGCGCGCAGGTGCAGGTCGGCGACGTCGCGCACGTCGACCGCGCCGAAGTGCAGTTGCGGGCAACCGGGCAAGCCGCCGTCGAGCATGCGCTGGATCAGGCCGATCGAGGTCGAATAATCGGGCCCCAGCACCGGGCCGAACACGCCGACCGGATTGACCACCGACAATTCCAGCGGCCCGCCCTCGCGTTCGATGAAGTCCCAGGCCGCGCGTTCGGCCAGGGTCTTGGATTTCGGATAGGCCGCTACGTCGCCGCTCAAGTCCGACCACACGGTTTCGTCGAAAGGCTCGGTACGACCGGGATGGCCGTAACCGATCGCCGCGAACGACGAGGTCAGCACCACCCGCTTGACCCCGGCGTCGCGCGCGGCGCGCAACACCCGCAGGGCGCCATCGCGCGCCGGCACGATCAGGTCGTCTTCGTGTTTGGGCAATCCGGGCGGGAACGGCGAAGCCACGTGCAGCACGTAATCGCAATCGGCAACGGCCCGGTCCCAACCGGCGTCATGTTCGAGATCGGCGACGACGAACGACAGCCGATCGCCCGGATCGACTCCGGCCTTGCGCACCATCGCCCGCACCGCGCTTTCGCGCTCGAGCGCGCGCACGCTGGCGCGTACGCGATGGCCCGCCTGCAACAACTGGACGATGCAATGGCTGGCGATGAAACCCGAACCGCCGGTGACGACTACGGTGGACATCGGCGCTGTCTCGCAGTGAGCGGCACCAGGATTAAAGCCGGCACGAGGATCGAAGCCGGCGCGATCGCGCGGCGACCGGCATGCGCGATTACTCCGCCCCCGCCGGCTCAAGCAGCACGTACTCGCCCTTGGCCCCGTAGGTCTTGCCGGCGCGCGCGCACAGCGCTTCGCCGCAACGAGTCAAGGCGCCCGACTGGGTCGCGTACAGGATGTCCTTGGCGAACTGGGCGCGCTCGATCTCGCGCATCGACTTGCGCATGAAATACCAGCTGCTGCCGACCGCCAGGATCGAGCCGACCAGCAAGGCCGCCACGCCCTTGTAGATCAGCCCCTGTTGCGAGCGCAGCAGGCCGATGTGCTGGTCTTCGAGCGCCTTGGCCGCGCGTTCGGCGAGTTCGGCGCTTTCGCGCAACTGGGTACCGATCGGACCGAAGGTCTGATCGACGCCGCGGCCGATCGCCTCGCGGGTCTGGTTCTGCACCGCGTTGATCAGCTGGTGGGTGAGTTCCTGCGCCCCGGTGCCCATGCCCTGCGCGGTGCGATGCAGTTCGTCGGCGCTGCGGTCCACATGCTGGACCGCGCGTTCGCTTTGTTCCTGCATGTGCTGGGCGAACACCGCCAGATCGGCGGCCAATCGTTTCAGGTCTTGCGCGTCCTGCACTTCGTTCTCCGTCAGGGTTACTGACCCGGCATGCGCGGCTGCATGCTGGGCGGTTGCTGCTGCTGGTGCGGCGGTTGTTGTTGCTGCGGCGGTTGCTGTGGCTGCGCCTGCTGCGATTGCTGTTGCGACGCCGCCTGGGATTGCTCGGCCTTCATCTGCTGGTATTGCTCGCGTCCGTTCTGCAGCCAGGCCTGGCCCGCGTCGGAGCGCGCGTGGTCCTGCGCCGCGGCGCGGAACGCGCCGTCGTCGCGATTGCGCGCGGCCTCGGTCAGGCGGGCGAAGGTGCGATCGATGTCGCTGCCTTCCTGCGCCGCCGGTTGCGGCGTCGCCTGCTTGCCCGGGGTATCGCCGATCGGCACCGGCCGGCGCTCGAAGCGGCCGTCCATGCGCTCGTCGATCGGTTCCTTGCGGGTCGGATCGGCGACCGAGTGATCCTTGACCTGCTGCTTGCTCGCGACGACGTCGGTGTGGTCGCGCTGACCGTCGCGGAAATCGCGGGTGGTGTAGAAGAACTGATGCTTGTCGGACCGGTGCACGACGTTGAGTGTCGGGTCCTGCGGTTCGGCGCGCTTGTCCAGGAACGGCTTGTCGCTGAGCCCGTTGAGGTAATCGGTCATCAGGTTGCCGCTGCGGATCGACAGGCCGTTGAGCTCGTAGCTGCCGCCGATATTGCTGTGCGCGCCGCCGACGGTGACGTTGAGGAAGCGTTTGTCCTCGCTGAAACCCTCGCGCAGGATGCTGGTCGACTTGAACAGGTCGCGGCGTTCGTCCTCGGCGGTGATCTGGAACGCCGACATCACCGACGGCGGCAGGCGCCGGTCGTGATTGCGCGGCTCGCCGGTGCCGACCGGGTCGAACAGACCGACCGCCTGCGGCACCTGCCCCGGCGCCACCAGCGGCGGCTTGCTGAACTCCACGCCGGTGATGTTGCCGTCCTTGTCCTTGCTGTAGGTCGCGCCGCTCGGGTCCTGGATGCCTCGCTCGTGGACCAGTCGCGCGAACGCGGCCTCCTGCTCGGCGCCGCGGCTGAAACCGATCCCGGCCACGTTGATCTGCGCCTTCGGGTCCTGGTCGAGCCATTGCTTGGACTGCTCGGTGAACTGCCGGTACATCTGCTCCACGCGCGGCTCGAAGGTGCGCCCGCTCATCTGATCGCGGGTGCTCTTGAGCCAGCCGTCCTGGGTGCCCGGCCCTTCCACGTAGCCGTAACCGATGTTGCGGTGCATGCCGGCTTCGAGTTGCTGCACGACCCCGGCCACGTTGGTGTGGTTCTTGGGGTCGTCCTTGTACATGCTGTTGCCGGTGCCGTCGAAGGCGGCAACGAACAAGCGCGCATGCGGATCGCTGGAATCGAGCATCAGCGGCGCGCGCAGTTGCGACAACTGGCCGCTGGCCTGCACGTAACTGTCGAGGTCGTGCTGGTCGGCGGGATAGGTCTTGACGCCGTCCGGATTCTTTTCGCCGCCCATCGCAAACTCTCCTTAGCGCTGCGGTTGTGGTACTGCCGGGTGCTGCGGCTCGGGGCTGCGGCTCAGTAGGTCTGACTGAAAACCTGGATCAGGTCGGCGCGGTAATCGCTGTTGGCATTGCCGGGATCGCGCGGCGCCTTCAACGGGATGAAGGTGCGCATGTAGACGTTGATGGTGCGGTCGTCGACTTCCAGGATGATTTCCGGATCGCCGATGCTGATGCCCGGCGCGATGTCCTCGCGCGCGACCTCGTGCCGCACCAGCCGGTCCTTGAAGATCTCGCCGATGTCGATGCGCGCGCTGTGTTCGCTTTGGTCCTTCGAACGCCAGGTGACCTCGGCCGGCGGCGGGAAGTTGACGATGTCGATGTGGCCGGCCTTCATCAGGCTGCGGTAATCGGCGCCGAACGATTCGGTCGAGGCGCTGAGCTTGGTTTCGTCGGGCTTACCGTGCGGAAAGCCGTGGTAGACGATGCGGCAGCCGTAGGTATCGAAGCAGTAGGCGCCGAAGCGGTGACGCTCGAAACGCAGCGGCCATTCGGCCGAGGTGCCCGCGTCGGTGTGCGCGGCGGCGGACGGGCTGGAGGCGGCGGACGTAGACATGGCGGTTTGACATCCTGTTGCGGCAAATAGGGCAAGCATCGCGGCCAGGGCGCGCGCGCGGCGGGCATGCGCCTGCCGGCGATGCGGTTCGCAACGCGGCACGGCATGACGGCGACGGCGGCCGGTCACGGATTGACTGTCCATCTGGGTCCCTTCGCTGGCTCCGGCACACTAGCATCGGCTCGTGGGCGAACCCACTGTACGGATAGCTCCCCTTCCGTACTGCGCTGCGATGTGCTGGAGCACGAGGCTGGAGTTTGCACGCAATCGGCGATAAGACTCAACTAATGTGCCGATCTTTGGCTTCGCGCTCTAATGCTTGTGAGCATTTGAGTGGCGGGTTTGCGCTGGCGGCGCGGCGATCGGGCGGTTCTGGGCCCGACCGTGCGGGAACGGCAGCGGGCCGGGTCGGCGAAGTGGTGGGTTCTTCGGTGCGAGGAATTTGCGACCAATTGCACTGTTTCGGTTGGCTGTGGCGCGGTGGTCCCGCAATCGGATCACTTGCTACGACCACCCTACGCCTACCCTGCAGCCGCAGCTCATCATGTAACCGCACTTTTATCAGCACATGACCGCGCTTCCTCAAGTCGTCATTCCCGCGAAGGCGGGCTCCGCTTCACTTCGGCGGAGCCGAACATCCAGGGACTTTCGTGCGAAAGGGCATGAAGTCGCAAACGTTGCACTTCAATCTTTCGGTTATCGCGTTGCCTGCATGAAAGCAGCGAACATATCGACTTCGAACGTTCTCGCATGAAAGGCACTGGATGTTCGGCTCCGCCGAAGTGAAGCGGAGCCCGCCTTCGCGGGAATGACGGGCTGGGAGTATCTCGGCAAAACCGAAACTCATCCCTCCTTGAAAGGGCCCGCCGTACTTACTACCGGGCCGCCCCCTACAACCGCAACTCACTCTCCCGATCGAAGAAATGCATCCGTTCCGCCGAATACGACAGATGCACCGTGTCGCCGACCTTCGGCAAGTGGAACGGCGGCAGGCGCACGACCAGGTCGCAGCCGCCGCAGCCCAGGTTCAAGAAGGCTTCGTTGCCGACCGGTTCGACCACTTCGACCTTGGCCGGCAAGGTGTCCGGGCCGGCTTCGGCCGGATGCATGTCTTCCGGGCGCAGGCCGATCATCAGTTCGCGGCCCAGGTAACCGCGCACTTTTTCCAATAGTTCGCCTTCCGGCCGCAGACGCAGTTCGACGCTGTCGGCGATGCGCAGGTACAGGGCGCCTTCGCGTTCGACCACTTGGCCCCATAAGGTGTTCATCTTCGGGCTGCCGAGAAACGTCGCCACGAACAGATTGACCGGCCGGTTGTACAAGGCCATCGGCGTGTCGATCTGCTGGATCTTGCCGTCCTTCATAACCACGATGCGATGGCCCAGGGTCATTGCTTCGACCTGATCGTGGGTGACGTAGATCATGGTGGTCTCGAGCTGCCGATGCAGGCGCGCGATCTCGACCCGCATGGTCATGCGCAGCTTGGCGTCGAGGTTCGACAGCGGCTCATCCAGCAAAAACACCTGCGGCTTGCGCACCAGCGCGCGACCCAACGCGACGCGCTGACGCTGCCCGCCCGACAACGCGGCCGGCTTGCGGTCCAGCAGCGATTCCAGTTCCAGGGTCGCGGCCGCGGCCTTCACTCGCTCCGCGATCTCGGCCTTGCTCGCGCCGCGCAGTTTCAGGCCGAAGCCGAGGTTCTCGGCCACGGTCATGTGCGGATACAGCGCATAGCTCTGGAACACCATGGCGATGTCGCGATCCTTCGGCGGCATGTCGTTGACCACCCGGTCGCCGATGCGCAGCTCGCCCGAGCTGATCGACTCCAGCCCCGCGACCATGCGCAACAAGGTGGATTTGCCGCAGCCCGACGGGCCGACCAGCACCAGCAACTCGCCGTCGTCGATCTCGAAACTGGCGTCGGCGACGCCGACGTAACCGTTCGGATAGACCTTGCGCAGCTGCTGCAGAGTGACCTTCGCCATGAATTCTCCCGACAATGCGATCGAGGCGATGCATTTGTGCCCGCCGTGGGCTATTCTGCCATGTAACCGTTTTCATGCACGCCCGCTTCCAATTCGATTGGCTCCGGAGGCCACGACGAATGACCGATTCACGCTTTGCCGCCGACCGCACCTTCCCGAACGGCTTTCTGTGGGGCGCCGCCACCGCCGCGCACCAGATCGAAGGCTCGCCGATGGCCGACGGCGCCGGTCCCAGCATCTGGACCCGCTTCGCCCACACCCCCGGCATGACCCTCAACGGCGACACCGGCGATGTGGCCTGCGACCACTATCGACGCTGGAAAGAAGACATCAAATTGATGAAGGAGCTGGGCCTGCAGGCGTATCGCTTCAGCGTCTCGTGGTCGCGCATCCTGCCCGAGGGCACCGGCCGGGTGAATCAGGCCGGCCTGGATTTTTACTCGCGTCTGGTCGACGAACTGCTGGCCAACGGCATCGAACCGCTGCTGACCTTGTACCACTGGGACATGCCGGCCGCGCTCGACGACCGCGGCGGCTGGCTCAACCGCGACTGCGCCGACTGGTTCGCCGAGTACGGCCAGGTCATGTACCGCGCGCTCGACGGCCGGGTCAAGAAGTGGGTCACGCTCAATGAGCCGTGGGTGATCACCGACGGCGGCTATCTGCACGGCGCGCTCGCGCCGGGCCATCGCAGCCGCTTCGAAGCGCCGATCGCCTCGCACAACCTGATGCGCGCGCACGGCGCGGCGGTGCAGGCCTATCGCGCCGAAGGCAAGCACGAGATCGGGCTGGTGGTGAACATCGAGCCCAAGTACGCGGCCACCGATTCGGCCGAAGACGCCGCCGCGGTCAAGCGCGCGCACGCCTACATGAACGAGCAATACCTCGATCCCGCCCTGCTCGGCACCTACCCGCCGGAACTGCGCGAGATCTTCGGCGAAGCCTGGCCGGAATGGCCGCAGGCCGATTTCGACCTGATCAAGCAGAAGCTCGACTTCATCGGCGTCAACTACTACACCCGCAGCGTCACCAAGGACGCGATCAGCTACCCGCTCAACACCGGCGTGGTGCGGCAGCCGTCGGGCACCTACACCGAGACCGGCTGGGAAGTGTTCCCGCAGGGCCTGACCGACACCCTGACCTGGGTCAAGGACCGTTACGGCGACATCCCGATGTACATCACCGAGAACGGCGCGGCGTTCTTCGATCCGCCGGTGGCCGAGCCCGATGCGAGCGGCGAACGCCGCGTGCGCGATCCGCTGCGCATGGACTACCTGCAAAAGCACATCGGCGCGATCCACGACGCGATCCAGGCCGGCTGCGACATCCGCGGCTATATGGTGTGGTCGCTGCTGGACAACCTGGAATGGTCGCTGGGCTACTCCAAGCGCTTCGGCGTGGTGCATGTGAACTACGCCACTCAGGATCGTACGCCGAAGGACAGTGCGCGTTGGTATTCGAAGGTGATTGCGAGTAATGGCAAGTTCCTGGAAGAACCGTTGCCTTGAGCCGGGATTCGGGATTCGGGATTTGGGATTTGAGAATCGGGAATCGGGAATCGGGAATCGGGATTGTCGGCAGCGTTTGGGATTGATATCGAGAGTCGCAGGTCAGGCTTCGATAGCCGGGACACGGCGAATCCGACACTCGACATCGCATCCCTAAGGAACGTCATCCCCGCGAACGCGGGGATCCAGCGACTTTCGTGCAGGTCGCGACAAAGACACTGGATTCCCGCGTTCGCGGGAATGACGAAGTGAGGGGTTCGCGGGAATGACGAATTGAAGAGTCCCCGGAAATGACGAATTAAGGCCTCGCCGCAATAACGTCACCCCACCGGCTCCACCACACGTTGCCACCCCATCCCGCGCCCTGATCCCACCAAGACCGATACCGCCGACACCCCCAAACCCCGCACCAACCGACATCCATAACAACGAATACTCGCCCCGACCCCGAGCGGCGATATGCTTGGGGCCCGAGCCGGGAGCCCTTCCCGGCGCACGATCGAACGCAGTTGCCGCGCCCGATCGCGGTTTCCCCCACTTTCAGAGCTCGCGGTTCCATGCACGACACCCTGCTGCTGTTCGGCGCCACCGGCGATCTCTCCCAGCGCTATCTGTTTCCGTCGCTGGTCCATCTGTGGCGCGATCGGCTGCTGCCGGCCGGGTTCCGCATCGTCGCGGTCGGCCGCCAGGAGTTGTCCGACGACGACTTCCGCGCCTGGCTGCGCGAGCGCATGGCCGGCGAGATCGCCGACGATCCGACCGTGGCCGATGAACTGCTGTCCAAGATCGCCTACGTCTCGGTCGATCTGCGCGACGAGACGTCGATCGCCGCGGCGCTGTCGAAATACGCCGACCGGCCGAGCGTGAGCTACCTGGCCACGCCGCCGGACCTGTTCGTGCATTGCGCCAACGGCCTCAAAGCCGCGGGTTTGCTCGAAGGCGAATCCCGGTTGGTGCTGGAAAAACCGATCGGCCGCGACCTGGCCTCGGCGCGCGAGATCAACGCCGCGCTGCGCGCGTGTCTGGACGAATCGCGGATCTTCCGCATCGATCATTACCTGGGCAAGGCGGCGGTGCAGAACCTGCTCGCGCTGCGCCTGGGCAACACCTTGCTGGAGGCGGTGTGGGAACACCGCTGGATCGAATCGGTCGACATCCTGGTCGCCGAAACCGCCGGCGTCGACGGCCGCGAAGGCTATTACGCCGGCTACGGCGCGCTGCGCGACATGGTCCAGAACCACATGCTGCAATTGCTCGCATTGATCGCGATGGAGCCGCCGGCGGTGCTCGACGCCGACAGCATCCGCGACGAAAAGCGCAAGGTGCTGCGCGCGCTGCGGCCGATGAGCACGGAGGACGTCGCGACCCGCACCGTGCGCGGCCGCTACGGCGCCGGCGTGGTCGAGGGCCGCGCGGTCAAGGGCTTCGTGCATGAGTCCACGGTCGAGACCTTCGTCGCGGTGGAGACGTATATCGATAATTGGCGCTGGGCGGGTGTTCCGTTCCGCCTGGTGACCGGCAAACGCTTGGCCGAACGCGCGACCGAAGTCGTGGTCTCGTTTCGCCCGACCTCGCACTGGCTGTTCGAACGCCCGCGCCGCGGCCGCGAACGTCCCAACCGCCTGCGCATGCGCCTGCAACCCGACGAAACCATCGAGCTGGGCCTGATGGGCAGCCTCGCCGCGCCGGAATGGGGCGCGATGGAGCTCAAGCCGATGTCGCTGGATCTGTCGATGTCGGGCTCGCCGCAGCGGCGCATCGCTTACGAGCGCCTGCTGGTCGACGCGCTGCGCGGCAACCAGACCCTGTTCGTGCGCGACGACGAAGTCGAAGCGGCGTGGCAATGGATCGACAGCATCGAAGGCGCCTGGAGCCAGACCGAGCAACCCGCTCTGGACTATCCGGCCGGCTCGTGGGGCCCGGCCGAGGCCGAACGCTTCCTGCCGCCGACCAATGGCTACAAGTCCGGCGGAGGTTCGGCATGACCGGCGCGCTGCTGGCGGACATCGGCGGGACCAATGCCCGCTTCGCCCTCGCCTCGTCCGATCCGACCGTGCCGGCGCTGTTGCCCGACAGCGTGCAGGTTTTCTCGGTCGCCGACTTTCCGTCGTTGGCCGACGCCGCGCGGCATTACCTCGACCGCATCGGCGCGAGCCCGGCCGATGCGGTGTTCGCGGTGGCCGGGCGCGTCGATGGCGACGAGGCGCGAATCACCAATCACCCGTGGGTGATCTCGGCCGAACGCACCCGGATCGCGCTGGGACTGACCCAACTGCGTTTGGTCAACGACTTCGCCGCGCAGGCGATGGCGGTGTCGCTGCTGCAACCGTCCGACGTGGTGCCGATCGGCGGCGTGCGCTGGAACGGCTGGAGCGGCGACGGCGACCGCACCTACGCGATCATCGGCGCCGGCACCGGCCTGGGCGTGGGCGCGCTGCTGCGCCGCGACGGCCGCTATTACCCGCTGCAGACCGAGGGCGGCCACGTCAGCTTCGCCCCGGGCACGCCGGAAGAAATCGAAGTGCTGCAACGCCTGTCGGGCGAATTCGGCCGGGTCTCCAACGAGCGTCTGCTCAGCGGCAGCGGCCTGGTCAACCTGCATCGCGCGCTGAGCCAGATCGCCGGCGAAGACCCCGGCCCGCTGCAGCCTCAGGACATCACCGCGATGGCGCGCGAGGGCGACGTGCGCTGCCTGCGCGCGATCGACGTGTTCTGCGCGGTGTTCGGCGCGGCCGCGGGCGACCTCGTGCTGACCCTCGGCGCGTGGGACGGCGTGTTCCTGCCCGGCGGCCTGGTGCCCAAGCTGATGCCGTGGCTGGCGCATTCGGGCTTCCGCCAGCGTTTCGAGCACAAGGGCCGGTTCTCGCCGACCATGGCGCGGGTGCCGACCCTGGCGGTGACCCATGCGCAACCGGGCCTGCTCGGCGCGGCGGCGCTGGCGGCGCGGCACGCGCCGGCGGCGGTGCCTGCGAGCGAGATCAGCGCGGGCTGAGCGGCGCTGATCGCGGCAACGCGGCAACTTGCGGACTCTGCGGGAGGGAGCTTCAGCCTCGAAGTCTTTATGTGGGTGGGGCTTCAGCCCCGACGCTTTTCGCTCAGATCGCCAAAGCAAACACCAGATCCGACGACACGGCCTTAAACAACCCCATGCGACGATGGACGGATGCTCGACGACTCCGCCCCCGTCCCGCACGATCCCGCCCTGCCTCAGGCCGCGCCGTATCGCTGGCATGCGCATCGCAGCGTCGACACCTGGATCTGGGCCAGCGCGGTGGCCATCGCGGCCGAACTGCGGCGCGATCTCGCACGGCGTTCGCGCGTCCGCCTGCTGCTGTCGGGCGGCACCACCCCGGCGCCGGTCTACCGCGCCCTGTCGCGCGCGCCGCTGGATTGGGCGCGGGTCGATATCGCCCTGGTCGACGAACGCTGGCTGCTGCCCGACGATCGCGACAGCAACGCCTGGCTGGTGCGCCAGCACCTGCTACGCAATAACGCCGCCGCCGCGCGCTTCGAAGCCTTGACCGCGCCCGGCCGCAGTCTCGAGGAAGCGGTCGCCTTCGCCAACGCGCACGCGCGCCAGAGCGCCAGCGCGGCGGTGCTCGGCATGGGCGAGGACGGCCACACCGCATCGCTGTTTCCCGGCCTGCCGGGCCTGGATCGGGCGCTGGCGTCGAAACAGCCCTATGTCGCCATCGACGCCACCACCGCGGCAGGCGCGAAGCAATGGAGCAAGCGCATCAGCCTGACCCCCGCTGGCCTGGCCTATGCGCAATCGCGCTTCCTATTGATCCAGGGCAAGGCCAAGCGCGAGGTGTTCCGTCAGGCCCTGGCCAGCGGCGATGCGACGCGTTGGCCGGTGCTGATCGGCATGCAGGGCGACGTCGGTCTGGACGTGCATTGGTGCGAGTGACGAAATGAGGCCGTGGGTGCGTGTCGACGGCCTGAGACCTCGCGACACGGATACCTGACGACATCCAACGACGAAGCCGCGACTCCCGCCTTCCCACCGATGGCAACTGCGGCGCATTCGATCCAAGCCCCTCTTCCATCCACTACTGAACCCCTCCCCCGCGCGCGGGAGAGGGGCTGGGGTGAGGGCCACCGCGCAATGCGCCGCCCTACTCCATCTCCACCACCACCCGCGCCGGCACCCGTTCGATCTTCAATTCGCCATCCACCCACGCACGTTCGCGCCCATCGACCCGGGTCTTGCCCGGCGCGCGATCGAACGGCCACTTCACCATCACACCGCCCGGCGGCGGTTGCAGGCCGGGCGACAACTCCAGCGACACGCGCTTGCCGTCGCGCTTGAATCGATAGCCCAGCGCGCCATACGGCGTGCGCAAGGCCTCGACCGACACGCCCTCGCCCTCCAGCCACGCCGCCGGCACGCCGGCCGCGATCACCAGCGCCTGATCGACATCGCGGGTGTAGGCGAACATGTCCAGCGCCGAGCGCACATAGTCCGACTCGACCCAGGCATGCGGCAGATCGCCGACGAAGAACGGTTTGCGCGGCGTGCGCGAAACCACCTCGGCCCACTGGTTCCATCCGCGCGGCTGCTGATCCTTGAAGAAGAAATCCAGCGCCTCGTGAGCGCGATCGCGCCAACCCAGACGGACGAAACTGCCGATCGTGCGCAACTCGTACGGCGTGTAGTCCTTCCACTCGCGGCGCCCGTCGCGGCGATCGACGAACTCTTTCCAATAGCGCTCGAAGGTGTTGTTCAACAAGGTTTGCGGCAACAGGCCCTGCTCGCCGCCGGGCGCGAGCGCGATCGTGGTCGAGGTCGCATCGAAATCGCCGAGTTCGGCCGCGCCGGGGATGTAGTCGATGCGGTGCTGCCGGGTGGCCGATTCGATCGAACGGTACAAGTCCTCGCGGAACTGATCGCGCGACGCCGTGTAAGCCTCGACCGCCTCGTCCTCGCCCAACCACTTTGCGATCTCGACCGCGTCCTTGTAACCGCGCAAGGCCCAGAAATTGTCCCAGTACGAATGCATCGGCTTGGCCGAATAGCCCTCGTGACTGATCGAGGCCGGCATCATGCCGTAGAACGCCGGATTCAAGGCGCGGTTCGCATCGGTGCGCTCGCTCAGCCGCAGTTCGTCCATGTAACGCACCGCGCCTTGCACGTGCGGCCACATCGCCTTGAGCAGTTCGCGATCGCGGGTGTAGCGATAGACCTCGGCGACGGTGAAGATCAGCTCACCGTGGCTGTCGTTCTCCGGCACCGGATCGCTGCCGCGGTCGTCGACGCAGCACGGCACCTTGCCGTTTTCGAACTGATACGGCGCGTACCAGCGCAGGAAGTCCTCGGCCACGTCCTCGCGGCCCATGCGCAGCAGGCCCTCGCCGATCATCGCGCCGTCGCGGATCCAGGCGCGTGCATACGAACGCGTGCCCGGCTGCAGGCGCGGGCCTTCGCGGCTGATCAGCATATGCGCCAGCCCGGTGCGCAAAGTGTCGACCACGTGCTGGCCGGCCGGCGGCACGCGCAGCTTCACCCGGTCGAGTTTGTCGCGCCACATTCGCGCGGTCGCGTCCTGCCACTTGATCGCATCGGCGGGATCGAAGCTGGGCAACGACGCGCCCGGATCCTGCGGCAGATAGATGAACACCTCGCGGCTTTCGCCCGCGGCCAGACGCATCGGATACAACATCGCGCCGGAGGCCAGACCATCGGGATCGGTCACCTCGGTCGCGGCGGACGAGGTCCGTCCCGAGCGCAGGCGCCCGACCACGTCGCCGCTTTGCAAGCTCGACACCAGCGCACCCGCCACCGGCGTCAGCGATTGCACGCCGGGATTGCCGTTGACGGTGGCCAGGCCATTGCCGACGCCATCGCGGGTCTCGTCGGCGACATCGATGCGCAACTGACGAATATGGCTGACCCCGCCGGTGGTGCTCAGGAACTGGGTCGGCGGATTGACCTGCAAGGGCCGCACCGCCAGCGCCAAGGTCAGCGCTTGCGTCTGCCTGGTGGTGTTCTGCACGCGATAGCGGGCGACGATCTGTTCCTGCCCCTCGAATTCGGGCGAAAACGCGGTGACGGTCAACTTCAGATCGCCGGCGTCCCAATGCACACTCGGGATCGGCAGATAGCCGTCCTGCAGACTCTGGGTAATCGCCACGTCGGCCCAGGTCTTGAGTTCGCGCGTGGTTCCGTTTTCGCGCAGCAACAACGGCTCGACGCTGAAACCGGCCTTGTAGACCTCGATCGCGCCGTCCTCGCCGATCAGCCCCTGCTGCAGGCCGCCGTCGGTGCCGACGATGGTCCAGTAGGGTTGCTCGCCGCTGAAACCGCGCGGATAGTCGCCGCGCGGCGCGCGCTTGGCCAGTTCCTTGACGAAATCGTTGGGCGTGGCCGCGAACGCCAGCGGCTGCACCGTCAGTTCGGCCAGACCGAAGCCCAGGCCGAGACCGCGGATCGGCACCACGCGCAGATAGCGCGCTTCGGCCTCGGGCAAGGCGATCAGATCGGTGCCGCCATCGCCGTGATCGACACGCCCCGCATTCTCCCGCCACTGCCGGCCGTCATCGGACAGATCGATGCGGTAGTCGGACGCGAACTCATCGTCGGCCCATCGCAGCACCACGCCACCGAACTCGCGCACGCGGCCGAGGTCGAGCGTCAACGCCGGCTCCGGATCGGTTTCGAAACCGGCGCGCCACGCGGTGGCCGGATCGCCGTCGATCGCGTAGTCGGCGCGGCTGCCTTGCGCGGTCGTGGTGGCGACGACGGTTCCGGTCAACGGCGCGCCTTCGTCCTTGGCCAGTGGTTGAAACGTCAATTGATCGAAACACACCGAGCCCTTGCCGCCGGCGCTGTTGTAGATCGTGAATTCGAGCTTGGCGCTCTTGCGCAACACCGGATCGGGCGCCGGCCCCCAGGCGCGGCTGATATGCCGCTGCTTGTAGACCACCGGCGTCCATTGTTTCGGATACTCGTACTTGGGCCGGTTCACCCACCACACGTTGTCGCCGCTGGCATCGACCAGCTTGAACTGCAGATCGTTGGCCGGCGAATCGCCGCGCATCTGGAACGCGAACTGGTAATTGTCCGGATACTGCAGCGGCAATTCGCGCTGCAGGCCGGCGTAACCGGACACGCCGTTGAAGTCGTAGTCCAGGCACAGCGCGCGGCCGTGGCTGCCGTCGACCGGGCGCAGGCTCGCGCTGACCTGATTGGACGTCACCACCGTCCACGGCTTGGCCGATTCGAAATCGTCGAGCACCCGCGGTTTCTGCGCGAACGCCATGCCGCTGCTGCAACACAACGCGAGCAACGACGACCAGGCCGCTCCCGCAAAAGCCTTGGCGGCGCCTGGATGCCCTGCGGCGACAACCCGCGCCACGACCGATGGGTAGCGTTCCGACATCGACTTCACTCACCTTGTTCGCGCCGCATCATCGCGGCAGACGGTTCAACCCTTGACGCTGCCGACCAGCAGACCTTGCAGGTAGTGGCGTTGCAGCACCAGGAACAGCAACAGCACCGGCACCACGGTGACCACCGAGCCGGCCATCATCATTTCGTTGTCCTGCACGTGTTCGCGCGACAGCGAGGCCAACGCGACCGGCAAGGTCTGCAGGTTCTCGTCGCTGAGCACGATCAACGGCCACATGAAATCGTTCCACGCGCCGAGAAAACTGAAGATCGCCAAGGTCACCAGGATCGGCCGCAACGCCGGCAGCACGATCTGGAAGAAGATGCGCAACTCGCCGGCGCCGTCGATGCGCGGCGCCTCCAGCAATTCGTCGGGAATCGAGCGCGCGTACTGACGCACCAGGAAGATACCGAAGATCCCGGCCATGCCCGGCACCACCGCGCCGGCATAGCTGTTGATCAGACCCATCTGCTTGAGCATCAGGAACAGCGGCATCATCGACACCTGCGCCGGGATCACCAGCGCCGCGAGCAACACCCGGAACACCCGCTCGCGTCCGCCGAAGTCGAGCTTGGCGAAGGCGTAACCGGCCAGGGTGTTGAGCAGCACCGCGATGATCGTGACCAGGGTCGAGATCAGAAAACTGTTGAACAGGTAGCGCCCCATGCCCATGCGCGCGAACAGTTCGTGGTAGTTGTGCAGGGTCGGACTGGACGACCACAGCGGCGGCGGAAACGCGCTGGCCTCGCCGGGCTGCATCAGCGAGACCGCGAACATCCACAGCAGCGGCGCCAGGCTCAGCGCAGCCAGGCCGACCAGCAGGCCGTTGACGATCGCTTTGGCCAGCCAGGCCGGCATCCCGTCGCGATTCATTCGACCCCCTTGCGGCGCGCGATCCACATCAAACCGCTGGTCGCCACCGTCATCAACACGAACAACAGGAACGCCACCGCCGAGGCGTTGCCGAGGTTCCACCACTTGAAGCCTTCCTCGTACATCAGGTACAGCACACTGACCGTGCTTTGCAGCGGCCCGCCCTGGGTGATGACGTAGGGTTCGGCGAACAACTGGAAGTAGCCCGCCAGGGTCAGGATGCTGACCATCAACAGCACCGGCCCGAGGATCGGCAAGGTGATGTAGCGGAACTGACGGCCGTGACTGGCGCCGTCGATGCGCGCGGCTTCGTACAGGTCTTCCGGAATCGCCTGCAGACCGGCCAGGAAGATGATCATGTTGTAGCCGAAGTTCTTCCACACCGCGAACAGGATGATGCTCGGCATCGCCCAGTGCGGGTCGCCTAGCCAGTCGACCGGATCGATCCCGACCCACGACAAGGCCCAGTTCACCAGGCCGTAGCGGGTATGGAACAAATAGCGCCAGATCACCGCGACCGCGACCACCGTGGTCACCACCGGCGCGAAGAACGCGGTGCGGAAGAACGGCTTGAAGTAGCCGAGCTTGGAATGCAGCAGCAGCGCCGCACCTAGCGACACGCCGATCGACAGCGGCACACCGACCACGACGAAATACATGGTGTTGCCGAGCGCGCGCCAGAACAGCGGGTTGTTGAGCAGGTTGATGTAGTTGTCGAAGGCGACGAAGCGCAGGTTGTCGATATGCGCCAAGGCGTAAATATCGAAATCGGTCAGGCTCAGCGCCAGCGCGGCCAGCACCGGCAGGCCGAAGAACAGGCCGATCACGGTCAAGGCGGGCGCGGCGAACACCCAGCCGGCGGTGGACGGTTTCATCCGCCCTCCTTGCCCGCGACGGGTTTGCCCGCGACCGGCGCGACCGTGGGTTTGATGGTCTGGTGATCGAGCATCCAGCGGCGCTTTTCCAAAATGCGGTCGGCGCGACGATCGAGCTCTTCCGCCGCCTGATCCACGCTGACGCGCCCGTTGGCCAATTGTTCGCCGACCAGTTTGATCTCGGTCGCGATGCGCTCCCACTCCGGCACTTTCGGCGCCGGCCGCGCGCGTTCGAGCTGATCGCCGAATGCGCGCGCATACACGTCATTGGCCAGGGCCGGCGTGGCCCAGGCGGCGCGGCGCGGCGGCAGGTTACCGGTCAGGCCGTGGAAACGCACCTGCACTTGCGGTTCGGACAGGTACGAGATCAGTTTCCAGGCCGCGTCCTGGCGCTTGGAACTGCGGAACAGCACGAAGCTGGCGCCGCCCGCGACCGAAGCGCCCAGGCCGTGTTCGCCCGGCAGCGGCATGGTCATCCACGAGGCCTGTTGGTCCGGCGGCAGGCGTTTCTTGAATTCGGCGATGTTCCAGGGGCCGTTGACGTAGAAACTGAAATAGCCGCGGCCGAATTCGTTCCACACGTTGGCGATCTGGGTGTTGCTGGCCAGCGGCGCCCACTTGTTGTCGAACACTTCGCGATAGAAGCTCAGCGCGCGCTTGAACCCCGGGCTGCGGAAATTGCCGTAACGCCCGTCGTCGCGCAGCAGCGGATCGGGCGACTGGATGCCCAGGTTCAACAGCGGCTCGGCTTCGTTGAGCGGCAGCAGCGCGGCATAACGGTCGGGACCGACCTCGCGCTTGATCGCGGCCATCGCGTCTTTCCATTCGTCCCAGGTCTGCGGCGGCCGGGAGATTCCGGCCTGCTTGAGCAGATCCTGGCGATAGAACGGCAATCGCGTTTCCACGTACCACGGCACCGCATACACGGTGCCGCCGATCACCCCGGTGTCCCAGGCGCCGGCGAAATAATCGCGGCTCTGCAAGCCCGGCGTCTGCGCCAGGCGCGGATCGAGCGGGATCAAGGCATCGAGCAAGGCGAACTCGGAGACCCAGGTATTGCCGATCGCGCACACATCCGGCAAGGCATCGCCGGCGAACGCGGTCAATAGCTTCTCGTGCGCGGCGGTGATCGGCAGTTGCTGCACTTCCACCCGAATGCCGGGATTGCGCCGCTCGAACTCCGGGATCAGCTGAGTGACGACTTCGCCCTCGTAGCCCATCGCCCAGAACCGCACCAGTTCGCGCCCATCGTCTCGCCGCGAGCAACTGCCGAGCAGCACAACCGCGCATACGAGAATCGAACCTCGCAACCACCCGTAGCCCGCGCCACCACCAAGCCCACCGCGAAACAGTTCCCCCCTTTGCAAAAGGGGGGCTACGGGGGATTCGCTTCTAGCAACAACGTCGCGAGAACTCCCAGTGGGCAAACGCCGCCTGAGCGAGCCCCACAGCGCCCGCACACGCCCGGCCGCATAAGCCGCCACCACGCTCATGCCGTCATTCCGGCTTCGGCGCATTCTGCTTCACCGGCGCATTGGTGCGCCCGGAGCGCGACTCGGCTTCGCCCAGCGCGCGCGCCGTGGCCGGGTCCATGGTGCCGGCCGGCCGGGCATTGGCCTTCGCCGCGCCCTCGCCCGCCTTCTTGTCCTTGCCGTCCTTGCTGTCCTTTGCGTCCTTGCCCTGCGCATCCGCCGGCGTCAGCCAGCCGCCCTTGAACCCGGCGCGCTCCAGGCCGCTGCGGATATAGGGATTGCGCTTCATCACGTTCCAGACGAATTCGTTGCGGTAGTTGCTGATCATCGCCAGGATCGGGCCCTGATCGATGCCGATGTAATCGCTGGCGACCCAGCCGTGATCGGGCACCAGGCGTCCGGTCTTCAACGGAATGTCGTAGTTGAAGCTCGGATTGAACGAATCCAGGAAGCCGTAGCTGGAATAGATGTACTCGCCGTAACGCTCGTGCATCGCCACCGTGGTCGGAATCACGATCTCCGGCGCGAACGGCAAGGACGCGATCGCCGCGGTCGGGGCGATGGTGCCGTCGTCGAAATTCTCGCGCAGGCCGGCGCCGCGCGCCGAATAGTGGCGGAACTGACGCTGCTCGCCGCGGTATTCCTGCAAGGTCTGCTGCGGCCCGTCGCTGGCGGTCAGGCCCCACAGCTCCGGGCCGTAGCCTTCCCACTTCATCGGGTTGGCGATCGCATACGCGCGCTGCGCGTACGCGGCGCGACGGCTGTTCTCGAAATAATCGATGCCGCGTTCGCGAATGTACTCGTCCTGGATGCCGCGGAAATCGATCCAGACATGGCTGTACTGATGGCCGAACAAGGGACCGAAGGCGAGGAATTCCTCACCCTGATACACGCCCCACACGTCGTTGTAGGTGCGCGTCCACACCGTCCACGCCTCCGGCTCGACCGGATGCGACGGCGAACCCAGCGCCAGCACGTACAGCAGCATGGCCTCGTTGTAGCCCATCCAGTCGTGCTTGATGAAACCGCTCTCGGGGAACCAGCCCATCGAGATCAGCGGCTTGTTCTGCTGCAGCCAGGTCCAGTCCACGCGCTTGTACAGCGTGTCGGCGATGTCGCGGATTTCCTTCTCGCGCGGGTCGTCGCGATCGTAATACGACTGGGTGAACAGCACGCCCATCATCAACAGGCCGGTGTCCACGCTCGACAGCTCGACCCAGCTGTTGAAACGCTCGCCCTTCTGCATGTCGAGGAAGTGATAGTAAAAGCCCTTGTACGCGCCCTTGCCGGTCGGCTGCGGGCCGCTGGGCAGGTCGCGCAGGAATTTCAATGTGGTCAGGGTGCGATCGACCGCCTGGGTACGATTGACCCAGCCGCGCTCGATCCCGATCGGATACGCGGTCAACGCGAATCCGATCGAGGCGATGCTAGCGAACGGCCGCGACGGATAACGGTCGGGCGTCAGCCCGTTTTGTTCGTTGGTGGTGTCCCAGAAAAACTGGAACGTGCGTTTTTCGATATCGCGGAACAACGGCGGCAGTTCCAGCCGTTCCTGCTTGAGCGGTTCGATCACCACCGGCTCCGGACTGACGATGGGCTGGGTCTGCGATTGCGTCTCGGGTTTCTTGCATGCGGACAAAGCGAGCAACAACGTGCTCAGAACAGCGAATGAGACTGCACGTGTTGTCGGCTTGGCGCGTTGCATGAAACTGGAAACCCCTGTGTTGTGGTTGGAACCGAATGCCGGTGACGCTATCTGTGACCGGCGAAGCGGGCCATGGTTCTTTGCCGATGCCGGCCGTCCGCGAACGGACGGCCGGCATGTGGGTTACCAGCTGAAGCCCATCGACAGCTTGAACGTGCGGGTCGGCAGGATGATGCCGTCCTGGTGATCGCCGAAATTGGCGTTGGGCGCGTTCAAACGGCCGGCGAAGGTGTCGTACTGGTTGTAGTTGCGCGCGTCGGTGACGTTGAGCACGTCGCCGCGGATGCGGAACTTGATGCCGGCGCCGGTATCGAACTCCTTGGTTACCGCCAGATCGAGCTGCTTGAAGCCGATGGTCTTGTCGGGCTTGAACTGATCGGTGAAGCAGAAGTTGTCGTTGGGACCGGACTGCGAGCAGTTGACGAAGTAGTAACCGGTCGGGCTGGCCAGGGTCATCTTGCCGGAGAAGGTCAGGCCCCACGGACCATCGTAGATACCGGTCGCGACCAGGCGATTACGCGGCACGCCCTTGGCGTCGTGCCAGCCGAACCCGGACAGGTTCGGATGATCGAGCGAGAACGACTCGCCGTTCTCGCGGTTTTCCTCGGCATCGGTGAAGGTGTACGCGAGCGTCACACCCCAGCCCGACTCGCGCGTATACGGCTTGTCGATCTTGACCAGCAGCGAGTTGGCGCGGGTTTCGATGCCGTTGATGCCCAGGATCAGGGCGCGGCCGAATCCGGGAATGCCGGCGCCGAACGGCGCGCCCCACACCGCGTCGGGCGCCGGATAGAACGAGCCGTCCGGATTGCGATTGCCCAGCACGAACGCGAAACCGTCCTTGCTGACGATGCGCGACACGCCGATATCGGTCTGCCATTCGGTCTCGCCGATCATCACCGCGTTGCGCATGCCCAGGCTGAACTGATCCGAGTACGGCGTCTTGAGGTCGTTGTTGAGCAGGAACACTTCGCGGCCGGTGTTCGGATTGGCGGCGACCAAGGCTTCCAGCGCCTCGCGGCTCAGCAGCCCGGGATTGAAGGCCAGGCAGTCGCCGACACCCGGCGTGCACGCATGACCGGGCTGGTTGAACCGGAACGAATAGGTCGGGAACGTACCCTTGGTGGTTTCCAGCTGCAGATTGTTGAAGATGTTGCGGTCGTAGGCGCGACCGGCACCGCCATAGATCACATGCCGCTGGTCGGCGTTGAGATCGTAGGAGAAGCCCAGGCGCGGCTGGAACGCGTCCTTGAAGTTATCGCGTTCGCGGCCGGTGCTGATGTAGTCGTTCAGATCGACGCCGCCGCGCGCCAGGGTCTGGCGATAGGTCTGCCCGGACGGCGCGCGCGGATCCTGGCTGTTGAGCGCATTGATCACGTCGTTCGGCGTGCGGTAGTCGGTGTAGACGTCGCTGGTCTCGTAGTCCCAGCGCACGCCGAGGTTCAAGGTCAGCTTGTCGTTGACCTCCCAGTCGTCCTGGATGTAGATGCCGAACTGCTTGTTGTTCGACTTGACGCTGCCGTCGGCGATTCCCGGCAGACCGGCGCCGAAGCGCACCAGGTACGGCGAAGCCAGATCGCCGTTGATGTCGTAGAAGAACTGCGGGTTGAACGGAATCTGCTCGGTCGCGCTGATGTCGATGGACTTGTACTTGATGCCGGTCTTGATGGTGTGGCTGCCGTGCCACTGCAGACCGGTGAAGGTCAGATCGTCCTGGAACGAATAGCCCTTCTGTGCCTTGTTCTGGAAATTCTCGCCGGGGCCGGCGTTGAGCACGCGCTTGTCGCCGGTCGAGTTGATGTCGGCGCGGGTCAGCACGTAGCCGTTGCCGAACGAATTGGCGCGCGGGTTGTAGCTGGCGTCCTCGTAGGTGACGTGGGCATCGTTGAGCCAGCCGTCGCCGGTGTACTGGTAACGCAGGTCCAAGCGCTTGTCGCTGTTGTCCTTGGCGGTGCCGAACGGAACCGTGCTGATGCCGTCGACGCCGGTGATTTCGGTTTCGTCGCGGTACTTGCCGGTCAGTTCGAAATAGTGGTTTTCGCCGACGGTCAAGTCGACCTTGCCGAAGTACAGGTCTTCCTTGAACGGCGCGTTGACGCCGCCGACCAGCGACTGGAACTGCGCCGGCAACTGCGCGGCGGTCACGCCCTCGCCCGGCTTGATCGTGAACGGCGTGTTGTATTCCTTCGCCTCATAGGCGACGAAGAAATGCATCTTGTCCTGGATGATCGGGCCGCCGAAGGAGATGCCGTACTGCTCTTCCTTCGAGTCGGTCTTCCTGCCGGACTTGTCCTCGGCCGGAGTCGGCGAACGCCACTTCTCGGAGGTGTGGTCCCAGAAGAAATCGCCGTGGAATTCGTTGCTGCCCGAACGGGTCACCGCGGTGATCGCGGCGCTGCTGAGCTGGTCGAACTCGGCCTTGTAGTTCGAGGTGATGACCTTGTACTCGCCGATCGCCGACTGCGGGAACGGATTGCCGCGGGTGTCGTCCTGGCCGCCGACGCCGCCGGGCAGCACATAGTTCTTCTGGCCCACGCCGTCGATGTAGACGTTGACGCCGTTGGAGCTCTGCGCGCCGCTGCGGATCGAGGTCGAGCCGTTGCCGGACTGCACGAACTGCACGCCCGGCACGGTATCGGCGAAGGCGAGGAAGTTGCGCGTGCCCTGCGGCAGCGATTCGATCTGCTTGTTGGAGATGTAGGTGGCGTTCTCGGAGGTGCGCACTTCGGCCAGCGCCGAGGACGTCACCGTGACCTTGTCCAGATCGGTCGCCTCGCCCGCCGGCGCGGTCTCCGCGACGCCGCCGGTCGAAAGATTCAAGGTCGCCGACTGGCCGACCGCGACGGTGACGTTGCGGGTATTGCTCTGGCCATCGGCATTGACGTCGATGCGGTAGGTGCCCGGCGGCAGGCCGGCCAGGGTGTAGTTGCCGTCGGCGGCGGTCTGCACCTTGCGCACCAGGCCGCTGGCGGTGTTGGTGGCGGTCACGCTGGCATTGGCGGCGGGACCGGCGTCGCCGCTGATCGTGCCGCGAATGGTCGCGGCGGTGCTTTGCGCCAGGGCGACCGGCGCGGCCATCGCCAGGCAGCTGGCGAGCGCGCAGGCCAGCAGGTTGCGGCCGGTGTCGAAGCGCAAGCCGGATCTGGGGCGGTGCGGGGTTTGCGGATTGATCTGATTCATGAGCGTTCCTCCCTCCAAGGAGCACGTACTGCAAGGTTGCGTGGTGGTGCGGCTGTTCTGGTGTAATCGCTTACACGCGCGACCAAATTTTTTTCGACGCGATCAGGCACCGCCCCCTCGGCGAACTCCCGACTCGCGCACGATCAATTCCGGCCGCAACGGCTCGCTACGCCGCGGTTCTTCTGGGTTGTGTTGCGATTCCTGCACGCCGGTGTCCGCGCTCAGTCGCGTCAGCAGCAGACGCGCCGCGCGGGCCCCCAACTCGGCGATATTGACCCGCATGGTCGTGAGCGTCGGGTGGACGTAACGGGCCAGCGGAATGTCGTCGAATCCGGCCAGGGCGATGTCGCCCGGCACGTTGACACCCGCTTGTACGAACGAAAACAGACAGCCCAACGCCATCATGTCGTTGGCCGCGAACACCGCATCGGGCCGTTGCCCGGCGGCGAGCAAGGCCTGTCCGGCGGCGTGGCCGGAGGCTTCGTCGAACGCGCCCGGCAGCACCCACTCGGACGAATCCGGCAGCAGACGCGCGAGCGCTTCGCGGTAGCCGCGCAGGCGCTCGTGGGCGTCGAAATTGTCTTCGGGGCCGGCGATGAAGGCGATCCGGCGATGGCCGCAGGCGATCAGATGCTCGGTCATGGCCTGGGCGCCGCCGTAGTTGTCCACGCTCAGCGACAGCACGTCCGGCGATGCGTCCTGGGTGTTGATCAGCACCACCGGCAACGCCGAGGCGAGTTCCTCGACGATCGACACCTGCGCGGCGGCATACGGCGACATCACCAGCAAGCCGTCGACCCGGCCGCGCATCGCGCGCAAGGCGGCGACTTGTTCGTCCGGTCGGCCGTGATAGCTCGACACCAACAGATGCAGACGGTGTTCGCGCGCGACCAGATCGACGCCGCGCACCAGTTCGGAAAAGAATTCGCCGTGCAGATCGGGCAGGACCACGCCGAGGGTGTGAGTGCGCCGGCTGCTGAGGCTGCGGGCCGCGGCATGCGGCGTGTAGCGCAGGTCATTGGCGACCGCGAGCACGCGCCGACGCACGTCCTCGGCCACGTTGCCGTGACCGTTCAAGGTCCGCGATACGGTCGCCACCGACACTTGGGCCGCGCGGGCGACATCTTTGATCGTCACGCTCACCACTGTCCTGGCCGCCCCTCGCGGTTGGAAAGTGGGACGACTGTAAACGTTTTCAGGAAGGAGTGTAAAGCGCTTGTTATGTAAAGCGCTTAGGGCGTCCGCGCTGGACCGCGGCGTGCTGCGATGCAGCACGAAGTGCCGTCATGGTCGGCAACAAACACGCCATGCGCTGTGCAATGGCGTGCTCGGTGCGCTCTGTCGATGCGCATACCGAGCGCATGCCGACGCGAGCGCGATCGTGTCACCGTCGGCGATCGCAGGCTCCGACCGACGTCGCATTCCGCGCATCGCCCCGCCCGATCCAACGCTTACGACCGCGCCGCTTCCTCGGGCGTATGCGCGCTGATCGACAGCGCGTGGATGTCGGTGGTCATCAACTCGCCGACCGCCGCGTACACCGCGCGATGGCGCGCGATCGGAGCGAGTCCGGCGAACGCCGCGCTGACCACGGCGACGCGGAAATGCCCGCGCCCGTCCTGGGCGCCGGCGTGACCGGCATGACGATGGCTTTCGTCTTCGATCTCCAGCGCGGTCGGCGCCAACGCGGCCTCGATCGCCGCGCGGATCGCGGCGACGCGCTGATCGCGCGGCAAGCTCACGGCAGCACCTTGCGGAACGGGCGCACCTCGACCCGCTCGTACACGCCGGCGGCGACATACGGATCGGCGTCGGCCCACGCGCGCGCGGCCTCCAGCGATTCGAACTCGGCGACGATCAGGCTGCCGCTGAAACCGGCCGGACCCGGGTCTTCGGCATCGATCGCCGGGCACGGGCCGGCGAGCAGCAGACGGCCTTGATCGCGCAACGCGGTCAAACGTTCAAGATGCGCCGGGCGCGAAGCGCCGCGCTTGGGCAGCGCGTCGGGGAAGTCGTAGCCTTCGATCAGATACCACATAAGCCCTCTTCGCGAGGCGTCGCGCGCGGCGGCGCCCCCTGTGAATTCCAGCGATGGCGGCCGCCATCGTCGCCTGCGTCAGGCGTGCTCATGATACATCCGCATACCTCCGTGCTTGCGCGTCGATCCGGACCGGATCGGCCGGCTCGAGGCGTCATCGCAAAGGCAACGCACACGTCGCCTGTTGGTCGTCGTGGACGAATGCAGACACCTGCGACGTTACGATCGCATCGATCGCAAAAACAAACGGCCCGCATCGTCACGATGCGGGCCGTCGATAACGCGAACGCGCGAAAGCGGCTTACGCCACCATCGACTTCGCCTGCTGCGGCTGCTGCGCCGGCTGCTGGGTCTGCTGCGGCACGTCCTGCTGCAGCTTCTGGGTCGATTGCTCGATCGTCTGCTGGGTCGCCTGCTCTTTATTGACGAAGGCGCGATGGCTGGCCGGGTTGCCGAGATCGCCCTGCACCGCGAACAGGCCGGTGCCGTTGGCGTTCGGCACGACGTGGTCGATCTTGTTCAGACCGCTCACGCGCGCGTCGTAGGTCAAGGTGGCCGCGGCGCGTTCGAGCGCGGCGTGGTCCTTGAAACCGGCCTGCGGGCCGAGCTTCTCCAGACCTTCGACCGCCTGCTTGTACATCGCGTTGTTCGGATGCGCGGCGTCCGACAGCAGCGGGCCGCGCACGGCCGGATCGACGTTGCCGGGGGTCTTGGCGTCGGCGGTCTTCGGATCGGCGTGCGGGTGGGCGTGATCGGGCTGTGCGGACTTGAGCGCCTTGAGCGTGTTCGGGCCGGCGATGCCGTCGACTTCGAGCTTGTGGTCGCGCTGGAAGGCTTCGACCGCTTCCTTGGTGTGCTTGCCGAACTTGCCGTCGGTGCCGAGCGCATTGCCCTGCGCGTCCTTGTAGCCCAGCGCATTGAGCCGTTCCTGCAGCGCCTTGACCTCGGGGCCGTGCTCGTCCTTGCGCAGCACGCCGTCGGCCATCGGCGCGGCGGCCGTGGTCGAACCGGCGCCGCCCGGGCTATGCACGTTGCGGCCGTTGCCGGAGACGTTGCTGACCTGGGTCTGGCCGGTGGCGTTTTCCTGGTGCGGCGGACGCTTGTCGGTGGTGATCGCGCCGTTGGCCATGTCGCGCACGTAGCGCTCCATCTGCGGCAGGTAACTGGTGTTGATATCGATGTGGACGTGCTTGCCGAACGCGTTCGGGTTGCCGTTGTTGAAGCCGCTCTGGATGCCGAGCGGCTGGCCGTACTCGACCTGCTGTCCGACCTTCAATTCGGTATTGCGCAGGTCCATGTGGCGGTACTGCGCGATCATCTCGCGGCTGGGATCGTTGGCCGGCTTGTCGTAGATCTGGACGACGCCGTCGCTGGGGTCGATGCGGCCGATGTAGCCGTTGGCCACCGCCGGCACCTTCACCGCCGACGAGTTGCCGGCCTGCAGCACGAAATCCTTGGACACGTAGTAATCGCCGTCTCGCGAGACGGTCGGGGTGCCGGCGTAGTTGCCGAGCAGCTCTTCGCGCTCGCCGTTGACCGTGCCGTAGACGCGGCCGCGTTCGTTGCCGCGGCTGGGGTGGTGACGCTCGATGTCTTCGTAGTCGTGGACGTGCTGGACGCCGCTGCCGACCGATTCGACGATCTTGTAATTGGGCATCGTACTTCTCCTTGTCGATGAACTTCAGATTTGGGCGTGCGGGCCTGCGATGGAGTCGAGACCCGCGTTGCTGCGACTGCGTGTGCGCTGGAAATGCGCTCTAGCGATGCGATCTAGGGGATCGGTACGGCCCCGCCTGGGTCGAGCAGGCGGGACAGGATCAGCGCAGCTGCTGGGTGAGTTGCCAGCAGCCTTGCTTGAATTCGAATACGTAGGCTTCGGGCTTGCCCAGGGTCTTGGTCACTTCCTCGTCGGGCGAGAACTCGGCCTTGACGAAATCCACGCGCATGCGGTCGCCGCTGAGCGTGCGGTCCATCTTGACCCGGGCGAACTGGCCGGCGTCCTTGCCCGGTTCGTTATACGACCACTGGTTGTCGACCATCGCGATCCGGAACGGGCCGGGCGGCTCGGAACTCAGCACCTTGTTCGGGTCCTTGATGTCGCGGACCTCGACGTTCGGCGCGCTGTAGGCGGCGCGTACCGGCGCTTCATAGACGAACTGCTCGAAGAAGCTGGCGAAGCCGTCTTCGCTCTTGGTGCAGGCTTCCGCGGGCAGTTGCACGGCCGGGGCCGCGGGTGCCTCAGTGGACGCGGCGGCGGTCGGCGCGGGCGCTGCAGCCGCGGCCGTTGCAGGCGCCGCTGCGGGCGCGGCCGGTGCCGGCGCGGCGGGTGCCTCTGGTGCAGCGGCTTTACAGGCCGTCAGTGCCAACACCAATACGGCGAAGGCGGTCCTTGCTGGTTTCATGGTGCGTCCCCGGTCCCTTATTTACCCCAGACGTCAGTCTAATGCGGTTGCGGACAGATTTCGCCGTCGGCGCGGCGACCGGCATCACCGGCCGAGCAACGGTCGACCGCCCCGCCGCGCCGGCCGAACCCGACCGATCCGGGCTGAACACCCGCCCGTTGCGGACAGCCGCGCCGGTCGCGCCATTCATACCGGCGCTGGACACTGCCGCCCCCAGCCCTTACCCTAAACCTCAATTGCCGTCAGGCCGGATGCAGCAAGCCCCGTCGCGACCGGAACCCCACACCGTCGCCACGTCCGCACCCGTACTTCCCCGCACATCATCGGTGCGCCAGTACGCAGTGCATCGCTGCAGAGCACCGGTCCGCGCCCGCAACCCCCTTCAGTCTTACGCCGCCACGCCCCGCGTGTCGGGCAGGCCGGGGCCGTTCGGGCCAAGCACCCGCCTTTTATGAGTGGTCCGTAGCACCCGTAGGGACGCTTCGATCCGGTCTTGCACGACCGGACCGCGTGCGTTCCGATGCGGCCCGGCGCCGCATGCATCGTCGCAACAGCAGTGCCCACGGCCCGGAGGGGCCGGTCTCGAATGACCAACGAATCCGCGCTCGCCGCGAACCCAGCCAATGCGGAGCCCACCAACGCAGGGCCTAGCCCGGGCCCGACCGCGCCTCAGCAGCAGGAAATGCCGCTGGCCGTGGTGCATGGCCAGCCGGTGCTGCAGATTCCGCAGGACCTGTACATCCCGCCGGATGCGCTGGAAGTCATCCTGGAAGCCTTCGAAGGCCCGCTCGATCTGCTGCTGTACCTGATCCGCCGGCAGAACCTGGACATCCTCGACATCCCGGTCGCCGAGATCACCAAGCAATACGTCAACTACATCCAGGCCATGCACGAAATGCGTTTCGAGCTGGCCGCCGAATACCTGGTCATGGCCGCGATCCTGGCCGAGATCAAATCGCGCATGCTGCTGCCTCGCGCGCCCAACGAAGAAGGCATCGAGGAAGACCCGCGCGCCGAGCTGGTCCGCCGCCTGCAGGAGTACGAGCGCTTCAAGCAGGCCGCCGAAGACATCGACGCCCTGCCCCGCCAGGACCGCGACACCGTGCCGGTGCAGGCCTTCGTGCCGGACCGGGCCTCGGTCAAGCTGCCGCCGCCGGTCGACCTGAAGGAAATGCTGCTGGCCCTGCACGACGTGTTCAAGCGCGCCGAGCTGTACACCCAGCACGCGATCAAACGCGACGCGCTGAGCGTGCGCCAGCGCATGGGCGAGCTGCTGACCCGCATGAGCGACGGCGTGTTCCACCGTTTCGAATCGCTGTTCACGGCCGAGGAAGGCAAGCTCGGGGTGGTGGTGACGTTCCTGGGCCTGCTGACCCTGGCCAAGGAACAACTGATCGAGATCGTCCAGGAGCTGCCCGACGACGCCCATTCGGGCGCGACCAAGCCGCCGGCGCCGATCTACGTCAAGTCCCTGGCCCTGATGAAGGACCCGGACGAAATCGAACTGAGCAGCGAGTTCGACGACGCCGCCAACGACGACGACCGCGCCTCGTGATCGCCCGCGCCCGACTGTCCGCGTCGCGGACCTCGCCAGCGCCCGGCGCACCATCGCCACCCGCAGCATCCCGCTCGTCCGCTTCAAGCCAGAAGGGCCGGCGCTGATCCGCCACCCACGAACCACCGCACGAATCCCATTCCCGAATTCCGAATCCCGGCTCCAATGGACCAACTCCTCGTTACCCGCATCGTCGAAGCTTCCCTGCTCGCGGCCACCCAGCCGCTGACGCTGGCGCAATTGCATGCGCTGTTCCCCGAGGACCAGCCGGCCCCGGCCGACAGCGTCGAGACCGCGCTGCAGATCCTGCGCGAAGGCTGCGCCGATCGCGGGGTGGAACTGGTCGAACTGGCCTCGGGCTTCCGCTTCCAGGTCCAGGCCGACGTGCATCCGTGGGTCGCGCGCCTGTGGACCGAGCGCCAGACCCGCTACACCCGCGCCACCCTGGAAACCCTGGCGCTGATCGCCTACCGCCAGCCGATCACCCGCGGCGAGATCGAACAGGTCCGCGGCGTGGCGGTCAGCAGCAACATCATCAAGGCGCTGGAGGAACGCGAGTGGATCCGCGTGGTCGGTCACCGCGACGTGCCCGGCAAGCCGGCGCTGTTCGGTACCACCAAGACCTTCCTGGATTACTTCGGCCTCAAGCGCCTGGACGAACTGCCCCCGCTGTCGGAGCTCAAGGACATCGGCGAGCTCGAGCCGCAACTGCAGTTCGGCGGCGAAGCGATCGCCGCCGGCGGCATCGGCAACGGCGAGGACGCGGGCAACAGCGAACAGGCGAACGCCGAGGGCGAATCGCAGGACGGCGAAATCGCCGCCGCGGCCAACGACGAAGCGCCCGGCCAGGCCGATGATGACTCGCCCGAATCCGGGCAGGACGAGGCGGACGCGCAGGCCGGCGCCGCCGCAGCGGATGACGCACAAGCCAACGAAGCAACCGCCAACGAAACGTCCGATGCGCCCGGCGCCGACGATTCGAGCGACACCGCCGCCGATCCCAACACCGATGAAACCGCCGCGGACGAATCCGCCGGCGACGAGCCCCACCCCGAATCCCACGACGCCGACGAGCACGAGCCCGCCGACGCCGAAGATGCCAACGAACACACCGTCCTGTCGGACGACCCCGAAGCCGCGCCGGGCAAGCGCGCGGCGGACGCGAACGATCACGAGCAAGACCAACACGCCGTCGAGACGACGACCGTTCCGGAACTTGAGGCTGAGTCCGAAGACGACCAGCCGGAGCAACAGAAATGACTGACGAAAAACCCCGCAAGCTTTCATTGAAGCGCAGCGGTGACAGCGCGGCCCCCGAAGCGCCGCGCCTGGAAGAACGCCTGCACAAGGTCCTCGCGCAAGCGGGCCTGGGCTCGCGCCGCGCGCTCGAACAGCGCATCGCCGACGGCCTGGTCAAGGTCAACGGCGAGACCGCGCAGGTCGGCATGAGCATCAAGGGCGGCGACAAGATCGAACTCGACGGCCGCAGCTTCGTCGCCAGCGCGCTGACCGAACCCTCGCGCGTGCTGATGTACAACAAGCCCGAAGGCGAAGTCACCACCCGCGAAGACCCCGAAGGCCGGCCGACCATTTTCGATTCGCTGCCCGCGCTCAAGGGCGCGCGCTGGATCGCGATCGGCCGCCTCGACATCAACACCACCGGCCTGCTGCTGCTGACCACCGACGGTGAATTGGCCAATGCGCTGATGCATCCCTCGTTCGAGGTCGAGCGCGAATACGTCTGCCGCGTGCGCGCACCCGAAGGCCAGGAGACCGTGCCCGACAACCTGGTCGACCGCCTCGCCCGCGGCGTCTCGCTGGAGGACGGCCCGGCCAAGTTCGACGAAATCGAACGCATCGGCGGCAGCGACTCGCACGACTGGTTCCGGGTCGTGGTCAAGGAAGGCCGCAACCGCGAAGTCCGCCGTCTGTGGGAATCGCAGGGCTGCCAGGTCAGCCGGCTCAAGCGCATCCGCTACGGCACCGTGGCGTTGCCGCGCGAACTGCTGCGCGGCCACTCGCAAGAACTGGTCAACGACAAGGTCGACGCGCTGCGCGCGACCCTCGGCCTGGAAGACGGCACCCCGTCGGCGCTGACCCTGCAGCCGGTGATCGGCCAGCGCAAGGCGGCCAAGTCGACCGTGCATCTGTCCGGCAACGAGCGTTCGGCCGGCTATGTCGGCGGCCACAACACCGCCGACGAAGGCCGCGAACTGCGCCGCTTCGACCATGTGCGCGAAGACCGCAACGGCCGTGGCCGCGGCGGTCCGCGCAAGCCCGGCGGCCTGACCGTCAGCGGCGAAGCCGCGGCGCGCCAGTCGCAGAAGCCGTTCAAGCAGCGCAAGGACAAGGGCGCCAACTCGCTCCCCGACGGCAACCCGGCGGCGTTCCGCACCTGGTACGTGCCCGAAGGCGTCGAGACCGGCCCGAGCGGTCATCGCAATCCCGATGGTCGCGGCAAGAAGCCCTATGCCGGCAAGCCCGGCGGCGGCGCCGGTCGCGGCCCGGCCGGTGCCGGCGCGGGTGCCGGTCGCGGTCGTCCGCAAGGCGGCGGCTTCGGCGGCGATCGCAACGGCAACACCACCGGTGGCGGCAATGGCCCCTACGGCGAGCGTCGCAGCGGCGGTGGTCAGGGACAAGGCCAGGGTCAGGGTCAGCGCAGCTCGCGCCCCTACGGTCACCCCGGCAACGCGCCGAGCTTCCCGTCCGACCACGCCAACCCGGGCTTCACGCCGTATGGCAGCGAACGGCCCGCGCGCAACAACAACGGCCCGCGTCCGGCCGGCGGCAAACCGGGCGGTCGTCCCGGCGGCCCGGGCGGTCCGCGTCCGGCCGGCAATGCGCGTCCCGGCGGCAACCGTCCGCCGGGCGGCGCCCCGCGTCCGGGCGGTCCGCGCGGTGGCGGCCGTCCCGGTGGCGGTCGCGGTCCGCGCGGCTGAGGTCGCAGGCTGATGCGGCGCTGACGAATTCGCCGGCGATCGCAACGACTTGAAACAAAGGGCGCTTCGGCGCCCTTTGTTTTGGGCGTGGCGCTCAAGCCGCCTGGCTGCGTGCCTGCGCCGTGGTTGAAGTGACGCGGTCGCGGCTTGCGCCGCTCCTACAGATGGCTCATGCGGCTTTTGGATGTCGGTGCGGTATTCGGCGCAGCCGCTGTAGGAGCGGCGCAAGCCGCGACCGCGCCACTCCGGCATCGACGCAACCCGCATCGCAACCGCATTCCATGATTGCGACGCATGCCTTCGCGCACCCTATCGGCAAACCGACTGTCCGCATTCGGTAAAGCTCGCGCCCTACCCTGCAAACGCCTGCGCCACCTCACGCTTAACCGCAATCCCGCACGCGGCATGGCAGTGTTTCACCATCACCGCTTGTAGCCGGCGAAGCCGCAACCAGCTTCGCATTGTCTTTCCGATGGCATAGCGAATCCCCTCATGAATCTGCCCGCTTCCGCCCCGATCGAGTCGCTCGCCACACTCGAACCGCCCGTCCCCAGCCTGTTGCGCGACCGCGTCGACGATGCCATCGACCGCGCCATCGCCGAGCGGCGGCTGGTCGGCACGGTCGTGCTGATCGCCCGCGACGGCGTACCGGTCTACCACCGCGCGGCCGGACTGGCCGATCGCGAATCCGACCGGCTGATGCGCGAGGATGCGATCTTTCTGCTGTCCTCGGTCACCAAGCCCTTCATCGCCGCCGCGGCGATGAAACTGGCCGAACAAGGCCGCATCGACCTCGACGCGCCGGTGACCCAGTGGCTGCCGCAGTTCCGCCCGCGCCTAGCCGACGGCACAACACCGGCGATCAGTCTGCGCCAGCTGCTGAGCCACACTTCGGGCCTGAGCTATCGCTTCGGCGAAGCGCCCGGCGGCGATTACGACACTCTGGATATTTCCGACGGCTTCGATCAGCCCGGGCTGGGCATCGAGGAAAACCTGCGCCGCATTGGCGAGGCGCAGTTGCGCTTTCCGCCGGGCCAGGGCTTCAAGTATTCGATCGGGCTCGACGTGCTCGGCGAGGCGATGGCGCGCGCGACCGGCACGCCGCTGCCGAAACTGATCGAGGAACTGATCGCCGCGCCGCTGTCGTTGCGCGACACCGGCTTCCATATCGCCGATCACCGCCGCACCGCCACGCCGTACACCGACGGCGTCGCCGCCGACGGTTCGCGCCGGCCGGCGCGCATGCTCGACGGCGCCGTCCTGTCCTTACCCGGCAGGCTGTTGCGCTATGCGCCGAGCCGCCTGGAGAACCCCGCGTCGTATCCGTCCGGCGGCGCCGGCATGGCCGGTACCGCCGGCGACGTGCTGACCCTGCTCGAAGCCTTGCGCCAGGGCGGCGGCGCGATCCTGCAACCCGAATCGGTCGCGGTGATGATGGGCGAGCAAGTGCCGGCGCCGATCGAAGGCCTGGACCCGGGTTGGGGCTATGGCTACGGCTGGGCGGTGTTGAACGACCCGCGCGCCACCAACACGCCGCAGTCGCCGGGCACCATCGCCTGGGGCGGCGTGTACGGCCACTCGTGGTTCGTCGACCCGCAGCGCCGGCTGAGCGTGGTCGCCCTGACCAATACCGCCGTCGAAGGCATGCAGGGCGAATTCACGATCGACCTGCGCAATGCGGTGTATGCGGGCCTTGACGCGGATTGACCCGATCCCGTTGCGCCGCTCCTTGTAGGAGCGGCGTAAGCCGCGACCGCGAATCCACACCGGCGTCGTTGCTTCGTCGCATGCGACGTTGTTGCTGATACGTCGTCATGTCGTCGCAGGCGACATTGGCGTGAGTTCGCGGTCGCGGCTTGCGCCGCTCCTACAGTCGGTCCGTCCGGCAGCGATTACATCCCTAACTCACTCAGGCCCGGATGGTCGTCCGGCCGGCGTCCCTGCGGCCAATGGAAGCAACGTTCGCTCTCGGCGATCGGCCGGTCGTTGATGCTCGCCAGACGCAGCCGCATCAGCCCGTCGTCGCCGAACTCCCAGTTCTCGTTGCCGTAACTGCGATACCACTGCCCCGAATCGTCGCGCCATTCGTAGGCGAAACGCACCGCGATGCGCCGGCCTTCGAACGCCCATAACTCCTTGATCAGCCGGTACTCGAGCTCGCGATTCCACTTGCGCCGCAAAAACGCCACCGCCGCGTCGCGGCCTTCGACGAATTCGGCGCGGTTGCGCCAGCGCGTGTCCAGCGAATAGGCCAGACCGACCCGTTCGGGATCGCGCGAATTCCAGCCGTCTTCGGCCAGGCGGACTTTCTGGATCGCGCTGTCGCGCGTGAACGGCGGCAACGGGGGACGGGTTTCCATGGTCGGCTCCTTAGGCATGTAGACAGATCGGTCTACATAACGCTAATCAATGTGGACAGATTTGTCTACTTCGGATGGAAAAGGTGGATGAAGCGGTCTACGATCGCGCCATGAGCCGAAAACATCCCGCCGCCGCTCGTCTCGCCGACGCGCCATCCGCGCGCGAGCGCATCCTGCAGACCGCGCACGATCTGTTCTACCTGGACGGCATTCGCGCGACCGGCATCGACCGGGTGATCGCCGAATCCGGCGTGACCAAGGTGACCTTGTACCGGCATTACCCGAGCAAGAACGACCTGATCCTGGCGTTCCTGGACTATCGCCATCAACGCTGGATGACCTGGTTCGACGGCGCCCTGCACCGCTTCGGCGACGACGCGTCAGCGCTGCTGCCGGCGATGGCCGAATGGTTCGCCCACCCGCAGTACCGTGGCTGCGCTTTCATCAACACCGTCGCCGAACTGGGCCCGGTGCTGCCCGAAGCGGTGCAGCGCGCGCGCGAACACAAACGGCAGATGCAGGCCCGCATCGCCGAATTGCTGCCCGCGACCGAGGATCGCGACGCACGCGCGCAGGCGCTGGCGGTCGCGGTGGACGGCGCGATCGTGCGCGCGGCCTGCGATGCGACGCCGGATGCGGCGTTGGCTTCGTTGGGGATGGCGATCGATGCGTTTGCGCAGAGCAATGATCGTATTCCAGCATGAATCGTGATCTGCACCAGAGCGAAACCAAGCGACGCAAACCATTGCCCACTTTGAAAAAGGGGGCAGGCGCCCAGCGCATGTCCATTTCGAAGTATTAATCGGAGCGCGGGGATTCCCTTCTGCTTGCGGCAAAAAGCAAATCCCCCCTTCCCCCCTTTTCCAAAGGGGGGGAACAGCAAAAGCGTATTCGCATCAACCGTGAATACGCGACCGCCACACACTTCACACAGCCCCCATACGCCCTTCGTACTGCGCTCCCACACTGCGCCGCAACCCCCACGACAAGGTGCGCGCATGAATTCCGATACCGGCCGTTACGATTGCGACTTGATCGTCGTCGGCGCCAGCTTCGCCGGCGCCGCGTGCGCATTGGCCGCGGCGCGCGCGGGGCTGCGCGTGGCGGTGTTAGAGCGCAAGCGCGATCCCGGCGACAAGCTGCGCACCACCGGCATCGTGGTCAAGGAAGCCGCCGAGCAGACCTGGCTGAGCCGCGCCCCGGCCGGCTGCGTGCATCGGGTCGAACGCGTGCGTCTGTATTCGCCGAATCTGCGCAGCATGGCGCTAAGCGCGCCGGGTTATTACTTCCTCACCACCGACACCCCGCGGCTGATGCGCTGGCTGGCGCAGGAACTGGTCCGCCACGGCGTCGATCTACGCCTGGGCGCCTCGTTCACTCAGGCCGAACGCGACGGCGAGGGTTGGCGAGTCGAAGGCGTCGGTCGTTGCCGCTTCCTGGTCGGCGCCGACGGCGCCAAGTCGCGCGTCGCTGAGCGCGCCGGGCTGGGCCGCACGCGCGAATTCCTTTACGGCATCGAGTACGAATTTCCCGGCCTGTCGCTGCCCGAGTCCGGCGCCCTGCACTGCTTCGTCAGCAAGCGCTATGCGCCCGGTTACATCGGCTGGATCGCGCAGAACCCCACCGGCGTGCAGGCGGGACTGGCGCTGCGCCACGACCCCGAGCACGCACGGGTGCCCGATATCGACGGCTTCCTCGCCCGCGTCGGCGCCGCGGTCGGGCTGGACCCGGAACTGCGTCCGAGCGCGACCCGTGCCGGCCTGATCCCCTGCGGCGGTCCGGTGTTTCCGCTCGCGCGCGACGGGGTGATGCTGACCGGCGACGCCGCCGGCATCGTCTCGCCGGTCACCGCCGGCGGCATCCACTCGGCCTGGGCGCACGGCGAAACCCTGGGCCAGGCGATCGCGCTGCACGCGCTCGGCCACGGGCCGGCGCCGGAAATCGTCGCCCGCGACACCGCGCCGCGTTTCCGTCGCAAGCGCGCCTTGCGCTGGGCCTTCGACCGTTTCCAGTTCGACTGGCCGTTCGACCTGCTGCTGCATTCCGCGCCGCTGCGCTGGGCCGCCGAGCAGGTGTATTTCCACAAGCGCGGTTCGCGCGAAGGCGACGAGCCGGCGCGCGCGCCGCGCTCGTCGGAGACGTACTGAGGCAAGTGTCGCGACCTTGAGGGCTATGAGGTCGCGGGTCGAGCTGCCAAGTCCGCGGCCTCGATTCGCAGGGGCCGGAACAAATCCAGCCCCGCTCCTTCACGGGCAAGAACCGCAATCCGAACTTGGCGGCGATGCGTCGTTTTGGCGGTGGCCCGCGCGCGCGGCTCGGGGACGGCGTACATTCGGCGGATGAAGACACTCATCGCGCCCGTTGCTCTCGTCCTGTCCGCCTGGCTGTTCGCAGGCCTGTCCATCGCTCAGGCCGAACCGGCCAATGGCCTGAGCCTGCAACCCGACTCGCGCAATCGCGACGTGGTCGCGATCGTCGGCTCGCAGCGCAAGCCCTTGCTGCTGTGGAAGGTCGCCTCGATCAAGGGACCGATCCAGGGCCAGACCCTGATCGCCGACTCCGGCCCGGGCAAGGAACGCTACCTCCTGCTCTCGGTCGATTCGCGCAGCGGCACCGGCCCGGCCGACGGCCCCTGCGGCAAGGGCGTGGAAACCGATCTGATCTGGCTGGCGTTGAACGACAAGCTGGAAGTTCGCAAGAACGACACCTACCGGATCGCCTCCTGCCTGGAACCGCTGGAAGGTTTGAAGCGCGAAGACCAGCCCGACGGCTCGGTGCGCGCCACCCTGGTGCGTCCGGCGCATGGCGGCGAACCCAGTCGCACCGTCACCGTGCGTTACGACGCCAGCGATGCGGCGCAGGGGCTGCAGGTTCACGACCGGGTCAATTGATCGCGGTGCCGGGTGCCGACTGTAGGAGCGCCGCAAGTTGCGACCGCGACATCGCGCTGACGACGTATCTGCGATTCCGCGGTCGCGACTTGCGGCGCTCCTACAGCGAGTTCAGCTAAGCAATGCGATCCGTGGGCGCAAGCGCAAGGTTGCGATCACCGCGCAATTACGCGGCCCGGGAGCGATGAGGCGTCTCGCGAACTGAGCGAAGAGCGTCGGGGCTAAAGCCCCTCCCACAAAAGACCTCTCGGCTCGTTCGCGTGTGAGCCGACAGATCGCTCACGCCAGCTCGAACCGATCCCCATCCAGCATCGCCGGGAAACGCTCGCGGTGCGCGGCCAGTTCGGCGGCCTGCAAGGTGGTGGTGACCACGACTTCTTCGTCGGTGCATTCGCTCACCGCGTGGCCGAGGAAATCGATCACCGCGCTGTCGCCGGCATAGTGCAAACCGTTGCCGTCGTCGCCAACGCGGTTGAGGCCGGCGACGTAGCACAGGTTTTCGATCGCGCGCGCGCGCAGCAGGGTCTTCCACGGGTAGGCGCGCGCCGACGGCCAATTGGCCACGTACAGCAGCAGATCGAAATCCAGCGCGCCGGGGCGCTCGACATCGAAACGGTTGCGCGAAAACACCGGGAAGCGCAGGTCGTAGCAGACCATCGGGCAGATCCGCCAGCCCTTCCACTCGACGGTCAGGCGCTCGCGGCCGGCGGCATAGCGTTCGTGTTCCTTGGCGTAGCGGAACAGGTGACGCTTGTCGTAGGTCTGCAGCCCGCCGTCGGGCGTGGCGAACAGCAGCCGGTTGAACACGCCCTCGTCGGTGCGCAGTTGCACGCTGCCGGTCACCGCGGCGCCGAGCCGGGCGGCCTGCTCGCGGATCCAGGCCACGGTCGGCCCATCCATGGTTTCGGCGTTGCCGATGGCGTCGTTGCTGAAACCGCTTGTGAAGGTTTCCGGCAGCAGCACCAGGTCGGTGATGCCGCGCAGCGAAGCGAGCAGATGACCGTAATACTCGCGATTGCCGGCCGGGTCGTGCCAGCGGGTCGCGCCCTGGACTAAGGAGATACGCAGATCTTTCATGGCGGGTCGGCCTGACGTACGTGCAGTCCGCATTATGCCGCGCGGCCAGCGCGATGGATCAGGTCGCGCGTCCAAAAAGCGCGCGTCGAGGGCCTGTGCTCGGAACCCCTCGTCATGACGCCGCCGACGATTCGGGTCGGGATTGGGTTTTGAGTTGCCCATAAACCAAAACGCCGCCGCGATGAGCCATCGCGGCGGCGTATGGAGTCAGACAATCGCGCCGATCAGACCTTCAGGTCCAGCATCGGCACCGTCACCTTCGGCAACAGGCGCTGGGTGAACATCTTGTCCTGGTAGTACTTGATCTTGTCGCACTTGACCGGATGCGGAATGCCTTCGTACAGGAACACTTCGGTGTCGAAGCCCATCGCCTTGAGTTCCTGCGGCAGCATCAGCGCGCGGCGTTCTTCCGATTCGCTGCGCGAGATGTCCTTGCCGCGGGTGATGTTCTCCTTGCGCACGGTGGTGTAGCCGAGCATGTCGGAGTAGTCGTTGGCGTCCTGCTGTTCGCGCGGCGCGTAGATGATCTGCAGCGCGTGATTGGTGATGATGGTGCGCGAGATGTCCTTGCCGTAGGTCGCGTCGAGCTGCGACATGCTCTGGATGATCGGCAGCAGGCGGATGTTGTAACCGGCCATGTACGACACCGCCGAGGCGATGATGTCGACCTTGCCGATGGAGGTGAATTCGTCCATCAGCAACAGGCACTGGAACTTCAGCTCGGGGTTGTTCTGCGGCAGTTCGCGGGTGTTGAGGTTGATGATCTGGCTGAAGAACAGGTTGATGATCAGGCGGCTTTCGGCCAGCTTGTTGGGCTGGATGCCGACATAAATCGTCATCTTCTTCTTGCGCAGGTCGGTCAGCAGGAAATCGTCGGTCGCGGTGGCCGCGTCCAGCACCGGATTGATCCAGGGGTTCAGCGGTTCCTTGAACGTGCCCAGGATCGAGGCGAAGGTTTCATCGGCCTGCGACAGCATGTTGGCGAACGCCGAGCGCGCGTTGGAGCTGAGGAACGGACGCTCCGACAGGCCCTTGAGGAAGGGCTTGAGCTCGCTCTTGCCGTCGCCCGAGGACAGGCGGTAGACCGCGCCCAGGGTCGGGATCGTGCCGAACGGGAAGCCGACCTTGTTGGCGTCGTCGTAGGCTTCGAACAGGTACAGGGTGAAGGCCATGAAGGCGTTGCGCGCCTGGCTGACCCAGAATTTCTGGTCGTCCGAGCCGTCCGGATACAGCATCGCGGCGATGCTCATCAGGTCCGACACGCGGAACGCCGGATCGGCCGAGACGTAGGTCAGCGGGTTCCAGCGATGGGTGCGGCGGTCTTCGGCGAAGGGATTGAACAGGAAGATCTCCTGGCCCTGCTGCGAACGCCAGCCGCTGGTCAGGTCGAAGTTTTCCTGCTTGATGTCCAGCACCACCATCGAGCCCTGGTAGTTGAGCAGGTTCGGGATCACGATGCCGACGCCCTTGCCCGAGCGGGTCGGCGCGGCGAGGATCACGAACTGCTGGCCGCTGAGCTGGACCAGCTGGCCGTTGTACTTGCCGACCACGATGCTGGTCGGGGTCGACTTGAACATGTCCTTCTTGCTCAGGTCGCCGCCGTTGGCGAAGCGGGCGTCGCCGTGGATCGACTTCTTGGCCGGCTTGAACATCAGGAACAACAGGCCCAGGTAAGCCGCCACCAGCAGGCCGTAGCCGATGAAGCCGCCGGCCTTGATCTTGCCGGCATAGGGCTTGTACTGGGGAACGTCGAGCACCTTGAGGTAGTCGAGGTAGGTGTTCCACTTCAACGCCGCGGTGTCGATCTTCATCAACATCAACGTCAGGTATCCCGACAGATACGTCCCCGCGACAGCCACCGCCACCAGCGCCACCAGGGCGAAAATCGCTTTCCCTTTCACGTTTGTTTCCTGCTTGTGTCCCCGAACCCGCTGTCGGTCAGCGTCGCTTCCGGCCTGCCCGGAGCCCGGAAGACTCCGCCGGGCGCGATGGCGCCATCATATCCGGGCCGGCGCCGCCGCTGGCGATCATTTCTCTGACAATCCAGTCGTCGAGCCAGATCTGGGCGTCGCTGAGGGTCAGTTCCTGGCGCATTTTGACCCCCGACGACGACATCACCGCATAGGCATAGATGTCGTTGGGATCAAAGGACGCCTCGTCGGTCAGGGCCACGATCTGGTAGCGGCCCTTGGTCAATACGTGGTGCTGGTACTCGTTCATTGCAGCCTCCTGGGCCGCGCGCCGGGGTGCGGGCGCGCGGCGGGTGTCAGTCCTTGTCCTTGAACAGGCTGCGCGCCGGCGCGGATTGCTCGCGTTCGTTGCGCTCGCCCTGCTGTTGCGCCTGGGTCCCGCCCTGGCGCTGTTCCTGTTCGCGCTGGCGCTCGAGCAGGTCCTGCTCGCGATTGAGCTGGGCGAACTGCTCGCTGCTGCGCTGCATCGACTGGTTCGCCGCCTGATTGGCGTCGACGTAACTCATGCGCCGGCTCGGCGAATCGGGGTCGCCCTCGACCGCGAACGCGCGCGCGCCGTCCTTGCTGAAGACGACGTGGTCGACGCCGTGATTGCCGCGCGCGGCTTCCAGCGCCAGCGCGGCGGCGAGGTTGTCGCGTTCGCCGCTGCTGTAGTGACGCGCCATGTCCTGCTTGTCCAGGCACACGCGCGTGTTCGAAAACAGATCGTGCTGCGGATGGCTGGGGCTGCTGAGCAGATTGCGCTGCTCGCCGCGGCGCATATCGTCCAGGGTCTGACTGGTGGCCCCGGTGCCGATGCCCAGTTGTTGATCGGGTGGATTGGCGTTCATCGCTGCGACCCTCCGCTGGTTTCGTGGGCGACGCCGGCCGCGTGTCCGCCACGCCTGCCGGTCTCACCGACCTGTATATACCCGATTACCCGGTGCCTCATTACCCGCCGGCCGCGGTCGAAGCGACGACAAAGCGGCAGCGGCAGGCTCGATCTCCCTAGCGATCGAGCCTGCCGTGCCCACCCCGCCCTTGCGGGAGGAGCAGCGACTTCCCTGTCCAGGGCTCCACAGCGACTTTCAAGCCGTCCATGGCCTGCGAAGCCCCCCAAGCCGAACCGGACGACCGCCTCCACCGATGGTTGCGGGCGCCGGCTCGGACCAGCTGTCGAAGCGTCGGCGCCCCACGCGCCGCCGCCCGTTGAATTAGTGCCGCGACGCATCCGTGCGCCGCTTTCCTTGCCGTCCGGTTCGATCTCGCGATCGCGCCGGTTCCTGCAACGCCGACCAGGTTCGCCGGCCGCGGCATCGGTCGCCGCGCTGGTCGATCCTGCTGTTGATCGAGCAACGACGCGTACCGCGTCGCTGCCCGTTGAATTAGTGCCGCGACGCATCCGTGCGCCGCTTTCCTTGCCGTCCGGTCCGATCTCGCGATCAAGCCGGTTCCTGCAACACCGACCAGGTTCGCCGGCCGCGGCATCCGTCGCCGCGCCGGTCGATCCTGCTGTCGCTCGGGCAACGACGCGTACCGCGTCGCTGCCCGTTGAATAGTTGCTGCGACGCATCCGTGCGCCGCTTTCCTTGCCGTCCGATCCGATCTCGCGATCGGGTCGGTTCCAAATCGAACTCGCTACGTACTTCCACATCGGGCGTCACGGTGAAGCCGACCGCGCCGAGGCCTCCAGAATCTGTCGCCGCGACGCATCCGTGCGCCGCTCTCCTTGCCGTCCTGCCCGATCCTGCGATCGCGCCGGTTCCAAACTCAGATCGAATCCATCAAATCAAACTCATCTTCGGCGACGCCTGCTGCTGCGCCTGCTGTTGTTCCTGCTGCTGTTGCTGCGCCTGCGCCAGCTTCGGCGCGTCCTGCTGCAGTTTCTGCGAGGACTGCTCGATCGACTGATTCATCGCCTGATCCTTGTCGGCGAACACGCGCTGATGCGCCGGATCGTTGAGACCGCCCTGGACCGCGAACAGGCCGCTGCCGTTGACGCTCGGCACGACGTGATCGATGCGGTTCATGCCGCTCATGCGCGCTTCGTAGGTCAAAGTGCCGGCGGCGCGCTCGAGCTGGGCGTGATCGCGGAACCCGGCCTGCGGCCCGAGCTTCTCCAGGCCGTTGACCGCCTGCTTGTATAGGGCGTGATCGGGATGGCTCGGGCTCGACAGCAACTTGCCCTGATCGTCCTGACGCGGGGCCGCGTGCTTCATCGCTTCCAGGGTCTTCGGACCGGCCACGCCGTCGTCCTTGAGCCCGTGTTCGCGCTGGAACGCCTGTACCGCCTGACGCGTGCGCTCGCCGAAATCGCCGTCGGCGCTCAGCGCCTTGCCCTCGCCGTCGCGATAACCGAGCCGATTCAAACCTTCCTGCAAGGCGCGCACGTCCTGGCCGCGCTCGCCGGCGTGCATGACGCCGTCGTTGGGCTTGTGCTGCTCGGTGCCGGCCTGGTTCGCGCTACGCGCACCGGTGGTCTGGCGCTGATTCCAGAACTCTTCCGGATTGAGGTTGCGCCCTTGCGGATCCTTCAGCTGGTAATGCACGTGCTGGGCGTACTGCGCCTCGCCGTTCGGACCGCGCCCGCCCATCGTGCCGATCACCGCGCCGGCCTCGATGCGCTGGCCTTCGACCACCGACTGGCTCTGCGTGTGCAGCAATTGGTGACGGTTGCCTTCGGCATCGCGGATCGAAATCGTGCCGTAACGGCCACCGACGAATTCGACCGTGCCGGCGATCGGCGAATGGATCGAGGGATGCTCAAGATTGATCCCGGCCTGGCCGCCGACGTAATTGAAATCCGAACCGCCGTGCGGACCGCTCGCGCGATGCTCGCCGTAGTGGCCGGTGATGTGCGACGAACGCCCCTGCTGCGGCGGCAGAATCACGTTCATGATGTCCTGATACGACATATCGGTGTCCCCTCAGCTCAGAGCGAATCGTCGCGCTTGCGGTACAGCGTCCAGCACTCGCCCTTGCGGAAGAAGAACGACAGCTGGTAATCGGTGTCGGGCTTGGCCAGCATTACCTGCTTGTCGCCGTTCAATTCGGTCTGGCTTAGGACCAGACCGTCGTTCTTCTGGGTCTGGCTGCTCGGCATGACCGGGAAGGTCAGCGCATCGCCGTCGAGCATCGCGGTCACCTGCTTGGGCTCGGGATCGGCGTTGGGATCCACGCTTTCGCTCTGCAGCGGCCGCTGGGTATGCGCCTTCTGCACTTCGACATCGTCGGCGAAGGCTTTCAGGAAAACCTCGAAGTCCTGCGACGGGCAGGCGATCGCAGCGGCGGCTTTCGCCGGTGTCGCGGCCGGCGTAGTGGCCGCGGGCGCGGCGGCCGGCGCCGTCGGCGGCCCTTTGGATGCGACTTCGCACCCGGCCAGCGCCAGCGCGGCGAGCAAGGAGGACAACAACAGCCACTGATTGCGCTTCATCGATTTGAGCTTCCGTCGGATCATGAGTGGTTCGCCTTACCGGCCCAGGTCGGCCTTGAGCTGCGCTTGAAAATCGATGCGCTGATCGGGCGTGTCGAGCAGGAAATACTGCCCCGCCACGATCAGCTGATCGTCGCTCCAGCGCAGATGCTGCGCGCCTTCGGCGACCACCGCCGAGTACGCGCCCTGCACTCCCGGCACCTCCACATCGCCGCCGCCGCGCACCGCGCCGTTGCCGGCATCGAGCTTGACCACCCGCAACAAGGTCTGCGACAGCGACTGCTGCGGCTGGGTGTCCGATTGCAGCAGCACGTACAAGGCATCGTCCAGGTGCAGGCAATGGGTCGCGCGGCTTTGGTAAGTGTCTTTCGGCAATTCCAGTGTGCGCGTCCACACCGGCTTGCCCGAGGTCTGTTCGATGTAGACCACCGGCTTCTGATTCATGCCGTCCTCGTCCACCGCCGCGCCGACCACGCACTGCCTGCCGTCGCCGATCGATTCGCTTGCGTACGAGGAAAAACCCGCCGGAATGACCGTTTCGGTGGCCGCTCCGCTCGCGCTCGCCGTCGGCGCGGCCGCGGCGGCCGGCGTCGACACCGCGGGCGCGACGTCGCCATGGGTCGACGATTCGCAGGCGGCCAGCGCCAACGAAACGCCACACATGAAGATCATGGACATGCGGTGGTGCTTATTCATCGGAACAATTCATCACGGCAACGAATCCAGGCCATCGAGCATTAATAACCAAACAACATAAAACCTTTGCGACGCAGGTTGCGGAACGATCCCGATCTGCGGCGATGTCGGGATGACGCGCCCGCCGGATTGCCCGGCGGACGCGCCATCCCCAACCCGCGCCCGCGCGCCGGTTTCGACGCGCGGGACTTGACTCATGCCGCGATCAGACCAGCACCGGCTTGGCCGGCTGACGCTGTTCGGCGTCCTGCGCCGGAGCGGCCTGCGGCTTCTGCGCCGGCACGTCCTGCGCCAGCTGATGGGTCGAACGCTCCACCGGCTGGCTCACCGCGGTGGCCTTGTCGACCAGCGCGCGCTTGCTGGCCGGATCGCCCAGTTCGCCCTGCACCGCGAAATAGCCGGTGCCGCTGGCGTTCGGGACGACGTGGTTGATCTTGTCCAGACCGCCCAGTCGCGCTTCATAGGTGATGCCGGCCGCGGCGCGCTGACGCTCTTCGGCGTTCTTCAGGCCGCTGTTGGCGCCGAGCTTTTCCAGACCCTTCAACGCGTCTTCGTACATGCCGTGATCGGGGTGCCTGGCATCCGACAGCAGCGGCGACTTGTGCGCGTTCTTGAGCGCTTCCAGGGTCTTCGGACCGGCTTCGCCGTCGACGGTGAGGCCGTGCGCCTTCTGGAACGAACGCACCGATTCCTCGGTGTGCTTGCCGAAATCGCCGTCGGGCTTGAGCGCATTGCCCTGCGCGTCGCGGTAGCCGAGCTTGTTCAACGACTCCTGCAACTCGCGCACCGCGGTGCCCTTCTCGTTGCGCTCAAGCACGCCGTCGGCATTCGCCGCGGCGGTGCGGGCCGGCGCCGGGTCCTTCTTGGCTTCGGTCTTAGCCGCCGGATCCTGGCTCTGGGTCTGCTGATTGTCCTTGAGCAGCGAGCGCGCTTCGGCCAGCGGATCGGTAGCGTACAGCTTGACGCCGTTGGCCTGCTTGCGGCTGAGGTAGGTGTCCAGCGAGGACAACTCCACGCCTTCGCCGCCGCGCGACTGGCTGATCATCAGCTCGTTGCTCTTGGGATCGCGCACCACCATGGTGATGTGGTCGATGCCCTTGAAACGGCCCTTGTCCCAGCTCTTCGGACCGTTGTCCTCGCCGATGATCATGCCTTCCTTGAGCGCCTCGCGGGTGACCTCCTTGCCCTCGAGCATCATGCCCGAACGCTGCTGCGCCTTGTCGACGATCATCGCCGCGCCGTCGTTGCCGAGATTGAACTTGTCTTCCTTGCCGAAGACTTCGCGGCCGGCCTTCTTGTTGATCTCGTTCATGGTCGCGTTCTGCATCGTCGCGACCCAGCCCGAGCAATCCACATAGCCCTGGTCGGGATGCTTGCCGTCGACGCCCGGGTACTTGCCGCTCATCGCGTACTTGACGTTGTCGTACTTGACGCTGAGGTCGTGCGCGGCGGTCAGCGAGATGCCGGCGCCGGTCTGGGCCTGCGTCTGAGCCGGAGCAGTCTGCGTTTGCGACGGCGCGGTCTGAGTTTGAGTCTGGGTCGGCGCGGTCTGGGTCGGCTGACGGTTGTCGGTGATCGGCGCGATGCCCTTTTCCGGAATCGCCACGCGGTCGAACTTGGTGTCCCAGTACTGGGTGAACGTCGTGGCCATGTCGCGATCGGACATGCGCGAGAACTCGGAGTACTTATGCCCGGTCACGCGCTCGAAATCGCGCGAGCTGACGTTGTTGAGGATGTTCGAACGGGTGTCGTCGCGCGAGAAGCTTCCGGTCGCGATCGCCGACTGGATCGAGCGATAGCCCGCGCCGCCCTGCTGATGCGCCATGTACATGTCCAGGCCATCGGGTTCGGGCTTGCCCGACAGGTAAGGACGGCCGTCGCGCTCGTGGCGGTTGACCAGGGTGTTGCGATTGTCCAGGTACAGGCGCGCGGCGGCGTCGGTGTTGGCGACCGCATCGAGCTCGCGGCCGCGGATGCCGTAGGCGTCGGCGGTCGACGGCACGAACTGGAACAGGCCCTTGGCGCCGGCCGCGCCGCGCGAAGCCTGTTCGTTGAAGCTGCCGCCGGTTTCGATGTAGGCGAAGCGCATGAAGTCGTCGCGCGGGATGTTCCGCTCGGCCGCTTCGCGTTCGATGATGCCCAGGACTTCAGTGCGGGAATAGTCGCGTGCCATGTCTCAATCTCCTTATGAGTGCCGCTATGTCTTTGTGGGCCGCCGTGATCGGATCGGCCCGCCGGTGTGAATGTGTTTACTGCGCGCTGGGCTGATACTGGTTTTCGGTCGCCACGTAGCGGTATTCGAGCGCATCGGCCGGGCCGAGCGTGCGGACCTTGCCCGCCGCGACGATCCGGGTGCCGCTCATCGCGACGTGGATCAACGGCAGGTCGTCGCCATGCGGTTCGAAACTCAGCGCACCGAAGCTGCGCGCGCACGGCTGCTGGTCGTCGTCTTCGTCGCAGCTGGCGCCGTTGTCTTCGCCGGCGGCGACACTGCCCAGATACGTCCAGTGGGTCGTGTTGGGATCGGTCAGGTCGGCCGGATCGAACACGAGCAGGTCGTACGAATCCACGCGCACGCCGCCGCTCAGCGACCAGGTCGGTACCGCGAGCACGAACTTGCCGTCCGGGGTGTTGTAGGTCTGCGGCTTGCGCTTGTCGTCGATCGCGTTGCCGCGCTCGAAGGCGCCGAATTTGCCGATCGAGAACTCGGCCATCTCGAAGCCCCATGAACGCGCCGCGCCGGGCTGCGCCAGCGAGAACGTCGCCTGGCTCAGGGTGACCTGGGTGTCCGGGGTCGGATCGGCGTCCTTTTCCGCGTCGTTGTACTTTTCCGGGGTTTCGGCGACGAAACCGGTGTAGTAGCCGGCGCCGTCGAGTTCGAACGCATGGCCGAACCAGAACGTGGCCACGCTGCCGTTTTCGATCTCGTACGAGGCCGAGCCGTCGCCGGCGATGTCGTGGATGGCGTTGATCACTTCGCCCGGTGTCGGCGGCGTCGCGGCGGCAAGCATGTTGGCGATTTCAGACATGAGGAACATCCTGTTTTATGCGGTTTTTTGAACACAGCGCGCGTGGGTTGATGCGGCTTCGACCGGTTCGGCATGCGCCGCGGATACGGCGATCGGAACAGCTCAAAACCAGGCACAACGCGGGCGAGCGGTGCGGGTGTCCGACGACGCGTAAGCGGCGGCGATCGAAACCCGATGGATTCAGGGAAAGAGGCGGACGACGGATTCGAACGGCTGACAGGTCACGCGGCGACGCGAACGTCGACGCGGCACGATCGGCTGCGCGCAGGCAGCCGAGCGTTCCGCGCTACGTGCCGATGACCTTGCCGGGCTTGGGCTCTTGCGAGGCCTGAGCCAGTTGCGGCGCGTCCTGCTTGGCCTGGAAGGTCGACTGTTCGATCGGCTGACTCGCCGCCTGCGCCGTATTGGCGTGGACGCGAAGATGACCGGGATCGTTCAAGGCGCCCTGTACCGCGAACAAGCCGGTGCCGTTGGCGGTCGGGACCACGTGATCGATCTTGCTCAGACCGCTCACCTTGGCCTCGTACGTCAACGTGCCCGCGGCACGCTCGAGGTCATCGCGATTCTTGAACGCCTGCGGGCCGAGTTTTTCCAGCCCTTCGACCGCGCCCTTGAACATGCCGTGATCCGGATGGGCCGGATTCGACAGCAGCGGCGTGCGCTCGGCCTGCTTCAACGCATCGAGCGTCTTCGGGCCGGCAATGCCGTCTTCCTTCAAGCCATGGGCCTTCTGGAACGCCTGCACCGCTTCCTTGGTGCGATCGCCAAAATCGGCGTCCGCGCTCAACGCACGTCCGTGCGCATCGCGGTAGCCGAGCTTGTTGAGGCCTTCCTGCAGCGCGCGCACGTCCTGTCCGCGTTCGCCATGCTTGATCACGCCGTCGGCGGCCGCGTTGCTGCGGGCCGGCGTGGGTTTGGCGTCGTCCGGGGCCTGATTGAGGCTCTTCGGATCGCGCGTCATGTACTGGTTCAGACCATCGCGGTTGCGCGTGATGTCGTGCAGATAGTCGTAATTGCTGGTGCCGTTGGCGTCGCGGATCGCGCGGCCGCCGGTGACGGCCGCCTTGGCGCCGCCGTAGCCGGCGATGTGTCGCGCCTTGAGGAAACCGGCCACGGTCTCGGCCTTGTCGTCCTCATGCAGCACGCCGTCCTTGATCGCCTGGCGATAGGACTTGTCGCTGTTGATCTTGAAGGCCTTGTCCTGCAGATCGCCGGAGGCCTTGTACTTGTCCAGGCTCAGGCCGTCGTTCCAGTTGTGGGAATCCTGGAGAAAACGCGACATGCCGCCGCTGCTCGCCCACTTCCACTCCGCCCCGCGCACTTTCTCGGGGTCGAAGCCGTCGTGTTTCATCGCAGCGTCGAGCTTGTGCTTGTCGACATAGCCGGCATCGGACAGCCAACCGGCTCCCGCCTGGTAGCGTCCTACATAGCCTTGCTTGTTGGTGATGGCCAGATCACCGCCGTTGCTCTCGGTCAGAACCGTGGAAGCAACCAATCGTCGGGTCATCGCGGCATCCAAGCCGGCGATATTGCCCTGGTCGTACTCGTTGGCAGTGGCCACTGCCTTCTCTCGTCGATCAGCCATGACGCTGTCCTCTTGGATTGACGAAGTTATTGGGTTGTGTGGGTCTCCAGGAGACCGCGTGTCGCACTGCTTAGGGTCTTAAGACTCCTTGCACCGCATCGAGGCGATCTTCTGCGTCGGGCGATTGGTGGTGAATTCGAAGATGGTGGAGCCGGGGCCTCGATTGCCGCCGTCGTCCACATAGCCTTCAGCATACACGATTTTTGTGTTTGTCAAACTCAGCTTGAAGAACTGGTTGGCCTGGGTGTTTTCGGCCGTGGTGCCGTAATCGAGTTCGCATTGGCCCGCGATCGGCTCGACCGTGGCGCCCGCGCCGAACTGGCGCTGTAGCACCTGCTGGTAGTCCTCGCTGGCGTAAAATTTGAGCAATGTCACGGAACGGACCTGCTCGGCGGTACCGTTCAAGGTCACCCCGACCTCGCCTTCGTTGGCCTGCTTGATACCAGCCTCGGCACCGACCTTGCCGTCGGGCACATTGACCATGCCGAAGCCCGCGAGCAGCAGATTGCCGCTGCGATAACGCGCGTTGTCGGGCGCGTTGGAGTCGGGATTGTCCTGCGGCGCGGGATCGCGCCACTGCACGCCGGCGACGCGATCGAACGTCGACCAGGCCGCACCGTCTTTCGCGAGAAGTAGATCCAGTACACCTTCCAGCGGACTCATCTGCTGCTTTCCTTGCTGATCTGCGGCTGCCGGAGCGGCGGGAGACGGGGCCGGGGCGGCCGAAGAAGAGGCCGCAGCCGCGTCCGGTGCCTTATCCGGAGCTTGGCTACAGCCTACCACCAGCGACGTGGCGAGCATCAAGGCGAAATGCGCTGAGTACTTCATGGGGTCCTCGTGTGCGGATCGAGCTGTGTCGCGCTTGTACCTCAATAGCATAGACGGCCCGGGTGCCGCTGGGTGAGACGAGACAGGGCCGATGGCATGCACGCGACGTGAAGAATTAAGCGTCGTTCGCGGCGCTCGCCGGACCGAATGTCGTCACTGATCAGCCAAGCGCCATGTTCCCGCAACGCACCGGCTGTAGGAGCGGCGCAAGCCGCGACCGCGCCATAGCGTCGACATCGTTCTCCCCATGGCCTCAGGGTCGCGAGTTGCATGGCCGTACTTCGTAGCGCCTCGTTCAACGACTGGTATGAAGGCGCGCATGGCGAATCGGCGGTGGCGTTTGAACTCTCTGCGTTCGATCATCTGGACTATGCATCGCAGTGCCTTGATCGTGGCACCGAGCCGCGATGGCTCGCTCGCCACTGATTCATCGCACCCTCCTGACGTCATCCCCGCGAAGGCGGGGATGACGGCTCAAAGCAAGAGCCGCGCAGCTCGCGACCTCACAGGGCGCACTTCCCAGTTGTCGTTCCCGCGAATGCGGGCTGCGCTTTTATCTGGGCGCAGCCAAACATCCAGCGACTTTCGTGCAGAGGCGTCAAACACACTGGATTCCCGCGTTCGCGGGAATGACGGCCTAGGGGACATCGCGCGAGCGTGGACCATCCACGCAGTCGGACGGGCCACGATTCCTGACCTAGCCGTTCCCCACCCCAGTCGCCCCCTGATACAGCAACTCCCTACCCCGGCCGCTCCCGCACCGGCCGCTTGGCCAACCGTCGCTGCAAGGTCCGCCGATCCACGCCAAGCACCCGCGCCGCGGCCGAGACATTGCCGCCGCATTCGGCCAACACGCGTTGCATGTGCTCCCAGCCCTGGCGGCGCAGCGACGGCGGATCGCTCGGCGGCTCCGGCGGCGGCGTTTCCGGCGCGGATTCGAAGGCTTGCGTGAGCGCATCGATGTCGAACGGCTTGGGCAGATAGTTCCAGGCGCCGCGACGCATCGCATCGACTGCGGTGGCGATGCTCGCGTAACCGGTCGCGAGCACGATCCGCGCCTGCGGACGGCGCGCGAGCAGTTCGCGGATCAGCAACAGGCCGTTGTCGGCGCCGAGCTTGAGGTCGAGCACGATGCCCTGCGCGGCGAAATCCTCCAGCGCGGCCAGAGCACTGGCCGCGTCGTGACGCGCCTGCACGTCGATGCCGCGCCGCTGCAACAGACGCGCCAGCACCTGGCAGAACGCCAGGTCGTCGTCGACCAGCAGCATCTTCTCGGGCAGGCTCATGCCGGCGGCTCCACCAGCGGCAGATCGACCTCGGTCACGCAGCCACCGCCTTCACGTTCGACCTGACGCATCCGGCCGCGGTTGCGTTCGATGCTGGCCTTGGAAATCATCAGACCGATGCCGAGCCCAGTGCCCTGAGTGTCGCGCCGCGGCAGCGCGGTGATGCGCGCCGGGCCCGCGCCGCGATCGCGAATCGACACGATCAGCCAACCGTCGCGAAGTGCCGTCGCGACTTCGACCGGTTCGTCATGGCCGCGCCCGGCATTGGCATCGGCGGCGTTGTTGATCAGATTGATCAGCGCCTGCGGCAACGCCGCATCGACGCGGACCGCGCGATCGGCCGCGCCCGGCGTGAAGATGGCGCTGGCGTTTGGCCGCAGAAGTCGCCAGCGGTCCACGCAGGCATGCACGAAGCTGTCGGCGCTTTCCACCGTGGCCTCGCCGGCCGCGCCGCGTCGCGCCATATCGGCCAGGGCGCGCACGTGATCGCGGCAATGGCTCAGCTGCGAACGCAGCAGTTCGATGTCCTCGCGCGACGGCGTCTGCTCGCTGCCGAGCCAGTCGTCGACCAACAGGCTCATCGTCGCCAGCGGCGTGTTGAGTTCGTGCGCGGTGCCGGCCGCGAGCGAGCCCAGCGCCGACAGCGATTCGTCGCGAATCGCGCGTTCGCGCGCTTCCGACAAACGCCTGCGTTGATCGCGCACGATGGTCATGAAGCGGCTCAGCACCACCACCATGATCCCGGCCGAGAGCAGGAAATTGACCCACATACCGGTCACGTGCAGCTGGAAATCGCTGCCGTGGACATGCGGCAACGCGATGTGATGGCGCAGCAGCCAGGTGTACAAGGCCGCGGTCAGCACGGTCAGGCCGAGCATCGGCGCGATTTCCAGGCCGATCGCCGCGACCGCCACCGGCAGCAGATACAACGAGACGAACGGATTGGCCGGTCCGCCGGAGTAATACAGCAACGCGGTCAGCGCGAGCAGATCGACCAGCAACTGCAGGACCAGCGTGCGGGTGCCGGAGTCGCGATGACGCAGCCACCACAGATGGCTGGCGAGGTTGAACGCCAGCAGCGCGCCCGATATCGCCAGCAACGGACGCACCGGCACCGGCAGGTTCAGGCGCTCCACGACGAACACGACCGTGAGCATCTGCCCGGCCACCAACAGGTATCGCAGGTAGATCAGCAATTGCAGCACGGGGCCGTCCGTCAGGCGTGAGGCCGGGATTATCGCACCCGCGCCGGGTCCGGCCCTGCGGTGTTGCGATGGCGGTCACGCCGGCCTGCGACATTCGGACGCAGGCGCGGTTTTGGCGGCGGTATTCTCGTTGCGCCAGGGTCGTCTGGCGATTACAGGAATGGATCTCATGGAATCGAAGATCATGCAAACAACGCGATGGGCTGGCATGAAGGCCCTGCTGTGCGGCGCGCTGGGCCTCGCCGCGCTTGGCACCGGCGCACCCGCGTCGGCGCAGCCGAATCCCACCGGCACGGTGCTGCACTGCTACGTCAGTCCGAACGATCAACCGATGCCGCCGGGCAATCTCGGCCGCTGCACCTCCTTCTACCCGAGCCCGCAGGGCTATGTCGCCGATTTCGAAATCCGCAATCTGCCGGCCGGCAGCTACAGCTTCGTATGGACCTCCGACCTGGGCGTGGTGCTGCCCTGCTCCACCGTGTATTGCAGCCAGCGCTATCGCGGCGATATGGCGGTGTTCGATTTCGTCACCGTGACCTATACCAACCTTGCTACCGGCGAGGCCAAGAGCGTCAGTCGCGGCGTGAGGATCAGTGGGTCGTTGTGATGGGCGCGAATCGGTAATCTGTAAATACGTGACATTGCAGCCCAGATGCTGCGCCAGGTATCTGTGATTTCAACTTTCCTTTTGCGTCTGAAAAAGCGGGCTTAGGCCCGCTTTTTTTTGATGGCGCCAACGACGCGCGGCTTGCGACATCATGATCGATCAAAACGTCGGGACCGGCCATTCATGCGCATATCTTCGCGGCCGGGCCTCGTAAGACGCGATCCATGCCTCTGCGTTCCACGCAATCGCGACGCCTGTCAATTCCGACAGTTCGCGTGCCGCGCGACAGCCCGGCGTTATCCTCGCCCGGCCAGGTTCCTCTGGCGATCACAGGATCGGATCCCATGAAATCTAAGCTCATGAAAACAAACGGACGCACGTTCATGAACACCGCGCTGTGTGCCGCGCTCGCCCTCGCCGCGATCGGCTCCACCGCCTCCGCCCCCGCGTCGGCGCAATCGTTCCCGAGCGGGCCGATACTGCACTGCTACATCAGTCCGAATGATCAGCCGATGCCGCCGGGCAACCTAGGCCGCTGCGCGTCGTTCTCGCCGGGCCACAGCAGTTACCGCGCCGACTTCGAAATCCGCAATCTGCCGGCCGGCAGCTACACCTATGCGTGGACCAGCGAGATGGGCCTGGTGCTGCCCTGCAACACCTCGCGTTGCAGCGTGACCTACCGCGGCAACATGGCGGTCTCCGACATCGTCAATGTGACCTACACCAACCAGACCACCGGCGTGGCCAATACGCTCAGCCGCAGCGTGCAGATCAACGGGCCGCTGTAACCCGTCGAGGTGCTTTCAACGAAAAAGCGGGCCTGCGCCCGCTTTTTCTCATGTATCGAACAATAGTGAAAAGCTCCCTCTCCCGCTTGCGGCGACCGCAGGAAGTGCAAAGCTGAGAGGGCTGGGGTGAGGGTCTGCAAGCGCGGTGAATACCGAGCAGCACCACCCTCGCCGCTCCACACATTCGTCAATTGAACTTGTAATTAGCCTCCAACCAGAACTGCCGACCATACGGATCGTAGTTTCCGACCGGATAGAACGGCCAGCCGCCGCCGCTGCGATCCGCCGGCGGTCGCGAGTCGCGCAGGTTGTTGACGATCAACGACACGCTGGCCTGATCGCTCAATCGATACGACACACTGCCGTTGTAGCGGGTGTAAGGCGCGATGCGGCCGCTGCCGTCGCCGTTGGGCAGGCTGCCGTAACGCAGCGCGGTCAGGTTGCTGTTCCAGCGGCCGATGTTCCAGCCCAGGCTCGCGTTGACCTTGCTGCGCCAGTCGGTGTAGTCGAGCGAATTGCGCACGTCGATCTTGGGATCGTCGGAGAATTGCTGATAGTCGTGCTTGAGCACCAGGGTGTAGCCCAGGCGCGTGTTGAAATCGCCGAAACGGCCGGCGCTCCAGCGGAAATTGCTCTTCAGGTCGATGCCGTCGGTGCGTTCGGAAGCGGCGTTGATCGCGTTGATCAGCACCCGGCGCACCTGATCGGGCTGCACCGGCGCATCAGGCGGATTGCGGATCACCCGGCCCAGCACATCGCGGCAGTTCGGCGAATTGATGTCGCGCGGTTCGCCGCTGATGGTCTGCCCCAGGCGGCAATCGGCTTCCTCGCGCAGGATGCGGCTGCTGCTGAGGTTGGTGACCTGATCGTCCAGGCGGATGCTGTAGTAATCCACCGACACATCGAAATGATCCGACGGCGACCAGACGATGCCAAAACCGTAGGACTTGCCGTTTTCCGGCTTCAGATTGGGATTGCCGGCGCTGGTGTAGTCGATCGCCAGGCCCGAGTAATCGCAGTCGTCGAAGTCCTGGCCGGCGGTGCGGCAGCGCCAGTAGTCGGTCATGCCCGGGTTATAGCCGCGGGTCTCGGCGGCGAAAATGTAGTTCATGTCCGGCGCGCGGAAACTGGTCGCGGTGGTCGCGCGCAGCAGCAGGCTTTCGATCGGGCGGAATTCCAGGCCGACGTTCCAGGTCGCCTTGCCCGACCTGCGGCCGGCGAAACGGAATTCGTCGTAGCGCGCGGCGGCCGACGCGGTCAGGGTGCTGAAGATCGGTACGCTGATCTCGCCGCCGACCGCATAGCGGTCGCGCTCGCCCGAGGCGCTCACGCCCGCGGTGGTGTTCCAGAAGGTGCCGTCGCCCAGGCGCGGATCGGGCAGATTGCGATAGCCCTGGTTGCCGGCTTCGATCACGCCGGCAAAACCCACCGGACCGGCCGGCAGATCGAACAGATTGCCGTTGACGGTGAAGCTCAGGTTCTGAATCCAGGCGGCGTTGTCGCTTTCGTAGAAACCGGTCAGGCGCTGGTAGTCGGCCGGAGTCAGTGGCGTGTAAAGACGCGCCGGATCCGGGTTGTAGATGCCGATGCCGGTCGAGGTCGTGCCCAGGCGCGGGCCGAGGTAGAACTCGTTGATGCCCGACAGGAACTGGCGGCGCTTGGTCAGGTTCTGATAACGGCCGCGGTTGTAGGCCAGTTCGTAATCCCAATCCGACTCGCCGAAACTGCCGCGCACGCCGGTGCTGAACGACCACGAGCGCTCGAGGAAGCGATTGTTGTTGGCATGCGCCGAACCGATTTCCTCCGGCGCGATGCGGCGATACCAGATCTCGTTGAGGCCGGTGGCCCGATTGAGAAAATAGTTATTGTCCGAGGTCCAGCTCGGCGCGCGGGTGTTGTTCTCGATGCTGGAAATGCCCAGTTGCAGATCGGCGAACACGTCGGTGCGATCGGACACGTGCCAGGTCAGCGAGCCGTAAGCATCGGCGTTCTTCTTCTGGGTTTGCACGGTCCAGAACGCCGGCGAAGCTTCGTTGCTGCCGCAGTACCAGCCCTGGCGCGGGTTGTTCACGCGCGCGGTGGACCCGTGATACAGCCCGCCGAGGGTGTTGCAGTTCGCGCCCGGATCGATGTAACCGTTGGTGCGCGCATTGCGGCGGAAACCGACCTGGGTCGGCAGCAGCGGATCGCCGGCCGGCTTGTCGAGCAGCGAATCCATGAAGTCGCGTTGATCGCCCCAGATCGCTTCGCGGTGCGACAGCTCGAGGCCGTACACCGCATCGATGCGGTCGTTGGAATAGCCGCTGACCACTTGCAGGCGCTGGTTCTGGCCGCCGCCGGCCTCGGTGCCGCCGACGCGCAGATTGACGTCGGTGCCGTCGAACTTGTCCTGCAGGATGATGTTGACCACGCCGGCCACCGCATCGGAGCCGTACACCGCCGAGGCGCCGCCGGCCAACACTTCGATGCGCTTGATCAAGGCGCTGGGAATATTCGCCAGATTGACCACGTTGACCGAGCCTTCGTAGGCCAGCGGGTAATCGGCCAGACGCCGGCCGTTGACCAGCACCAAGGTGTGATTGGGGCCGAATCCGCGCAGATTGATGGTATTGGCCGCGGGCGTGAAGGTGTTGCCGAAGTCCTCGCCCTGCACTGAGCCGGTGTTCTGGGTCAGCGCGCTGATCGCGTCGAACGCGCTGCGATAACCCTGCGCGTCGATGTCCTGCTTGCTGATCACGGTGACCGGCGACGGCCCTTCCAGGGTCGCGCGCGGAATGCGCGAACCGGTCACCACGACTTGATCGAGCAAGGTCGCCGGCTGGCCGTTATCGGAGGCGGCCTGGGTGGGCGTGCGTTCCTTGGCGGTCTGCGCTTGCGCGACGGCGGAGGCGAAAAAAGCCGGCAAGGCCAACGCGACGAAGACGGTCAACGGACGGCGTCGCAGCCGGGAAGTGGCGTGCATGAATATTCCTTCGAAAGGGGGAATTCGCGCCGGCGGGTTGTGATCCCCACGCCCATCGTCGCGACGTTGCACGCATCTTTGTTGCCCCGCAGCAAACGCAGAAATGAAGGCGCGGTATCTGCATATGGCGACGGGGCATTTGCGTCGCGCGTTGCAGTCTGCCGAACACGCCGCAGCGGGCCTGTGCGCGCGGACACGAATCGCGGCGAACGCGCGGACGCGACGCGCGCGCTCAAGTCGACACAATCGGCAAAGCGACACAGTGCGTCGTTCGACTCGCGCGCACTGCCGGCGTGATCGCGCGCACGCACGACCCGTTATGCGCGGCCGCGAACGTGTCGCAGATGTAAACACCGCGTTGAGAACAGTGACGCAGCGCATGCCGACACGCGGCGATCTGTGACGCAACCGGGGCTTTGCCGCTTGCCGGCCGACATAAGCTCGCGCTCCCCGAGCCACCACAACAAAGGAGTGCGCCATGACCCGCTCCATGTCCGTCCCGGAAATGTCCGCCTCCGAACAAGCGGCGATCCGCAGCCATCTGTTGCAGCGCTATGGCGCGCTTGGCCGCGCCACGCCGTCGCAGGCGGCGCGCAACAAGCTCGACAGCGCCATGGACAGCGCGCGCGTCACCGCGCCCGATGCGCAGGCCTGGCCGGTGATGCCGTTGCCGTTGGACCTGCCGCGTCCGTCGCTGGCGATCCGCGTGCTGGGCAATCTGAGCTACGGCGCCACGCCGCAATCGATCGCGCAATTCAACGCGCTCGGCAGCACCGATGCGCAGCGCCTGGCCAACTACGTCGACTGGCAGCTCGACTGGGCCGCGATCGACGACAGCGCGGTCGAAACCCGCCTGACCAATGCCGGCTACACCACCCTGGGCAAATCGCTGACCCAGTTGTGGAACGATCACGTCAAGGCCGATCCGACCTATGACGTGCGCATGCGTCCGGCCTGGGAATCGCAGCGCGCCGCGTTGGTGCGCGCGGTCCATTCCAAGCGCCAGCTGCGCGAGATCATGGTCAATTTCTGGCACGACCATTTCAACGTCACCGCAAGCGACTACGACGCCGGCCCGGTGTACGTGAGCTATCAGCGCGACGTGCTGCGGCCGCAGGCGTTCGGCAACTTCCGGGTGATGCTCGAGGAGGTCGCCAAGAGCACCTCGATGCTCTACTACCTCGACAACGCATCCAACACCCGCGCCGGCCCGAACGAGAATTTCGCCCGGGAATTGCTGGAGCTGCACACCCTCGGCGCCGAACATTACCTGGGTTTCATGGACCCGTTCCAGGTGCCGCCGGATGCGGAAGACCCGAGTTATCCGGCCGGTTACACCGACATCGACGTGTACGAAACCGCGTCGGCCTTCACCGGCTGGTCGGTCAAGAACGGGCATTGGCAGTACCCGGCCGAGAACGACGGCAGCTTCGTTTACCGTCAGGCCTGGCACGACGCCGGTCCGAAATTCCTGCTCGGCCGCATGCTCTATCCCGAGCAGCCGGCGCTGAAGGACGGCCGCGACGTGCTCGATCGTCTCGCCAGCCATCCGGGCGTGGCGCGCTTCATCTGCAAGAAAATAATTCGCCGCTTCGTCAGCGACACGCCCGATCCGGCGCTGGTCACCAGCGCGGCGACGATCTTCCGGCAGAACTGGCGCGCGGCCAATCAAATCGAACTGACTCTGCGGCATATCCTCACCTCGACCGCGTTCGCGCAGACCTGGGGCGCGAAATCGCGGCGGCCGTTCGAAGCGGTGGCCGCGGCGATGCGCGCGCTCGGCAGCGAGTGGACGCTCAACGTCGGCACCGCGAAGAGCGACGAATTCGCCTGGCGCATGGGCTTCACCGGCCACGCGCCCTACGACTGGCCGGCGCCGAACGGCTATCCGGATACGCAGCAGGCGTGGTCGGGTTCGAGCAGTTACGCGATGACCTGGAAGATCCTCAACTGGCTGACCGAGACCAGCGACAACGGCGTGCCGCTGGCGCCGATCCTGGCGACCACGCGCGCGCAGGTGCCGTCGTGGACCGCGACCAAGCTGGTCGACTTCTGGTGTCAGCGCATCCTCGGCTACGCACCGACCGCGGCGCGCCGTCAGACCTTGATCGCCTTCATGGCCCAGAACGGCGACCCGGCCAGCTACGTGATCACCGACACCAACACCTGGGCCGCGACCGATCTCAAGCGGCACTACAACCAGGAACGTCTGCGCAGCATGGTCTCGCTGATCCTGATGTCGCCCGAATTCCTCAGCCGCTAGCCGTAACTCAGCCAGGACGCCGACATGACCCTGACCCGACGCGAATTCCTCAAGGGCACTTGCGCCACCGCCGCCGCAGGCGCGGTGGGCGGACCCGCCCTGCTGTTCGCCGATTCCGCGTTCGCCGCGCCCAACGGCCACGACACCGTCGTGCATCTGTTCCTGCGCGGCGGCCTGGACGGCCTCAACCTGGTGGTGCCGATCGACGGCGCCGACCGCGGTTTCTACGAGCAGGCGCGGCCGAATCTGGCGATCGCCGCGACCGGCACGTACGGCGCGCTGCCGCTCACCCTCGCCAGCGGCGCGGGCACCGGCTTCGGCCTGCATCCGTCCGCGAGCGGCCTGCGCGATCTGTGGAACGCCGGGCATCTGGGCATCGTGCATGCCTGCGGCTTGTTGACCAGCGTCACCCGCAGCCACTTCGACGCGCAGTTGTACATCGACCTGGGCACGCCCGGCCAACAGGGCATCGGTAGCGGCTGGCTCGCGCGCGCGATGAACACCCAGCCGAAGTTGAACGGCGCGGAAAAACTGCCGGCGCTCGGTGTCGGCGCGCGGCAACCGGTCGGACTGCTCGCCTCGGTGCAGGCGCTGACCATGGCCAGTCCGTCCGACTTCGCGCTCAATGCCGGCGCGTGGTCGTGGCAGACCGTGCGCGCGGGCGCGCCGACCGGATTCGCCGGCGTCAACGAAACCCTGGCCGCGCTGTGGAACGGCAGCACCGCGCTGGAACTGGGCGGACAACGCGCGGATCGCGCCTTGAAAGTGATCGCCCAGCAGACCTACAGCGCGCCGCCGACGGGCTGGCCGACCGGCGCCTTCGCGCAGCAGATGTGGACGATCGCGCAATCGGTCCAGTTCAACCTGGGCCTGCACTACGCGACGCTCGATCTGGGCGGCTGGGACACCCACGACGGCCAGGGCACGGCCGGCAGCGGCTATCACTACTACCAGAACAAGATCGCCGAACTGTCGCAGGCGCTGTCGGCGTTCTACGCCGCGCTCGACGCCAGCGGCCACGCCGGACGCGTAACCGTCGTGGTGCAATCCGAATTCGGCCGGCGCGTGCGCGCCAACGCCAACGGTGGCACCGACCATGGCTACGGCAATCCGGTGCTGGTCTTGGGCGGCGCGGTCAACGGCCGGCGTTTCTACGGTTCGTGGTCGGGCCTGGATCCGGAGATCCTGTCGCCGCATTTCGGCGACGTGCCGGTGACCACCGATCATCGCCGGGTGTTGTCGGAGATTCTCGTCAAGCGCATGGGCAATGCGAATTTGTCGACGGTGTTTCCCGGTTACAGCGGCTATGCGCCGTTGGGGATCGTGCGCGATTTCGGCGCGGTGGCCAAGCCGATGCCGGGCATCTCGACGGAGTTGCGGGCGCGCTCGGCGATGGCGGCGCAGCCGCGGGTGGATGATCCGGATTTGCTGGAACGGTTGATGCGCTACATGCGTGAGTTGGTGGACTGAGGTCCGGCGCGACGCGTGTGCGGTCTTCTGGCTTTTGCTTCGGCCTTGGCTTTGGTTTCGCTTCGGCTCCGCTTTAGCTTTAAGCCCCGATTTCCTCCCGCACATCCAGCGCTGCGAGGCTTATAACTCGCGTTAGCAAACGCACACCCGAAGGGCGGCGTGCAGGATGCACGCCGTGCGCCACCGGGACATGGATGTCCCG